>NZ_CP015125.1:1807500-2550722 GCF_001653755.1 Dokdonia donghaensis DSW-1 | reverse complement strand
ATTGTAACAAAAGACTTTATATTACAACAGGATGCAAACATACGCTGGGATGGTGATCCAGCAAAAGCCATACTAGACGTAAGTGCAATTTATAGAACGCAGGCTAACCCAAGTACATTACTAGAAACTTCTACTGTAAATAGAAAGATACCAGTAAACGTAATTATTAACCTAGCAGGAGAGCTGTTAAAGCCAGATATTACTTTTGATATTGAGTTTCCTGGTGCTGGTAGTACCGTGGTGTCAGAGTTAGAATTTTTATTACAAGACCGTAATGCAAAAGAGCTTAACGCGATATCTCTTGTTTCACAGGGAGCGTTCCTAAGCTCGGCTAGTGTAAATACCGCTACTGCGGCTGTAAATAATCTTCTTGAGACTACGTCTTCTATACTATCTGGTATTCTCTTTAATGATGACGATAGTATTTTTGACGTGGGAGTAGATCTTGTACAAGCAGAGCGTGACCCTACGGCAAATATCCAGTCTGCAGGTAGAGTAGGAGTGACCCTGTCTACTCAAATCACAAACCGAGTTCTTATAAATGGTAAAGTAGGTGTCCCTACAGGAGGTATTAGTGAGAGTGTGATTGTGGGTGATGTAGAGATAGATTTCTTACTTAATGAAGACGGTACACTGCGAGCAAAAGTGTTTAATCGCCAGACAGATATTCAGTTTATAGGTGAGACAGAAGGTTATACACAAGGAGTAGGGCTATCTTATGCTGTAGATTTTAATACTTTTAAAGAACTTTTACGTAAAGTTTTTAAGGGCAAAGTAGAAGAAGCTGTACTTCAAGCTCAAGGCGAAAGAGATGTGCCAAAAAAGATTGGACCAGACGGCGTTCAATTTAATAAATAGAGATTGTTTCTTTTACGCTTTCGCGAAAGCGTAATTCTTCCCATTTCATCATTTTCGGCCTCTTTTTAATGTGTCATAATTAAGAATTCCAAAAAACTTTTCAACCGAAAACGTTTGAAATTGACAATCCAATAAATTACACCCCAATTCATTGATTTTTCTACATTAAGTTTGCTAAATTTAATCTAAAATTATGCTTATATGAGTAAAAAAATCACCAAAATAGCAGTTATGACCTCTGGAGGAGACGCCCCAGGAATGAATGCTGCAGTAAGATCTGTTGTACGTACTTGTGCTTATCACGAGTTAGAATGTGTAGGGATACACAGAGGGTATGATGGTATGATTGAGGGTGATTTTATTCCGCTAGACGCAAGAAGTGTACGTGGTATAATTAATAAAGGCGGGACTTTCTTAAAATCTGCCAGATGTGAGCGTTTTAGAACTACAGATGGTAGACAGATTGCTCACAACCAGATGGTAAAGGCAGGTGTAGATGCACTTGTCGTTATAGGTGGTGACGGTACGTTTACGGGAGCACTTCATTTTAATGCAGAGTTTGACTTCCCTGTGATAGGTATACCTGGTACTATAGATAATGATATAAGTGGTACAGATCGCACACTAGGGTATGATACAGCACTTAATACCGCTGTAGATGCTATAGATAAAATACGTGATACTGCACACTCACACGACAGGCTCTTTTTTGTAGAAGTAATGGGCCGCGATGTAGGTCACATTGCTCTAAATGCTGGAGTAGGTGCTGGGGCCGAAGAGATCTTAATACCGGAAGAAGATATGGGTATAGAACGACTAGTAGAATCGCTACAGCGTTCTAAAATATCTGGAAAATCGTCAAGTATCGTTGTCGTAGCCGAAGGTGATAAAATTGGGAAATCTGTTTTTGAACTTAAAGATTATGTAGATGATAATCTTGAGGGGTATGACGTACGTGTTTCTGTACTAGGGCATATGCAGCGAGGAGGATCTCCTACTTGCTATGATCGCGTGCTAGCTAGCCGTATGGGAGTAAAGGCTGTAGAGAGTCTTATAGAAGGAAAAAGTAATTATATGGTAGGTACCATACACGATACAATGACCCTTACACCGCTAGAACAAGCAATTAAGGGAGAGAGTAAAATAAATAAAGAATTAATCCGTGTGTCAGAGATAATGACCACATAATAATAGAGAAGAATAATGGCAAATTTAAAATTAGGAATAAACGGTTTTGGACGTATTGGACGTATCGTATTTAGAGCGACAGTAAAGCGTGATAATGTAGATGTAGTAGCAATAAACGATTTACTGGATGTAGATCACCTAGCATACCTTCTTAAATATGACTCTGTACACGGACGATTTGATGGAACTGTAGAGGTAAAAGATGGACACCTTGTTGTAGACGGTAAAACTATACGTGTTACTGCAGAGCGTGATCCTAAAAATCTTAAGTGGGATGAAGCTGGAGCAGATGTTGTAGCAGAGTGTACAGGTATTTTTACTACGCTAGAAACTGCAAATTACCATATAGAAGGTGGAGCAAAGAAAGTTGTTATCTCTGCACCATCTAAAGATGCACCTATGTTTGTAATGGGAGTAAATGATGGAGATCTTACTGCAGAGCACACGGTGGTGTCTAACGCGTCTTGTACAACAAACTGTCTAGCACCTATGGCAAAAGTTATAGAAGATAACTTTGGTCTTGAAGAGGCGCTTATGACTACAATACACGCAGGTACTTCTACACAATTTGTAGTAGACGCACCTAGCCGCAAGAACTACCGTCTAGGTCGTAGTGCTTTAAATAACATTATACCTACATCTACAGGAGCTGCAAAAGCAGTAGGGAAAGTACTACCAGCAGTAGATGGAAAACTTACAGGGATGGCTTTCCGTGTACCTACGGCAGATGTTTCTGTAGTAGACTTAACTGTGAAGACTTCAAAAGCAACGTCTGTAGAAGCTATTAAAAAAGCATTCAAAGATGCTGCCGAAGGTTCTATGAAAGGTGTGGTAGGTTATACAGAAGATGCAGTTGTATCTCAAGATTTTGTAAGCGAGACACGTACTTCTGTATTTGATGCAGATAGTGCAATAGAATTAAACCCAACTTTTTTCAAGCTTGTATCTTGGTATGATAATGAGTTTGGATACTCAAACAAACTCGTTGACCTTGCAGAAAAAGTAAATACACTTTAAGATGCATTAGCGCGCTTTTGTAGTTATATATGTAACAATCTAAGAATATTAGGTTGAGTATATATTGCTGCAAAAGCGTTTTTTATTTTTTCTTCATACACGTATTATATGATTTTAGTAGTAGATAGCGGTTCGACAAAAACAGATTGGATTGCGCTAACTGATGATGGTAAAAGTCTTTTCCAAACACAAACCTTAGGGTTAAACCCTCAAGTATTGTCTCAAGAGATATTGAGAGAACGTATTGTAAACAACTTTGAGCTTTATAAGCATAGAAAAGATGTAAAAGCACTTTACTTCTATGGTGCTGGTTGTGGTACAGAGCGCCCTCGTGTTTTAATGAGAAGTGTTTTTGATGAGATATTTACAAAAGCTACAGATATAGTACTTAAAGAAGATACCTTTGCTGCATTATATGCTACCGCTACAGAGGGAGAGAAAAGTATAGTTTGTATACTAGGTACAGGTTCTAACTGCAGTTACTTTGATGGAGAAAAAATAATCCAAAAAGTAGTATCACTAGGATATGTAGTGATGGATGATGCTAGTGGTAACTATTTTGGACGTCAACTCATACGTGATTATAAATTTGGTAAAATACCAGAAGCGCTAGCCCAAAAATTTGAGTCAGAATATGATTTAAGCTCAGAAAATATAAAGAATCACCTTTATAAAAACCCTAATCCTAATACGTATCTAGCAACCTTTGCACGTTTCATTATTGAGAATAAAGATGAGGAGTATTGCCAAGGAGTTATAAAGGAAGGGCTTTCTGTATTTGTAGAACACCAGATTGTTCTTCAGTTTCCAGATGCAAAAGACATACCTATACACTTTGTAGGTTCTATAGGTTTTTATTTACAAGCCGAACTCAAAGAGGTATTGAATAATTTTGGACTTACAGCTGGTAAGATTCTTAAGCGACCTATAGATGGCCTCGTTGCGCATCATAAAGAACACATTCTTGCCAAGTAGCAACACTGTTAATTATAAAAAGAAAACAGCTGGAGTATATTAAGTTTTAATACCGTTATACATAGAATTATAACCCATAAAACAACACGTATCCAGTTTTTTGAAACAAGTGACCTAAGATCTCCATCTGTGTGAGTATTTTGGGTCACTTTTTTATGTAACGGTACAAATATAAGTGCAGTGGTAACCCAAGTAGATAATACGAAGACTAGATAAATAGTCCCTATCATATATAAACTACCAGTCACTACCGTATAAACAGCTAGTAAAAGTTGTATTACCATAAGTGGCCCCACTATTACAGCAATCTTACCTGTATACTTGTTATGCCAGTTTACAAGATTATCACGATTATAATATAAGAAGCTAGGGTATATTATGAGCTGTACGATTAAAATAAGTACGACTAGAGCAGCATCTACAGCAAGACCTATGAGGCTTAGTGAATCTATCATAATTGTGTTACCAGTATAAAAGTGTACTATAAATCTTTGCGATACGTTCTTCGACGTTTATGAAGTTTGTGTTCGTAATTTTTCCAGAGCTGTTGTATGGCTTTATTTTCTTCTAGTTCTGGGTTTGTTTCAACTTGAGTAATCCCTCTAGAATTAAATAATTCTTGCATTTTTTGAAAAATAACAGCCGTTACCCCTTTGTTTTGATATTCTGGATCAATACCTATAAGGTAGAAGGCAGCAGTGTCATTTTTCTTTTTTGCTTTAAGCAAGTGATAAAACCCAAAAGGAAAGAGCGATCCATTTGCTTTTTTAAGCGCTTCATTAAATGACGGCATCGTGATGGCAAAGGCTACTAGTTTCCCCTCTTTATCTTGCACACACTTTATAAAATCTGGGTGAATATATTTTATATATTTCTCCTTATAGTGATCTATTTGATACTGCTGTATAGGTACAAATGTGCTAAGAGTATTATATGTTTTATTAAGTAGCCCAAACATCTCATCTACATAAGGCTTTACATCTGCAGAGGTTTTAAACTCTAGCGGGCTAAGCTCATAGCGCTTTGCAATAATATCTGCAAACTTCTTGACTTTAGGATTTTGCTTTTCTGGTGGGTCTATTTGAATTTTATATTCAACCCATTCGGCAGCTTTTTCAAAACCTAGTTGCTCAAAGTGATCCTTGTAATACGGGTAGTTATACCAAGTAATCATTGTGTTGAGATACTCAAATCCCTCTATAAGTAATCCTGCTTTTTCCATATTAGAAAAACCTACAGGTCCCTCCATAAACTCAAGATTGTTTTCTTCCCCTATCTCTGAGACTTTAGATAACAGTGCTTTAGTTACTTCTATGTCATCTATTACATCAAACCAGCCAAAGCGCATTTTAGGTTTTTTCTGCTTGTTTATTTCAATATGATTTATGATAGCACATATTCTTCCTACTGCTTCTTGTTTTCCGTTTTCCGCTTTCGCGAAAGCGAGAAAATAGCGTGCTTCTGCATTTTTAAACACAGGGTTTTTTGCAGGGTCCATACTATCTAGCTCATCTGCCACAATAGGAGGTACCCACTTAGGTTCATTTTTATATAGGGAAAATGGGAACTTAACAAATTGTTTGAGTTCTTTTGGGGTAATCATTTCCTTAAGCGTAATCATCTGCAATATTTAGGGGTATTATTTAATGCCGTCACCGTCAGGATCTACTGCATCTTTACGTTTTCTGTTTTTATTAATGCGCTCTGCTTGACGTTTTGATGAGCTCTTTTTATCACCATCTGCATCTCTATCTTTTATAATCTCATCCTTCTCGTGTAAATCTAGTCTGTAAGAAACTCCTGCAGAGACGTTCCAGCGTGTAGGGGTGTCTTTAAAGTTTGCTAGACCACTAAGGTCTACTTGTAGATTTTTTGTGATAAGATATGCAGCTCCTGCTCGTACAAGATAATCTGCATAGAGATCACCGTCTATAAGCTGGTACTCTGCAAAGCCAGCAAATTTTGAATTAAAAGAGTGTGTCAAGGTTGTAATCCAAGAGTTAGTAGGGTATGTAGTACCTGCTCTATCTACTATAATATTATTTACCCACACCCAGCGACCCCAGTTATGCTGGAATATAAGCGCTAAGTTAGGACTTATACCATCCTCACGTATAGAATTAAACTGACTGTTTGTAAAATCAAAAACTCCTCCAGCATATACGGTAACGGCTGGTATAAGAGACTTCCACTTAAAACGTCTATTTGCGTGGTAGCTGTATAGATTTACCTCGTCACGAGCATATTTATATGGGTCATAAATAAGGTATTTGGCACCTATTTGTACCGTCTCGAGTCCTGCGATAACATCTGGCGAGGCAGATCCAGATATGAATGATACCTCGTTGCGCTGGTATCTCATCAATCCGTTAAGCTCTAGTTTTTCAAAAAACAAGCCATAGCGTAAATTGAGATTATACCCCAGTATATCTGTATCTGTCTGTAAAAGCGAGTGGGTGTCATTCCCAATGTCAAAACCCGTTTCTACCTGTAAGACACGAGTCCCTACACTAAAAGCGCCTTGAGATTCTCCAGGTCTGTTTGAGTTAATTGTCTCTGTGTATTGTGCTGTAATTGAGCCTGTTGTAGCGACACAAATCAATAGAGTAACAATAATACGTACGGTGTGCATAAAGGTTATGGGTTAGTCTTTCAAATATAGAAGAATTTATCTTTTTTTTAGGCTTCTACATCTCTTTGTTGCAAGCTATAATTACTAATTTTGAAAAAAAAGTAAAGATTATGCTGCTAGTTGCAGAAATTCCAAGTTTTATTAAAACGATTGCCATTATACTTCTGGTATATTTTGGGCTTCGTTTCTTGGCAAAATTAGCTTGGCCATACATTGTTCGTTACATTACAAAAAAAGCTGGTCAGAAAATGGAAAACGCCTTTAAAGGCTTCCAGCAACAGGCGCAACAATATGGGCAATCACAACAGGAGCCTACAAGAGATGTCCCAAAAAAATCTTCAAAAGTTGTAGGAGAGTATGTAGACTATGAGGAGATAGATTAATGTTGAGTACGCTTTCGCGAAAGCGTAAAAACCATATTTCTACCACCATTTTTTAGAGTCATTACGCACTTCAAGATTGCAAAGCACTTATCTTTGCGCTATGTCTACACTTGTACAAATAAATGTTCTCCCACACCAGGCCGAAGATGATGACTACATCGCAGAGGTTGCTTTTAAAAAAGCGCGACTTCGTGCAGACGATGTGCGTGAGTGGGATATACGTAAGCGCTCTATAGACGCTCGTAAATCACCGGTAAAAATATCGCTACAAATAGAGTTTTGGAAAAAAGGCGAGGAGCGACCTAGTATTCCTCCATTTGTACCACAAGATGTTTCTAACGCTCCAGAGATAGCCATTATAGGAGCTGGTCCTGCGGGGCTGTATGCCGCTTTACGCGCGGTAGAAGGCGGACTAAAACCCATAATTTTTGAGCGTGGTAAAGATGTAAGAGCGAGAAGACGAGACCTTGCGGCTATAAATAAAGACCATATTGTTAATCCTGATTCAAATTATTGTTTTGGAGAAGGAGGCGCAGGCACCTACTCAGACGGAAAGCTTTATACACGATCAAAAAAGCGTGGTAATGTACTTAAAGCTCTAGAGTGGTTTGTACACTTTGGCGCGGTAGAAGATATACTAGTAGATGCGCATCCTCACATAGGTACAAACAAGCTTCCTAAAATTATTACGGCGATGCGTGAGGCTATTATAGCACACGGTGGTGAAGTACGTTTTGATACGAAACTCACAGATCTCAAAGTGGTGGATAATCAGATTACCGCTATACAAGTAAATGATACAGACTGGCTAGATTTTGATAATGTGATACTAGCGACTGGTCACTCGGCGAGAGATATATTTTACTTACTGCACAAACGTAATATTAAGATTGAGGCAAAGCCATTTGCCATAGGTGTACGTATAGAGCACCAGCAAGAACTTATAGATGATATACAGTATCACTCAGATGGTGATAATCCTTATTTACCTCCAGCGTCTTATAGTCTAGTACAGCAGGTAGACGGTATGGGGGTTTATTCTTTTTGTATGTGTCCAGGTGGTATTATAGCACCTTGTGCGACTAGTCAAGAAGAGGTAGTGACAAACGGCTGGAGCCCTTCTAAGCGTGATAATCCTTATGCAAACTCAGGTATTGTCGTGAGTGTAACTCCAGAAGATTTGCCTAATTATAAAAAGGATGATCCCTTTGTATGCCTTGATTTTCAAAAGTCTGTAGAGCGTGCTTGCTGGGAAGCCGCAGGAAAAACCCAAGCAGCACCGGCACAGCGTATGCGCGACTTTGTAGACGGTCGGGTCTCAAAAAACTTCCCAAAGACGTCCTATCAACCCGGTATAGTCTCTGTAAATCTCAATAAAGTGCTTCCAGATATTTTATCCAAACGTTTAAAGAAAGCGTTTATAGCTTATGGTAGAAAGATGAAGGGCTACCTTACTAATGATGCCGTAATACACGCACCAGAGAGTAGAACGTCATCACCCGTATCCATACCACGTAAGTGGGAAACCCTAGAGCACGTAGAGGTAAAAGGTCTTTACCCTTGCGGGGAAGGAGCTGGATATGCCGGGGGTATCATCTCTGCTGCCATAGATGGTATAAATTGTGTTGATAAGATTATTGAAAAGAAGCAGGTCTTAAAGTAACGCAAGTCTTACAAGTCCGTTTTTAAAATCCTATTTTTACAGAGTGAGTAAAAAGGTAAAAATAATAGAGTGTCCTCGTGACGCGATGCAAGGCATAAAAGATTGGATTCCTACGGAGTCTAAAATACAGTATATCCAGTCATTACTGCGTTGTGGTTTTGATACGATAGACGTAGGTAGCTTTGTGTCTCCTAAAGCAATCCCTCAGATGAAAGACTCTGCAGAGGTATTGCATAGCCTTGACCTCTCAAAAACAGATAGTAAACTCCTTACCATAGTCGCAAACCTACGTGGTGCGCAAGATGCTGTACAGCACGAGATGGTAGACTACCTGGGTTATCCTTTTTCTATCTCAGAAAACTTCCAGATGCGTAACACGCATAAAACCATAGACCAGTCTATAGATTTGCTACAAGACATTATAGAGCTCGCAGACTCAAAAAATAAAGAGCTTGTGGTTTACATATCAATGGGCTTTGGAAATCCATATGGAGACCCTTGGAATGTTGATATCGTAGGGGAGTGGACAGAACGACTAAGTAAGATGGGAGTAAAGATATTATCACTATCTGACACGGTAGGTACCTCAGACCCAGAAACTATAGACTACCTTTTTTCTAACTTAATACCAAGGTACTCAAACATAGAATTCGGTGCACATTTACATACCACACCTACTACCTGGCACGAGAAGGTAGACGCGGCCTACAAGGCCGGTTGTGTGCGTTTTGATGGAGCAATACAAGGTTTTGGCGGTTGCCCTATGGCAAAAGATGATCTTACCGGTAATATGCCTACAGAAAAGCTAGTTTCTTACTTTGCATCTGTACAAGCATATGATAACATCAACACGATGAGTTTTGAGAGCAGCTATAACGAGGCGCTCAAAATATTTCAAAAATATCACTAGAAGAAAATAGTTTTTATTACGCTTTCGCGAAAGCGTAATCTTACTCCGTACGAGCAAATCTATAAAAGGCAATAGACGCCACAAGCCCCACTGCCGAAAAGATGGCTAGCATCCAAAAAACAGCAAAGTGACCTTCTTTACCAGGAATACCATCAAGGTAATAACCTATCATAGGCCCTGCAAAAATATCTGGAGTATAGCCTATAAAAGAGATAATACCCACCGCCGTACCGGTTAACTTAAGCGGTATTTTACCCTCTTGCATAACAGCAAAGTAGAGGACTCGTGCTGCATAAACTCCAAGAGCTGTGATAATGATAGTTAAGAAGAAAAGTACGGTAGTATCTTCACTAAGTATGTCTGAGGCAAAAAGTATGGCTCCTATAATAGATAGTGCAAAGCCCATACATAGGTAAAGTGAGGCACGCGACCTATCTGCTAGAAAACCAACGATAACACCCACTAGCGGTCTTATAAATAGTAAAAATGTACCCGTCTTTGCGGCGTCTACCTCGCTATAATTCATCACATCTTTTGCATATAGAGAGAATATGTCTGTGATTTTATAACCTACATAGGCACATAAAATGATGATCATAAGTAACCACACAGATGGTAGTTTAAGGACTGTTTTTATAGCATCTAGCGTAATGGTTTGCGTGTTATTTTCTTGTTGAGCCACATTAGTTTTCAAAAATAAGAGTACAATAATACCCACCAGAGCTACTATGGCAGAAGAGGCATATACAATAGTTTGGAAAGCTTCTACTTGTTGTGCACTTGTAAGTGCGACATTATCTTCTACTATAAAAAGTGAGAAGATAACAACTCCTAGCAACCCAAAAGATGCGCCTACCAGACCACGACCGCCGTCTAGAAAACCAAAGGCTTTACCTTGGTTACTAACTCCACCCCATACACGTGTAGCTTTAATCATCGCAGCCCAAAATAAAAATATAGTCGTAAATCCCCAGAAGCCGTAAAGTACCTGCAGTGTGAGCAATGATGGATTACTAGCATACACTATCCCTCCTAGAGCTGTGAGTATAAGACCTATACCCATTAGGCTTTTTGGCGGATATTTATCGGCGAGTGGGCCGCCTATTATGTATGATATTAAAGCTACAATCCCATAAATGGAGAAGCAATAGCCTAGTTCTGTATTTGTAATTTGAAATACGTCAAGCACTGTTGCTCTAAAAACTCTTGCTAGTACAAAAGGAAGTATAAATACAGCCTCGCCAGCTAGTACAAGTAGTATAATGTAAAAAGGAGATTGATAAGGTGTGGTACGTTGCACAGAGCTGTGTATTAAATAGCTTGATAGTTTTTAGAACTATTACGCCTCATATAAGCGTCGAGTAAGCCGTTTGTTTTCTGTTGGATTTTATTACGCATAAAGCCTGTCCAACCTAATAGTAACCCTGGAGTGCCCAGTGCCTGCTTTGACCACGTGTACATATCAAAGGTGTCGTGATGTGCTATAATTTTTCCATCCTTAAGAGCAAACGCCGCCTGGACGTGGTTTACAACCTTTCGCTTTTTTGGGCCGTAGGTATAATGAGCCGTCCATTTTGCTGTTGCTGTATTACCAGAAACTTGGACATCACTATAAGCTATGGTCATAGCGCCGTTTGAGCGTTCTATAAGCATATGCCACATAGCTTTTGCTCGATTGCCTTGAAGCTCTCCAAAAGCAGGATCTGAAAATACGATATTATCGTCATAGCAAGCAGTCATCCCGCTGGCATTACCTTCTTGAAAGGCTTTGTAAAATTTTTCTATAACATTCATATTTTTCTTGCTTTCGCGAAAGCGTCATTAAGATTATATAATAACTATAACGGTTTGCTATTCTTGTAATCTAAGTATACAGCGATTAGGCTGTAAGGTACTTATTAAAAAAGGCAATTGTTCTATCCCAGGCTAGGGTAGCGGCTTTCTCATCATATCTTGGTGTTGTATTATTATGAAAACCGTGATTTGCGCCTTCATAAAAATGTGCCGTGTGTGGGATATTATTTGCTGTTAGTACCTTCTCGTAAGCTGGCCAGCCAGCATTTACACGCTTATCAAGCCCGCCATATTGTAGTAGGAGCGGAGCCTTAACTTCTGCGGCTTGCTCATCGTCTGGTTGTCTACCATAAAATGGGACAGCAGCAACGAGATCTGGAATAAGCACGGCCATCATATTAGAAACCCACCCGCCAAAACAAAAGCCTACCACAGCTACCTTACCATTACAATCTTTGTGATTTTTAAGATGGTGATATGCGGCAATAAAATCTTCAATCATCTCCAGTCTATCTCGCTTGCGTTGCATTGCACGGCCTTCATCATCATTACCAGGATAGCCGCCCAGCGGTGATAATGCATCTGGAGCTAGAGATAAGAATCCTGCCTTTGCAGTACGTCTACCTACGTCTTCTATATAAGGATTAAGACCTCTGTTCTCGTGTACCACAATGACCCCTGGTAATTTGCCAGATGCGTTTACAGGCTTACTGTATAAAGCCTTGATAGAGCCACCACCTTTTGGTGAGTCATAGTTTATAAAAACACTTTCTATGGTAGGATCATCTTTTGAGACCGTTTGTGTAGTCTCATAATCTGGACTTATAAAACTCAATAGCGCTGGAAGGGTCACCGCACCTACAGTAAATACTGATAATCGCTCAATAAAAACTCTGCGATCTATTTTATTGTGAGCATAATCATCATAAAGGTCAAAAACTTCTTGTGAGATATCTTCTTTGCGTAGCGGTTTCATATAATACGTGTCTAATTATTATGAGTTAATCAAGTCCTCCTTTTCTTATAGGAGAACGAGGCGTAGGCCATTCTCTTTGTTTACCAGACCTTCTATCTAGTGGGAGCACTGCTTGCTCACGAGAGGTAAATTCTGGATCTTCACTAGCCATATATGTAAGTATTGCAGTAAGGATTACATTATTGCGTACATCATCAAAAACTATCTTGTCATAAGTGTCACGGTTGGTGTGCCAGGTATAATTCCAGTATGACCAGCTCAAACTACTGAGACTAAACCCTGGAGCTCCAGCCGCTTGAAATGAAGCATAGTCTGACCCTCCTCGTGCTGGCGCACCAGGAAATGTAGTTTCTATCTCATCTGTTATTTCCTTAGGTACAGCATTTAACCATCTGTTTAAATAATCGTAACTACGTAAGAACCCTCCACCATTAAGGCGCACAACACGACCTGTACCATTATCTTGATTAAATGATGCTTGTACTTTTGCCACAATTTCTGGGTGATCTTCTACAAAGGCTCTTGAGCCATTAAGCCCTTGTTCTTCACTTCCCCAATGACCTACTAGTATAGTACGTTTTGGGTTAGGATAGATTTTTTTAAGTACACGCATAGCTTCCATCATTACAAGAGTACCCGTTCCATTGTCCGTAGCTCCTGTACCACCATCCCAAGAGTCAAAATGAGCCGATAATATGACATACTCCTCTGGCTTTTCTGTCCCCTTTATTTCTGCTATGGTATTAAATGTGGGTACGGTACCCAGTTCTTTTGAGATTGCTGTAATATTTATTTTAGGAGTATTACCAGATTCACTTAGTCTATAAAGCATACCGTAGTCTTCTAGTTCAAGATCTACGGTAGGTATTTCTTTTGTTCTAGCACTAAATATCTTATTAACTCCAAAACCTCTTGACCAGTTAGAAGTCACGATGCCTACGGCTCCTGCATTTTCTAATGCTTCTGGTAAACCTCTACTAGTGTATCCCGTGCGTTGTATTTTGTCATTCCATAAGTTTGATAGAGAGTCGCGTTGTTTTTTCATTTTAGAAAACGACTTTTCGGTAGCAAACTCTTCCCAGTTATAATCTGGGCGTCCCGTGATTTGCGGTTTTGAAATAAGAACAATCTTACCCTTTACAGTTGGTAGCCATTTTTTAAATTCCGTTGCGTTTTTAATAGTAGGTAGGGTGATAACCTCTGCAGTAACGCCTTCCTTTGAAGTACTTGGATTCCACGCTAGTTGCGTACCTCTTAAACTCTGTACTCTGGGCTCGAGCATATCTATGTGAGAAATTCCTCGTTCCCATCCTCGCCATTCTCCCCATTGCTCATTACGAGCCTCAATACCCCAAGATGCATATTGTTTTACAGCCCAGTCATTTGCAGCTTGCATTTGTGGTGTACCCACAAGTCTTGGGCCAAGCACATCTGTGATCTGGTGGGCAAGTGATTCTAACTGTGAATTTTGTGTGGCTTCCTTTATTAAAGCCTGCACCGTAGCATTGTCTCTTTGAGCTGTGAGTATTGTGCCCATAAGCATACAAAGTACAAGTGAAGTAATACGTATTTTCATTTGGATTGATTTTAGACGTAGAAGTTACGAATGATAAATCAAACTCAATTAGAAAAAGAGGCAATTAACCTCATATATGCTTTGTAATGACTAGCTGGCGCTTAAAATTTAAGGGTTAAAGTTTACGCTTTCGCGAAAGCGTAATTTACCCTACTCATTAGTGATAACCACGTTCTCTCCATTCTCTTGGTATGAGATTTTAAAGCGATTTGTTTTAAGGTTTGCTTGTAATACCACCTTGTTTACATCATTAGACCACGTGATATGCATTTCGCTTGTAGTGTTGTTTGTTATGGCCATCGTACCATTAAAAGCGGGAGATGTATTACGTAATCTAAGCATCTCTAGTTGCATCTGTACCACTGGTTTCTGTAAGCCAGATGTAATATCTTGTTGAGTAAGTGTGGTGCGGTTAATTTCTTTATGACCGCCTGCTCCTGCAGCATCTGCAGCGGCATAGTCATTTTTACCCGCAAAGAGGTCTAGGTACCACACCTGTGGGATACCTGGCATAAAAATTTGTAACGCTCTTGCCAGTAGTAGCTTATTATCATCTTCACCTAGCGCACTGTAAAAGGTTGCATTTACTTGGTAGTATGAGATTTTATTACCCTCTGGGTCGTATATATTTTTAATACGACCACCACGGTTAAGTATCGTATCTATAATATGCTCAATCTCTCGGTCTTTAAGTAGTCCTTGGTGTGTATTTCCTTTTTTATCTATGATGCCCTTAAGGTCTAAAACAGGAATCCCGTCGTGGCAACCTAGCATATTTACGGTCTTATAGCCCTTTGTAACAACTTCTTTAGCCCATTTTGTGAGTGCCGTATTATCACCAGTCTCAATGGTATGAATCACTAGACCCGGAAAGAAAAAATCATAAATCTGATATCCCTCGCTTGCCACCTCGTCGTGGAGACCTAGTCCATACTCTGAGTGTATTTCTGGTAAAAGGGTAAGATCATACTTTTCGGCAATCTGGCGTATGCGCTCTAAGTAGGTCCAAGTGCCGGGTTTATTAAAAAAGTTAGTCTGTCCTACTTCTTTATGTAAGTAAGCAAAGGCATCAAGACGTAGTATCTTACATCCAAAACTTGCTACCTTGCGAAGTGTTTCATCATAAAAATCCCATACTTCTGGCGCATTTGCATTTACATCCATCTGGCCCAGGTATGATCTATTTTTATGTACTATGTTTAATACATCTTGCTTGTGGGGTTGTACGCTTTCGCGAAAGCGTAATTGGTCCAGTGTTCCTCCTGCTGCTATGATCTCATTAATAAGAGTTATAGTGTGATCTCTATCATCTTGTGATAGACCTAGATGTGCTATGTCTTCAAGAGTAATGGGGTGTAGGGTGATTTTTTGGTAAAAAGTATTCCAGTAGGGGCGCTCTGTGCCGTCTGGAAAAAGTACGTTAAGAACAGGTAGGCCTGGCTTACGCATAAATAACTTGTCCAAATATTGCTTTTCTGGAACTGCAACGCCATCTTTATAACTTGCGGTATGATTTTTCCAGAAGTTATTCCAGTCTATAAAGAAGTCTTTGAAAGGCGATGCGTCACCGTTTTTTAATATATCCTTAAACTGTGGAGAACCCACAGAAAGGTGGTTGAGCACAATATCAAATTTGAGCATAATATCTAGCTCTTTAAGTGCGTCAAGATCTGCTTGAGAGACAAGCTCTTTATTAATATTGTAATCTATGATAGAAAACCCCCTGTCTAGGTCACTATTAAAAAAAGTAGGTAAGACGTAAAATAGTGAAAATACATCCTTAAGCGCTGGTTCTTGAAGCAATGCAACAATATCACTGAGGTTAGTACCTATGCTATCTGGATATGCGTTGAGCATAACGCCGTTAGGGATTTGCGAAGTATGATTTGCCATAGCTATATTTCTTTATTTAACAGGTAAAGACCGTGTTTTGAGTAGTTAAAAATAAAGAATCTTGACTAGTCACAAATAGATATACATCTACAATTATAAAATTGTATGTTACAGTACTAATAGGCCTATTTCTTTAAGTGTCTCTATAGGTTTTGAAAACCAAAAAAGCTCAAAGTGCTCAAATTGTTCTTCATACGAGTTTTTAAGTTTTGAGAAAGTCATTAACTGCTCACTCTGAGGGCTTAGAGCCGGTAGTATAGCAATAACCCATCTCGCTTCTTCCTCACTGAGAGTAATCGTAAACTCATCACTCGTGGTGTGAAATAGGAGCGTGGCAAGCTGTCTCTTTTTCTTTGAGAAGTAACTCACGATAGGCATTGTACCTATCCAAACTATTTTTGCGGTAGGCTTTACCTTTAAGTCTGTTTCTGTATTAAGACAGTCTTCTATGTAATATGGATCTATAGTAGATGCTGGAATAGTAAAGTCAAACCAGTCTTGTAACGGCATCTCAAAGCCTATACCGTGCATATAATTAAAGAGCGATTTCTTGAGTCCGTAGCTAAAGCTCGAGTGGTCTATCCCTGTACTATCTGTAAAGTCTACATCATTATTTGCAAAGGTAATCTCGTTATAATGGGGTGTCACGCCATATGCCTCTGGATCTTGTCCCACTGGGCTGTGAGCTGTAAGCGCAAACTGGTGCCAAAATCCAGATTGTATAATTCCTAGCTCGAAGAGCTGTCTCACCATCTCAAGGCTATCTACCGTTTCTTGTAACGTCTGTGTAGGATATCCATACATAAGGTAGGAGTGTACCATAATATTTGCCGCTGTAAAGTTGCGAGTAACTTGTGCAACTTGGGCAACTGTCACGCCTTTATCTATAAGTTTAAGTAGCCTGTCTGAAGCTACCTCAAGCCCTCCAGAGACGGCAATACATCCAGACTCTTTAAGTAATAAACATAGATCTGCAGTAAAGTTTTTTTCAAACCTAATATTTGTCCACCAAGTTACTACAAGTCCTCTGCGCAGTATTTCTAATGCAACGGCCTTCATAAGAGCCGGAGGTGCGGCTTCATCTACAAAGTGAAAACCGTTTTCACCCGTTTGAGCGATAAGCGCTTCCATACGATTTACAAGCGTGCGTGCCGCAACGGGTTCATAAATCTTAATGTAGTCTAGTGAGATATCACAAAAAGTGCACTTACCCCAGTAGCAGCCGTGTGCCATTGTGAGTTTGTTCCACCTACCATCGCTCCAGAGGCTGTGCATAGGGTTTACAATCTCTATCACAGAGATATACTTGTCTAGTAGCAAGTCATTATAATCTGGAGTTCCTACTTGTGCTTGCTTATAATCTTGTCTTGCTGTGTTATTTTTATAAACCACAGCACTGTTTTCTATGAGAAAAGTACGCTTGTAGGTGGGGTTTTCAACTTTATGTATCACGGCATCTATGAGCAATGCAACGGGTAGCTCACCATCATCTAGCGTGATAAAATTTATAAACTCAAAAACTCTGGTATCTGTAATAGAGCGCAGCTCTGTGTTAGGAAATCCACCGCCCATAGCCACTTTTACTTCCGGGTAATTTTTTTTGATGTAAGCACCACATCTCAGGGCGCTGTATAAATTTCCGGGAAAAGGTACTGAGAGTAGTACTAGTTTTGGAACGCTTTCGCGAAGGCGGGCTTCTAGCAACCCAATTGTTATCTCATCTATATATGTGAGTTCTTGCTGTAACTCGTTATATAATTCGTCAAAGTTATTTGCGCTTTGACCTAGACGTTCTGCATATCTACTAAAACCAAAATTTGGGTCCACACATTCTACTAGAAAATCTGATAAATCTTCTAGATACAAAGTAGCAAGATGCTTTGCTTTGTCTTGCATTCCCATCTCACCAAAAGCCCAAGAGAGATCATCTAGTTGTTCAAAGCGAGAGGCACGCGGTAAGAAGTTATCTGTGCAAATTTGCCTAGCAAGCGTCTGGTTTTTGCCTTGCAAGAAGGCAATTACTTCATCTAGCGGTTGCACGTACTGTGAGCTAAGTGCGAGTATGCGCTGTGCATTTTCTGAGAGTGCTAGATCTTGTGTTTTTACACTATCAAATATTTCTTGAAAACTATCACTGGTAAATACATTAAGTATTACCTCAATACCTAGATCCATCTGGTAGCTTGTGATATCTATAGTATTAAGAAACCCTTTTATGTATGCTGTTGCCGGGTATGGCGTGTTGAGCTGTGTAAAGGGTGGTGTTATGAGTAATACGTCTTCCAATAGATTGAGAGGATCTTTTGTGAGTTGCAAAGATAGTTTAATATCTTACTACCGTTGTGCTGCTATTATTTCTCCTACGGCTTTTTGATACTTTACCGGGTTACTTGCTTTTTTTATAGCCTTAAAAACCTTTTGTGGGTTATGTGTAGCCTGTGCAAAAAACTCCCAGAAGCCTTGCATTTTCATTTTGATAGGTGTGGGACCGGAGAGGGCAGCATCATATTGTGCATAAATCTCATCGTGAAATTCTCTAAAAATTGCCCACCTATTTTCTGGGTAGACAGTAGTATCTGCCTTAATCATACTAGGTAAAAAAGGATCTGCAATAAGACCGCGACCTATCATAAAATGCTCGATAGATGGGAAGCGCTCTCTCATTTTTCTAAACTGTGCTACCGTTGTGATATCACCGTTGTAGTATAATTTGTGTTTTGCCGTGTCTATACATTTTTGAAAGCCCTCAAGGTCTACCCCGCCTTTATATAGTTGCTTACCTAGACGTGCGTGTATAGCCACACTCTTAAGCGGGTATTTTTCAAGAATAGGAAAAGAATTAATAATCTCTTCTGGACTTTCATAGCCCAGTCGCATTTTCATTGAGATGGTAACATCTGTCTCTGTATGCGCCCTATCTAGTATATGGTCTATCTTTTCTGTATTGCAAATAAGTCCAGATCCCATACCGCTTTTTGTGACCATAGGGTAGGGACAGCCTAGATTCCAGTTAAGTTCTTTATAACCTAGCGACTGTATATATTTAATCACAAAAATAAAGTCATCTGGGTCTGCCGTCATTACTTGCGGGATGACCTCTAGCGATGTGTTTACTTCTGGATTTAAGTCTCGCTGGTAAGAGCCTTTTATGACTTGTTTTTTATTAAGTCGTATGTAAGGAGCATAGTAAGTGTCTATACCTCCAAAATATTTTTGTTGTGCATTGCGAAAACGAAAATCTGTAAAGCCCTGCAAGGGCGAAGAAAGGAGGTGGTAACTCATTAAAACTAGTATCTGCTGCGAAGATAATTTTAATACCCCTTAGTCGCTCTATTTTGCACAAAAAGTTACACCCCTATGTATGACATTGTGCCTTACATAGGGGTGTAATAATAATAGGTGTTATCTCGGCTATATCTTTACGAGCATCTTACCGGTGTTTTTACCATCAAAGAGGTCTATAAACGCTTGCGGTATATTTTCAAAACCTTCTACAATAGTATCTTCGTGGTGCAGTTTACCTTCTCCGTACCACTTACTAAGTTGCTGTACCCCTTCTGGAAAAGAATCCATATAATTAGACACTATAAATCCTTGCATTAAGGCACTATTCTTAATTAAAAATACCTGCGGACTCACACCCGTAGGGACTTTATTGTCATTATACACGGCAATTGCACCACAGTTTATAATACGTGCTTTCTGGTTAATATTAAAAAATACAGCGTCTGAGAGTTCTCCTCCCACGTTATCCCAGTATACATCTACACCATCTGGGCAGGTTCTCTGTATAGCAGCGTTTAGATCATCTTCTGTGTTGTAATTGAACCCATCGTCATAGCCAAAATCTTTCTTTAGCTTTTCTATCTTTTCATCAGAGCCTGCAACACCTACCACACGGCAGCCTTTTATTTTTGCTATTTGCCCTACGATACTTCCTACGGCACCTGCTGCACCAGATACGAGTATGGTTTCTCCTTCCTTGGGTTTTCCTATTTCTTTAAGGCCAAAGTATGCAGTAAGACCAGTCATACCTAGCGTGCCAAGATATGCGGGTAGGGGAGCATTGTCTTTTGATACCTTGTGTAATTCTTCTCCAGTAGATTTCTGTACCTCTTTCCAGTCTAGCATCCCAGATACATAATCTCCTTCTTTAAAGTTGTCATTTTTGGTCGCTATAACTTTTGCCACTATACCAGAGTGTATAGGCTTATTAAGCTCAAATGGCGGCACGTAAGATTTTGCATCTTGCATTCTTCCTCTTAGGTAAGGATCTACAGAGACGTATGTAGTTTCTAAGAGTATCTCACCATCATTTATTTCTGGCACTTGCTCTTCTGTAAATTCAAAATCACTAGATGACGGTTTGCCGCTCGGTCTATTTTTAAGTAGTATAACTTTTGTAGTATTCATATCTATTTAGTTTTAATTTAAAGTACAAGTTGTGTTGTATAATTCCTATTCCCTAGGTGATATTAGGTTTTATTTAACGCCGGATGTAAATATGAAGTTAAGGTACTTTTGAGATGGGTTTTATTACGCTTTCGCGAAAGCGGACTCATACCCTATAAATATAATTGTACTATTGAGAACAAAAAAAGCCGCCTGTCAAAGAGGCGGCTTTACCGAGAATCTCACTTAAAATAGTGAGATGCAGGGGGTGGCTTATTCAAGAGTTACAACGAGATCATCTTGAGACACCATTGTTCCATCTGTCACGATTATAGATTGTACAGTACCATCTTTAAAGGCAACCACGGTAGTTTCCATTTTCATAGCTTCTATTATAAAAAGTGGGTCGTTTTCTTTGACTTCTTGTCCTTTTTTGACCAGTACCTTGTAAAGAGAGCCTTGTAATGGAGCACCTATGTGGTTTTCATTATCTGGATCGATTTTTACGTTTTCAACCTTTTTGATATTAAGGGAAGTGTCGTGTACCTCTACAAAACGGTTTTCTCCATTTACTTTAAAGAATACCGTGCGCATCCCCTCATCATTAGGAATACCAATAGAGAGTAACTTGATGATAACCGTTTTTCCAGGTTCTAGCTCAATAAGTGTTTCTTCTCCTAGTTTCATACCAAAGAAGAAATTCTTAGTAGGTACTAGGGCTAGGTTACCGTATTTCTTATAGTTTTCGTGTGCTTGCTCAAAAACCTTAGGGTACAGCATATATGAGAGAAAATCTTCCATCTCCAGTGGCCTGGTAAACCCTTTTTGGAAGGTCTCTGTAAAGGTTTTGTACTCCTTATCAAAATCTACTGGCGCCAGGTGTGCATTAGGTCTATCTGTATAAGCTTCTTTATTTTTTAAAATAATGGCTTGTAGCTTTTTTGGGAAACCACCTACTGGCTGACCAAGATCTCCTTTAAAGAAGTTTATAACAGACTCTGGGAAGGAAATGGTATCACCACGCTCCATCACATCTTCTGGTGTGAGGTTATTGGTCACCATAAAAATGGCCATATCGCCTACTACCTTAGAGCTAGGCGTAACCTTTACTAGGTTGCCAAACATTTTATTTACAGCGGCATACATCTTCTTTACCTCTGTAAATCTATCTGCAAGGCCTAAGGCAGTTGCTTGTGGGCGCAAGTTTGAGTACTGCCCACCTGGTATCTCGTGCTGAAAGACTTCTGCCGTTCCGGCTTTAAGCCCAGACTCAAAAGGGTAGTAGAGCTCACGCGTATCTTCCCAATAATTAGAAAACTGATTGAGTTTTTCCATATCAAACGAGTGTTCTCTATCTTGATACTTAAGCATCTCTACTACAGCATTAAAGTTAGGTTGTGAAGTTAATCCAGAAAGTCCTCCTAGAGCTACATCTACCACATCTACATTTGCCTCAATGGCCTTGAGGTAAGTAGCTGTTTGTAAAGAAGACGTGTCGTGCGTGTGCAGGTGTATAGGTACATTTACCGTGTCCTTAAGCGCTGTAACAAGTTCTGTCGCGGCATATGGTTTTAATAATCCTGCCATATCCTTAATGGCAATCATATGTGCCCCAGCATTTTCTAGATCTTTTGCAAGTTGTGTGTAGTACTTGAGGTTGTACTTAGTTTGCTTAGTATCTAGAATATCTCCCGTATAACTTATGGCACCTTCGGCTATTCCTCCTGTAAGATTACGCACGTATTGTATACTAGGTTCCATTGCTTTTACCCAGTTAAGAGAGTCAAAAATACGGAAGAGGTCTACACCATTCTCCCAAGACTTCTCTACAAACTTTTCAATAAGGTTATCTGGATATGCTTTGTAACCCACACCATTAGATCCACGAAGGAGCATCTGGAACAAGATGTTAGGTACTGCCTTGCGTAACTCTCGTAAACGTGTCCAAGGGCTCTCGTGTAAGAATCGCATACATACATCAAAGGTTGCACCTCCCCATACTTCCATACTAAAGGTGTTAGGGTGGTTTTTTGCAAAGCTAGATGCTACTTTGAGCATATCATAAGAGCGCATACGCGTTGCCAGTAAAGACTGGTGTGCGTCACGCATTGTGGTATCTGTAAAGTGTATTTTTTTCTCCTCTAGTAACCACTTACAAAATGCCTCTGGACCTAGCTCTGTAAGCATATCTTTTGTCCCTTTTGGAAACGGATCAGACAGGCTGTAAAGTGGCACCTTAGGGTTTGTAAATACCTTTTTTGGATCTTTTGTTTTTACATCACTATTACCATTTACACTCACATCTGCCAGAAACTGAACAACCTTAGAGGTACGATCTTGAGAAAGTTTAATATTAAATAGGGAAGGAGTATTCTGAATGAAATTTACCGTGGTCTCTCCATTTTTAAAAACGTCTGTCTGTATGACATTTTGAAGAAAATGAATGTTGGTCTCTACACCACGTATCCTAAATTCTTTTAAGGCGCGCACCATCTTACGTATTGCACCATCCAGCGTTCTACCGTGAGCAGATACTTTTACAAGCATCGAATCAAAAAACGGACTCACTTTATACCCTTGATAAATGCTACCAGCATCTAGACGTATACCCATACCAGAGGCGCTACGGTAGGTTGTTATCTTTCCGTAATCTGGTGTAAATTTATTAGTAGGATCTTCTGTGGTAAGTCTACACTGTATGGCAAAACCGTAAGTACCTATAGACTCTTGTCCATAAATCTTTATCTGCTTATCTGATAGTTTATAACCGCCAGACACAAAGATTTGTGTCTTTACAAGGTCAATACCTGTAACCATTTCTGTTACTGTGTGCTCTACTTGTATACGAGGGTTAACCTCGATGAAATATATATTATCATCTGCATCTACGAGAAACTCTACGGTACCTATGTTGTTATAATTTATCTCTGTAGCAATAGCTACAGCATACTTATAAAGGTTATCGCGTAGCGTTTGTGATAGGTTATATGAAGGAGCCATCTCTACCACCTTCTGGTGCCTGCGTTGTACAGAGCAATCACGTTCATAAAGGTGTCTTATATTACCGTGTGTGTCTGCTACTATTTGTACTTCTATATGTTTTGGGTTTTCTACATACTTCTCAAGAAACATTGTATCATCGCCAAAAGAGTTGAGCGCCTCATTACGTGCAGAGTCAAAACTAAGCTGTAAATCTTCTTCCTTACGTATGATGCGCATACCGCGACCACCGCCACCAGAGGCAGCTTTGAGCATTACTGGGTATCCTATTTTTCCAGCTTCACTTAGGGCAGTTTCTAGTGAATTTAAGGCTTTTTTATTACTCTCTATTATAGGTACTCCACAAGATTGTGCTACTTTTTTTGCGGTGATTTTATCACCTAGTGCATCCATTACTTCTGGCTCAGGACCTATAAAGATGATACCGTTTTTTGCACATCTTCTTGCAAATTCTGAGTTTTCAGATAAGAAGCCGTATCCGGGGTGAATGGCATCTACATTTTTAGATTTTGCTAGATCAATGATTTGATCCATATCTAAATAAGGTTTGAGCGGTTCATTATCTGCTCCTATCTGGTAAGACTCATCTGCTTTGTTGCGATGTTGTGAGTATCTATCTTCATAAGTGTAGACAGCTACGGTTGCAATATTAAGTTCTGTACAAGCACGTAGTACTCTAATAGCAATTTCCCCGCGATTTGCTACGAGGACTTTTTTAATTTTCATTATATAAATTAGGTTGTTGTGTTACGAAATCGTTGTAGTAGTAGGGTACAAAAAAAGCCACTTCGGTAGGGAAGTGGCTTCTGTTGATATTAAATTTTCGCGCAAGCGAATACATATATATTTAAGTCATTTTCAATACGTAATCTAGTACACATAGTTTTAGTGACTTAAAAATATATATTATCCGTCAAAGCGGTATTTGCCATTTTCTTCAACATCTGCAGCAATCTGGTTGCGCAGTGCGATTACATTAGGCTGGTTTGTATACTTTGTAAAACGTTTAAGTCCCATAAGCATCATACGTTGCTCATCACCTTCGGCAAAAGAGATAATAGCTTCTTTTGCTTTAGTCTGGATGATATCTACAGCGTTAAATAGGTATAGTTGAGACATTGCAACTTGTGTTGCTTGACTCTCTAGACCAGTGCGCTTAATGTTTTTCTCAGTACGCAGTATAGCACTCTCTGCCATATAGATTTCTATAAGAATATCTGCAGCTGCCATAAGTAGTTGCTGATTTTTCTCTAGCTCTGTTCCAAACTTTTGAGCTGCAGATCCTGCAACCATAAGGAATACTTTCTTAAGGCTCTTGATAAGTGCTTTCTCTTCAGAAAGTGTCTCAGAGTAATCTGGAGTGTCAAAAGAAGGGATACCCATAAGTTCATCCTTTACGGCCATTGCTGGTCCCATAAAGTCTACGTGTCCTTTCATTGCTTTCTTTACCATCATACCTACAGCGAGCATACGGTTAATCTCGTTTGTACCTTCATAGATACGAGAGATACGTGCATCACGCCAAGCAGACTCCATAGGAGTGTCTGCACTGAAGCCCATTCCTCCAAAAATCTGGATACCTTCATCTGTAGTATTCTGTACGTCTTCAGATACTGCAACTTTAAGGATAGAACACTCTATAGCATACTCCTCAACACCTTTAAGCTCTGCCTCTTGATGTGTGTTACCTTCTGCCTGACGCATAGCGATACGATCTTCAATGTTTTTTGCAGCACGGTAAGATGCAGACTCATCTACATATACGTTTGTAGCCATAAGCGCAAGTTTTTGCTTAATTGCTCCAAAGTTTACAATAGGTGTTTTAAACTGTACACGCTCTTTTGCATACGTTACAGCTTCGTTTATCACACGTCTCTGTGCATCAAGACAAGCAGCTGCAAGTTTAATACGACCTACGTTAAGTGCGTTCATCGCGATTTTAAAACCATTACCACGCTCAGAAAGCATATTCTCTACAGGTACTACAGTATCGTTAAAGAATACTTGACGCGTAGAAGAGGAGTGTATACCTAGCTTCTTTTCTTCTTCACCTAGTGTGATTCCATTAGAAGGATCATTTTCTACGATAAATCCTGTAATGTTTTTATCATCTTCTATTCTAGCAAAAACGATAAATAGGTTACAGAAACCAGCGTTAGAAATCCACATTTTTTGTCCAGAAATCTTGTAGCTCTTTCCATCTTCAGATAGAACGGCCTTTGTTTTTCCAGAGTTTGCATCAGATCCTGCACTAGGCTCTGTAAGACAGTATGCTCCAAACCACTCACCAGTAGCAAGTTTTGGTACATATTTCTTCTTTTGCTCTTCGTTACCATAAAGAGTAATAGGCATTGTACCTATCCCAGTATGTGCTCCAAAGGCAGTACTAAAAGATCCAGTAGCTCCAGAAATGTAATCACAAACAAGCATTGTAGATACAAATCCCATCCCAAGACCATCATACTCTTCTGGTACAGCAACACCTAGTAAACCTAGTTCACCAGCTTTGCGCATAGTCTCCTCTGTGTATGCATAATCTTTCTTTTCAAAACGCTCCCAGTGTGCCCAAAGATCACGGTCTACAAACTCTCTTGTAGATTCACGCATCATCTTTTGCTCTTCATTAAGATCTTCCATTGTGAAGACATCTTCACAAGCCGTTTCCTTTACGATAAATTGACCACCGCGTAGGATATCATTTTTTGTTGTTTCTGTGCTCATTGCTATTGCTAATTAATTTTTTTCTTTCTCTATAAGAAATATGTACTATAATTTTTTGTTTTTACGCTTTCGCGAAAGCGGAATTACTTCAAGAATTCATAAATCCCTGCAGCTCCCTGACCGGTACCTACACACATTGTTACCATACCATATTTACCTGACATATCACGCTTACGCATCTCGTCAAATAATTGAACTGAAAGTTTACCTCCAGTACATCCTAGTGGGTGACCTAATGCAATCGCACCACCATTTACGTTTATAATATCTGGATCAAGTCCTAACTCGCGTATTACTGCTAGTGACTGCGATGCAAATGCCTCGTTAAGCTCGATAAGTTCAATATCATTTTGTTTAAGTCCAGCTTGTTTAAGTGCTTTAGGAATTGCAGCTACGGGACCGATACCCATTATACGTGGTGGTACACCTGCTGCTGCATAGTTTACCATACGTGCGATAGGCTCGATGTTGAGTTCTTTTACCATCTCCTCACTCATTACCATTACAAAGGCTGCACCATCACTCATTTGTGATGAGTTACCAGCGGTAACGCTACCACCTTGAGCAAATACGGCTCTAAGTTTTGCAAGTGCTTCCTTGTTTGTACCTGCACGAGGACCTTCATCCTTTGTCACGGTGTAAGATTTTGTCGCTTTCTTACCATTTGCATCTATATATGTTTGCTCTACATCTATAGGTACAATCTGGTCTTGAAAACGATCTTCGGCTAGTGCGCGTAGGGCTTTCATATGTGAGTTATATGCAAACTCATCTTGATCTTCACGTGAGATTTTATACTCATTTGCTACTGCCTCTGCAGTGTTACCCATTCCCCAGTAGTAATCTTCGTGTCCAGACTTTACTACAGTATCGTAGTTAAGTTCTGGTTTAAAACCTGTCATAGGTACAGAAGACATAGACTCTGCTCCACCGGCGATAATACAATCACCCATACCAGCTTGAATCTTTGCTACTGCCATCCCTATAGTTTCTATCCCAGAAGAACAAAAACGGTTTACAGTTACACCAGGTACGTCTATTACGTCTAGTCCCATAAGAGATATAAGACGCGCCATATTAAGACCTTGAGATCCTTCTGGCATTGCGTTACCTACAATGACGTCATCTATTCTCTTTTTATCAAATTCTGGCAGCTCCTTCATCATATACTGAATCGTTTCTGCAGCAAGCTCATCTGCTCGCTTGAATCTAAAGACACCTTTGGGAGCTTTCCCAACGGCTGTTCTATATGCTTTTACTATATATGCTGTTTTCATTTTAGTTTGCTTTTGGCTATAAGCTGAAAGCTTTAAGCGGTTTATCATTGCCTATAGCTTAGCGCTTAAGGCGTATTACAGAAACTTTAGTTTCTTAATGGTTTTCCTTTTTGTAACATATGCTGTATACGCTCAAGTGATTTTCTCTCAGTAGCTAGAGATAAGAACGCTTCACGCTCTAGATCTAGTAAATACTGCTCAGAAACTCTTGTAGGCTCAGATAAATCTCCTCCAGCCATTACATAAGCAAGCTTGTTTGCAATTTTCTTATCGTGTTCTGATATATAGTTAGACGCTTGCATAGAGTCTGTTCCTACTAAGAACATACCTAGTGCTTGCTTACCTAATACTAGTACATCATTACGTTTTACAGGTTGTGTGTATCCCATATCTGCCATTTGGCGTGCAACAGCCTTTGCCGTAGCAATCTGGCGATCGCGGTTTACAACTACAAGGTCTTTACCGTGTTTAAGGATGTTAAGATCGTACGCCTCGTGTGCAGAGGTAGATACTTTTGCCATACCTATAGTAAGGAAGTGCTCTTGTAATACGTTAAGTTGTACATCACCTTTATCAAACTTATCTGATGCTCTAAGGGCCATTTCCTTAGATCCACCACCACCTGGTATTACACCTACACCAAACTCTACGAGTCCTATGTAAGATTCGGCAGCTGCGACAACTCTGTCTGCGTGTAGTGTCATCTCACAACCACCACCTAGAGTCATACCGTGAGGTGCAACTACAGTAGGGATAGCAGAGTAGCGTAAACGCATACACGTATCTTGGAAATATTTTACAGCAGCATTAAGCTCATCATACTCTTGCTCTACAGCAAACATAAAAATCATCCCAATGTTTGCTCCTACAGAGAAGTTTGTACCTTGATTACCTACTACGAGACCATCAAAGTCTTTTTCGGCTAGGTCTATGGCTTTATTTACTCCTGCAAGCACATCACCACCTATAGAGTTCATCTTAGAGCGGAACTCAACGTTTAAGATTCCATCTCCTAGATCTTGTACAGATACTCCCGTGTTTGAAAATACTTCTGTTTGCTTTCTAATGTTATCAAGAATGATAAATGAATCTTGACCTGGTTTCTTTACGTGCGCTTTCGCGGAAGCGGAATACACATAAGTAGCACCATTTTTTACAGAGTAGAAAGTCTCACTTCCAGCAGCAATCATATCTGTCACCCAAGTGGCAACTTCAAGACCTTCTGCCTTCATAAGCTCGATACCTTTTTCTACACCTACAGCATCCCAAATTTGGAATGGTCCGTGCTCCCAGCCAAAACCAGCCTTCATAGCATCATCTATCTTGTAAAGCTCATCTGTAATCTCAGGAATACGATTTTGTACATAAGCAAATAGGTGTGCAAAAGACTTGCGGTAAAACTCACCAGCTTTGTCTTTACCACCTACAAGCACTTTAAAGCGATCGTAAACGCTGTCTATATTTTTAGTAAGCTCTAGGGTAGCAAATTTTGCTCTCTTGTTAGAGCGGTACTCCATAGTGTCAAGGTCTAGTGTAAGAATTTCTTTCTTACCAGCCTCATTTACACTCTTTTTATAAAAACCTTGCCCAGTTTTAGACCCTAGCCATTTGTTTTCCATCATTGTACTAATGAAGCCTGGAAGCTCAAAAAGAGACTTGCGCTCATCATTAGGACAGTTTTCTGCAATACCGTTTGCAACGTGTACAAGGGTATCAAGACCTACAACATCTACCGTACGGAAGGTTGCAGATTTTGGACGTCCTATAACTGGACCTGTAAGTTTATCTACCTCTTCTACCGTCATACCCATATCTTTTACAGTATGGAAAAGTGACATAATAGAGAAGATACCTATACGGTTACCTATAAAGGCAGGTGTATCTTTTGCAACAACAGAGGTTTTACCTAAGTACTGCTCACCGTAGTTATTTAAGAAATCAAGTACACTCTGGTCTGTTTTAGGCCCAGGTATGATTTCAAATAACTTTAAGTAACGTGCTGGGTTAAAGAAGTGAGTTCCACAAAAGTGCTTTTGGAAATCTTCACTACGTCCCTCAGACATAAAGTTTATAGGGATACCAGATGTGTTTGAAGTAATAAGTGTACCTGGTGTTCTATGCTTTTCAAGGTTTTCAAAAACTTGTTTCTTAATATCAAGTCTCTCTACTACCACCTCAATGATCCAGTCTACGTCTTTTACTTTTGCGATATCATCTTCAAGGTTACCCGTTGAGATTCTTTTTGCAAAAGCTTGGTTATAAATAGGTGACGGCTTACTCTTAAGTGCTGCAGTAAGCGAGTCATTTACCATTCTATTACGTACAACTTTGTCTTGAAGTGTAAGTCCTTTAGCTTCTTCTTTTGCAGTAAGCTCACGAGGAACGATATCTAGCAAAAGAACGTCAACACCTATGTTTGCAAAATGGCAAGCAATACCACTTCCCATTATTCCACTACCGATGACGGCTACTTTCTTTATTCTACGTTTTGCCATTATTTTATTGCGGTTTCTTTTTGGTTAAATACTCTTCTATTTTGAATCAAGTCATTAATGGTCTCAATGACTTCGTAAAAATTATTAATCTTTTCTTCAGATATATTACCGCGCACAGCCTCATTAAAAGTTACGACGCGGTCTTTTGAGAAATTTCTTTTTTCTAATCCAAATTCTGTGAGATGTATAAGAACGCCTCTGCCATCTGCAGGATTAGGTTTGCGTTCTATAAGACCTTTTTCTTCCATAGTTTTAAGTGTACGTGATAGGGAAGTAGCTTCCATACCCATACGAGGTCCCAGTGCTGTAGAGGGCGTACCCTCTTCTGGATCTATACTAAGTAGTGCAAACCCTACTGCCATAGTAACATCATACTCGGCAGCCTGTTCATTATACATTTTCATAACTGCTTGCCAGGTGGCTCTTAAGCAGTAGTCTATAGTTTTATCTTTCATATAGTGCTTCACAAAGTGATTGTAAAGATAATAAAATATACTATGCACGCACAGTAATTAATACAAATTTATATGAAACTTTTAAGAATATGGCAGTTACGCTTTCGCGAAAATGAGAACATCATAAATATAAGCTATATTATTTAATAAATATGAAGTCAACCATTTAGATAATTACAAGTAGAATCAATAACGTTAACATATTCTGTAATAAAGCAACATCATTTATGATTGAATGTTATTTTTGTATCCTAAATACTTAAAAGTTTACAAGTTATATGATTGCACCAGACATTCCTCAGAATGAAAAACAGCGTATGCTGTCGCTATTAAGTTTAGGTCTACTGGATACAGAACAAGAAGATGATTTTGACTACATAACAAAGCTTGCGGCCTACATTTGCAAGACACCAGTAGCGCTAGTAACACTAGTAGACGAAGATAGACAATGGTTTAAAAGCAAGGTGGGAATGGCTTTATGTGAGACCTCACGTGATAGCTCTTTTTGTGCACACGCCATCTTAACTCCAGATGAGATATTAGAAATACCAGATGCGACAAAAGATGTGCGCTTTATAGATAACCCGCTTACAAAAATGGAAGACCCAGTTATTTTTTATGCGGGTGTACCACTACGCACAACAGATGGTATGGTAATGGGATCTTTATGTGTAATAGATCATAAACCTAATAAACTTAGTAAAGAGCAAAGAGCTGCCCTCATAACACTCGCAAAACAAGTTGAAAGATTATTTGAGTTAAGACTAGTTAATAATCAACTTGAGCAAACCAAGGCGAGTCTTACAAAACATAATACACTGCTCAAAGATTTTGCAGGCACCGTTTCACACGATTTAAAAATGCCTCTCGCAAACCTTATTCTCACTTCAGATATATTAAAAAAGAAGTACACAGAGGCTCTAGATGAGTCTGGTGTAAATTACCTAGGTTATCTCAAGAAGTCTTCACTCTCTATGAGTAACTATATAACAAACATACTTGCGCATTATGAGAGCACGGCATATGATAGAGAAGATGCCCACGAGTTTATGTTTAATGATATGCTTGAGGATCTTGTAGACCTTTTAAATATAAATTTTGAATGTGAGTTTCACTTTCCAGAGGTAAACATAGAACTTAGATGTAACCGGTCTGCACTTGACCAGATATTCTTAAACTTAATAGGTAATAGTATTAAGTATAATGATAAAGAACACACGATTATACATATAGATGTTATCGAGCAAGACAATCATTTTGAGTTTTCTATTAAGGATAATGGTAGAGGAATAGAAGAAGAAAAGTTAGAAGGCATATTTACTTTATTCAGTACCGCAGGGCACCTAGATAAAAATGGAGAGAAAGGCCACGGTATTGGATTATCTACAGTAGAAAAACTAGTACATAATCTCGGCGGGACCATAAGTGTTTCTTCAGTGCTAGGGGAGTACACAAAATTTACGTTTACAGTTGCCAAAAGTTAAAGTATATTAAATATTCGGTTCTGGTGCGCTTCTTCTGTTAGCAAAGCGTTAATAGATATGGATGTTGCTATATACTCTATTACCTTTAGTTCACACTATCCAATCTAACCAATAAATGATCAAAATTTACAAAGCATTTCTTGTGATATTATCTTTTGTAATCACAAATTCACTCGTTGCTCAAGACTTACCCGTAGCAACTATCCAGAAGAATATTGAATCTTTTAAAGAAAATCCGCGAGGCCCTTATAAAAAAATAGAGTGGTTTTGTGAAGATGGTACGATGCGAGAAGCTCGTGATCCTTGTCCAGATGATATAGGTGGTGGTGTACAGCACGCAAGTTATAGTGAAGATTTAATAACGCTAGGTACTAAGTATCACCTCTTTTTTGCAGATATACTTGCAAACACAGATAAGGTTGCTTTCTGGGATGTAACAAATGACAACAGTCGCATTAAGCAATATCAACTAGCGAGATATCTTGCCAGTGTAGATAACGGTTGGGTACAGCGCAAGTCACAGTTTTACCGTGGTGCCATCCAGTCTGAAGATGAGGAGGCTTGGGGCGTTGAGTTTTATGAGTGGTTATTGCGTAGCGATACTCGTTTTAGACAGAATTACTATTTACTACGTCAGACCTTACGTGATATTCCTCACGATGGAGATAGCAACATTGCCCAGCGTATGCGTAGTGAGTCAAAAATACTTGCAGAGACCTACCCAAAGTTTATGGATGCCCGCATTAAAATTCACGGTAAGCCCAGTGTGAGTGACATCCAGATGGTTCAAGAATTTAGAGCAAAACATAAAGGAGACCTCTCTGATGAAGTGAAGAAGCAGTTTGACCAACTAGAAAAAACCCTCGCCGAGTTTTATACACCTATTAATTTTAAGGAACTACAGAGCCAAGTAAATGCTATCTCCGTAAAAAATGATCTAACAGAACGCATTAGCACGTTTTTAGAAAAAGCTGCTCAGGATACCTCTGCGCAAACACTTGTGCCAGAAATTGCAGATGTGCTCTGTTATATACGTCAAGACGTACTTACTTTACGTAGATCAAGTGACCGTCTTGCGATGTTAGATTTATCTAATGAGCTAGAAGATATATTACTCCTAAAAACTCAAGAGTGGCAACCAGAAACTTTAAAGGAGCTGCTTTATAAAATACAAACCCTTTCATATGCAGCAACAGGTACAGGACTTATTGAGTTAAATGAGTGGGCAGCAGTAGAGCCGTATTTACAGGCAGATAGTTACCATAATGACAAGAGTGTCGAGCAGCTCAACGATTTTCTAGCGACAGCTAGAGGAGTTGTAGAGTGGAGTGCCTCACAAGTAAAAGCTAAGTATCAAGAAGTAGTTGATACCTACGCAACTTTTGAGCCTAAGGCTTATGGTTTTATAGATGATCGCGTGCGATCTTCTGTTGCACTAGATTTGGGAGAGAGTGTGAGCACACTTGGTGCGTTTATAGCAAAACATTCTGGGCTTGAAAATAAGGTAATGGATATAGATGGACAGTCTTCTGTGAGAGGATTAAATCCTGGGTATGCCTATGGGGAGCTTGTTGTTATAGAAGGTTCTCCAGAAGGTATAGAAGTAGATACAGAGAAGATATACGTTTTTGAAAAACCGCCATCAGACCTCAAGCCTGTGGCTGGTATTATGACGGTATCAGAAGGTAATCTGGTTTCACACGTGCAGCTACTGGCTCGTAATTTAGGAATTCCTAATGCGGCACTGTCCCAAGAAAACCTTCAAGATTTGAGCAAGTATAGCGGTAAGAAAGTCTTCTATGCTGTTTCAAATAAAGGTAGTGTGATTATAAAAGGTGAGGACGATATTACAGATGAGGAGCGGGAGTTATTCTCAAAGAAGCAACGATCTACAAGTCAGGTCACCGTGCCTGTAGAGAAGATTGCGCTAGACAAGAAGGATATCATAAATATGCGAGATCTTGATGCAAGCGCGTCTGGAAAACTCGTAGGCCCTAAGGCGGCAAACCTTGGTCAGCTCAAGAAGATGTTCCCAGAGCAGGTGGTAGAAGGTCTTGTGATTCCTTTCGGCATTTTTAAGGACCATATGGATCAAAAAATGACCAATTATGAGGGTTCTTACTGGGAGTTTTTAAATAACGCTTTCGCGAAAGCGGAACAAATGAAAAGTAACGGCGCATCATCAAAAGAGATAGAGACCTTCCAGCTGCAAGAGTTGAAGCGATTACGTGAAGCCATAAATATGATGACCCTCAAGCCGTCATTTGTAAATAGCCTGCGTGCAGATTTCCAAAAAGTCTTTAAATCGCCTATGGGTAAAACTCCTGTATTCTTGCGTAGTGATACAAATATGGAAGACCTTGAAGAATTTACGGGGGCAGGATTGAACTTGACGCTTTTTAATATTCTTGATGAGGATAAAATCTTAAAAGGTATTAAAGACGTGTGGGCTTCTCCATATACGGAGCGTAGTTTTAAATGGCGCCAGCAGTATCTAAGCAACCCAGAGAATGTGTTTCCTTCTATACTTATCATTCCTTCGGTAGATGTGGAGTATAGCGGTGTGATGATTACAAAGGGTATTAATCAAGGTACAGATAAGGATCTCACTATTGCCTTTAGCCGTGGGGCAGGAGGAGCTGTAGATGGACAAGCCGCCGAAACGAGACTTGTTACCGCTACAGATACACGCTTACTATCGCCAGCGAGACAAGCAGATTATATCAGACTTCCAGCAACGGGAGGTGTGAAGAAAAATATCGCAACCTTTGACGAAGAGATTCTCAATGAGAAAAACATAAAGGATATACGTGCCATTGCCCAATCTATAAGAACACGATTACCAGAAATGACAGGTTCTGACTATGATGGGGCTTATGATGTGGAGCTTGGTTTTGAAAATGACAAACTATGGCTGTTCCAGATACGACCATTTGTAGAAAATAAAACGGCAAAGTCCTCAGAATATCTTGAGGCTATCTCACCAAAAATTGACAACGATTTTTTAATAACGCTTGATGCACCTATAAACTAATGAAAACATATATCACACTAACATTCATCGCTTTATCGACTTTATTTGTAGCGATGCTTTATCCTATAGACGGCTATGATACGACGGGTATAAAACGACTGTACCGACTTCAGAAAATGGAGATGGATAGTATTGCAAACAAGCGTATTCCTAATGGCGCTTATTTAAAGCTAGAGGATATCAAGCTCAATTTGCTTTCGCGAAAGCGTGATTCTCTTGGAGCAATACTAGTAGAAGACAATGATTTTGCCAGAAAGATTGCGAGAATTACACCTGGCGGCAACTACTCACTTGCGGTACTTGATATGACTAATCCAGATAGTTTAAAATATGCGGCTCACAGAGAAAATGTAGGGTACCAGCCTGGAAGTGTAGGTAAAATTGCTGTCCTAAACGGTTTCTTTACAGAGCTTGCAGAGGTATATCCAGATAACTTTGAGTTGCGTACGGGGCTTATGTGTAATAAACGAGTGAAGGCTCGATACTGGGGAACAGGAGATCACCACACGATACCTGTGTATGATATAGACAGTGATAAGTTAACAAAGCGACAAGTGGTTGCTAGTGATGAGTTCTCGCTGTATGAGTGGGCAGATCATATGGTCTCTGTGAGTAATAACGGAGCTGCGAGTGTGCTGTATAGAGAGACAATGCTGCTAGACGCCTTTGGACGAAATTATGCAGACCTCACAGAAGAAGAAGCAGAAAATTACTTTGTAGAGACCGATAGAGACTCTCTAACGAGTCAAGCAAACCGAGTGGTGAATCAGCCATTAAGAGATCTAGGAATTACAGAAGACGACTGGAGACTAGGAGGGATGTTTACGCGTCCTGCTGGTAAGTACGTAGGTCGTGAAGGTGGAAGTATAGGAACTCCTAAAGGACTTATGAAATTTCTAGTAGCCCTAGAGCAAGGAAATGTAATAGATGAAGAAAGCTCGCTTGAGATGAAGCGATTATTATATATGACAGACAGACGTATACGTTATGCACACTCTAATAGACTAGATGATGCGGCGGTGTACTTTAAGTCTGGCTCGTTTTATAAATGTGATCGCGAGAAAAATCCTAACTGTAGCGACTACGCAGGTAATGTATTCAACTATATGAACTCAGTGATTATTGTAGAGCAGCCTAATGGCAAAAAATACATTGTATGCCTAATGACTAATGTACTTAATAAAAACTCGGCAGGTGCGCATATGTACCTAGCAAGTAGTATTGATGAGGTTGTCAATCCCACATAAAAATCATTTACAGTTCTATTAAAGCGCCTTCTAGTTAGTACTAGAAGGCGTTTTACTTTTGTTGCTGTTTTACGCGTTGTAAACTTGTAGATACACGCGTAGCAAGCTTTGCAATGTTTGTGTTTTTATGCTTTGTAAAAGATTGAGTAATGGCAATATACTTCGTGTCTTCTAGTATCTCAATGAGGTGGAGCATAGCGATGTTCATCTGTCTGCTGCGATTACGAATAAGGCTTCGCACGGCATCAAATTCTGTTTGTTCTACCATTTCTTGAGAATGTAGATTATTTACATCTGTGTCAATAATATGCACTTCAAGCAATGGCAGGATCTTATTTTTAAGTTTGATATGTAAGAGGTTGTCTAGAAACTCAATGGCATTGATTCTCGCTGTATCATCGTTACTTTTAATACCCAAAAATGCCGCACTTATATCTTCTCTGTTATAGCGTATGCTTAATAGTGTAAAAATGCTATATAGACTTTGATCTACTTGTTCTCTTAAAATAAGTACTATGGCTTCACGGGCTAGTAAAATCTCAGTTTCTTTAGCACCTTCTTGGGAGTCTGCTGGCGAATTGTTTACAAGCTTTGTGAAGGTAGCAAGGGCATTAAGCGTGTTTTTGTAATAGTCGCTCTCTAGTAGTATGTATCTAGAGATTTTGCGCTTATCTATGGTAAGTGACGGGTTTTTACTACTTAGTTTTAGTAATGACTTTGAGGCATTTTTACGTACGATGAGGTTGTTACTACCTAAAAATTTGAATAAGATTTTTACCGCATTTTGAGAGTTAAATGTTGCGATCACCTTAGGAAGATTTCTTTTGATGTCTAGACTAAAAGCATCTTCATTTTCTAGCCTGAGAAGCGTTTTTGTAATCTCGGGCCCATATTGAGTAAGACTTTTTATGGCTGCTTTACGAAGTTTTTTATTTTCTAGAAACTGGAGGAGATTCCCAACAAAGAGCGGGTCTGTGGTAATACCTGCAGCTTCAATAGCTTTCTTTGCTACCTTTTTATTTTTATTACTAAAATGAATAGAGATAAAGTAGTAAAACTCGTTAAGTCCAGAGTAGGCAATGCTAAGAAGCAGGTCAGAAGTTTTGGCAACATTTTCTAGTCCTTCTGGTGTGCCTAGCCGTTCTATTTGAGTAGCGATACGGTCTCTTAAATTAAACTGCTTTCCAAGATTTGTATTGAGGCGAGCATCTTGTGCCAGGCATAACAGCGCAGCATTTGCAATGGGCTTTTCTGGATGATCTAGATAGGTTGTAAATAATTCTTGATCGTCTATTTTAGTGTGATGAAGTAAATACTGTAATGTGGCTATAATAAGTGCGCTGTCGCTAGTGTGAAGCAGGGCTTTGATTTTATGTAATGCAGTACCTTCTTTATAATAATATAATTCCTCAATAGCCGCTATTTTTATAGCATTAGAAGGATGGTCTAAAAGTGCTACTATTTGCTTTTTTAAGGGATTAAGCCTAGCCGATGATAATCTTGATAATAGAGTGAGAATCTCGCTTTCTTCACCATTTTGTAAAATATGTCTTGCAGTAGCGATAGTACGTTCTTTTCTGAAGTTTCGTTTGGACTCATCTTTAGTGAGCAGTAAACTCTTGAGGTTAGATCTAAAAGAGTCGAAGTAGGCATCTCTAAGCTTGTAGATTAACAAGAGCCATATAAACAAGAAGAAGATAGTAAGAATGGTCACAAACTTGGTGTCAAGTTCCATACCCTTGATCACAAAAATGAGCAGAAAACCAGCAATACCTGTGGCTACACTGTCTACCACAATATCTATAAACGACTTTGCTTGGTTCTTTATAGCGTATGGTATGGGTAAGATAGATAGCTCTGCAGCTGCTTTATTTATAGACTGCTTAAAACTACCGTCTAACCCTTTTATGATAATAAGCACCCAAAGCTCAGGAACTGTAAGAAATAGGAGAGAACCTAAAGCAATACCTAGTGGTAGTATAAGCATTGTTGAGGTTACCCCTAGATAGCTCAATACTCTATTGGTAACAAAAAGCTGTATGAGTAAAGCCACTACATTAAAGGATGAGAACCAAAACCCTAAAAAAGAAGCAAGCTCATCTGAGTCTGGAATGGCCTTGTGCGCAAAATCACTAAATTGAAAATCAACCAGCTTTGCCACCAGCACACTTATCCCGATTATAGATGCCAAATACAGTAAATGCTTAGATTTTAAGATGATTTGAAAAGCATTACGATCTGGGTTAGACACTTGGTGTATCTCTTTCTTTCTCGTGTACATAGAAAGCGTGCGTAACCTTAAATTCCAAATACGGTAGAGTATAGGCACACAGCATAAAATGAGAATCCCTGCGATAAGAATAGACGTTTTATTCCCAAAAGCCGCCGAAATCAAGGTCGTTAAGTACCCACCAAAAATTCCACCAGCAATAGCGCCAGAACCTATAAAACCAAAGAGTCTCTTTGCCTCTCTCGCATTGTAAACCATATTTGCTAGTATCCAGAATTGTGAGGTAACCACCACGGCAAACAAGGATATGAGAACGTAGTAATAGTAAAGTAGCCAGACCTCAAGAAATTTATAATGCAAGGCGACAGAAAGCAATATAAAAAAGAAGCCAAAAGCGCATAAGGTTATCGTAGCGACCTTTTTAAAAGAATATCGTTTTAGAGCTTTGTTATAGAAGTAAGAACTTAAAATAGCCACCGCCGCAACAAGAAGATACCCGTAAGGTAATCGCTCTGCACCAAGAGCAGATAGAAATAATGCGTTTACAGTAGGCTTTACAATAAGTAGCACTGTAATCACCAGAAAGATGTACAGCTGCATAAAAAAAGAGATGGTGATCTCACCATCTCTTATATCAAAGGCTTTCTTGTAAAGACTTTTAAGCATTTATTGCGTTTATAATGAGGTTCCCTAATTATAGGCTAAAGCTCGTGATTTTTTCATTGCTTTTTCTAAAGGAATTACTAAATCTCTTACAATTTGCTCACCCTGTGCATCTTCTATAAGAGCCACTAGTATATACTTGCGCTCAGGTCCCCATACCAGTACAGAGTCAGAGTGCCAATTCTTCCACGATCCAGACTTCCTGTAGATATCTGCCTTAGGAGCAATTTTATCTAGCGTGTTTACAAATTTGTGGTGTAGCGCCGGGTCTTTCATAATATCCAGCATCTCTTCAGACTTTTCTGTACTTACTAGGTTACCCATTGCAAGCTGGTAGTAAAAACTACATACCTGTCTAGCTGTAGCTGCGTGACTAAGTCCCTTCATAGGGTCTGGGTTACGTTTTCCGCCAGCGGCATATCTCTTTCCTACCCATAAACCACCGCCTACTTCTTCATCATACAGTTTGAGCTGGTCACTGCGCAGTACTTGTTCTATTTTATCATAGCCCACACGGTCTATCATACGAGTAGAAGCCGCATTATTAGACTTACTTATCATAAGTCGCATATCCTTGCGTATCTCTTTTGAGTCTTGTAGTTCGCCATTTTCTATAGCATCCATTGCTGCAAGAAGTATGGCAATCTTAGGTAAACTTGCGGCATACATCATAAACTCATCATTGATACCAGCATATTCTATATTCTCTAAGTTAGACATATCTACAACGCCTACAGACATTCTATTAGACTTCACTAGATTTTTCCATTTTGAGTTTTTATTAATCTCTTGTATTAAAAGCTCTCTCAATATAGGACTCGTATGAGTCTCAAGAGGCTCTACAGAGTCCATCTGTATAGGAAGCTCCTGAGCACTAAGTACAGAAGACATTATAACGCACACTATAAGCGTGATATATTTCATAAAATTCTATGTATTTATAGTTCAACCTAAGTATACAAAAAGGCTGCCAAAGATAGCTAGTATTACTGTTAATTCCATCCCAAACTGTTAATGTTTACAGCGCCCAAGTGTTAAGTCCAGTAACGGTTTTGATATGGGTTTGTTGTAGGTGGTATTTGATAAACTACGCTTTCGCGAAAATGTGAAACAGGAAAAAAGAGTGAAGAAAAGGAAAGGATGAGATGAGTTTGTAAATTCATACAGAGCTTGACTGGAGTTATCTTATTTTTAACTTAGTTTATTATCTAAGCTGTGGTTATATTACCTCAAGGCTCATCGATAAGGCATAGTTTCTTAATGCTTCATCAAAAGTGACAATTGAATCTGTTCTCAATTTTTCATCCTCTATCATTTCTTTTATCACTTCATCAACTAAACTTATGTCTGAAATTGAGTAAGAAAATTGGTCTGAAAATTTTTTTAAAGCTTTATCTCTGTAATCATCATCGTAAATTTTTTTATACTTGCTTTTTGACAATTCATTGATTAAGTTGATTTTATCTCTTTTCCTTGAGAGTTTAGAATTCATAAACTCATACAATGTTGGAAAAGGAATTAAAATACTATAATTATTTTCGTCAATAAGTCTTGTAACTTCTTCTACAGTTTTTTGTTTTTCTTTCTCTTTTTCTGGACTAAATAATGCAATCCAATATCCTGTATCTAAAATTATAGTTTTCATTTTTAGAATGGTAAATTATCATCTTCTTCTTTAACTGCATACCCATCCCAAATTGGTGTTTTTCTTTGACCAAATAAAAATTTACCTTTAGCAACACCATCGTTATTGTGCACAATCACATAAATCCTATCGTTTTTACTAAATTCTGCGGTCCTTTCTAATTCCTTCTTTACTTGTTCGAACTTATCTTCGTAACTCAAATCTCCCCCTTTAAAAGGATAAATAAAAACTGCATTTGAATTGCCACAATCCATCGCTTCATAGCTATCTAAAAACCTATATAAGTCGTCATAATTTGCTCTTATTCCTAGGTCAAAATTAAGTATTACAATATTCGGATAAGTCATAATATATTTTATCAAATTCAAAAATATAACTTCTTTGAAAGTTAATGTATTTTATTGACTGCATTTATTAGAGAATTTGAATATAAATCGTGACTCTATAAAATTGTTCTCAACTAGCTAATAATTAAGGCGAGTACGGTATTTTGCGGTAGCGCCTATTTTTTTGTTTTTCAGTTGATGGTTTAAATATCCCCTTATTTGGGAGATACAATACTTTCGCGAAAGCGTAAAATATAGATAAACATCTAGTTAGATTGTATGATTGCTATGGCTTTTCTGTTATGTTCATTTTTAGATAAAGCCTAGAAACCCTCTAAAACCCTACTGCAGTATCATCACCACGTCTATCTGCGCCGCCTTCTAGTGTGCCATTAGGGAGGACTAAAATACCATCTACTTTGCCTATTACGGGAGAGCGCTCCTCGTTGGTTTCATAACCCTTTTCTTGCAGTCCGCTTATGATGGCTGGATCAAAGCTGTTAGGCTCAAATAATACCACATCTGGTAACCACTGGTGGTGAAAACGTGGTGCGTTTACCGCCTCCTGCATAGTCATCCCAAACTCGTGTACGTTAAGCACCGTTTGTAACACAGAGGTAATAATGGTAGATCCTCCAGGAGTACCTACGGTCATCCAGAACTCGCCATCTTTTTCTACTAGGGTAGGAGTCATACTAGACAGCATACGCTTGCCTGGCTCAATTTTATTTGCCTCGGCGCCTATGAGGCCAAACATATTAGGTACTCCAGGTTTACTAGAGAAGTCATCCATCTCATTGTTTAAAAAGAAGCCTATGTCACTCGCATATAACTTAGATCCATAAGCACCGTTAAGCGTGGTCGTTACTGCAATGGCATTACCATACTGATCTACCGCGCTGTAGTGCGTTGTTTCCATACTCTCATAACCTGGCAAGGCACCGTGTGTCATATCGCTAGACTTTGTAGCGGTGTCCCAAGAGAAGGTTTCCATTCTGTTTTTTGCATACACATCAGAGATGAGTGTGTCTATAGGGATGTTTACAAAATCTGGATCTCCTAGGTAAAAACTTCTATCTGCATACGCGCGACGCTCTGCTTCTGTAAGTAGTTGTATACTCTCCACACTGTTGTGACCATATTGTGAGATGTCATACGGTTCTATCATTTGCATAATTTGTGATAAACAAACCCCACCAGAACTAGGCGGACTCATAGAAATCATTTTTAAGTTATCATACTCAAAGGTTACCGGCGTGCGCCACTTTGCTTCGTATGCCGCAAGATCTTCCATTGTGATGATCCCACCTTTAGATTGTAAGAAGGCTACCAGTTTTTGGCCCGTCTCACCTTTGTAAAACTCGTCTTTACCATTTGCTACAATGCGCTCTAGTGTTTGTGCGAGGGCTTCGTTTTTAAGGGTGTCCGCTTTCACGAAAGCGTTTACATATATAATACTATCTCCGTTAAGCTCTTTAAATTTATCTTGTAAAGCGCCAAACCTTCCTGTTTGTTTTTCTGTAATCACATACCCATTGCGAGCAAGGTCTATTACGGGCTTGAGAATGGTCTCCATAGGTAGTGAGCCAAACTTCTCGTGCACGGCAAACATACCTGCAAGACCACCTGGCACACCCACAGCGAGACTTCCCTCTGTACTTAAACCTGGTATCACGTTACCGTCTTCATCTAGGTACATATCACTTGTAGCCGCACCGGGTGCCATCTCGCGATAGTCTAGCGCTCCTATATCTCCATCTTTAGTTCGGTATACTAGAAAACCACCACCACCTAGACTACCGGCAAACGGGTATGTCACATTGAGCGCCATATCTGTAGCAATCATTGCGTCAAAAACGTTACCACCTTGCCTCATAATCTCAACGCCTATGCGTGAAGCCTCCTCTCTCGCCGAAACGACCATAGCCTCCTGAGCAATGAGTCCCTGTATGGGTGCGGGAGCAGGTGCTTCTGTCTTACAGTTTATAAATAATAGGGGAATGCAGAGTAAGAGTAAATACTTCATAGGTTGGATTTGTAATTATATGATAAACTTAAAGTTCTTCTAGTTTTAATGCAACAAAGGCTTGTAATTCTTTAAAAAAGCGTGTGAACTCATCTTCAAAGGCTTCATAATGTTCGGCAAGGTCTTCTATAGCTTTATCCATCGCTACACGGCGTTTTGTGCGTATGTTCATATTGTAAAGCACAGTGCCTATGCCTTCCATAGTTGCATAGCTGAGGAGCCAGTTTTGCTCCATCATAGGGATCATCATTTTCTGTATGCGACCCGTGAGCAAGTGATGATGGTCTTGTAGTAGCTGGTAAAAGTCATCTATGTACACATCTAGCGCTGTATCGTGATAATTGTTCCAGTTTTTGGCTAGAAAGTGATCATAAATAATATCTACTATCACACCAGAGTAGTGACCATACTTTGCGTGCAGACGTTTTGTACTCTGCTTTACAATAGGGTGACTATCTGTGTAGCTATCTATCCAGCGATGCACAAGTATACCTCGCTGTATATCATCACTATACTTGAGGTACTTTTTACCTTTTATACCATCTGCCATAAAGTTGCCTATAGTTTCCATAGGTAAGCCATCGGTAAGGTAAATGTGTGCGAGAAAATTCATAGTGGTGAAGTTAATAGGAAAAATTAACCTGTTCAAAGATTTTATGAGGCATTGTGAAGCAATGCATTCTTGTTAGGCTGGTACGTATGTGTTTTAGTACTTTTGTTTAACAATCAAAAAAACGAAGATTAATTACGCTTTCGCGAAAGCGTACTCAAAATTTACATATGACATTAATAAAATCTATATCAGGAATACGTGGTACCATAGGAGGTCGCACGGGTGAAAACCTTACACCAGTAGATGCAGTAAAATTTGCTGCAGCATACGGTGCGTGGCTCAAAAATGATCGTAATAAAGAAACCTACAGAGTAGTAGTAGGGCGTGATGCACGTATATCTGGATCTATGATACAAGAGCTCGTGATGAACACGCTCGTGGGTATGGGAATCCATATTATAGACCTTGGCCTCTCTACCACACCTACGGTAGAAGTTGCCGTACCTATGGAACACGCAGATGGTGGTATTATACTCACTGCCTCGCATAACCCAAAACAATGGAACGCGCTTAAACTATTAAACAGTAAGGGTGAGTTTCTTAATGGAGTAGAAGGGGAGAAAATTTTAAATTATGCAGATAATGAAGATTTTACCTTTGCAGAGGTAGATGATCTAGGTAAAATCACAAAAAATGATGCCTACATAGATTTGCATATAGAAGAGGTAAAAAACCTTGAGCTTGTAGATGTAAACGCTATTAAGGATGCTAAGTTTAAAGTTGTGGTAGATGGTGTAAACTCTACGGGAGGTATTGCCATACCAAGATTACTAGAAGAGCTAGGCGTAGAGGCAGTAAAATTATACTGTACACCTAACGGGGAGTTTCCTCACAACCCAGAACCGCTTAAGGAGCACCTAGGTGACATCTGTAAAATGGTGGTAGATGAAAATGCAGATTTTGGTATCGTAGTAGATCCAGATGTAGACCGTCTTGCTTTTATAGATGATAAGGGAGAAATGTTTGGAGAAGAGTACACCCTCGTTGCTTGTGCAGATTATGTACTAGGAGAGACTAAGGGTAATACGGTGTCAAACCTATCTTCATCACGTGCGCTACGTGATATCACAAGAAAACACGGTGGAGAATACTTTGCAAGTGCCGTAGGAGAGGTAAACGTAGTACAAACTATGAAGGACCAAAACGCCGTAATAGGCGGAGAAGGAAATGGTGGAATTATCTACCCAGCATCGCACTACGGTCGTGATAGTCTGGTGGGTACGGCGCTTTTCCTTACACACCTTGCAAAGCTTAAAATCTCTGTGAGCGAACTCAAGGCTAGTTATCCTCCATACTTTATGAGTAAGCAAAAGATCCAGCTCACACCAGGTCTTGACGTAGATGCATTACTAGAAAAGATGGCTGCCAAATATTCAAATGAAGACGTGTCTACGGTAGATGGTGTAAAAGTAGATTTTGAAAATCACTGGGTACACCTTCGTAAGTCGAATACAGAACCTATTATACGTATTTATACAGAGGCAAGCACACAAGCCGAAGCAGACCAAGTTGCAAATGATATGATTGCTACCATTAAGGAAGTAGCTGGTATCTAGACAGATATAGCGATTAAAAAAAGAGGGCAATCGCCCTCTTTTTTTGTGCTTAATTTTAAATATCTTTACAGTGTAAACTATTGATTATGAATACATTAAAGTCTACTAAGCCTAGCGGTAAACTAGAGAATTACTTTTCACGCTTTCGCGAAAACATCATTGGCATTAACCAAAGTTTTCAATCTCCATACGGAACAAAGCAGCTTTTATATACAGACTGGACCGCCTCAGGAAGATTATATGGTCCCATAGAGGAGAAGATGTTACGCGACTTTGGTCCCTATGTGGCAAATACCCATACTGAGACAACCGTCTCTGGTACTGCTATGACAATGAGTTATCATAAAGCAAAGCATATCATAAAAGAGCACGTAAATGCAGATGAGAATGATGTACTCATAGTAGGTGGTAATGGTATGACGGGTATGATCAATAAATTTCAGCGCATACTTGGATTAAAAGTACCAGAAAACATAAAGAAATTTACAGAAGTACCTGCAGAGATAAAGCCCATTGTTTTTGTCACACATATGGAGCATCACAGTAATCAAACTACGTGGCTAGAGACCACGGCAACAGTAGTGGTCGTGCCTGCCAAAGAAGATGGACGCTTTTGTATACAGATGTTTGAACAAGAACTACTCAAATATGAAGATCACCCTTTTAAAATAGCATCTATTACCGCTTGTAGTAATGTAACAGGTATACAGACACCATATCACGATGTGGCGAGACTTATGCACGCTCACGGTGGTTTATGTTTTGTAGACTTTGCGTGTAGTGCGCCTTATGTGCATGTTGATATGCACCCAGAGAATAAAGAAGAGCGCCTAGACGCTATTTTCTTCTCTCCACACAAGTTTTTAGGAGGACCAGGCTCTTCTGGAGTTTTAATCTTTAATAAAGATTTATATAAAAACGTGGTACCAGATAACCCAGGTGGAGGCACCGTATCGTGGACAAACCCTTGGGGTGAGCATAAGTATATAGATAATATAGAAGAGCGTGAAGATGGGGGTACTCCGGGTTTCTTGCAAACCATACGTACAGCCTTATCAATTAAAGTAAAAGAAGAGATGGGTGTAGATAATATACTCGCTCGTGAGCACGAACTTATAGACATCATTTGGAATGAACTAGACGCGGTAGAAAACGTAAAAATTCTTGCAGGTGATCATAAAGATAGACTAGGTGTTATTTCTTTTTATATAGAAGAGTTGCACTTTAATCTAGCGGTAAAATTACTCAATGACCGTTTTGGGATACAAACTAGGGGCGGTTGTAGCTGCGCAGGTACTTATGGGCATTATTTACTCAATGTAGATCAAAAAACATCAAACTCGCTCGCCTGTGAGATAGATGCAGGTAACTTAATACAAAAGCCAGGATGGATACGTATGTCTATTCACCCTACCATCACAAATGAGGAAATAGCTTATGTATGCGCGTGTATAAAAGAACTAGCTTTACATCACAAAGACTGGTCTCAAGATTATATATACCAACCTTACTCAAATGAGTACCTACATAAAGACGATAAGGCAACCTCTTTAAGTCGTAGTACTGCTATAGACTCTTGGTTTGAATTTTAATGCTATTTCTTAGACTTATTTATTTCAGAAAGGACTTCCTCCTTTTTGCCTAAGAGCTTAAAACGTTTATGAGTCCAGAGGTAATACTCTGGATTTTTGCGTATTTGTGCTTCAAGAGCGGCGGCATAATTTGTCATAATCTCGCCATCTTCGGTTGTAGAACCATCTGGTGTTATGAGCTGGAAAGATCCTTTGTAGTAGCCACGTTTTATCTTTTCTGTACCGTAATAAAATACGGGTAGTTTAAACTCTTTTGCAATACGTTCTACCCCAGTAAAAAAAGGCAACTCGTGACCTAAAAATTGTGTCCAGTAGCGAGCACGGTGAAATCTAGGCGATTGATCTGCTACAAAGCCGTAACAGCCTGTTTTATTCTCACTCTCATTTTTTCTTATAAAGCGCATTGTATCCTTAGAATCTATAAGGTAGGTGTTCCATCTACTACGTATCTTGCGTATGAGATTATCAAACTGTTTGTGTTTTATCTTCTTATAAACTCCGTAACCCGGATTTTCCATAGATAGTTGTAGTGCAAATATCCATTCATAACTTGCGTAGTGTCCCATCATAAGGAGTGAGCTTTGTCCTTCCTTATCATATTTTGTGATGAGTTCCTTGTTAGAAAATTGGTAACGTTCAAGAAGATCTTCCTTTTTTATATTCATAGATTTTATCATCTCTAGAAACATATCACAGAGATGGCTATAAAATTTACGCTCTATGGTATGGAGTTCTTCTTCAGATTTTTCTGGGAAGGTAGTCTTTAGGTTATATCTCACTACTTTTTTACGATAGCCTATAACTTTATAAATAACAAAATAACAGAAATCTGAAAGCAGGTAAAGCCCTTTAAAAGGGAGTATGGAGATGAGCCATAATAGCGGGTAAAACAACCAGAAAACAATAGCTTTCATTCAGATATAGTTAAGATATTAATCTCACAAATATAGCTATCTTTACAAGTAAAACTTAGTATTTATGGCGGATTTACATCCAGTTACAATTGCAATTATTTTAGCAAATGTCTTATTCTCTATGAGTGGTTTTAAAAACTACTCAATGTTTGAGAAATATAAATTTAACGTAGGAGCTATACGCAGGGGAGAGCAAGTACGTATGGTATCTTCTGCCTTTTTACACGCAAACACGCAGCACTTATTATTTAATATGCTCACGCTGTATTTCTTTGCAAATGCTGTTATCTACACTATAGGGGTACCTAGATTTTTACTGGTGTATGTTTCAAGTTTGCTTTTAGGAAATTTACTTTCTTATTTTCTACATAAAGATGAGTATCACTACTCTGCCGTAGGAGCTAGTGGTGCAGTGATGGGTGTAGTGTATGCTGGGATACTTCTCAACCCAAGATTAGAAATTTACTTTATGCCAGGTTGGGTATTTGGAGTAGGGTATATGATCTATTCTATTTACGGTATGGTAAAACGTAATGATAATATAGGGCACGATGCCCATTTTGGAGGTGCTATTGCTGGGTATGTAATTGCCATTATCTCTGCGCCTATACTTCTAGAAGAGCGACTTTTAATAGTAATTGCCCTAGCTTTACCTATTATTGCTTTCTTTATTCTTTTTAAATTAGGAAAGATTTAAGGAAACCTCTTTTATTGTTTTTTATATTGAGGGAAACAAAAAATCAATAATTATGAAATATATAACCGTATTAATTCTATTAATCACAATGTCTATATCTGCTCAAAACAACACAATGCAACCCCTCGTAAATGTTACCGGTGAAGGTATTGTTAAGGTAGTGCCAGACGGTGTAAACATACGTGTACGCGTAGAAAATCAAGGCAAGGAAGCAAAGCAAGTAAAAGCAGAAAATGATCAAGCTATAGATAATGTTATAAAGTTCTTACGTAGTCAAGGTATAGATAGTAAGTATGTGCAGACAGAGTACATAAACCTTAATAAAAACTATGATTATAACAGTAAGACCTATAACTATAATGCAAACCAAACACTTACCATAAAGCTCAAGGATTTAAAGATGTATGAAGGTGTAATGGCAGGACTTCTCAATTCTGGTATTAATCGTATAGATAACGTACAGTTTACTTCTTCACAGATGGATGCTCTTAAGGCAGACGCGCGTGTGAAAGCCATCAAAGATGCCAAAGATAAGGCCACAGCATATGCTGGTGCATTAGGTCAAACTATAGGTAAAGCAGTACAAATAAGTGAGCAGGGTAGTGCCTCACCACAACCTCCTATGTACAAGGCTAGAATGATGTCTATGGAGATGGATAACGCTGCAGGAGGGGAGACCATCGCTCCAGGAGAGCTTACAATCACTACAAAAATCTCTGTAAGTTTTGAATTAAAATAAGCTTAACTAAGATTAACGACTTGTTAACCATTCTTATAGCTTTCTCAAAGTATCTTTAAGATATGAAAAGGAAAGAAGAAGAAAACAACAAGTCTGAGCGAGAAAAAGAGATAGATGCACGTATCATACGAGATGACCCACAACCTATATCTATAGGTAACGGTGTTCATAGAGAACGGTCAAAGCTCGCAAAGAAAGAATCAAAAGATGAAGCGCAGCAAAGAGCGAAAAAAAACTAGTTACTATTTGTGTGTAAATAAAAAGGTCAAGGATGTTTCTCCTTGACCTTTTTACTTTATGATGTCATTTACTACCTATTTCTGTTTCTGCGTAGATTAGGATGTTTAGGTTCTTTGGGAGCATCTGTATGGGTCTTTGCAGAGTCTTCTACAAGTCTATGTATCTCCTTCATCTCACTATCTGTAATATATCGCCATTTACCCACAGGTACATCTAGTTCAATATTCATAATCCTATTTCGCTTTAAGCGAGTAACCTCATAATCTAGCGCCTCACACATTCTACGTATTTGCCTGTTAAGGCCTTGGGTGAGTATGATTTTAAAAGAAAATCTACTCAGTTGCTCCACGTGACATTTACGCGTCACGGTATCTAGTATAGGTACACCGTTACTCATTTGCTGTATAAACGAGGGAGTGATGGGCTTATCTACCCACACTTCATATTCCTTCTCGTGGTTATTACGAGCTCGTAGTATCTTATTTACAATATCACCATCATTAGTTAGAAAGATGAGACCTTCAGAAGGTTTATCAAGTCTACCTATAGGGAAGATACGAGAAGGGTAGTTTATAAAATCAATGATATTATCCTTTTCAACCCGAGTATCTGTCGTACAAACGATACCTACAGGCTTATTAAGAGCGATATACACAGGCTTTTCTGTAGAGCTTGTAATAAGTTCACCATTTACGCGCACTTCATCACCTTCTGTAATTTTTGTACCCATTTCTGGTACCTTACCGTTTATGGTAACGCGACCTTGGTCTATAAGCTTATCTGCAGCGCGGCGTGAGCAATAGCCAGCCTCGCTGAGGTATTTATTGATGCGGGTTTGTTTTTTCTCTTCCATTAGGAACAAAAGTACTATTTATAGAATAAAAAAATGCCAGTCGTGAGACTGGCATTGCAAGTTCAAAAAAGTGAACTAAAAAGTTATATGTGCTTAGTCAATTACTTTGACGTTTACTGCATTTAATCCTTTCTTACCTTCTTTTAATTCAAACTCAACAGCATCACCTTCTCTTACCTCATCGATAAGTCCTGTTACGTGTACGAAGTGCTCTTGGTTTGCTTCTTCTTCATTGATAAATCCAAAACCTTTAGTTTCATTGAAGAATTTTACTGTTCCTTTGTGCATTATAATAATTTAAATATGTTAAGTTGCAAACTTACTGCTATTTAATCCAGAAACTCACAATTGTATGTTATTGTTTTAAAATACTTTTCTTACGCTTTCGCGAAAGCGTAATCACCTCTCATCCCATTGTTTATAGTATGTGACAATTTTATGACATAGTCTTATGAGGGTGTGTTGTGATGTTTTTGCAAATAATAAGTAGGGATATTTTGTTTGTTAACCCGTAACTTGCGCTCAAAACCGATACAAATGGCACTTACAAACAACGATATCTTTAAAAAATTACGAGTTGCGCTGCAGTTGCGAGATGATGAAATCATAGAGATATGTAAGCTTGTAGATTTTCAAGTTTCTAAGAGTGAGCTAGGAGCTATTTTTCGTAAGCCAGATCATCCTAAATTTATGGAGTGTGGTGACCAGTTTTTACGTAATTTTTTAAATGGTCTAGTAATACACAAGCGAGGACCTATGCCTCCTAAAAAGAAGTAGGGCTATTGTGCCACTTTTTTAGTCGAGATAACTACTTTCTTACCATCATCTAGCGTGGTAAAAAATAGGTATACGTCTCCACCATCTTTTATCTTTAACTTTTTACGTATCGCATCTACTTGCATAGGGAAGTTGCGAGTGGTGATATTTGCCTTTGTGATCCCTAATTCCTTTGCAATTCTTTTTGAGTAAGGAACAATTTGCTCTATCACAAAACGACGGCCTGCAAATGAGATGAGCTCCTCTGAGGTATATAAGTGTGAGTGCTCGTGCAGTTTTGAAACATTAAAATATGTACTCACCCAGTTAAAAGCGCCACTCTTCATAAGCGCACTGTTAGGCTCATAAAGATACTTTTGAGGGGTTTCTATAACGGCTTGCGCATTAAGAGCATCACTATGATAGAAACTCACTACAGGATCTGATGATTGTAAGTTTATAACAGTAAACTTTATGTCTTTATAGCGCTGTGAAGTAAGTTTCCATAACAATTCTTTCACCTCATTTTTTACAGCTACAATGTGTATTTCGGTCACGCTGCGCAATTCTTCTATACCGGCTGCTATGTCTAGTATGGGAGATGTTTTTATCCAGAGGGTGTTACACTTGGACAATAACAGGTTTTTGTAAAGCGGTACATTAGGTAGACAATCTTTAAGCATAAAAACTTTGCCCTTAACATCTGTACGTCTCCCTGGGTCTAAAAAAATGGTATCAAAACGAGTATCGCAGGTTTCAAAATAATGAATTGAATCATCTACTATAAACTCTATGTTTTCTTGTTTGAGAACTTCTGTATTAGACTGTGCAAGTCTTGATAAACTGGCGTCCATCTCTATGTGGGTTACCTGCTTGTTAGTCTGTGCAAAGTGATAAGTATCTATACCAAAGCCACCTGTACCATCTGCTAGGGTAGTACCTTGCATAATACTGGCTTTGTAACTTGCCGTTGCCTCAGAGGAGGTTTGCTCCATATTGAGTTTAGGCGGGAATAAGATATCAGCGGTATTATGCCAGCGTGGTAATTTTCCTTTGGCTTTACGTTTACCTTCAAGTTGTTGTGCAAGCTCCTGTACTGTAATATCTTTAAAAGGGCTTCCTTTTAAAAGAAAAGCGTGGAGTGGTGTTTGCTCGTGCTCTTGTAAATAAGCACGCACTTCGGGCTGTAAAAGCGCGGTGTTCATTATAAGTCTTGTGTAAGTTTTTGTACAATCTTATACTCGCTCAAAAATTCTTTTGAGATCACTTTAAGTGCCGTATAAACAGGAACGGCAAGTATCATCCCAAATACCCCAAATAACAATCCAGCAATAATAATAGCTAAGAATATCTCCAGCGGGTGTGACTTGACACTGTTTCCAAAAACAAAAGGTTGTATTACAAAATTATCTACCATTTGTGCAGCACCATAGCATAAGGAGATCCATAGTAATTTAGGTAAAATAATGGTTCTAAAATCCATCTCAATATTACTAGAGGTTACAAGTAGTAACATAACCACACCGCCTACAAGCGGACCCAAATAGGGAACCAGATTTAGTACAGCACAAAAGAGCGCTATGGCTAGCGCATTTTCTATACCAAATGATAAGAGTATTACAGCGTATAAGACAAACATTGTAAATACCTGGATTATGAGCCCTATAAAGTAACGAGAGAGTAGGTATTTTATCTTTTCAAACACGCGTAAGAACTTGCCCTCGTTTCCCTTTTTCGCGAAAGCGAGTAAACTATTAACCAGCAATCTATTATCCTTTAAAAAAAAGAAAGTAATAAATATAATGGCAAATGTACCAATACCTGCGGCACCTAGATTGCCAATTATGCCGTTCAAAAATGCAGGAATGATACTAAAATCAAAGTTTTTAACCAGTTCTGCCTCTTGAACTCCTTGTATGATAGTCATCTTATCGAGGCCAAAATATGTTGCAATCTCACCAAATAGCCTATTTATATTAACTTTTACCTCTTCAAAATCTATCTGACCTAGATGCTGACTTTGATCTATCACAACAGGAATAAAGAGCATAAATATGCCTAATATCACAAGTAATAAGACAAAGATGGTGACTATTGCTGCCCAGGTAGGACTAAATTTAAGTGTGTACCTTAAAAACTTTACAACAGGCCTACCCACTAGTGATAGTACAGCTGCAACGGCAAGATAAACAAGCACGCTTTGTATGGTATAAAGAAGCCAGAGTAAGATTAAGATACCCACTACCACCCCTACGGCGCGTAAGATTCCATAACTTATTTCTTTTGCTTTAAGTGGCTTCATATAAAGTTCAAAGATACTGGTTTTATTATCGTGTGAGCTCGTAAAGTGCGATGCCTGCGGCTTGTGCTACATTCATACTACTATTAATGCCGTGCATAGGTATATGTGCAATCACAGCACATTGTTTTAAGGCTTCTGGAGTAACGCCAGTACTTTCGGCTCCTATGACAAGCGAAATTTTTGACATATTAGCAATATGAACTTCGGCAATGGGAATACTTGTAGAATCTATCTCTAGTGCGATAGAGTTAAATCCTTCCTCTCTAAGATTAATAAGTGTTGTAGTTATATTCTCGCTTTCGCGAAAGCGGACTGTGCGTTCTGTATTGCGAGCCGTCTTACGTAGTCTACTACTAGTAACATCTGGAGTGTTGCCGCAAAAAATGATCTCTTGTACACCAAAAGCATCTGCTAGTCTAAAAATGCTACCCGCATTTGCCGGACCAGAAACGTGATCACATACAATGATGATCTCTTTGTTATGAGATGCTGGGGAATGATGTGTATGAGTTAGTTGCAAGGGGTGAGTGTTTTAATTTTCAAAAGCATACTTAACAATGTTTGCACCCATTTGTAGCGCTTTTTGTCTCACACTTTCTGGGTCGCCGTGTACTTCTGGATCTTCCCAGCCATCACCTATATCTGATTCTGTTGTGAATAATACGACGAGTCTATCTTCATAAAAGAGCCCTAAAGCCTGTGGGCGCTTACCATCGTGTTCGTGTATTTTAGGCAATCCCTGCGGGAATTTATAAGCACTAGAAAATATAGGGTGGCTAGCTGCAAGCTCAGTAAGTTCTTGATCTGGAAATATCTTTTTAAGCTCCTTGGGCAAATACTCAGCCATTCCATAATTATCATCTATGTGTAAGAAGCCGCCACTAGTGAGGTAATCCCTAAGGTTCTCAACATCGTCGTCTGTAAAAAGTACATTACCGTGACCCGTCATATGCAGCAATGGATATTGAAACACGTCGATACTACCAGCATCTACAGATTCTGGTTTGTCATTCATCTTTGTGTTTATGTTCTTATTACAAAAGCGTATGAGATTAGGCAGGGCAGTGGGATTACTGTACCAGTCTCCACCTCCTTTATATTTTAGTACTGCAAGATCTTGGGCAGTTATAAACCCGCTGGTTAACAATAGTATAATGACTGCTAGAAAGGTGCGATGCATAAATGAATTTATAAAAATTAAAAATACTGATAACTTAAATTATGAGTATGCTAAATTATATTAAAGTTAAACAGAAATCATAAAGTTCTAAAAACCAGTTCCCAGAGAGATGATAACTACTGCCTAGGCTTGCTGTTAGTATAATGAGTTCTTAAATTTACTCTAGTAAGTTGTAACAATTTACAACGATTGCGACTTACGTACTAACACTAATTTTAATTTTTAATATGAAAAAGAAAATGTATGCTTTGGCAGCTTTTATGTTGAGTGGCGTAGTCCTTACGGCACAAGAAGTTAGCTTTGAAGAGTATGATCTTGATAACGGTATGCACGTTATTTTACATCAAGATAACAGCGCACCTGTAGTAACAACATCTGTTATGTATCACGTAGGAGCAAAAGATGAAGATCCAAGTAAAACAGGATTTGCTCACTTTTTTGAACACCTTCTTTTTGAAGGGACAGAAAACATTGAGCGTGGTGAGTGGTTTAAAATAGTTACTTCTAACGGAGGTAAAAATAATGCAAATACAACGCAAGACCGTACTTATTATTATGAAGTCTTTCCTTCTAATAACTTAGAGCTTGGTCTCTGGATGGAGTCTGAGCGTTTACTTCACCCTATCATAAACCAAATAGGGGTCGATACTCAAAAAGAAGTAGTTCAAGAAGAAAAGCGTCTTAGAGTAGATAACCAGCCTTATGGCCGTTTTCAAGAAGTAATAGGTAAAATGCTTTTTAAGAAGCACCCATACCGTTGGACTACCATAGGCTCTCTTGATCATCTCGCTAGTGCAACACTAGAAGATTTTCAAAAATTTAGTGATACATATTATGTGCCTAATAATGCCGTGCTCGTAGTAGCTGGAGATATTGATGTTGCAGAGACTAAAAAAATGATTGACACGTATTTTGCACCTATACCTAGAGGTAAAGACATTGTACGTAATACATTTAAAGAAGATCCAGTCGTACCTGTAAGAGAGACGTTTTATGATCCTAATATACAGATACCAGCTATTTTTCTAGCTTATAGAACACCTGCTCAAACAGAAAAGGATGCTTATGTGCTCGATATGGTATCATCAGTATTAAGTGATGGTAAGAGTTCTAGACTTTACAAGAAATTAGTAGACACTAAGAAAAAGGCGCTACAAGTATTTGCTTTTAGCGGTGCACAAGAAGATTATGGATCATATTTAATAGGTGCTTTACCACTAGGTGATAACTCTCTAGATGATTTAATTACAGAGATGGATGAGGAGATTGTAAAGCTTCAAACAACTTTAATTTCAGAAAGAGATTATCAGAAGCTTCAGAACAAATTTGAAAACCGTTTTGTAAACTCTAACAGTAGTGTAGAAGGTATTGCAAACTCACTAGCGCGCAACTATATGTTATATGATGATACTAATCTTATTAATACTGAGATTGATATTTATAGATCAATAACTAGAGAAGATATTAAGGCAGCAGCTATCAAATATCTTAAAGAAAATGAGCGTGTAATATTAGAGTACTTACCAGAATCTCAAAAAGAAAAATAATGAAGAAGAATATTATAATAGGTGCAATGTTATTGCTAGCAACAGCTAGTTATGCACAAGTGGACAGAAGTAAACAACCTGAGCCGGGTCCAGCTCCTGAGATTAATCTCAAAGACCCAGCCTCTTTTGAGCTTAAAAATGGTCTTAAAGTACTAGTTGTAGAAAATAAAAAGCTACCTAGAGTATCTATACAACTTACTATAGATAATCCTCTTATTGTAGAGGGAGAAAAGGCTGGAGTTGCAGCCCTTACATCATCTATGTTAGGTAAAGGGTCTAAGAGTATTGCAAAAGATGTGTTTGAAGAAGAGGTAGATTATCTTGGAGCAAACATAAGCTTTGGGTCTCAAAGCGCATTTGCAAGCGGTCTATCTAAGTATTTTGAACGTCTAGTTGAACTTACTGCAGATGCTGGTATAAATCCAAATTTTACACAAGTAGAGTTTGATAAAGAAAAGGAACGCCTCATAGAAGGATTAAAGTCTAATGAGAAGAGTGTGACAGCTATTGCTGGTCGAGTACAAAGTGTACTAGCTTATGGTGCAGACCACCCTTATGGAGAGTTCACTACAGAAGAGACTGTAAATAATGTAACACTTGCAGATGTTGAGAAGTTCCATTCAGATTACTTTAGACCTAATAATGGATACTTAATCATTATAGGTGATGTAAATTTTGATACTGTAAAGAAGGTAGTAAAAGACAACTTCAAGAAGTGGAAAAAAGGAACTATACCAGAAACACCATTTTCTGAAAAGCAAAATGTCTCTACTACAGAAATCAACTTTGTTAATATGGACAATGCCGTTCAGTCAGAAATTGCAGTTCAAAATACTGTTGAGCTCAAAATGACAGACCGAGATTATTTTCCAGCTCTTATTGCAAATAACATCTTAGGAGGTGGAGGAGAAGCCCGTCTTTTTAATAACCTACGTGAAGATAAAGGATATACTTATGGATCATACTCAAGAATAGGTTCTAATGAAAAGACAGTAACTCGTTTTAGCGCTACAGCAAGCGTGCGTAATGCAGTTACAGATAGCTCTGTGGTAGAGATCGTAAAAGAGATTAACCGTATAGGGTCTGAGCCAGTATCGCCAGAAGAGTTAGCAAATGCAAAAGCAAAGTACACTGGAAGTTTTGTACTCGCTTTAGAGCGACCACAAACTATTGCAAACTATGCATATAATATTGAGAGTAAAGGGCTCCCTAAAGATTTTTACAAAAACTACCTTTCTAATATAGATAAGGTATCTCAACAAGATGTACAAAATGCAGCTAGTAAACTATTTAAAGGTGATAACGCGAGAATCGTTGTGACTGGTAAGGGTAGTGAGGTAATAGATAATCTAAGTAAGGTGGTTATAGACGGTAAGACTATCCCTGTAAAGTACTTTGACGTATACGGTGAAGGAATAGAAAAACCAGAATTCAAAAAGGAACTTCCTGCAGATCTTACGGTAAATAAGGTACTAGAATCTTACATTGCTGCTATAGGTGGTAAAGATAAGCTTGCTGCGGTAAACTCGGTTTATATCAAAGCACAAGGAGCTATGCAAGGTATGACGCTTGATTTAGAACTTAAGAAAACTACAAAAGAGCAGTTTGTACAAAACATTATGATGGGAGGAAATTCAGTTTCAAAACAAGTACTTGATGGAGATAAAGGATATGTAGTTGTACAAGGGCAACGCAAAGATCTAGAAGGAGAAGATGTTGAGAAGGTAAAAGCTGAGTCATCTCCGTTTCCAGAAGTAAACTGGTTAAACGGTGGAGCGAGCCTAGAAGGTATAGAAAAAGTAAATGGAGAAGATGCTTATGTGGTTAAAGTTGCAGATGGTAAAATGAACTACTACAGTACAAAAACGGGGCTTAAACTTCAGGAGGTAACTATACAAGAAATGCAAGGTCAGACCATAAAAACGTCTATCACTTTGAGCAAATATCAAGATGTGGGAGGAATCAAATTTCCTTTTGTATTAAGTCAGTCATTTGGCCCACAATCTATAGATTTTAATGTGACAGAAATCAAGGTAAATGAAGGCATCACAAATGCAGATTTTGAGTAATTTCATTCTATAAACTAATATTAAAGGTCAGCTTTTGCTGGCCTTTTTTTATGCTCAATATTACACTGCTAGCTGCATTTTTAAAATGGAATACACTACAATGTAATAAAACCAAGCTGCTATGAAGGGGGAGTTTTACGCTTTCGCGAAAGCGTACTCATATCTAGTAAAAATTATAGTTAGATATAATGAAATAAAAATGCCCGAAAACGATTGCAAATAATATATTTTAAACCAAAGACAGTCTTTTTTTATGAGATCGCCAAAACTAGTATTGTAGAGCCTGCAATACTTGAGGTTTACGTATTTTTAGTAAAAATATTAACAGATGTCAAGAGAACCGAAAATAGAGAGATTTAACGCAAATGTAAAGTCAAAATACGAAGTCTATAATGGGATATTTATGACGCTTCCCTTTGATGGTATCTCAAACACGGGGGTCCTTTTACCGCTGTTTCATTCTATATGTAAGGAAGGGTATAAAGACAATAAAAACCCGACAGAAATTATTGAGTACTTCTTTGAGCGTTATATGCGTGATGCTACAGAAAAAGAACGCGAAGACATATTGTTTAAATTTATACAGTATATCGAGCGACAAGTAGTACTATTTGACGCGATTGAAGACGCTTCATATCGTATCGTAAATAATATGGATGGTCGAGGTACCCTGCGTAATATAAAAGAAGAAGCAGAGGCAACGGGTAAAAAGGAAGAGCTCATCTCTTACTTAAACAGGTTTACTATACGTCCCGTACTTACAGCACACCCTACACAATTTTATCCAGGCGTAGTACTAGGTATCATAAATGATCTAAGTGCTGCAATAAGAGATAATCGACTTGAAGATATAAAAACCTTACTTGCACAGTTAGGTAAAACTCCATTCTTTAAAAAAGAAAAACCTACACCATATGATGAAGCTGTGAGTCTTATCTGGTATCTTGAGAATGTGTTTTATCACAGTGCAGGGGCTATATATGACTACCTGCATAGGCACTTAATACAAGATGAAAGCTTTAGTAATACGCTTGTAGATCTTGGTTTTTGGCCAGGTGGTGACCGTGATGGTAATCCATTTGTTACCACAGCTATAACACTTAAGGTTGCCAGAAAGTTGCGTAGTTCTGTACTGAGAAATTATTATAGAGAGATAAAGCAATTACGTAGGAGAATCACCTTTAGAGGTACTGAGGCACCACTTTCAGAACTAGAAGATCAAGTATATACAGCTATTTTTTCTGAAGATAAACCAGCCATTTCACAAGCCTCTATTCTCAAAACACTTAAAGATATCCGTGATATTGTAAGAGATAAGCACCAGAGCTTATATTTAGATAAAATTGATAGTCTTATTCATAAGGTAGAACTTTTTGGACTTCACTTTGCATCGTTAGATATACGACAGGATAGTAGTATTCATAAAATAGTTTTTGAGCAAATTGTTGAAAATGCAACTATAAATGGATCAAAGATTTTTCCAGAGGGTTATCTCGCTTTAAGCGAAAACGAGCAAATTGACTTCTTAAACAACGTGCACGGAGCGTTAGATCCAGAAAGTTTTGAAGAGGAAGTAGTGACTAAGACTCTTGGCTCTATCTATGCGATGAAAACCATTCAAGATGAAAATGGAGAGCGTGGCTCAAACAGATACATAATAAGTAACTCACAAAGCGCACTGCACGTGATGCAAGCCTTTACATTTTTAAGACTATGTGACTGGGAATCTCCTACGGCAGATGTAGCACCACTGTTTGAGACCGTACCAGATCTTATTGCTGCACCCGCTGTGATGGAAGCACTGTATACAAACCCAACTTACAGTAAACACTTAAAGAGTCGCGGTATGCGACAGACTATAATGCTAGGCTTTTCTGACGGAACAAAAGACGGTGGTTATTTAATGGCAAACTGGAGTATCTTTAAGGCTAAGGAGGCAATGACGGCTATGTCTAGAAAGTATGGTGTAACCGTAATTTTCTTTGACGGTAGAGGAGGGCCACCAGCACGAGGAGGTGGTAAAACACACCAGTTTTATGCATCATTAGGTCCTAATATAGAAGCACAAGAAATTCAGATTACAGTACAAGGACAAACTATAAGTTCTAATTTTGGAACGGTAGATTCTTGCCAGTACAACCTAGAGCAACTACTTAGTAGTGGTGTTAATAACGAGGTCTTTAAGGGAGCACATAATGATATATCACCATCAGATAGGAAAACGCTAGAAGCCCTCGCACAAAAGAGCTATGAGGCTTATACGGCATTTAAAGGACACGATAAATTCTTGCCATACCTAGAGCGTATGTCTACACTTAAGTATTATGCAAAAACTAATATAGGTAGCCGCCCTAGCAAGCGATCTCAAAAGAGCACCTTAGATTTTGGAGATCTTAGAGCGATTCCATTTGTAGGTAGTTGGAGTCAACTCAAGCAAAACGTGCCAGGTTTTTATGGAGTAGGAACAGCACTTGCCTCTTTTGAGGATGCTGGTAAACTAGAGGATGTAAAGCAGCTATATAAAAATAGTTCATTCTTTAGAACCTTACTTGAGAATAGTATGATGAGTCTTACAAAATCATTTTTTGGACTTACAGCATATATGCAAGAAGATCAAGAGTTTGGTGAGTTCTGGAAGTTGCTCTTTGAAGAGTATAAGCGCAGCAAGCGATTAATGCTAGAAGTGGCGGGACTTACGGAGTTAATGGAAAACGAGAAAGCAGGTAAAGCGTCTATACAAGAAAGAGAAAATATTGTACTGCCTTTATTAACTATACAACAGTATGCGCTTAGAGCCATACAAGAGATGCAACGTTCTGGAGAGCAAACAGATAAGACAAAAGTATACGAGCGTATGGTTACAAGGTCACTCTTTGGAAACATAAATGCGAGTAGAAATTCGGCTTAAACTTGTAATGATAAGGGAGTAAGTATTGCTCCCTTGTTATACTTAGACTACCTTTGCGACAGCAGGCCGCCTTATTGATCCAGCAATGGATAGGAAAGTCCGGACACCATAGGATAGCATAGCGGCTAACGGCCGTCATCTCAAACTCGTTTTGGGGGAGGACAAGTGCAACAGAAAGAATGTACAGGTAATGCTGTAGCGAACCCAGGTAAACTCTATGCGGTGCAATGTCAAGTATACCCACAGTTAAGTGCGATCCGTGCGTTGTGGGAGGGTAGACAGATAGAGATTATTAGTAATAATAATCCCAGATAAATAATAAGGAATTTCTAGAAGCATCTAGATTGAACAGAATCCGGCTTATAGGCCTGCTTATTTTATGATTACAAATAAATCTAAATAACAATAAATCCCGCAACTAGCGGGATTTATTAATTTTAGTGTATGCTGTTACGCTTTCGCGAAAGCGTTCTTATTCTTCTTCATCACTTTCTGGTAGTTCAAAAAAGCTAAAGGCATTACCACCATAATGACGGGTCTGCACGTAGTTTATAAAGCCATCAAGTTTTGAATACTTGCCGTGCTCGATGATGAGTACACCATCTTGCTCTAAAAGATTATTGTTAAATACCAGTGTTGCAATCTTTTCAAATTCTTTAATATCAATGTCGTACGGAGGGTCTGCAAATATGATGTCGTAACTGCCTGTAGCACGTTCCAAGTACTTAAAGACATCACTTTTTATGGCGTGTATAGAAAAATCAAACTCTTGTGACGTTTTATTTATAAACTGCACACAACCATAATGACCATCTACTGCAGTAATTTGATCTGTACCACGAGAGGCAAACTCATAGCTTATGTTGCCAGTGCCTGCAAAGAGGTCTAACACCCTAAGCTGGCTTATATGATAGTTGCTTCTTATAATATTAAAAAGAGCTTCCTTTGCCATATCTGTAGTAGGGCGAACGGGTAGCTTTTTTGGTGCCGAGATTCTTCGGCCTTTGTATTTTCCAGATATGATACGTGTCATAATAAACTGCCAAGTATAGCTTGGTCTTGTGGTATTTGTGTATGTACTGCTTCTAGAACGCTAAGGTGTCGTACATAAGTGTGTGCTAGCTCATAATAAGGGTCATCCATTGTAATAGTACCTGTAAGTATTACTTCTATTGTTTCTGTACTTAATTCTAATTGCTCCATTGTAAAGAGCATATAATAGATGAAGTCTTCCTTTGTTCTAATTTCAAAACGGTTTACAAAGAGCAGTTTCTTATTTGCTACAACACCCATTTCGAAGTATGAGTCTTGAAAATTTATCAAGACTTTTGGTTCTGTGCTATTTATAAATTTGTTTAATAGAAATTTTGTAAAAACCGTTGTACTATGGTAATAATCAAAAGAGCCAAAGGTTTCAAAAAGAAAATTATTTACACTGGTGTATGGCACATATACATTTACAAGGTCATAAAAGTCTATCACATCGTGAGATATGTGATCTGTATTAAGAATTTTTGTATTGAACTTTAAATAATCTGCACCTTTTTCGACATCAAAGAGTGCCTTTGGAACCATTGTAAATAGCTCGTTAGAATAGACTACAATTACCTTTGCAAAATTTTGCGAGAGTATCTCATTTTTTTTAAAAGCCTTTTCTACCTCATTACTTAATGAAGTAGGATTTACATTATTTGTAAATTTTATAGTCTGTGTAGCTATTACTTCTTTGCTATGGCTGTTTTGGGTAAAAAAAGAAAGTCCATCCAAGTGTATTTGGATGGACAGACTATATAATGAGTTTGTATTGTCTTGACTAGTCATTAGCCCCATAACTCTTAGGCCAGTTACCATTTGTATTAATAGTCTCCATAGATCCTACTGTAAGTGCATCTCCATTAACACCATCTACAGATACAATTTGCTTTTCTTTAGCAACATAATCTTTAGGTTGGTCTGCAAGTAATACATCTTTCTTTACAGAGATAAGAAACACAGGATACATCGTGTTACTCTTTTCTATTTGACCAGCGTCCATAGTATACTTTGCATCTATTCCCTCTATTGGCACATTGATCATAGTCTTATAACGATCAGACCCTTTGAATAGTGAATCTTTAACTGGGCGAGTACCTAATGTGTCAACTACTACTATTTCTTTAAATGTATCTACACGGAAACGTTTTGTTTTTTCTTCGTCTAGTACAGTTGTATCTCTACGTTGGGTAATTGTAAACTCTGCAGTATCAATAAAACGTACTAACTTATCAAAATCTTTCTGGTAAGTACCTGTAACTGTTTTATGAGCTAGTTGCGCCTGTCTTAGATCACGCATATTTTTTATGGCAGCACTGTAACGCGCTTCCTTAACTTCATTAAATTTTACTTCTCCCCAAATTGCGTTAAAAAGAAGGTAACCTAATGCGGCAATTACTACCCAAAGTACAAGCTGTAATACTAGTTTCATGTAATGATGTTTAAATTAGTTATGGTGAGCAACAAATCTACAATTTTTTTTTACACACAAAAATTTATTATCTCATTTTTCGTTTGCTTAATTTCGTTGTATTCTAAGCCTTCTATGATTAAAGACGCCCGAGCATTTTATAAGCTATTAGTAAAAGATTTTGAACATCAACCTACCATAAAACAAGATAGGCTACTAGAGCAGTTATCTCACTTTTTGTTTGATAGTTCTAAGGATAAAGTATTCGTTCTTAAAGGGTTTGCAGGTACAGGTAAGACTACAGTGATAGGAACGGTTGTAAAAAATCTTTGGCACGCAAAAATGTCATCAGTTCTTATGGCACCTACGGGTCGAGCTGCAAAGGTTGCCAGTAATTATAGTAAAAAACAGGCGTATACTATACATCGCAAAATTTATTTCCCCAAAAAAGAACGAGGCGGAGGCGTTTCTTTTACGCTACAGCCTAATAAACATAGAAACTGTCTCTTTATAGTAGATGAGGCATCTATGATATCTGATAAAGCAACTAGCTCCAAGTTTTTTGACAATGGATCTCTGCTAGATGATATGATGCAATACGTGTATAGTGGTTACAAATGTAAACTCATATTAGTAGGAGACGAGGCGCAGTTACCCCCTGTAAAGCTTGAGATGTCCCCAGCTCTAGATATTGATATGTTGTCATTGCAGTTTAATAAAACTGTAGAGACTATACAGCTAGACGAGGTAATGCGTCAAGGAGAAGATAGTGGTATACTTATGAATGCAACCGCTCTAAGAGAACAGCTTTCTGAAGGGTTTTATGAAGATTTTAAATTTGAATTAGACGGGTATAACGATATTGTTAGACTAGTAGACGGTCACGAGATTATGGATGCCATAAATGATTGCTACAGCTCTGTAGGTACAGAAGAAACTGCAATCATTGTACGATCTAACAAGAGAGCAAACCTATATAACCAGCAAATAAGAAATCGTATTCTCTTTCAAGAAGAAGAAATCTCTGCAGGAGATCACTTAATGGTAGTAAAGAATAATTATTTCTGGCTAGATGCAAAAAGCGATGCGGGGTTTATTGCAAACGGTGACATTGTAAAAGTATTAGAAATTCTAGCTATTAAGGAACTCTACGGCTTTCGCTTTGCAGAGGTAAAAGTACAAATGGTAGATTACCCACAAATGCAACCATTTGAGACCGTAGTTATGCTAGATGTACTCACCCTAGAGACACCAGCACTACCTTATGAAGATGGAGATCGCCTATATAAGGAAGTTCAAAAAGACTATGTTGACGAGAAATCTAATTACAAGCGATTCCAAAAAATAAAAAACAACAAATATTTTAATGCCCTACAAGTAAAGTTTTCTTACGCTATTACCTGTCATAAATCACAAGGAGGGCAGTGGGAAAATGTTTTTATAGAGCAACCCTACCTTCCAGACGGGATGAGTAAAGATTACCTACGCTGGTTATATACAGCTATTACGAGAGCTAAAAGTAAGTTGTACTTAATAGGTTTTAAAGATGATATGTTTGTAGATCGATAATATCATTCTGGCTAAATTATAATTTGAAGCTATTTCCCGCTTTACGCTACAATTCCTCATTGCGGCTACGCCAGCTCTTGCGGGATTTTCACTGCAATCGGGGCTAGGGATTAGATAGTTATATATTTATGGCTAGTTTTTTGATTATAACGTCTGTATATAAATAAGTTTACAATTATGAGTTTTGAATTAATAGTAAGTATCATATTAGGATTTTCACTTGCCGCCGCCGCTGGTTTTAGAGTATTTGTTCCTTTATTAGTCTTAAGTTTATCTGCCCACTTTGGTTGGTTTCCAGTAAACGATACTTGGCAGTGGGTAGGTAGCGTTCCGGCACTAGTTTTACTTGGTGTTGCTACACTATTTGAAGTAGGAGCCTATTTTATTCCTTGGGTTGATAACCTGCTGGATACGATATCTGTACCACTAGCTGCAATCGCGGGTACATTACTTATGGTAGCTACTATGGGAGATATTGATCCTACTATTACTTGGGCGCTGGCCATCATCGCTGGTGGAGGAGCAGCGGCGGCTGTTTCTGGTACTACGAGCGCCACCAGATTAGGGAGTACAGCAACTACAGGCGGTATTGCAAACCCACTAGTTGCAGGTACAGAAACCATTGCAGCGACTACAGTTTCAGTAGCGAGTATCTTTTCGCCTATACTCGCACTAGTGATTGTATTGTTACTTATAGGTTTTGGCTGGAAGATTATTTCTAGGCTAAGAAGGGCCTAAGTTTTACATTTCTTTTTAAGTAACTTTGCAACTTGTTTTAAGGTGTTTTATGCTTTCGCGAAAGCGTAATTATAACCAATTTAAGACATAAAAAACGTCCATATATTGAAAGAAAATCTTAAGATTATAGCAATGATTCCTGCACGTTATGCGGCGTCTAGATTTCCTGGTAAGATGATGAAAGATCTTGCAGGTAAGCCTGTTATTGTGCGCACCTATGAGAGTGTAGTGGCCACAAAGTTGTTTGACGAAGTATATGTAGTTACAGATAGCGATGTTATTTATAAGGCCATAGAGGCCGAGGGCGGTAAGGCCATAATGAGTGTTAAAGAGCACGAGTGCGGTAGTGATAGAATTGCAGAGGCAGTGGCTTCTCTAGATGTAGATGTGGTTGTAAACGTACAAGGCGATGAGCCTTTTACGAGTAGGGAGGACTTAGCACCGGTGCTAGACGTGTTTTATGGAGATGATGCTGCACAAATAGATCTTGCTAGTGTGATGATGCCTATGAAGGAGGAGCAAGAGATTTTAAATCCTAATAATGTAAAGGTTATTGTAGATAATTTTGACTTTGCATTATACTTCTCTAGGTCACCACTTCCATATGTGCGCGATGATGAAGCTGGTATAATTACTTATAAACATAAGGGTATTTACGCCTTTAGAAAGCAGGCGATACTAGACTTTGCATCTATGCATATGACACCCCTTGAAAAGGCAGAAAAAATAGAGTGCATACGATTCTTAGAGTATGGTAAGAAAATTAAAATGGTACGTTCATCAAGACTTGCAATAGGTATTGATACTCCAGAAGATTTAGAAAAAGCAATTAAAATTTATTCGAATAAGTAGCGCATATGGGACTTGCAAAGTTTATATATAAAAATATTTTAGGCTGGAAGGTAAAAGGTGACTTTTCTCAAGACACAGTAAAGAAGGCTGTAGTAATCGCAGTGCCCCACACCAGCTGGCACGACTTTTATATGGGTATTTTACTTCGTACAATGCTCGATGTTAAGATAGGCTTCATCGGTAAGAAAGAGCTATTTAAATGGCCTATGGGACCTATTTTTAAAGCAATGGGAGGTGCGCCTATAGACCGCACACCAGGGCAAGATAAAGTACAATCTATCGCAAATGTTTTTAAAGATAAAGAGGAGTTTAGACTTACGATAGCCCCGGAGGGAACACGCAAAAAAGTTGATAAGCTTAAAACAGGGTTTTATTATATTGCTCTTGCAGCAGAGGTGCCTATTATAATGGTTGCTTTTGATTTTGGTAAAAAGGAACAACGTATATCTAAGCCTTTATATCCTTCAGGTAATATAGATGAAGATCTTGCACTTATACACGAGTTCTTTAAGGGGGCTGTAGGTAAGGTGCCAGAATATAGTTTTACTCCAGATGAGTAGAAGTTTTATAACAACTTAAATAAAAGCCTCAATACTATCTAAAGTATTGAGGCTTTTTTTTATTTGTAAGAGTGATTAGGATTTATGCTTCCTTGTAGGTGCCTGCTGTTTTCTTTCTCCAGGCGTCTAGCATCCAGCTAGTTTTTTCTAGTTCACGTATGTAAGCTCCTATAAGGTCTATGGTACCTTCGTCACCAGCATCGTCTGCTTTCTTCACAACAGCGCTTAGTTGTTTGAGAATTTTTCCGTGATCTCCAAGTATCGTGTCTACCATATCTCTGTCAGACAGATCAGATTTTGATTCTTTAATGCTAGATGCTTCAAGATAATCTGAGAGATTACTTACCGGTGCAAAACGCAAAGTTAGGATACGCTCTGCAATCTCATCGATTTTAATTTTGGCATCATCATAAAGTTGTTCAAACTGCTCGTGTAAGTCAAAAAAGTTTTCACCAGAAACATTCCAGTGAAAATTGCGAAGTTTTTGGTAGTATACGTGATAGTCAGATAAAAGTATGTTGAGCTCTGTAACGGTCTCTTTGGTTTTTTTTGTGTCTAAGTTTAAATAATTCATAGTTCTTTGGTTTTTATATAAAATTACAAAGGCTTAGAGGTCTGTGGGTTATTTGCGAGTTGGTTTGGGATAAGTTTAACCCGATATGCTAAGATTGTGATAAAAAACAATGTTCTGACGGCATAGAAAATACTTTATATTTGCCAAAAAAACAATCAATGTTAGACAGCATAAAATCTAAGGTAAAAGATAAGAAAGTTTTAGTTACGGGTGGCGCTGGGTTTATAGGATCAAATATTTGCGAGGTGCTTGTAAATAACGGAGCTATTGTGACTTGTCTTGACAATTTGGCAACTGGTCATAAACACAACTTAGATGCCATCATAGATCATTCAAATTTTACTTTTATTGAAGGAGATATAAGAGATATAAAAACTTGTATAAAGGCAGTATCTCAAAGTGATTATGTATTGCATCAAGCTGCATTAGGATCTGTACCAAGATCAATAAAAGATCCGGCAACGAGTAATGAAGTTAATGTAGGTGGATTTTTGAATATGCTCATTGCATCTAAAGACAATGGTGTAAAACGTTTTGTGTATGCGGCAAGTTCTTCGACTTACGGAGACTCTCAAGGATTACCAAAGCAAGAAGATGTTATAGGGAAACCATTGTCTCCTTATGCAATAACAAAATATGTAAATGAGTTGTATGCAGATGTGTTTCATAAAACATATGGAATAGATTGCATTGGACTTAGATATTTTAATGTTTTCGGCAGAAAACAAGACCCTAATGGCGCTTATGCCGCTGTGATACCTAAGTTTACAAAACTGTTAATGGATCACGATTCTCCTGTTATGAACGGAGATGGAAGCTACTCTAGAGATTTCACGTATATTGATAATGTTATTGAAATGAATATACGCGCAATGCTTACTGATAACAAAGATGCACTTAACACTGTTTACAATGTTGCCTTTGGAGAGCGTACGGATCTCAATGAACTTGTAAATATTTTAAAAGAGGAATTAAGTCAATTTGACGAGAAAATTGCACAAGTAGAGGTGAAGTATGGACCCAAACGAGCTGGGGATGTGCCTCACAGTTTAGCAAGTATCGATAGAGCTAGAGAGCGAGTAGGTTACAATCCAGAATTTAGCATTAAAGATGGTCTCAAAGAAGCAATGGCTTGGTACTGGAAGAATTTAAAATAATTTTTTTTGCTTTCGCGAAAGCGTAAATACAACAATATATGACAAAAATTAAAGTAGGAGTTATAGGGTTAGGCTATGTAGGTCTTCCATTAGCAAGGTTATTTGGAACAAAATATAATACGGTAGGTTTTGATATTAATAAAGAGCGTATAGATGAGTTAAGGTCTGGTACTGACAGTACATTAGAAGTGTCTGACGAGGTTCTTCAAAGTGTATTAAAAACTGAGGTAAATGATGCTAATGGACTTTTTTGTAGCGCAGACAGTAAGGATATAGAAGATTGTAACTATTATGTAGTTACAGTACCTACACCAGTAGATAAAAATAATAGACCAGTACTCACGCCTCTTTATAAAAGTAGCGAGACCGTAGGTAAGGTTCTAAAAAAAGGTGACATTGTTATATATGAAAGCACAGTATATCCTGGAGTAACAGAAGATGAGTGTGTTCCTGTTTTAGAGCGTGTGAGCGGTCTCAAATTTAATGACGATTTTTATGTTGGATATTCTCCAGAAAGAATTAATCCAGGAGATAAAGAGCATACTGTAGAAAAAATTCTAAAAGTGACTTCTGGAAGCACACCAGAGATAGGTAAGAAAGTAGATGATTTATATGCTTCTGTGATAACCGCTGGGACGCACTTAGCGCCTACAATTAAAGTGGCCGAGGCTGCAAAGGTTATTGAAAATTCACAACGGGATATCAATATTGCCTTTGTTAATGAACTAGCAAAGATTTTTAATCTTATGGACATCAATACACACGATGTACTTGAAGCTGCTGGAACAAAATGGAATTTCCTTCCATTTAAGCCAGGTTTAGTTGGTGGGCACTGTATAGGTGTAGATCCTTACTATCTCGCTCAGAAAGCGCAAGAGTTAGGGTATCATCCAGAAATTATTCTTGCTGGTAGAAGGCTTAATGACAGTATGGGAGCTTATGTAGCAGCAGAGGTTGTGAAGCTTATGCTTAAAAATGATATAAAAGTAAAAGGGGCTTCTTTATTATTATTAGGTATAACCTTTAAAGAAAACTGCCCAGATGTTAGAAATACGAAGGTTGTTGATGTTGTAAAACATTTAGAAGATTTTGGTGTTAACGTTACTATCTATGACCCTTGGGTAAATGCAGATGAAGTTGAGCACGAGTATGGTCTTAAAGCCCTAACAGAATTACCGAGCCAAAAGTTTGATGCAATTGTGCAGGCAGTTTCTCACAAAGAATTTGGTGCCTTAGATTTGGTAGCTCTTAAAAATAATAAATCTGTAGTATATGATGTCAAAGGAGTTTTAGGCAATAAAGCAGATGCTAAGCTGTAATGAACATTCTTATTACAGGAGGAGCAGGTTTTATAGGTTCTCACGTGGTGAGGCTATTTCTAGAAGTTTTTCCAGAGAGTCATATTTACAATCTTGATGCGCTTACATATGCAGGTAACCTAGAGAACCTAGCAGATGTAAAAGCGTCTAGCAATTATACATTTATAAAGGGGGACATCAATGATGCCCCCTTTTTGATGACCTTATTTTCCAAATATCAATTTGATAAGGTAATACACCTAGCAGCAGAGTCTCACGTAGATAGAAGCATTAAAAATCCTTTAGCTTTTGTGCAGACTAACGTTATTGGAACATTAAACTTACTCAATGCAGCTAAGGAAATATGGAAAGATAACTTTAATAACAAGCTTTTCTACCATATAAGTACAGACGAGGTGTATGGTACACTTGGTGAGACAGGTTTGTTTACAGAAACTACGTCATACGACCCAAACTCACCCTATGCTGCGTCTAAGGCAAGCTCAGATCATTTTGTAAGAGCTTATGGAGAAACCTATGGTTTGCCATATGTCATTAGTAATTGCTCTAACAATTACGGACCTAATCAATTTCCAGAAAAACTCATTCCTCTATTTATAAATAATATTATTTTAAACAAGGCGCTTCCTGTTTACGGTGATGGAAATTATACAAGAGATTGGCTATTTGTAAAAGATCACGCAAGCGCTATAGCACGTATATTTAAAGAAGGAAAACTTGGCGAGACCTACAATATAGGCGGGGTTAATGAATGGAAAAATATTGATCTCGTAAAGTTATTATGCGACAAGATGGATGAGAAGCTTTCGCGAAAGCGTAATACCTCTCAATCTCTTATTACCTTTATAAAAGACAGACCAGGTCACGACAAGCGATATGCTATAGATGCCTCAAAAATTGAAAAAGAACTGGGGTGGAAACCATCTGTTACTTTTGAGGAAGGGCTAGAACTCACAATAGATTGGTATCTTGCAAATAGCTCTTGGCTAGAGAACGTCACTTCTGGAGCATATCAAGAATATTACAATAAAATGTATACTTAATGAAAGGTATTGTACTTGCTGGAGGATCTGGAACTAGACTGTCACCACTTACCATTGCTGTAAGTAAGCAATTGCTGCCTGTGTATGATAAGCCTATGATATATTACCCTATATCAGTGCTTATGCTTGCTGGTATACGTGAGATTCTTATTATCACAACGCCAGAAGACAGTCATCTATTTAAAAGGCTATTAGGTGATGGATCAGGACTTGGGTGCTCTTTCTCTTATGAGGTGCAAGAACAGCCGAATGGGCTTGCAGAAGCCTTTATTATAGGAGAATCTTTTATTGGGAATGATAAAGTAGCTCTTGTACTAGGTGATAATATCTTTTATGGGAATGGTCTCAGTAAGTTATTACAAAGCAAAGTAACAGTAGATGGAGGTGCCATTTTTGCATATCCTGTGCGTGACCCAGAGCGTTTTGGAGTTGTCGCTTTTGATAAGGATATGAATGTCACGAGTATCGAAGAAAAACCAGAGAGTCCACAATCTAACTACGCCGTACCTGGTATTTATTTTTATGATAATGATGTAGTTGCTATTGCAAAAGAAATTAAGCCCTCTCATAGGGGAGAGCTTGAGATTACAGCAATAAATCAAGAATATTTACTTCGTAAAAAGCTTACTGTAGGAGTTATGAGTAGAGGAATGTCTTGGTTTGATACTGGCACGGTAGATGCGCTAGATGATGCGACAGAATTTATAAGAGTATTACAGCGTAATCAAAGCACAATGATAGCTTGTCTTGAGGAGATTGCTTACAAGATGAATTGGATATCATACGAAGCACTTAAGGCAAGTGCATCGAGATATGGTAAAGGTGCATATGCACAATACATAAATACACTGTAGTGGAATTTCAAAAAACAGCATTCAAAGATTTAATCATATGCACTCCTAAGGTGTTTGAAGATGATCGAGGTTATTTTTATGAATCCTTTAATGCGAAGGAATTTCAAAGCTATGCAGGATTTGAACCAAATTTTGTTCAAGATAATCAGTCGCAGTCTACATACGGTGTCTTGCGTGGGCTTCATTTTCAAATAGGAGAGTTTGCACAATCTAAGCTCGTACGTGTTGTAGCAGGTGAGGTACTTGATGTAGTTGTTGATTTAAGAAAAAACGAACCTACCTATAAGAAAGCTTACAGCATACGTCTCAATGCAGAAAATAAAAAACAACTTTTCGTTCCAAAAGGGATGGCGCACGGTTTTATAACACTTAGCGATACCGCAACGTTTATTTATAAATGCGATAACTACTATAATAAAGAGAGTGAGCGTGGTCTGGCATATAACGATCCATCACTGCAAATCGATTGGTTATTAGATAAGCAGGATGTCATCCTTTCAGAAAAAGATAAGGAAAATACGATACTTGCAGATTTACCTTCTAACCTGTTTTAAATGAGTACGCTTTCGCGAAATATACGATTACTCATTACAGGTGGTGGTGGTCAGCTGGCTCAAGCCATTAAGGAGGAAGAAGCTACTTTTGAGAATGTTACGAGTATACATCTGTCAAAATCTGAGTTAGACATCACATCAACATCTTCTATTAAAAAAGCGATTGATTTACATCAACCAGATGTTATAATAAACACAGCCGCATACACCGCTGTAGATGCCGCTGAAGAAAATAAAGAGAAAGCTTTCCTAGTAAATGAAATAGGAGTAAAGAATCTAGCTCAAGCTTGTAAGGATAATGGAATCAAACTCATTCACATCTCTACAGATTATGTCTTTGATGGAGAAAAACGAGAAGAATATACAGAGGAAGATATTCCAAATCCAACAACGGTTTATGGCAAGTCTAAACTTGCTGGTGAGCAGGCCATAATTACTTCAGGACTTCTTGACTACGCTATTATAAGAACATCCTGGGTCTATAGTGTTTACGGGAATAATTTTGTGAAGACTATGTTACGATTAGGTAATGAGAAAGACGAGATTTCGGTTGTAAACGATCAATATGGGTCTCCTACATTGGCAAATAATCTAGCTTCTGTTATTTTACAGTTGTCAAACGTGCTTACTATACAGAATGCACGCGTATATCATTATACAAATGAGGGTGTCACTACGTGGTACGCTTTCGCGAAAGCAGTATTCAGCTACAAGAAAATGAGTATAAACGTTTTACCTGTGTCCAGCGACCGCTTTGTAACAAAGGCCACCCGCCCAAAAAATAGTAAACTAGAAAGTTCTAAAATCATCACCCTTTTAGGGATTGAGAACGTGCCTTGGGAAGAAAGTCTTGAGAAAATGCTGGTTAAATTATGATAAGTGATCAATTTAAAGGTATCGCTGTCAAAGCTGCTCTTCAAGCTGGTGACGTAATTAGAGAGGTGTATGAGACCGCATTTGATAGCGTTCTTAAAAGTGATGATTCGCCCCTTACAGTTGCAGATACTCGTGCCCACGAGGTAATCTGTAAGGAGCTGAGCGCTACAAAAATTCCTATTTTAAGTGAAGAAGCCGCCGAAATTCCTTATGAAGAAAGAAGTACTTGGGACATTTTTTGGCTCGTAGATCCACTAGACGGCACCAAGGAGTTTATAAATCGCAATGGAGAATTTACTGTAAACATTGCATTGATAGTAGGAGCTAGGCCAGTTTTTGGTATAATCTATATTCCGGTGTCTGATACACTATACCTAGGTGGAAGCTCACTAGGTAAAAGCTATAAAATACCAAGCCCTACAATAGAGATGGGGTGGAATCAAGTAGTTGATGATAAGTATATAATTTTTACAAATAAGTTAAAAACACAAAAAGAGATACGAGTTGTGACAAGTCGCTCACACCTCAATGAGCAAACAGTATCGTATATAGAGGATTTAAAAAAAACAACCATTTCGGTAAGCTTACTTCCTGCTGGTAGTGCGCTTAAATTCTGTATGCTTGCAGAAGGAAATGCAGATAGATATCCTAGATTTGCTCCTAGTATGGAGTGGGATACGGCTGCTGGAGATGCTATATGTGAGACCGCTAGAGTTGCTGTTTTTATTGCGGGAACAACTCAGAAATTAACATATAATAAGAAGTCCTTATTAAGTCCTAACTTTGAAGCTTATTAATACTGTTTATGAAAATTCTTGTTACTGGTGGCGCTGGTTTTATTGGGTATCATCTTTGTGAGCAATTGCTCAAGGAGGGACATACTGTAGTGGCTCTTGATAATATTAACGATTATTACGACCCTAATCTCAAGTATGATAGATTATCACAATTAGGTATAGCAAAAGCAGAAGCATCAGTATGGAATTTGCGAGTGGCAAGCACAAAGCATAAAGCACTGCAATTTGTACGTATGAATCTTGAGGATAGGGAAGCGTTGCCTGAGCTTTTTAAAAAAGAGTCTTTCGACCTCGTATGTAATCTTGCTGCTCAAGCGGGTGTGAGATATTCTATAGAAAACCCAGAGGTGTATATAGATACTAATGTTGTAGGCTTTTTAAATGTATTAGAATGCTGTCGTAATAACGATATAAAAAAACTTGTTTATGCCAGTAGTTCTAGTGTATACGGTAATAGTATAGATGTTCCATTTACAGAAAAACAGTCTGTAGACGAGCCCATAAGTATCTATGCCGCTACAAAAAAATCTAATGAATTAATGGCGCATACCTATGCACATCTATTCGGTGTAAATGCTGTTGGTTTACGTTTTTTTACAGTATACGGTCCTTGGGGAAGACCAGATATGGCGATGTTTTTATTTACAGATGCGATAATAAATAATAAACCTATTAAGGTTTTTAATGAGGGTAATCTTTCACGTGATTTTACTTTCATTTCAGATATTATTGCTGGTGTTACGGCTGTAATACAAAATGAAGTACAACCAGGAAATGCGATTTTAAACATAGGTAATAGCAAGCCTGTAAAGCTATTAGACTTTATAGAAGCCATAGAGGTAGCACTTGCTAAAAAAGCAAAAAAAGAAATGCTTCCTATGCAAGATGGTGATGTAAACCAGACTTGGGCAAGTGTAGAGGCTATGTGTAAACATTATAATTATAAACCATCTGTAAGTGTAGAAGATGGGATAGCGGCCTTTGTAAAGTGGTATAAAAGTTATTATAAGGATTAGTACGCTTTTGCGAAAGCGTAAGATTTCCCTGTCATTAGTATGCAAATTGCTATATTTGCGATTTGCCAATAATTTGGAAAATATGAGCATAAAAAACATTTGTTGCATTGGAGCAGGCTATGTAGGAGGACCTACAATGTCTGTAATTGCCTTAAAATGTCCAGATATAAAAGTTACCGTAGTTGATCTTAATGAGAAGCGCATCGCCGCTTGGAATGATGAAGATGTAAGTAACCTACCCATTTATGAACCAGGCCTAGCTGAAGTTGTTCAAGAAGCTAGAGGAAGAAATCTATTTTTTTCTACAGAAGTAGATAAGGCGATAGATGAAGCAGAGCTTATTTTTATATCTGTAAACACACCTACAAAAACGTATGGAGTAGGTAAAGGGATGGCAGCAGATCTAAAGTATATAGAATTATGTGCTCGCCAGATTGCCAGAGTAGCGACTACAGATAAAATTGTAGTAGAAAAATCTACGCTACCTGTGCGTACTGCCGAAGCATTACAGAATATACTTCACAATACGGGTAAAGGTGTACGCTTTGATATTTTATCAAACCCAGAGTTTCTAGCCGAGGGTACTGCTGTCCAAGATTTACTTAATGCAGATCGTGTACTTATAGGGGGAGAAAATACTCTTGGTGGTCAAAAGGCCACCGAAGCTCTTGCAAACATTTATTCAAATTGGATTCCAGAAGAGCGCATCTTAAGAACGAGTGTTTGGTCTTCAGAGCTGTCTAAACTCACAGCAAACGCCTTTCTTGCGCAACGTGTTTCTTCTATTAACGCGATGTCTGAGCTTTGTGAAGTTACTGGAGCAGATGTTCAAGAAGTTGCCAGAGCAATTGGTACAGACTCAAGGATAGGCCCAAAGTTTTTAAAGGCTTCCGTTGGTTTTGGCGGATCTTGTTTTCAAAAAGATATCTTAAACCTCGTTTATATCGCAAAATCATATGGACTTAATGAGGTGGCAGATTATTGGGAGCAGGTTATTATTATGAATGATCACCAAAAAAGACGATTTGCAGAAAAGATTGTAAAGACGCTGTTTAACACGGTTTCTGGTAAGAAGATTACATTATTAGGTTGGGCATTTAAAAAGGATACTAATGATACGCGAGAATCAGCAGCCATTTATGTGGCAGATTATTTGCTAAGTGAACAAGCAGAGATAGTTATATATGACCCAAAGGTTTCTCAAGAACAAATTCTAGCAGATCTCGATTATTTAAACACGCGTTCTGAAGCTGAAAATAGAGCTTTGGTTACAGTGGTTAATAACCCTATGGAAGCCTGTGATAATGCGCACGCCATTGCAATTATGACCGAGTGGGATGAGTTTGTTAATTATGACTGGAAACAAATTTATAATCAGATGCAAAAGCCTGCGTTTATTTTTGATGGAAGGGCTATATTTGTGCCATCTGAAATGGAAAATATTGGTTTTGAAATGTATACAATAGGATTAGCTTATAGTAAAAACATTTAATCAAACAACATTAATTCTGTGAGTATTATATAAGTTATTGAGAATTATCAATTTTAAAATAGATAAGTTAGTCCTAATTTTATTCTTTTATAAATATTGACTCATCAACTACTTAATTTTTGGATTGGAAAATTATAATATGTTGTCAATATCATTAACTCATCATTTAAAATAGCTTTGTGGATATATATTATGCTATATTTTGGTCACTTTTCTTATTAATGTGCTTTGATAAGTATTTGTCAAAAATAGAATGGTTTAAAAATTTAACAATATCAGTTTTAATCATTTTTTTAAGTATAAGATATGAGGTAGGAAATGATTATGCTGAGTATTACAATCAATTTGAGGATTTTAAAGTATATGGATTAGAATCCTATTTTGAGCCTTTCTTTATTTTAATTTACTCGATATCGCCAAGCTTTCAATACGTTATTATTTTGACTTCTATTTTAAGTTTGGTGTTCATTCATAAAGGTATTAATTATTTCAGCTCGAGTAGATATTTCACGGCTCTTTTTATTTTTTTTTCAGTTCATTTTGTAATTCTTAATATACATTTAATTCGGCAAGGGATATCGGTAGCTATAATCTTTTTTGCTTTTAAATTTTTATTTGAAGGAAATAAAAAAAAATTTATTATTTGGTGTTTAATTGCATCTGGATTTCATAGCTCATCCTTAGTAGTACTACTTCTTTATCCTCTTTACGTTTATGGGTTATCTACTCAAAGACGTAGAATGATTATATTTATTATATCTATTTTATTATTTATTACTATACCATTAGTGAAACCGGTTGTTTTTAATATCCTAGGTAGTATTTCTATTACTGCTAGATACGCTAGTGTGTATCAAGGCGGAGTTTTCTCATCGAGTTATGGTTTATCGCTTGGTATACTTGCGGACATTGTGGTGTTTTTAGTTTTTAATTTTTGGTATAAGAATAACAAGATGTCTGAATTTATTTTGATTTTATGTTCAGTTTCGATTTTCATATCATTGTCGTTCAATGATTTGGCAATATTTCTGCGCTTAGGTTACTATTTTAAAGTTATGTACGTAACACTAATGGCCTTATTGTTGACTAGTCAGTATAGAAAATTGAGGATTCCTTTATTAATTCTTATTACACTTTATGGTTATAACTATATTCATACAAACTTATCTCAGGGTAATGCTATTTTAGATTACCAAACCATCTTTGAGGATAGTATAAAATTTATTACTTATTAATATGGATCAAACTACAAAAAGTCCCTCCCTTGCCTCAAATTTTTTGTTTAGTCTTCTTTTGAATATTTCAAAAATAGCAGCCCCCATTTTAATTATACCCTATGTTTATAGGCAAGTAATTCCGGAGGATATGGGGCGTTTACAATTGGCTCTTACAGTAATGACTTATTTCTATGTTGTGGGGGATTTAGGCACATATATCTACGGATTTAGAGAGGTCTGTCACTTAAGACAAAATAGGGCTAAATTAAATAACTTTTTCACACACCTTTTCTTTGTTAGAACAATTATTAATCTTTTGGCGTTAATTTCCTTTATTGTCTATGCTAATTATATTGGATTTCAAGAGATTAATCCAGTTTATTACACTATCGCTGGGATTCAGATTTTTGGTACATTTTTCAACGTTGAATGGGTCTTTGAAGGGTTAGAAAAGTTTAAGTTTATTAGTATTAAAACCTTAGTACTTAGATTTTTAATTATCATTTTTACTTTCATATTTATAAATGGTGAATCTGCAGACGAATTATACTTGTTAAGTATTTGTGGATTCATTTTACTTAACAATTTGATATCTTTTGTGAATGTTTTTAAATACGTTAGTTTTACTAGGATAAAGCGCCTAAATTTTGGTCATTTAAAGAGAATGATTATAATTTTTTTTATGATTAATTGGACTTTGCTTTACTTTCAACTAGACAAATTAATTTTAGGTGAGAAAAAAAATTATTTTGATATTATAATATATGTGTTAGGTGAGCGAGTTGTACTTTTGTGTGCTTCGGTAATATTTTCTTTTATTATGGTAGTAACACCTAAATTAACAATGTACCTGAAAGATAGTCCCGAAGCCTATCATGTTGGACTTAAAAAAACTTTTGAATTCATTTGCTTATTACTGTTCCCATTTTGTTGCTTTATAGTTATCTCTTCAGCAGAAATACTTTTAATATTAGGAGGAGAATCTTATCAAGACGGTATAGTATTATTCACTATTTTTTGTTCTTATATAATTCTATATATATTTATGGAATCATTGAAAACCAATGTATTTCTAGTTCTTAGAAAGGAAAGTCTATATTTTGTTATAATTTTAATTGCGGGAATACTGAATCTTTTATTTAAATATTTTTTTTTCGAAGCATTATCTTCAATTCAAATATTATTTTCAACACTAATAGTAATCGCGTTGTGTCTATTAGTTCTTTTTATGATAGTCTACAAAAAATTTAATATTACTGTTTTCAGTAAAGTAGCAGTATCGTACTTTTTATACTCTATCCCACTTTACATGTTGTACTTTGTGCAATGGGAGAATAGTTATATATCGCTAGTATTTAATGGATTGTCGATTGTATTATTTTTTGGAGTTGTACTTTATTTTAATAAGGATGTAATGCTAATTAAAATTTTTGAGATAATAAAGCATTTAGCTGTTTTTCAAAAATGGAATAAATTATCTTAATTTAAATATTCAAACTCGACTTTCTTAAATTAGTATTAATAACAATATGAAAACTATAATAATTACCGGAGCTTTTAGATTTCCTGAAGGTGATGCTGCGGCAAAAAGGGTACTCGGTTTAGGACAGATGTTGAGGGACTTAGGTTACAAAGTTATTTTTGCAGGAGGAGAGCAGGTGTGTAATTTATCTACTAATTATTTTGATGGATTTGAATACCATTCACTAGCTGAGCTTGATAATGATTATAAAGGTTTTAAAAAAGTAACGGGTTTTTTTAAGAGAGGAAATAAAAGATCTTTATTTGTAAAAAATATTTTGTTCAAGAATACAAATATTAAAGCTATTATTTTATACAATTCTACATTTATAGAGCAAGTAAAACTCAGTAGAGAAGTTCGTAAATATTCTATACCCATTATTGGGGATTGTACAGAGTGGTACGAAAGTAGTCATCTGCCAGGCGGACGTTTTGGTCCAGTTGCAATTGATAATTTTCTTAAAATGAAATTCGGTTATCCTTACCTCAAAAATGTTATCGTAATAAGTACTTTTCTTCAGGATTGGTACAGAAAATATAATATGAATGTATTAAGAATCCCACCATTATTATTGAAAGGGAATAGTATTGCATTAACAGAAGTTAAAAATCAATTATTGAGCACGCCTAATCATTCTTTAAAAAAATTGTTATATGCAGGGAATCCAGGCAAGAAGGATGAGTTAGAAATTTTAATTAATATTTTATCTGAAACTCGGTTCAAAAAATCTTTTTGTATTAATATTATAGGAGTTAGTAAAGAAGATTTCTTAAAATATAGTCCCAATATTTCAATTTCTGAAAATGTATTGTTTCATGGTAAGATGCCCCATAGTGAGGTGCTTAACTTTTATGCTAAATCTGACTTTAGCGTCATTTTAAGAGAGAATAAGCGTTTTGCAAAAGCTGGTTTTTCAACTAAATTAATAGAAAGTCTGTCAATGGGTATTCCTGTTTTAATTAGTGATAATGGGGAGACTAGAGAAATTATTTTAAATGATTACAATGGGGTAATTATCGATTCACTAGATAAATTGAAAATCGTAGAATCGTTAGAGTTTATCAGGAATATCTCAGATGAACAACTTTTCCAAATGAAACAACAAGCTTTAAAATCTAGTTTGGATTTTTCTCAAAAGAAATACCTTAATGCAGTAAAAGTTTTTTTAGATAAAATTTTGATTCAATGAAATTATTAATAGATGCCTCAAATATTATCCGTGGTGGAGGCGTAACCCATCTAGTTAGCATATTAAACATAATTAGCGATGAAGAGTTAATAGTTTTAGGATATAAAAGAATAACAATATTAGGTGTTCAAGATGTTCTGCATAAGATCAGAGATAGTGCAGTCTATGATAAAGTAGTAATGGTGTCTTGCTCCAATAGTTTGTTAAAAAGAAGATGGTGGCTTTTTAAATTTTTTAAGAAATTGTTGAATGATGGAGATTTTGATTTAGTATTTAATCCAGGTGGGGCTTTCTTTAGTAAAAGTATTCCTTACGTTACTATGTGTCGAAATATGCTTGTTTTTGAGAAAGAGGAGTCGAATCGATTTGGTTTTGGTTTAAACTTTTTTCGCTTTAAAATTTTGAGAATCTTACAGACCCGTTCTATTAAAAATGCAAAATCGGTGATTTTCATTTCAAATTATGCAAAAACGTATCTTGCCAAAAAATATAAATTATTTGGGGAAAATTCGGTGATTATTAATCATGGTGTTAGCGAGGTTTTTTCCAGACCAGTTAAAAAGGTGAGAAGCATTGAGGATTGCAATTCTAAAAATCCATTTAAATTTTTATATGTATCTATAATTGATGTATATAAACATCAAGCAAATATAGCTAAAGCCGTGATAGAATTGTCTAAAGAATTTAATTTACCAATAAGTCTTACTTTGATAGGTCCCAAAGCAGGAGGTTTTAAAGAATTAGAACCCTTACTAAAAAATGAATTGATTCAATTTAAAGAATCACTGCCGCATGATAAGTTAAGTGTGGAGTATGAGCGGTCAGATGCGTTTATATATGGTTCTACTTGTGAGAATATGCCTAATATACTAATTGAGGCTATGTCATCTGGTTTACCTATACTATCAAGTGATAAAATGCCTATGCCAGAATTTCTGGAGAATTCTGCTTTGTATTTTAATCCATTAGATATTAGTTCAATTAAGGAAGTTATTAGAACGTCTTTAAACGATTCCTCCGCTTTATTAGAAAAGGCTAATATGTCTAAGTCGCTATCGCAAAAATATGACTGGGAAAGTTGTTCTCTAAAAACGTTCAATCACCTTATCGATTTGTGTTAATATAGTTTTGCTTAAATATTAGGCAATTCAAGAAAAGATGCGTTTTTTTGTTTAATAAAATTTAAAATATTATTCTGTGAATTTCTCAAATAAAATATTGTTGATTACTGGAGGTACAGGTTCTTTTGGTACCGCTGTCTTGAAAAAGTTCTTACACACTGATCATTTCAAAGAAATTAGAATTTTTTCGAGAGATGAAAAGAAGCAACATGATATGCGTAAAGCTTTTAATAATCCTAAGTTAAAGTTCTATATAGGTGATGTTAGGAACGCTGATAGTATATTAAAAGCGATGAGAGACGTTGATTATGTTTTTCACGCTGCAGCTTTAAAACAAGTTCCTTCTTGCGAGTTTTTTCCTATGGAGGCAACAAAAACTAATGTAATTGGCACCCAAAATGTAATTGATGCAGCAGAAACATGTGGCGTTAATAAAGTTATTTGTTTAAGTACAGATAAAGCGGCTTATCCTATTAATGCAATGGGTATTTCTAAAGCATTAATGGAAAAAGTTGCGATAGCTGCTTCTCGTAACTTAACAAATACTACTGTGTGTTTGACAAGATATGGAAACGTTATGGCAAGTCGTGGCTCTGTAATACCTCTATTTATAGATCAAATTGAAGCTGGAGAGAATATTACTGTTACAGATCCAAATATGACACGATTTTTGATGTCTCTTGATGATGCTGTGGAGTTAGTTCTCTTTGCGTTTGAACAAGGAGAATCAGGTGATTTGTTCGTAAATAAAGCCCCTGCAGGAACTATAGGAGACCTAGTAACGGCTATGAAGGATATTTTTAAGGCAGATAATCCAGTTAAAGTTATAGGCACAAGACATGGAGAAAAATTATATGAAACTCTATGTACTAGGGAAGAGATGTTAAAAGCAGAGGATATGGGTGACTTCTTTAGAATCCCAGCAGACAATAGGGATCTTAACTATGCACAATTTTTCTCTGAAGGAGAAGAAGATATTTCTACAGTAGATGATTATCACTCTCATAACACTGAGCAGTTAGATGCTGCAGGAATGAAATTACTTATTGAAAAACTCTCTATTATAGAGGAGGCGGTTTCACGAAAGCAATAATAATGAAACAACCTGCTCTTATAAATGGAGGGAAAGCGGAAGATGTCCGTGGAAAAATCATCTTTGTTAATGATTTTGATTTGAAAGATATAAGACGTTTTTATCAAATTTCAAATTGTAATACTTCTTTTCAAAGAGGGTGGCAGGGACACAAAATTGAAAGTAGATGGTTTCAAGCACTTAAAGGGAGATTGAAGATTAGTTTGATTGCTTTTGAAAATTATGAGAAAGGAAAACCTGTAGATTGTCAGGTTTTTGAAATATCGGAACTTGAGCCTCAAGTGCTTTATGTTCCTCCTGGTTATGTTTCATGTATACAAGCACAAACAGATGAGCATTCCCTAGGGGTTTTTTCAAACTATATGCTTGGAGCTTTAAATGATGAGCATAGGTTTGAAATAGATTATTTTGACATTCAAAAAGAAATATGTAAATGATAAAAATAGGAGTAACCGGTAATAAGGGCTTTTTAGGAAGGCACCTTGTAAACACTATAAACCTAGAACCAGAAAAATATTCTATAGTTCAATTTGAAAGAGACTATTTTGAAGATACTTCAAAACTAGATGCTTTTGTGTCATCTTGTGATGTTATTTATCATCTGGCTGCAATGAATAGACATGAGGATCAGCAAATAATATATAATTCAAATATTACTTTAGTAAAGACTTTAATAAGTGCTCTAGAGCGTACAGGAAGTATTCCAAGTATTTATTTTTCATCTTCAACTCAAAAAGATCAAGATAATCTTTATGGGAAATCTAAAAAAGTAGGACAACAGTTATTGCAAAAATGGGGTATTGAACACGATGCTCGTGTTGTTAGTTTTGTTATTCCTAACGTTTTTGGAGCATTTGGCAAACCATTTTACAACTCATTTATAGCAACTTTTTGCCATTTACTTACGACTGGAGGTTCTCCTACTGTTGAAAATGATTCTGAAGTTAGTCTTATATATGTGCACAATCTTGTTAAAGAAATGCTTAGACCTATAGGAGATGGCACTGATCATTTAGAGATAGAGGTGGATAGTGATATTAAAATAACTGTTAAAGAGACGCTTAGGTTGCTTGAAAATTATAAAGATTTATATTTTGATAATGGCGTAATTCCAAATTTACCCACACCTTTTGAACTTAATTTATTTAATACATACAGATCTTTTATTAATCACGAAAGCTATTTCCCAAGGTTATATACTGAGCATTCAGATGAGCGAGGTTCGTTTGTCGAACTTATAAGGTTACAGCAAGGTGGGCAAGTTTCATTCTCTACAACGGTACCAAATATTACCAGAGGTAATCATTACCATACACGGAAAATTGAGCGTTTTTCTGTTATAAAAGGTGAAGCGCGCATAGAAATGCGGAAAATAGATAATACTGAGGTTTTAACTTTCGATATTTCAGGTGATCAACCATCATATGTGGATATACCAATATGGTACACTCATAACATAAAAAATACGGGAAATGAGGAACTTTATACTATTTTCTGGATTAATGAATTTTACAACCCAACAGATGCAGATACTTTCTTTGTAGAGGTATAAAAACATATTATAATGAAAAAATTAAAAGTAACCACCGTTGTAGGCACTAGACCAGAAATAATAAGATTATCACGGGTACTACAAGCGTTAGACCATTCTGAGGCTATTGAACATACTCTAGTTCATACGGGTCAAAATTATGATTATGAGCTAAATCAAATTTTCTTTGATGATTTAGGTTTAAGAAAGCCCGACTACTTCCTAGAAGCAGCTGGAAAGAATGCCGCTGAGACAGTAGGAAATATAATGATCAAAATTGATCAAGTTTTAGAGGATTTACAGCCAGATGCTTTTCTTGTCTTAGGAGATACTAATAGTTGTCTTTGTGCTATACCTGCAAAAAAACGCCACATACCTATTTTCCATATGGAAGCAGGTAATAGATGTTTTGATCAACGAGTTCCAGAAGAGACTAATAGGAAGATTGTTGATCACACTGCCGATGTGAATCTAACTTATAGTGATATTGCTAGAGAATACCTTTTGAAGGAAGGTTTGCCAGCAGATCGAATTATTAAAACAGGGTCACCTATGTACGAGGTTCTAAATTACTATTTAGAGGATATAAATAAATCTGATGTAGTTGAGCGTCTCGGTTTGGAAAATCAGAAGTTCTTTGTTGTTTCCGCTCATAGAGAAGAAAACATAAGTAGCGAACAAAACTTCAAAAATCTTATGGAAAGTCTCAATCAAGTAGCCGAAAGGTATGATTTTCCAGTGATTATGAGTACCCATCCTCGTACTCGTAATATGATAGAGAAAAAGCGAATTAAAATGCATGAAAATGTTCAATTTTTAAAGCCTCTTGGTTTTAACGATTATAACGCTCTCCAAAAGAATAGTTATGCGGTACTCTCAGATAGTGGTACTATTTCAGAAGAATCGTCAATTTTAAACTTCAGAGCTTTAAATATACGTCAAGCTCATGAGCGACCAGAGGCAATGGAAGAAGCTTCTGTGATGATGGTAGGACTATCTCCGGTGCGTATAATGCAAGGTCTTAGTCAAGTTATGAGACAAAATCTCAACAAACGAAATTTTAGAGAAGTCTCAGATTATAGTATGCCTAATGTAAGTGAGAAAGTGGTCCGTATAATTTTGAGTTATACCGATTATATTAAAAGAGTTGTTTGGAGTGAATAAGCTCGGTAGGAAAAAACTCAAGATCATATTAGTAACTCAATATTTCTACCCTGAAAATTTTAAGAGTAATGATATTGCTTTTGAGTTGTCTAAAAGAGGTCACGACGTTACTGTATTAACTGGGATACCGAATTATCCTGAGGGTAAGTATTATAGCGGTTATTCTTTATTTAAAAAGAGGAAAGAGGTTATTAATGGAGTCAAGGTTATAAGAAGTGTTTTAAGTCCCAGAGGAAATTCATCTGGACCTAGGCTTGCTTTGAATTATTTTAGTTGGACCTTTTTCGCGACAATACGTGGTATGTTTCTGGCAATTTTCAATAATTATGATAAAATTATAGTTCATGAACCATCACCTATAACTCAAGGATTACCTGCAATAGTTATTAAAAAACTGACAAGAGCACCTATAATATTTTGGGTGTTAGATTTGTGGCCCGATAGTTTAATTTCTGCAGGGAATATTAAGAATAAAAAAATCATTGGTTTTTTCAATGATCTGACGAAATTTATTTACAACCATAGTGATCGAATTTTAATAAGTTCAAAGAGTTTTAGCAAAACCATAATATCTCAAGGTCAAGATATATCAAAGATGTTGTACTTTCCAAATTGGTCAAAGGATTTGTCACTTGATAAAAATAATTTGGAAATCCCAAAAATGCCATCAGGCTTTATCTTACTTTTTGCTGGCAACATTGGAGAAGCTCAGGATATGGATACTATTATCGAAGGGTGTAAATTGCTTACGGAAGAAGATAATATAAAAATAGTATTAATAGGAGATGGACGAAAGCTTAATTTTGTTAAAGAGAGTATAGTAAAAGATGATTTAGAAGATGTGCTTTTTGTTTTTGGGAGGTTTGATTCTAAGTATATGGCAAGTTTTTACGAACAAGCAGATGCATTACTTGTTTCTCTAAAAAATGAAGAGGTATTTAATAAAACTGTCCCAGCAAAGGTACAGTCATATTTAAGTATGAGTAAACCTATAATAGGTGTTTTAAATGGTGAAGGAAGTGATCTTATAAATGATATCAAATGCGGCTATACTGCCGAAGCTGGTAATGCCAAAGATTTTATAAAACAATTAAAGATTTTATCTAAATCTAATGTAGCTGTCAGGGCAGAAATGGGTAAAAATGGCTACAGTTATTTTAAATCTAATTTTGAATTAGATTGCGCAATGAGTAATTTAGAGAATATTCTATATGAAACAGAATAATGTTATTATTTCCGGAGCAAGTGGTTTTGTAGGTCAGAATCTATTACCTTTTCTAAAGACTGAAAACTGGAATGTTACACCGCTTTCGCGGAAGCGGGAAAATAGTATTTCTTTAGATTACAATAATCTTACTGTTAATGATTTTAATAGTGCATATGCATTCATTCACCTTGCAGGAAAAGCACACGATTTAAAAAAAACCTCTAATGATGAAGAATATTATGAGGTAAATACAGAGCTTACAAAACAACTTTTTGATTTATTTTTAGAGTCTGATGCTAAGGTGTTTATATATTTTAGTTCTGTAAAAGCGGTTGCAGATGAAGTAAATGGCGTTCTAACTGAAAATCATCCATATGAACCAGGAACTGTTTACGGAAAATCAAAAGCATTAGCCGAACAATATTTATTAAACAAGAGTTTACCTTCAAATAAAAAATTGTATATTCTCAGGCCTTGTATGATCCACGGTCCTGGTAACAAAGGAAATTTAAATTTATTATATAGAGTTGTATCCAAAGGTATACCGTACCCATTAGGAGCCTTTGATAATAAGCGTTCTTTTGTGTCGATTAATACTATCACGCACGTTATAGATGAACTATTAAAAAGGTTACCAGATTCAGGCGTTTTTAATTTGGCAGATGACTATGCAATCTCGACTAATGATTTAATAAGAGTAATGGCTCTTGCCATTAGTAAAAAACCCAAAGTACTTGCAATAAATAAATCTTTTCTAAGATTTATTGCAGGTATGGGTACATTATTACAACTTCCCTTTAACAAAGAGCGATTACAAAAACTTACAGAGTCCTACGAAGTGAGTAATAGTAAAATAAAAACTGTTTTGAAAATTAACAAACCTTTTGATACTAAAGCTGGGTTAACAGCTACTATAAAATCTTTTAAAGTGACCCAATGACATATATTATAGTATTTATTTTATTGGTAGTACTATCTTTTAGTTATTATAAGCTAGCAGATAGATTTAACATTATTGATAAACCCAACCACAGAAGTTCACATACTCAAATAACAATTAGAGGAGGGGGTATTATATTTTACATCGCTTTACTTATATTTTTTATTACAAGTGGATTTTTATATCCTTATTTATTTATAGGAACAACGATTATAGCTTTAGTTAGTTTTGTCGATGATTTGAAACCACTTCCACCATCTATGAGATTGCCCGTTCAATTTATTGCGGCAGCTATGACTATCTATCAAGTAAGTTTTAATTTACCTGTTTTATCTCTAATTTTGTTGCTCATAATAGGTGTAGGTTTTATAAATGCATATAATTTTATGGATGGCATCAATGCTTTAACTGGTATTTATTCTATTGTTATTGTAGGCTTTTTATTATTCTTTAATACGACTCAAATAATTTTTGTGAACGAAGAGTTATTAGCATATTTACTATTTTCATTAGTGATTTTTGGATTTTATAATTTTAGAAAGAAGGCACTTTTTTTCTCTGGAGATGTAGGCAGCATTTCGTTGTCTTTAGTTATATTTTTTCTTGTTTACAAATTTTATGTCGTTACAAAAGCCCCAGTGAGCCTATTGTTAGTTGCAGTATATGGAGTAGATAGCGTACTTACTATTGTAAGAAGAATTAAGATGAAAGAAAAATTATCTGAGGCCCACAGACACCACTTGTATCAGATAATTGTAGATTCTAATAAATTATCTCATATAGAAACTTCTTTGATATATGGTTTTATACAGTTATTATGTTGTTTAGTAGTTTATTCTACTTATACTCTAGCAATGTCAATTCAAATTTTAATTGTATTAATTGTATTAATAAGTCTTACTGCTAGCTACTTCTTATTAGTACGACGTTTTTTGAATTTACATTCAAGAGCGGTTTAAGTTTTATGGAGAAGCCTATATATCTATCACCTCCAGTTTATGAGGATCGTATTATTATTCCAAATATGCAATCAGGTGATGTGTATGAAAATATAAACAAAGTTGTACTAGACTTTGAGACTTGTGTACAAACATTTCTAGAGACTAAAAAGCAGGTTGTCGCTCTTAATTCTGGCACATCTGCTATTCATTTGGCGTTGATACTTGCGGGTGTTCAAAAAGGAGATCTTGTATTATGCCAGTCAATGACATTTGTAGCTTGCGCAAATCCTATTTTATATCAAGGTGCGACACCCGTATTTGTTGATAGCGAAAAAAATACGTGGAATATGTCTCCGAAATTTTTAAAAGAAGCATATTTCGAATGTTGCAAAAAAGGAAAGATACCTAAAGCCATTATTGTTACTAGTTTATATGGTTTGTCTAGTAATATGGAGGCAATTTTAGCTTTCGCGAAAGCTAAAAATATAAAAGTAATTGAAGACAGTGCAGAGGCATTGGGTAGCACTTATTGTAATAGAAAACTATCAACTATAGGTGATTATGGTATACTTTCGTTCAACTTAAATAAAATTGTAACTACTGGAGGAGGTGGGGCACTTGTGGTAAATACCTTAAAAGAAAAAGAAAAGGCAATCTTTTTAGCTACCCAAGCTAAGGAGAAATTAAATTATTACCAGCATACAACACTTGGGTATAATTATAGAATGAGTCATTTAAATGCTGCATTAGGAATAATTCAGTTTAATAGACTGAAAGATAATTTAGATAAAAAAGCACTTAATTTTAATTTTTACAATTCTTTATTTACGAATATTAAAGGTGTGTCATTACATAAGGAACCTAATAATGATTATAGCTCTAACTACTGGTTGAATACGGTACTTATAAATTCTTCAAAAGCAGGAGGTATTAATAAAGAGGATTTATATAACGCTTTCGCGAAAGCTAATATTGAGTCTAGGCCGGTGTGGAAACCGATGCATCTGCAACCCATTTTTGAGAAAGCTGATTTCTATGGGAACGGAGTGTCGAGTAAGCTTTTTCAAAATGGATTATGTCTACCGTCAGGATCAAATTTAACAAATGACGATAGAGAACGAATTCAAAAAGTTATCTTTGAATTATTTAAAAGCTCGTAATAAATGTTTACTAGATTAAAAGCGGCAATAGGTAGACTATTTTCAGAAGAAAATAAAATTGATATTCGTAATGTACGCTACTTACCGAGATGGGCTGTTTTATTTATAGATACGTTGTTAATCTTAATTTCGGCACTTCTTACTTATTTTTTATTGTTAGATCTTCATATTGAACCTCTTGGGTTAATTTCTAAAGGTCAACAGTTGAGCCTAGCCATAGGAGTTAGTTTTATTTTTTTATTAGTTTTTAAAACCTACGCAGGTCTTATAAGACACTCATCTTTTATGGATGCAATGAAGCTTATGTTTGCGACTATAGCTACATTTTGTTTATTAATGGTGCTTAATCTAGTATTACAAGAGCTCTATGGTTTAAAGATTTTTATAAACACTGGGCTTATACTTTTTTCATTTATTTCATTTACAGCATTATTTAGTTTTAGGCTTGCAGTAAAACAATTGTATGAACGTTTTAAAATCGCTCAAAACAATGCAGAGATAATTAACGCAGTTATTGTTGGTGTAGATGATGGAGCAATATCTGTTGCAGCTGCCCTAGATATTGAGCATCCACAGCGTTTTATAATCAAAGGGTTTATTTCAAAAAGGCAGAATAAGAGTTTAAGAATTCTTGATAAACCAGTATTGGAACTTGATAAAAGCGTCCAGAATTTAGTGCAAAAACTAAAAGCAGAGGCAATTGTCTTTGCTGGAAACTCAATGAGTGCAGAAGAACGGTTTTCAATCGTAAAAGAATGTCTCGAGTACGACATTAAAGTGTATAACTCTCCGCTTGTGATAAATTGGAGTGAAAAAACAACGGTAACAGATCAGCTAAAAAGTCTCCAGATTGAAGATTTATTAAACAGAGACCCTATACAGCTTAATGATAGTGTAAAGTCTAGTAAACTTCAAGGAAAGACAATTTTAGTAACGGGAGGAGCTGGCTCTATAGGTAGTGAAATAGCAAGGCAAGTTGCTTCTTATAATCCAAATAAACTAATTGTATTAGACCAAGCAGAAACACCTTTACATTCTCTTAGTTTAGAATTACAAGGAGCTTTTCCAGATATAGATTTTGAGTTTGTAATATGTGATGTTGCCAATAGGAATAGGTTGAGAATTCTTTTTGATGCATTTAAGATAGATATTATTTATCACGCTGCAGCATATAAGCACGTGCCTTTAATGGAGAACAACCCTTCTGAAGCTATACTTACAAATATTTACGGCACAAAAAACCTTGCAGACATTGCAGCTAAGCATAAAGTAAGCCATTTTGTGATGGTGAGTACAGATAAGGCTGTAAACCCAACTAACGTGATGGGAGCAACAAAAAGAGCTGCCGAAATGTATGTACAGTCCAAATTTTTTGATTTACAAGATAGAGGGAAAAAGAAGTACACTAAATTTATCACAACTAGGTTTGGTAATGTATTAGGCTCTAATGGTTCTGTTGTTCCATTATTTAAAAAACAAATAGAAAGTGGTGGACCTGTTACAATTACACACCCCGATATTATTCGTTACTTTATGACTATTCCAGAAGCCTGTCAACTAGTCTTGGAAGCTGGAACAATGGGTGAAGGAGGAGAAATCTTTATTTTCGATATGGGAGAGCCAGTTAGAATAATGGATCTCGCCGAAAAAATGATAAAACTCTCTGGCCATACGGTTAATGAAGATATTGAGATTAAAATAACAGGGCTTAGGCCAGGTGAAAAATTATATGAAGAATTGTTAAGTGATGAAAGTAAGACATTGCCAACTCATCACGAGAAAATTATGATTAGCCAAGATTCCACTAGTAATTTTGATGACATAAGTACAACGATAAATAAAATTGTTAAGGCCGCGATAAAAAATAATAATGCTATAAGTGTATCAAAATTGAAATCTTTAGTTCCTGAATTTAAAAGTAAAAATTCTGAGTACGAAATTTTAGATATTGAAGTTCACAATGATACTTCTTTGACAAAGACAGAAAAACAATTGTCTAAAGAAGTATAGTATAGTATTTTTGCAGTCAAATTATTTAATATGTCAATCAATTTTTTGAGTAGAATTACTGCTCTTTTTCTTTTTCTCAGTTTACTTTGTACTTCGTGTATTTCAAAAAAGGAAGTTTTATATTTTCAGGATATAGAAGCTTTAAATAATCAATCGGATAACACCAATTACAATACGATTATAAGACCTGATGATTTGTTATCTATTACAGTTTCATCTCAAGATCCAGAATCTGTTGCTATCTTTAATCCAATGGCAGGTGCATCAAATGCATTGAGAACAACAAACGAACGCCTTGGCACGTACCTAGTTGATTCTAATGGAAATATAGAATTTCCTTTTATTGGGACGCTACAAATAGCGAATAAAACTAGGGTAGAAGCTATAGCTTTGCTTAAAGGTGAGGTTAATAAATATGCAAAAGAGGCTGTTGTAGATATTCGTATTCTAAATTTTTCTATTTCAGTTTTAGGAGAAGTACAACGTGCAGGAACTTTTACAATTCCTAACGAAAGGATAACAGTTCTCGAAGCATTAGGTCTTGCAGGGGATATGACCATATTTGGTGAACGTAAAACTGTAAAAATCATAAGAGAAGAAAATGGAGTAAAAAGTTATGGAGAGCTTGACTTCACAAGCATTGATGTGGTTAATTCTCCATTTTATTACTTGCAACAGAATGATGTGGTAATTGTATCACCAAATAAAGCTCAAGTTCAGAGTGGTGCTTTTAACCGTAATTCAACTATTTTTATTTCAATTGCAGGTATTATTATATCTGTACTTACTATTCTTACTCGATAATACAACATAATGTCAGAACTTAAAACATCTATAAAAGAGGAAGATTTTAATCTCAAAGAATTAATTGCACCTTATGTCCGTTTTTTACCTTGGTTTATTTTATCGGCATTAGTTTTTTTATCGTTAGCATTTCTTTATATACGATATAGTACCTATGTATATCAGAGTGAGGCAACTATTTTAATAAAGGACACTAATAATGGTGCTCTTTCTGAGCTCGCTGCATTTGAAGATTTAGGACTTGGAGGAGCAGGGCTGAGTAAGTCTGATTTTGAAAATGAAATAGAAATACTCAAATCTAAAAGACTCATATCAAAAGTTGTTAGAGATTTAAATTTAAATGTTAAGTACTACAGGGAAGGTAACGTAAAATCTTCAGAGGTCTTTTTAGAAACACCTTTTACAGTAGCTGTGGTTTCTTTAAAAGAATCATCTCCATACCTTCTTAAATCGCTTTATATAAAGCAAATTTCAGATAAAGAGTTTGTAATTAAAGATGCTCAAGATGCTCAAGAGAGTACTTATAATTTTGGTGATACATTAAATTTGGATTTCGGAGAACTAGTTATTAATTCAGCAAGTAACCCTTCAAGAAGAAGTGATAAGGACGAATTTAATGACTTTACTCTCGTGAGTATATCTAGTGTTTCACAAGCAGTAATAGATTTAAAAAATAATCTTAATATTCAAGCTGCCAATAAAAATAGCAGTGTTCTAAAGATATCTTTTAACTCTTCTGCACCAAATAAGTCCGAGGCTATACTAAATACGCTCATAGATGTCTATAACAATGATGCTATACAGGATCGTAATCTAGTATCAGCCAATACTGCTAAATTTATTGATAGAAGATTAGAAATCATTACGAGCGAATTAGATTCTGTAGAGACAAAAAACGTAAACTTTAGAGAAGATAAAAATGTCACTGACATTGCTACTGAAGGACAATTGTTTTTGCAAAGTAAGACAGAACTTGAGCGTAAACGACTAGAGGTTTCGACAAAAATTGGTCTAGCTAGTGCTATGAATGAACTTTTGCAAAATGGTTCTGATAATGAGTTATTACCGGTAAACTTGGGTCTGTCTGGTGATGGTCTTTCCACATCAATACAAGAATATAATAATTTGGTTTTAGAAAAGGAACGTCTATTAAAAAGCTCCACATCTGCAAACCCTGTTATAATTACTTTAGATAATCAATTAAAGCAGTTACGATCGAGTATAACCTCTAGTTTAGACAATGTCAAAACTTCTTTAGAAATAGAAGATAAAGACTTAAGAAGACAGAGTGGATCTATAGGTGGTAAAATTGCTGCAATCCCTAGTTTAACAAAGGCGGCTCGTGATATAATGAGGCAGCAAGAAATAAAAGAAGCTTTATATCTATATCTACTTCAAAAAAGGGAAGAAACTGCAATTTCTCTAGCAGTTACAACACCAAAGGCTAAGATCGTTGATAGAGCCTACAGTTTGAGAGATCCTATATCTCCTAAGCCCAAAATTGTTTACTTAGGTGCTTTGGTTTTAGGTTTATTAATTCCTTTTGGTATAGTGTACGTAAAAACACTGTTAGATACTAAAATACATAACCGCCTTGATATCGAGAAAGCATTGCCAGAACTTGCAATTTTAGGAGAGGTACCTACTATAGATAGTAAGGAGAGTGAAACTATTACAAGCAATGATAGATCAGTACTTGCAGAGGCATTTAGAATTTTGAGAACAAATTTAGGATATTATATTAAGAGCTCATCAAGAGTTACAGGTAATACTATATTTGTTACATCTACGATTAAGGGAGAAGGTAAAACATTTGTTGCTTACAATCTTGCGTTATCACTTGCGACAACAGGGAAAAAGATTCTTTTAGTGGGTGCAGATATAAGGAACCCTCAGCTGCATCGATATATTGATAAAAATATATGGACTATTGGATTATCAGAATATTTATTTGATGACACAGTAGATGTAGATTCCATAACCTTTGAGGTGAAGAATGAAAGTGAGCAAATGGACCTTATTTTATCGGGGAGGATTCCGCCAAATCCTGCTGAACTTCTTATGAATGGACGCTTTGAAACTTTAATTAGTGAAGTTAAAGATGACTATGATTACGTTATAGTTGACACAGCACCAACTTTACTTGTGACGGATACATTACTTATTAGCCAAAATGCAGATATGACAGTATACGTAAGTCGAGCAGATTATACAGAGACTAAATTATTAGAATATCCAAAAGAGCTTTACAGAGATGGAAAGCTTAAGAATATTGCATTTGCAATAAATGGTATTAAAATCAATAATTTCGGTTATGGTAGTAAGTATGGTTATGGTTACGGCTATGGTCAGACTAAAAAATCTTTATTTAAAAGACTAAAAGATAGATTAGGTTTATCTTAATTACTACTAGTTTATTATAAAAATAGCCTCTCAATTCTGAGAGGCTATTTTTATAATATTTCATTTCTAGTAAAATCACATATGGTCTGTAAATTTTCTTGATACTTCTTTGGAATTTTAAAGTTCCTTACTTTCTCCAAATGATCTATGCGATGGGTATCTGTACCTATATAATCATACAAGTTTTCAGAAAGTAATTTGAAGGCAATTTTTTGTACTCCCTCCCCATAATGAGGTGTAAGTGATAAGGCGTTAAGCTGTAACAGACAGCCCTTTTGTTTAAACTCTTTATAAATATCAAAACGTTTATGATAGTAGGCATAACGTTCAGGATGCGCCATAACAGGTATATAACCTAAAGTTCCTATTTTATAAATAATTTCAAAAAGGTTTTCTGGAGGTTGGAAAAAAGACATTTCTACAAGAACATACTTTTCATAAAGAGGTATAATATTACCCTCTTCTAGAAGTTTACTAAAATTTTCGTCCAGCATATACTCAGAAGAATAACTCAAAGCTATGTCCTGTTTGTCACTTATATTTTCATATGCACTTTTAATAATCTCTGGCGTATTATCATAAATACCAGCCATAGTATGGGGTGTCGCTATAATTTTTGTACAACCTAAAGCTGCATATTTTTTTAAAAGCTCCTCACTTTGATTGGGGGTCTTTGCACCATCATCTATCCCAGGTAAAACGTGACAATGCATTTCAGGAGTTCCAGACCAGATCTCAAGAAACGATATTTTATTATTAAATAGTCCAAACATAGCGTAAAAATACCTTAATTATTTTAAAACTCGTACCTTCATCTTATGATAAGAAGCACTATTATAATCATTCTAATATCTTTCCTCAATCTATCGCTTTTTGCCCAAAATAACTTAGATTTTGAAGCGACTTTTAGAGCTCGTAGTTTTTTGCACTCAGATAGATTACCATTCTGGTTACATAACAATACCCAAGGTTTACTTAGTGAGAATAGTGATTATGGAGTTTCCGCTTTCGCGAAAGCAGAATACAAACTCTCGCAAGATCATAACCTTAGTCTTGGAGTAGGGGGATACTTGGCAAATGGATTTGAGAATAGTATTAGAAGAAGTGATCTCTTTCTAGAGTATGAAAATAATTTAATTAAGGTAATAGTAGGTTCTAAAAGTTTACCTGAGTCAGAACTATCAAATTCTGTTATAAATAATAACATTCTTTTTACTGGAAATACGCGTGCGCTCCCTGGTTTATTTCTTTCAAATAATAAACCTCTAAAACTTTTTAAAAATATCTCATTTGATGCAGAGATAGCTCATTATCAATTTAACGACGATCGTTCGGTTGATAATGCAAGATTGCATTATAAGAAAGTTGGTATAAATTGGCGTATTCGGGATAAGTCATCTTTACACGTTTCTTTGCGACATTATGTTCAATGGGCAGGTACGCAAGGCGATGGAACAAAATTGCCTGGTGATTTTAACGCATTTTTCAGAACATTTACTGGAGCTAATGGAGGTGATATTGATAATGATAACGAAGCCATTAATGCGCTAGGAAATCATCTAGGTACCTACGAAGTATCATATCTGGGAACTTATAAAAGCATAGATTTTAAAATATATCATAACACGCTATTTGAAGATCGATCTGGTCGTGAGCTTAATAATTTCCCAGATGGTGTGTGGGGCGTAAGTGTATTTCCTAAGACCTTATCTTTTATAGATAATGTTACTTATGAGTATATCCAGACGGTATCGCAAAGCGGTAGTCCAAGAGCTACCGAAGGACTTAATCAACAAAGTGGAGGTGATAATTATTTTAGAAATAGTATATATGGATCCGGCTGGACTTACGAGGGTTTGATATTAGGTTTGCCTCTTATTAATCCCTTTGGTAATACCACCACTCCTCAAAATAATAGAGTTTTTGGACACCATTTGGGCTTAAATGGAAGATTGAGTAAAATACATTATAAACTAAAAGGAACTTACGTAGAAAATTTAGGCAGATATAATAGACCTATAGAACCAAGACAACGTGCATTATATACTTCTATGCAGGTACAATTACCTTTGGCAGCTTATGGTGCAGTATCAATGTATAGTGGAGCAGATTTTATAAATAATTTTGAGAATACCTATGCTATTGGGATTGGTTATAATTTTTCATTTGATTAATATTAGAGTAGATTCAACTAATCAAAATACGCTCATAAACTGTTATTATGAGCTCATTCTACTTACTTTCTAACCACTTCAAAAAGATCTGTCCGTCTATCACGTAAATTTTTTACTGCGCCAAATTGATTGAGTTCTTTTAGTAAATCTAGGTCAACATCGGCTATTAATATCATCTCTGTATTTGGTGTTGCCTCTGCTTTTATGCCATTGGTAGGGAAGGAGAAGTCACAAGGAGTAAACACCATAGATTGTGCAAACTGTATATCCATATTTTCTACATTAGGTAAGTTACCTACACTACCAGCAATTGCTACATAACATTCATTTTCTATAGCTCTTGCTTGTGAGCAGTGACGCACTCTTGAATATCCATTTTGTGTATCTGTAAGAAAGGGAACAAATAGTATATCCATTCCTTCATTTGCAAGTAGTCTACTTAACTCTGGAAACTCAGAATCATAGCATATCAATATTCCAATTTTTCCACAATCTGTATCATATGTTTTAAGCTCAGTACCACCTTGCATACCCCATACTTTGGCCTCGTCTGGAGTAACGTGTAGTTTTTCATAACGCTCTGTACTGCCATCACGTCTACATAGATAACCTACATTGTATAAGCGTCCATCGCGTATCTCGGGCATACTACCGGCTATAATATTGATATTATAGGTTATTGCAAATTCTGAAAATTGCTGAACTATAGCTTCCGTATGCCTTGCAAGTTTTCTTATCGCATCTGACGTTTTGAGATGGTTATCCCTTGCCATAAGGGGGGCATTAAAAAACTCAGGAAATAACACAAAGTCAGATCTGTAACCAGCAACAGCATCTATAAAATACTCTGCTTGGTTAAGTAACTCCTCTAGACTATTGTAAGGTCGCATTTGCCACTGTATAAGCCCTAGACGTACATTTGACTTTTTTGTAGCAGCTTTTCTAGATGGCTTCTTGTAGTAAATGTTATCCCACTCCATAAGGATAGCATACTCTCCAGAGGCTTTATCTCCCTCTAGGTAGCCTCTCATAACTTTTGCTGGGTGAAAGTTATTAGAGATTTGAAAGTTTAGCACTGGGTCATTTATTTCTTTGCGCTTTACTTTTTCAATGTATTCTTTAGGTTTCAGGTCTTCTGCATAAAGACTGTAATTAGGCATTCTACCGCCAAAGGTGATACCTTTTAAGTTAAGTTCTTCACATAGCTCTTTGCGATAGTCGTAGAGCCTTCTGCCTAAGCGCAGACCTCTATATGCCGGTTTGATAAATACATCTATACCATAAAGAACATCACCATCATCTGAGTGGGTAGAAAATGTGTAGTTGCCAGTAATATCTCTATACGTGTGGTCATCTTCAAACTCATCATAGTTGACAATGATAGATAGTGCACAGCCGGCAATTTGCCCATTAATTTTTATGACGGCTTGTCCCTTTGGAAACTTTTTAATCAATGTTGATATATGTTTCTCCTCCCAGTATGAATCTGGCATATTTGTATATGCAGATATCATAGCCGTTTTAAGTTCTTGATAGTCATTGAGCTCAAGATACTTGAGCTCAATGTGTTCTATATCTCCAGTTTTCATTATTCTTTTATATCCTCGTCTGTGTCAAAAGGATCTTGTACAGCTGTTGGGTCATTATCTTGGTATGACTCATAATCATCTTCATCATATTGTTCCATCACACGTTCTAGTTTTGCACTTATTTTTACTAGGTACTTTGTGTCCTCTGTAATAATTTCAATACACTTTACGAGTTCATCTTTTACATTTCTAAAACGTATGATATCACTATCATCATAACCGTATGGATATTTCTCGACCACTAGGGCAAGTATCTCAGGAGTTAACTTCTTAAAGTCTACGATTACTCTATTGAGATTTGGATTATTTGAACTTTTCATAATTACATATCTAGAAGGTAAGCAAATATGAGTGGTGCTACGATGGTTGCATCACTTTCTATAATAAACTTAGGCGTGTTCATATCTAGTTTACCCCAGGTTATCTTTTCATTAGGCACAGCGCCACTGTAAGAGCCATAGCTAGTTGTGGAGTCACTTATCTGGCAGAAATAACTCCAGAATGGTGTATCTGTGCGCTCCATATCTTGATAAAGCATAGGCACAACACAAATAGGAAAATCGCCAGCGATACCACCACCTATCTGAAAGAAACCTATACCGTTATCTGAGTTTGCCGTATACCAGTCTGCTAGATAGGTCATATACTCAATACCAGCTTTTACGGTACTTGCTTTAAGTTCACCCTTCATCACGTAGCTGGCAAAAATATTGCCCATTGTACTATCTTCCCAACCTGGCACTATGATAGGTAGATTTGCTTGTGCAGCGGCATACATCCAAGAGTCTTTTATGTCTATCTCATAATATTCTTCGAGTACTCCAGAGAGTAATAATTTATACATAAACTCGTGCGGGAAGTAGCGCTCACCGGCAGCCTCTGCATCTTTCCAGATTTTTACAATATGTTCTTGTATTCTTCTAAAAGCCTCCTCTTCTGGGATACACGTATCTGTAACTCTGTTTAAGCCGCGCTCTAATAAATCCCACTCATCTTGTGGGGTTAGATCACGATAATTTGGCACGCGCTCGTAGTGGCTGTGGGCTACAAGATTCATTACATCTTCCTCTAGGTTTGCACCCGTACAAGAGATGATTTGTACTTTATCTTTACGTATCATCTCTGCAAAAATTTTACCTAGTTCTGCCGTACTCATTGCTCCCGCAAGCGAAACCAGCATTTTTGAACCCTTATTGAGCTGCTCTTCATAGGCCTTTGCTGCATCTACTACAGAGGCTGCGTTAAAGTGCAGGTAGTACTTCTCTATAAATTGAGAGATTGCTCCTTTAGTCTTCATCTTGATCGTATTTTAACTTTGTGATTGTGTTTTGATTTTTTGCATAGAGATTATCATTATCCTCATCTGCATCTTGCTCCATAAATTTGTAGCTCAACATTTTATAGTAAAGTTTAGCTGCTAGAAAGTCTGAAGATTTTTCTGAAGGGTTAGGGCATAACTCTACGATGTCAAAGCCTACCACATTTTTTTCTTCAAAGACCTTTCTTAAAAACTCAAGTGTCTCATACCATAAAAGTCCTCCTGGTTCTGGAGTACCTGTAGATGGCATAATAGAAGGGTCAAGGGCATCGAGATCTAACGTGATATACACATTATCTGTCATAAGCTCTACAGCATTGTCCATCCAGTAGTCATCTGTACTCATATCGTGTGCATAAAAAACATTCTCTTCATTAAGAACTGTTTTTTCTGAGGCATCCATACTACGTATTCCTACTTGCACAAGGTTTGTAGTCTCATTTGCTTCATACATCGCACAAGCGTGATTATATACAGAGCCTTCATACTCCTTGCGTAGGTCTGTGTGTGCATCTAGTTGTAATACAGTTAAGTCATCATAACACTCATTAAAAGCGCGTATAGCTCCTATAGATACAGAGTGTTCTCCACCCATCATCGTGACAAACTTATTGCGTAAAATAGCAGCTTTTACCTCCTTGTGTACTTCATCCACCATTTCTTCTGCAGTGTTATGCCCTGTAAGAGTATCTGCAAGAAATACACCTTGTTTATAAACCTCTGTATCTGTCTCTATATCGTACAGCTCCATATTTTCAGATGCGTGTAAAAAGGCTTCAGGACCCTTATCTGCACCTTTTCCCCAGGTACTTGTACCGTCATAAGGGACAGGGATTAATACGATTTTTGAAGATTCGGCGCTGGCATATTTTTCTTCTATGCCGGCATACGTTTTTTGAGATTTCATTGTAATTTATTTAATTTTTTTTACTTGTGTTGTTATACTGTTTGTTTGCTGTGTGATGCTGTTTTTGATTCCGCTTTCGCGAAAGCGTTATTAACCCCATAATCATATCCCAAAATGGATAGCAATTGCTCAGAGGTTTGCTGCTCTGCAAATACCGTCGTTTTAAGTTTGCCATCTTCATCACGATCTATTAAAACGTGTTTTGGAGTAGGGATGAGGCAGTGTTGTAACCCGCCAAAACCGCCTATACTTTCTTGATAAGCACCCGTATTAAAAAAGCCTATATACAGCGGTTTATCCTTATTGTACTTAGGTAGATAAATCCCGTTCATATGCTGCTCACTGTTATAATAATCATCACTATCACAGGTAAGACCACCTAGTAAAACGCGCTCATATTCCTTTTGCCAGCCGTTTATAGCAAGCATTACAAAACGTTTATTAATCGCCCAGGTATCTGGTATGGTGGTGATAAATGAGGAGTTAATCATATTCCACTTCTCGCGATCATTCTGTTGTTTTTGATATAGCACTTGGTAAATCGCACCGCCACTCTCTCCTACCGTAAAACTGCCGAACTCTGTAAAAATGTGAGGCACTGCCACGCCAGCTTCATCACAAGTTTGCTTAATCTGCCCTATAATCTCGCTCACCATATAGGCATAATCATAGTCAAAGGCAAGTGAGTTTTTTATAGGAAAACCACCACCTATGTTAAGGCTATCTAGTGATGGGCACACCTTTTTAAGAGAGACATACACCTTCATACATTTAAGAAGCTCGTTCCAGTAATATGCGGTGTCACGTATGCCCGTATTTATAAAAAAGTGCAGCATCTTAAGGGTAACCTTAGGGTTATCCTTAATCTCTTTATTAAAAAAGGGCACAATGTTTTTATAACCCAGACCTAAACGAGAGGTGTAAAACTCAAACTTAGGTTCCTCTTCTGAGGCGATACGTATACCTATGTTATAATTACCATCTATAGCATCGCTTAGTAGGGTGATCTCTTCATAATTATCTATAACTGTGATACAGTTTTTATGCCCATTATTTATGAGGCGTGCAATGTTTTGAACATACTGGTCACGTTTAAACCCGTTGCATATCACAAAGGTGTCGTTATTAATCTTGCCCTGTGCCTTAAGATTTTCTACAATATCAATATCAAAAGCAGATGACGTCTCGATATGAATATCATTTTTTAAAGCCTCGTCTAGTACGTGCTTAAAATGCGAACTCTTAGTACAATAGCAGTAATTATAATTACCGGCATAGTTGTGCTCTTTTATAGCAGCTGCAAACCAAGTTTTTGCTCTGTTTATATTATCAGAGATTTTAGGTAGATATGTAAACTTAAGTGGTGCACCGTGTTCTTTTATAAGTGCCATCAAATCAATCCCGTGGAACTGGAGCTCATTTGTTTTTAGAGTGAACTCTTCCTGCGGAAAATCAAAAGTTTGATCTATAAGATCAAAGTATTTTGTCTTCATTATAAAGTTGTAAAATATGTAATATGAGATGTGGGCCCAGTAGTAGGGCAGTGGTGGGGTATTCTATAAGAATCAGATACGGAAAATGAAAACCGTAAACGGATCAAAGCTATAAAGAGCTAGTGATCTTAAAATAGTAGTTGCTTCAGAAGTCAGCCTAAAAATTCGGGTCTCTATCCCTAGAGCAGCTTTCGAAGTAGACTTCCTTATCCTTCTAAGCCCGAATATGAAAAAAGATTTCATCGTTATGACAATTCGATATTACTAAACCCGAATCAGGGTGTAAACATAGCGAAAAAATCAAATCAAAAAACTTTTTTACAAAAATTTTGAAATTATTTTTAAATAATTTAATATCAGGCTATTATAACTGGTTGTGATGTGTGTTTTGTGCTGCTTATAAATGAATTCTTTGCGATGGATATATTTTAGTGAGGCAAAGTGCGCTTTCGCGAAAGCGTACCCAAATCTTTATATCGCTAGAAAAAAATCATTAAGAGTAAGAGGGTGCCTATGGTACTTGTTATGCTATTTGGCCGTTCTTAATATCTTCTCCATCTTGCGGCCTTTTGCCAGCTCGTCTATAAGTTTTTCCATCTGTCTGCATTGCTTGTATAAGAGAAACTCATCTTCTATTTCTTCTATACGATAGCCACAAACCACTCCTTTTATTAAGTCTGCATTAGGGTGTATGGTCGCTCTTTTAAAGAACTCCTTAAAGGTTACTTTCTCATCTATAAGCGATTGTAAAGTCGCTTCATTATAACCCGTAAACCATTCTAACACTTGGTGAAACTCTTCTCTGGTACGGCCATTTTTTTCTAGTCTATTCCAGTAATGTGGGTAGATGGATGCAAATATCATCTGTGCTACCTTTTCTTCTTTGGCGGCAGTAACTTTCATAATGTTTTAGATATTAATGAACTTAAATATACTATTATTTCCAGATAGTGATGAAGAAGTTATGATATGCTGAGTGTAATAGAAGTAGAGTTGTTTTAACTCAGTTCTTTGTTATAGCTACCTTCTCATAAAGTATAGACCTGCTATTTACCGATACAAAAGTTTGCAAATATGTTGCCCAGTAGCTCATCATTTGTCACCTGGCCAGTAATCTCCCCAAAGTGGTAGAGCGCCTCACGTATATCTATTGCCATAAGGTCGCCAGAGAGGCCGGTGTCAAGACCGTACTGCACTTTTTCTATTTCTTCTAGGGCTTTGAGTAGCGCGTCATAGTGACGGGAGTTTGTAACGATGGTCTCATCATTGCGCAGGGCGCCAGTGTTTACAAAGTCTAAGAGTTTTTCTTTAAGAGCATCTATACCCTTATTCTCCTTGGCAGAGAGTAGGTGCAGGTTATCTATTTTGGTTTCTATCTCATTGAGTTCTTTAGGAGACAGAGCATCTATTTTATTAGCCACAACAAGCAATGGCTTGAGCGGAAATTGATTTTTAATTTTTTCTATCTCAAGTTTTACGCTATCTGTCTGGTGTATGACTTCGCTAGCAGTATGTAGTAATACAACTACTTGTGCTTGTTTTATCTTTTCAAAAGTCTTTTTAATCCCGAGTCCTTCTATCACGTCTTGGGTCTCACGTATCCCTGCCGTGTCTATAAATCTAAAGCCTATCCCACCTATAGACAGTTCATCTTCTATGGTATCTCTAGTAGTACCTGCTATGTCAGACACGATGGCGCGCTCCTCATTAAGTAAGGCATTGAGTAGGGTAGACTTCCCCACATTAGGTTCTCCTACAATGGCTACAGGTATACCGTTTTTTATAACGTTACCGGTAGCAAAGGAGTCTATAAGGCGCTTTAGTACTTTTGTAATACGGGCTACGAGGTCTTTAAACTGGGTACGATCTGCAAACTCTACATCTTCTTCAGAGAAGTCTAGTTCTAGTTCTATAAGTGAGGCAAAGTTGAGTAGCTCCTGTCGCAGTTGTGCAATCTCGTTAGAAAAGCCACCGCGCATTTGCTGCATTGCTATCTGGTGTGCTGCCTCATTATCACTTGCAATAAGATCTGCCACGGCTTCTGCCTGGCTCAAGTCCATCTTACCATTTATAAAGGAGCGCAGGGTAAACTCTCCAGCCTTTGCTGTCCTACAGCCAGAGCGCAGTAAGAGCTGTATAATCTCTTGCTGTATGTAGCTTGAGCCGTGACAAGAGATCTCTACTGTGGGTTCTCCAGTATAAGAGTTTGTGCCCTTAAAGAGGGATACAAGTACCTCGTCTATGGTGCGCTGCCCGTCCATAATATGCCCTAGGTGTATGGTGTGGGTTTTTTGATTTGCAAGTACTTTGCCGCTCACAGATTTAAAAATAGGTGAGCATATGGCAAGTGCTTCTGGACCAGAAACACGTATCACGGCAATGGCTCCAGCTCCTGCAGGACTGGCGAGGGCAACTATGGTGTCTTGTATATTCATCACTGCAAAATTAAACAAACGTGTAACATTTTCGCGTAAGCATAGACGTATATGTTAATCAATCAAAAATCTGTTATTATGGAAATTATACAACAAACACCACACGTAAGGGAAGACAAAACGCTTCTAGTACTCACACATTTATCACAGCTATTACATTATGTAGTAGGCTTTGGCGGTCTTATCGTACCGCTCATTATCTGGGCGGCAAACAAGGAGCGCGTGCAAGAACTAGATGAAAATGGCAAGGCCATACTTAACTTCCAGATAAGCCTTATTGTATATGCACTATTGAGCATACCGGCAATCTTACTATTAGGGCTGGGACTTATTGCATTGCTAGGTATCGTAGTGGTAGGTTTTGTACTACCTATTGTAAATGCCGTAAGAGTAAATAGGGGAGAGAAGCCTAATTATTATATAAGTATCAAGTTTTTAAGCTAGCGGACGGAGATATTTTTTATCCATCCAGAAGGTCCCAAATGGAATGATAGAACACAGCAATACAATAGCAAGTGTTTTATTGTTCCATTTTAATACGGGCTTCATCATAATAGCCATCACAACATAGCCAAGAAATAAAAAACCGTGTGCCATCCCGATAACTTTATTGGGCATCCCGTTATCAAAAGCATATTTTGACGGCATCGTGATAAAGAGAATCACAAGAAATGAAACTCCCTCGAGTAAACTAAGTATTCTAAAGCTTTTGAGCATCGTATCTATTTTTTTTACAAAAATACTACGCAAGGCAAGATGAGCCAACAGTAGACTGCACTTATTCTACTGCAAATAAGATAAGCTGGTTGAGCTGTTTCCCAAAAGAGTTAAAGTTATTGTCAGATATTACCACAAGTGACCGTTTTCCATTCTCCAGTACGGGCCCAAAAGTCATTCCTTCTACATTATCTATAATACCATCTGTGAGCTGTGGTCGCAGGGTTTCCATATCTAGTAAGAGCGTTTTAGTCACAGGAGTATATGAGGCTTCTTGCAAGCTTGCTATATCACGCACATCTGTAGCACCTGCGGTATTTACTTTATAAATCTTTACATCATTACCGCCATCGCTATGCCCAGAGGCATAAGAGCGCTCTAGCACCAGAAAAGAATCTTTATCATAAGAGAGGATCTCTGTCACCCCATTTACCTCAAGCTTGCCAGGCCTAGCCACCTTATCCAGCATATAGACATACTCTGATGCAAAGGTGCCATCTGGTTTTATATGTGCTATACGTACGGGCGATTGTGAGTCTTTATAAGTAGGTTCATTACCGTCTTGCTTAAGCGGTAACTCTGTGGTAATCCAGTAGCTATTATCGCTATAGTCTCTTGTGAGTGCTTCAAAAACGCCATTATTGCGAGGTCCTTTATCCTTTTGAGAGATCAAAAACTTAGGAGCAACCATCATATCTTTTACATAAGCTCCGTCTTGTGATGCCATACGTACAAAGGGCTGTATCCCTTTTGCCACATTGCCCTCACTGCTCCATATAATGTGATTATCATTTGTAACGCGCAGCGCCTCAGGGTCTGCAATACCAGGTGTAAATAGGCTATTGTTATTATCTTTTAAGTAGGTAACAGCAGTAAATTCTGGTTGTGAGATACCGGCTCCACTCGTTGTTATGCGTGCTGTATAAAATCTAGGTTGAGCTCTGTCATCACAAATCATAAACCACTGTCCGTTTGCATAATCTATAGAAGAGAGACCACCCACCTTGGTCCCCTCATAGGTAGTCGTGGCAGGTATAATGGCCTCATCTATAAAGGTGAGTGCTGTAATTTCGGCTTTAGCGGTGTTTTTTGAAGCCTTTGGTAAAGAGCTGCACGCAGTAATGAGTAAGAGGGTTATAATAGGGAGTAGTCTACATAGTTTCATAAATGCATCATATTTTGAGCTGCAAAGGTCTGTCATTTTATAATAATGTAATGTTATCATTATAGATCGAGAGCGTGGCAAATTTTCACAATACTTTAAAATAGTATGTTTCCGCTTTCGCGAAAGCGTGATTACCTTTATACAAAACACAATCACAATGGAAGATTTAAAAGATAAAGTTGCCCTCATCACGGGCGGTACCAAAGGAATAGGGAGAGGCATAGCCGAAGCATTACTCCATCAAGGAATGAAAGTTACCATCACCGGAAGAGATGAGAAAAGTACTAAAGAAGCTGCCACAGAGCTCACAGAAAACGATAATTACATACTGGGCGTCGCTGCAGATGTGCGCGATTACGAAAGCCAGCAAGCGGCTGTGAAGGCAACTCTTGACAAGTTTGGGAAGATAGATGTACTTATTGCAAACGCGGGCTTGGGACATTTTGAAAACATTACAGATATGACACCCCAGCAATGGAACGAGACCATAGATACAAACCTCACGGGCGTATTTTACTCTGTAAAAGCATCTCTAGAAGCTATAAAAGAGTCAAAAGGATATATGATTACTATCTCTAGTCTTGCGGGTACTAACTTCTTTGAGAAGGGTACGGCATATAATGCGAGTAAATTTGGCCTTACAGGCTTCTCACAAGCCTTAATGATGGATGTACGTCAGGATGATGTCAAGGTAACTACTATTATGCCTGGATCTGTAAGTAGTCATTTTGGAGGCAGAACCCCAGATGAAGGGACAGACTGGCGCATACAACCCGAAGATTTGGGTCAGCTCACGGTAGACTTACTTAAAATGCATCCCAGAACATTACCGAGTAAAGTGGAGGTACGCCCAGCAAAGCCGCCAAAAAAATAAACGCATTAAAAAAGCCTCAAGTAATTAAACTTGAGGCTTTTTTAATTAATGTTTTATAGACTTAGTAATCTCTAAGTGCCTGTACGTATACGCGTAGCTCGTCTTCATTAGTCTTTTTGTCTATATTTTTTATAAGAGACATAAAGTAGTGAAAACTCTCTTCTGGAGTACTTTCGGCAACTTCTACTTCAGAGATGATTTCATCATTCTCATCTGCGATATCCTCATCTTGTGGGATAGGGATGGCAAAAGTTCCATACTCTTCTATATGCTCTGCAGAGAGACGTGTAGCCTTTGCAAGTAATGGTAATTGTTCTGTAATAGTATGTGGGCGTAAAGCTTTAAGATCTTCAACTACGGTATTTGTAATGATTCCGTTTTGAGCAACATCAGCGATCAATTTTTTGATCAAGTTTACGGCTTTACTATCTTGTAATGTATTCATTGCAGGTGGTGGTTTAGTAACTGTATTGGTATTGTTACAAAAATAGGTTTTTGAATCGCTTCTTGCCACTATTTTTTATTTTAAATTCGCTACAGGTAATCACTTCTTAATGAGTAAACGAGCACTTAAAAAACATCTTACCACCTTAGATAACGCTGCCTTACAAGAGCAAATTATCGAGTTATATGACCGTATACCAGCGGTTAAGACCTATTATGATTTTGTTTTTAACCCTAAAGAAGACAAGCTGGTAGAAGAGGCAAAGGTTAAAATAAGTAATGAATATTTTCCTACTCGCCGTAAACGAGCAAGAAAAAGAAGGTCTGTTGCTCAAAAATACATCAAGCACTTTAAAACACTAGGGATGAACCCCTTACTGCTTGTAGATGTAATGCTTTTTAATATTGAGATAGCACAAACCTACGCTCAGGGCACCACACCACAACCAGATGCTTTTTATAAAAGTATGCTCAACTCTTTTAAAGAACTTGTACAGTATGCGACCTATCATCATTTACTAGAAGAGGTAGGAGATCGCATAGAGCGCATCGTAAGTCTTACCGAAGATGAGCGCTGGCCCAATGCAGCACTTTTTGACGAAGCAGCAGACCCAGAGTAAGATTTTGTAAGATTAGTACTATTTTTTTGCGGTACGCTTTCGCGAAAGCAGAAAAATCCCTTAGTTTTGCAAGATTCACTTTTAACCGAAGAAACCTACACTTTTGAGCGACCTCATTAAAGAAAAAGACACTCCAGAAAAGAAATTATACGACTACCAGCTGAAGGATCTAGACGCCGTTTTTAGCGTGATGGATAGAACCACTCCAGATTATAACCTGTTGTACCAGCTGCCTACCGGAGGTGGTAAGACGGTAATATTTTCTGAGATTGTACGTAATTATATAAAACGTGCAAATAAGAAGGTAGTTATCCTTACACACCGTATAGAGCTCTCTAACCAGACCTCGCGTATGCTTACGGAGTTTAAGGTGCCTAATATGATTATAAGTAGTGATGTAAAAACCCTAGACGAAGCAGATGATTATATGTGCTACGTAGCAATGGTTGAGACACTCACAAACCGACTACAAGAAGAGCAAATCACAATGGAAGATGTGGGGCTCGTGATTATAGATGAGGCACACTATAACTCGTTTAGAAAACTCTTTAGCTACTTTAAAAATGCTTTTATACTAGGTGTGACAGCAACACCACTAAGTTCTAACATAAAGTTGCCTATGAAGGACAACTATCAAGAACTTATGATAGGAGAGAGCATACCTGCACTTATAAAAAGAGGGTTCTTGTCTAAGGCAGAAACTATAAGTTATAATGTAGGTCTAAGTACCTTAAAGCTGGGTATTAATGGAGATTATACCGTAAAATCTTCTGATATCTTATATACAGATGCCTCTATGCAGCAAAAGCTGCTTAGCGCCTACGAAGATCAATCTAAAGGTAAGAAGACCCTTATTTTTAATAATGGTATTAATACGTCTAGATATGTACACGAGACCTTTAGACAAGCAGGATACGACATACGACACTTAGATAACACAAATAGTGCTAAGGAGCGTGCTGAGATATTAGACTGGTTTAAAAACACACCAGACGCGATACTTACCTCTGTAAGTATCCTTACAACAGGTTTTGATGAACCTACTGTAGATACCATTATACTCAACAGAGCAACAAAGTCGCTTACACTTTACTTCCAGATGATAGGTCGTGGGTCACGTATAGCGCCTGGAAAGACTACCTTTAAAGTATTAGACTTAGGAAATAATGCGGCACGTTTTGGTCTTTGGGAAGCACCTATAGACTGGAAAGAGATATTTGCATACCCAGATTTTTACCTTGAAAACCTCATTGCAGATGAGGAGATAGAGCGCAACTTTACATACGTTATGCCTCCAGATCTTCGTAAAGAGTTTGCAAATACAGAAAAGATACACTTTGATATAAAGAAGGAATATAAAAAGGTAATTAAAGAAGGTAAGAAAGCAAAGACCGCACTAGAAAATGCCATCGAGCAACACGCACAGATGGTGGTAGAAAACAGTGAAGACGTTTTTGATGCTCGTGTGCTGGCTCGTAAATTACGTGATGATATTGCTTATAGAGTACGACAGTATTCTTATAGTATTATGAATAATACTCAAAACTATAGAGACTGGTTACAAGAAGATTATGAGCGTAAGTTAAAGCGTAGGATTAACCAAATATGTCGTGAGCGAGATATGTAATATCTCTCAATCATAAAATATAAAAGAGCCCAAACAAAACGCGATTGTTTGGGCTCTTTCATTTTAATCATTTACAGCTCACTAAGATTTCATCTCTGTGGCATAGGCTTGCACCTCGTCAAGTACGCGTAGTAAGTTACCACTCCATAGTTGTTCTATTTGTGCTTCTGTATATCCTCTCCTTACAAGTTCTATAGTAACATTCATCGTTTCTGAAGCATCGCTCCATCCTTCTATACCGCCACCACCATCAAAATCTGATGAGATGCCTACGTGATCTATTTCCATCTTCTCAACTAGGTAATCTATATGATCTACAAAGTCTGTCACATCTACAGCAGGAGGGAGGTCTGTGCGTTGTGCGAGTTTCTTTTTTTGTACCGGTAGCATTACGGTTGTATACTTTTCATAATAATCTGCTCGTTGCTCTTGTGGTAAAGCCATTACCTCTTTGCGCTCCATCCATTTAAGACCTATAGAGTCTGCAATTTCTTTTAGTATTTGCTGTGCTTCTGCTTCATAGGCATCGTGTTTTTCTGTGTTTAGGTAGCTTTTAAAAGCGACTGTCTGTACAACACCACCGTTTTCTACCATCCACTGTAGTTGCTCATCATCAAGATTACGGCTGTGGTTACATAATGCTCTCGCAGAGGAGTGTGAAGCGATTATAGGGGTCTCACTTAGTTCTATCATTTGTCGCATCGCTTCTTTACTAGGGTGTGATACATCTATCATCATCCCTACACGGTTCATCTCTGCAATAACCTCTTTACCTAGATCACTTAGACCATTGTGAAGCCATACATCATCTGCCTCACCGGTATTACTATCACTTAGCTGGCTGTGGCCATTATGAGCAAGAGACATATAGCGCGCACCTAGGTCGTAAAACTTCTCAACGTTTGTGATGTCTGTTCCTACAGGATATCCGTTCTCTATTCCTATCATTGCTACTTTTTTACCAGATTTCCAGATCTCTCTAGCTTCTTTTGCACTTGTGGCTAGCTGGATTTGCTCTGGAGCAATCTCTTCACAAAGTTTATGGATAGCGTCAAATTTTGACATAGCATTTTCATAGGCGGCTTTATAGCCTTTTTCATTAAGTTCACCTTGACCTGTGTAAACGATAAACCAAGGCACATCTAGACCGCCTTCTTGCATTTTTGGTAAGTTTACTTGAGAGGTAAGCTTTTGTGTATAATTTATAGAGTCTGTAAAGTTCTTGACGTTTATATCACAGTGCGTGTCTAGCGTCATTACATTTTTATGGATGGCCGTAGCCTTTGTTATAAGTTGGGCTTCTGTCATTTTTTCTGGAGTTTTTATTTCTTTCTCTTGACACGATTGTAAGAGTAGAAGACAGGCTACAATATAAAATAGTCTATTCATTGGTTAGGATGTTTGGATTAAGGATCCTAAGGTACTAAAAATGTCTGCTTTATTATCTAAAAGATACTACACCCTATAACAAAAAGAAAACCCTAGCGCATATAGCAACTAGGGTCTTCCAAACTAACCAACCAAAGTTATTATCTCCTATCCTCTTCTTGTTCTCGTAGTGGTTGCTCTACTTGATTTTTTACTTGATGAAGATCTAGCGCTTGTACTTCTTGTGCTGCGCTGTGGTGTTGCTTTACGCTGTGTACTACGTTGTGAAGTTGCTTTTCTAGCACTTGTACTTCTTGATGTAGTTGCTCTCTTTTGAGAAGAGCGTTGCGTTGTTCTCGCCTGTGGGCGTGATGTTCTGTTACTTGCTACAGATCTGTTGCTAGAGCGTTTTGTCGCTGTTCTAGTAGTAGCCTTGCGAGCTGTGTTACCAGATCTTGACGTTATCGCCTTTATACCTCTGCTTGAGTTTCCTCTTGCTGTTGTAGTAGGTCTCCCACGTTGAGCGCCATCACGAGCTACTGCAGTATTTCTTTTTGCATTTGTAGTTCTTGCAGCTGTATTACCTCTTGAAGTAGTACGATTTGCACGACTTATAGTTCTTTGTGAGTTTCCTCGACTTGCTACTCTACCAGTATTTGCACGAGTAAAGCGAGCGTTGTTACGATCTACATTATCACGACGACCATTATTATGTGCTACACGACCTCTATCTGGACGTCTAAAGTCTCTACGAGCATTTCTATATCCATTATTATAACCTCTGTAATAGTTGTTTCTATGAAACGCGTAGTTATAACGTATAGGTGTATAAAACCTTCTATAAGGAGTTGTGTACACTAGACATCTATTAAAGAGTGGTCTATAGTAATAGTTGTGAAATGGGTGAAATACATAGTTTCTGTTATACACATTTATAAAACCTGTGTAGTGTGAAAAAGCGCCAAAGTTGTTATAGAATATCTGTAAGCCTCCTACACGAGAGATTCTGTTGTTTCTGTAAAAGATATTTACATCACCTGCTTGTGAGATACGACCATAGTTGTCATAATATAGAGGTGTATTTTCTATCTGTATCACCGCTCCATACTCATCATACTGTACGTAAGGGTCATAATCAAAACCTGTGTTAAAACTTATCCCCACAGGTCCAGCGTTTACAGATAGACTTACGCCCTCTACATATTCTGGAATGTAAAAATCAAATTCGCCATCTGGAAAGACAGAAAACTCTATCCCGTTTTCTACAAAGATGTATTTACTTCCGTCGTAAACTGTTCCTCGTCTTATTGATGTATCTTCTTCTGCTGCATAGTTACTTCCTGCAAAGGTGAGTAGACCTATAAATAATAATGCTATCTGTTTCATAATATTCGTTTTTTATCAATGTGGATTGATGTTCACGATTAACTAATTACAAGTAGCGTGCCAAAGTCCGAAAACGTTATCGTGGTAAGAGGGTGTATATATACGCTTTCGCGAAAGCGCAAAAAACATTATTTAAATATAAGTATCTAAAATATAGTTACTTATAGTCTAATTTTTCTTAATGATTCTATATATACAAACCATAAATTAAGGTGTTCAAAATACTTTATATTCTGATAAAAATAGGTTTGAGTAATAGGTACATTGTTAATTATCTGTTATTTAAAAAGACAACATTTAGATTTTAAAATACCTTTACAATAAAAAACGCTATGGATAAATCAACCACAAAAAAACACGCAGATTTTCAAGATCCCTATCGCCGTTCGTCAAATTTTAGACGCATTATCCCAAAGGAAACTTTTGCCGTAGAGGGTGATGGCAACGTGACTTTAGATACAGAAGAGAACTAGGCACGAGCCTAAAATTTATTTACACAATAAGAGAAGCCTTTTTATCAATATGATAGAGAGGCTTCTTTTTTTGCTTTCGCGAAAGCGTAAAACTCCATTGTTAAACTTCTCTCAATACACTTCACAAAAACTATTAAAGCCACTATGCTCAGCACACAATCCTTGTAATTTTATAAAAAAACCAAACAAGATATTATGGAAAGAGAGATAAAAGGAGGTTTTAGAACCATTAATCCGCATACTGAAAAAGAGATTGCAACCTACACGTACTTTACAGAAAGTGAAGTAAATGATGCAATAGACAATTGTCACGAAGCTTTTCTAAAGTGGAAAGATAAATCACTAGGCGAGCGTGCTACTATTATAAAAAACATAGGCAAGGAGCTTAAAAATCATAAAGAACAACTCGTACAGTTAATGACAGACGAGATGGGAAAAGTGGTGACGCAAGGCGGGTCTGAGATAGATTTATGTATTGCCATTACAGAGTATACTGCAGCAAATGCGGGAAAAGAATTAGAGCCTATAGAGCGTGAGTTACCAAATGGAGGTAAAGGAATCATTACCTACTCACCAGAAGGTGTAATATACAGCATACAACCGTGGAATTTTCCAACATACCAACCGCTACGTGTTGTGATAGCAAATTTAATGGCGGGTAACGGAGTGTTACTAAAACACGCGCAAAATGTGACTGGTAGCGCCCTGCTGGTAGAAGAAGTACTACGTAAAGCAGGAGTGCCAGAAGGACTTTTTAAAGTACTAGTCATAGATCACAGCCAGTCTAATGATGTGATTAAGAATGACAAAGTACGCGGTGTAACATTTACAGGAAGCTCTGCCGGTGGTCGTAAAGTAGCCGAAAAAGCTGGTGCTGCCATCAAGAAAACAGTTCTTGAGCTAGGTAGTAACGACGCATATCTAGTTCTAGATGATGCAGATATTGAAATGGCTGTAAAGGCCTGTGTGCAAGGACGCCTTATTAATAATGGAGAAACTTGTATCGCTGCCAAACGTTTTGTGGTGGTAGATAAAGTGTATGATGCGTTTAAGGAAGGATTTGTACAAGGTATGAAAGATGCCGTGATGGGAGATCCTAACAATGAAGAAACACAGCTGGGGCCTATTGCACGTAAAGATTTAAGAGATTTACTTGCAGACCAAGTAAAGGAAAGTGTAGAAAAAGGTGCCGTGATAGAAGTAGGAGGAGAGGTGCCAGATAACACAGGGTTTTATTACCCATCTACCGTATTAAGTAATGTAGAGCCAGGGCAACCCGCTTATGATGATGAGCTTTTTGGCCCTGTAGCATCACTTATACGAGCAAAAGATAATGAAGACGCGATGCGCATTGCAAATGATAGCCGTTTTGGACTAGGAGGAGGAATCTTCTCAAAAGACGAAAAAGCTGCTATAGAACTTGCTCAAAAGCACTTTGATACCGGGATGGTATTTGTAAACTCATACGGACTTGCACAGCCTATGATGCCTTTTGGAGGCGTAAAAGACTCTGGGTATGGTAGAGAGCACGGAGGTTTTGGACTTAAAGAGTTTGTAAATGCAAAATCTGTAATGCTAGTAGAGGAGTCGTAAGAAATACGCTTTCGCGAAAGCGAATTAAAGATCCATATTATGATGAGGGCTTCAAGGAAATTTTCTTTGGGGTCTTTTTCTTTATCCAGAATAATATGCCTAACGATATTGCTGCACAACTAGAAAAACCTATAAAAAGCGGTAGGGTAGTGTTCTCTACAAAGCGGCCTATAAAGGTACTTATAGGTACAGCCATAAGTGTGGAGATGAGCCCCGTGATAGCCGCTCCTATACCAGCAATATGACCTACAGGCTCCATTGCAAGCGCACGTAAGTTTCCAAACATAAAACCTATACAAAAGAACTGTAAGGCAAAGAAAGCAACAAGTATATAAATGGAAGGGTGTAGCACATCATAAAAGAGTATCACATAAAGTAATGACACACAAAAAAAGCCTGCAAGGGCATAGGTAACTAGTTTTTCCATCCCTAGGCGTACTACCAGCGTGGCATTAAGAAGTATGGCAGCACCTATAGAGGCTGCTAGACCTGCAAATATGTATGGGAACTCATCTTCGAGCCCATATTGATTTTCAAATATCTGCTGGCTGGCGCTTAGGTATACTAGAAAAGAGCCAACGATGAATCCCTGTATAATAGTAAATGCAATGGTGCGCTTGTACTTGATGGTTTCATAAAAGCCACTTAAAATTCGTTTTACAGAGTATGGTATGCGCTTATCTGGTGTGAGCGTCTCGTGCTGGCGTTTCCAAAACCAGAACATAACGAGCACACTTATGATAACCTGTACTATAAAAATACCTTGCCAGTTCCAGGTGTCTAAAACTACTTTTCCCATTGCTGGAGCAACGATGGGTATTAGTAAAAAAACTACCGTTACAAAAGACATTATACGCGCCATATAATCCCCTTCATAAAGGTCTCTTATAATGGCAATACAAATAGTACGTGGTGCAGAAAGCCCAATTCCTTGTAAAATCCTACCTAAAATCATTACTTCAAAACTACGCGTGTAAACACATATAAATGAAGCGATTATAAAAATAAAAAAACCTATGTATACAGATGATTTACGACCACGCGCATCTGCTAGCGGTCCAAATATAAGCGGTCCAATACCTAAGCCTAAAAAGATCATTGTGATGAGCAGTTGGTTATCTGCCGGTGTCTTAGTTTGTATGGCTTCTCCTATGATATCAAGAGCAGGAAGTAATGCATCTATAGCGAGTGCCGTGACAGACATAAGTGCTGCCATAAGGGCGATAAATTCTATTTGCGAACTACGGGATTTTTGCATCAGGCAAAAGTACGCCCTATTTATATGCTAGCTGTTGCTATTTCCTTAAAGGAATATTAAAAATGTGTGACCTTAACGCATAAAAAAGCCAGCAACAGCTGGCTTTGTAAATCCCATTAGGGTAGTAGTTCTATAAATCTAGATCTCCAGACTCTCCTAGATCTTGCTTGTTACCAGTTAAGGCTCCCAGTCCCATTTTAAATAAAGTAGTAATCATACCATCTTTAGTGTCCCAATAATGTGCTTCTTGCGGTACAACCTTGATAGCTGTAATATTAGGATCTGTAGGTCCGTTAAACCAGGCATCATCGCTTGTTGTGTACAGCTTTTTTATGGTCTCCAGATCGTTGTAGATAAAAGCTTGACCGTAAATACTCATATACTCCATCGCTGTAGGCTTAGAGTAGAGTAGTTGTACATCTTTGTCTTTATGAATAAAGCTATTGTGATCACTGTCTTTATTGCTTAAAAACCAGAGACTTCCTTCTTGATCACACTGCTTTGTACTCATAGGGATAACGTGTGACGGTCTTGCACCTAGGTTAGTCTCAAACATTGCATAGTCTATGCTTTCGGCTAGTTCTTTCAGTTTATCGTATGCTTCTTGATTAGATAGGTTCTTTGTGCTCATAATGTTTCTTTTTTCATAAAGTTAGCGCTCGTGTGAAGCAATCGCTAGGTCTTTAACGCCAGTTTACAAAGGTTTAACGAGCTTTTAGCACTGTGTGGAGCATTTGTTATAAGTGAGGTTACGCTTTCGCGAAAGCGTACTCAAAACCAAAAAGTGCATAGGGGAGACACTCCAAAAAGTAAACTTATAGATACCACGCTTATACAGTTAGTTATAATACCGAAAAGGGTGCTAACTCGTTATAAATTAATCTCTAAAACGTAATTTATTTGTATTTTCAGCTAGCTAATAGGGTGTTTATGAAATTATTAAATCGTTTTAGAAAGAATGTAATAGCAGGCAGCGGTCTTAAAAAGTATCTTATATATGCTGTAGGAGAGATCATATTGGTCGTTTTTGGGATACTTATTGCACTGGGTATTAATCAAGCGTCTGAGGAAGGTGACAAGCGCAAGGAAATGTATCGCATTGCAGAGTTAGTCCAATCTCAAATGAAAGATGATGAGAAAAACATAGAGAAGACTCTAAAAGAACTGGATTTACTTGAAAAAATGATTGATACGGTTTTATATAAAACTCCACTAAATAAGTCTATAGATGGGAACTGTAAGAGTTGTTTTCAGGTTTTATTAGGATCGCCAGTGCCCAATACATCTGTGCGTGTTCCTAATCTTATAAGACAGAATCCCTTAGTTAAGGGAAATATTGAAAAACAATTACATAAGATAGAACTTCTTTATAATGATGCTTTACAGCAACAGGAGCTTTATGATCAAGTAGTGTATGATCAACTCACAGAGAATATTAATCATTGGAAAAATAATTTTGACTGGTTTGCCGGATACTTATCTAGAGGCAGCTGTGAAGGAGGTTGTTTAGACTATTTTCAAAATAGTCCCGATTATAGAAACCGTGTGGCATACTTTGAGTTTACTATTGTTATAGCATACTATGCAGAGCTTTATACTTTAGGAAAAAAAATTAAAAAGGAGCGTGAGGTGTTAGAGGCCTTGTTATAGGTTTCTAAACATTCTATTTGACATAATATAAATTATAGTACAATTATATCATTATTGCGGTTTCATTGATAATAGTGCCTTTGTAAGCTATAATTATATTATGTAAAATATCCCCATAGTATTTAGTTAGCTTCATTAAACCATATCTGGGGGTCATTAAACATTCTTGGTTTTGGTCTGACTTGAACACCTCGTTAGAATTGTCCTATAATTAGCCGTTATGTAAAATTGCCGACTTGCCGTTGCGCTGAGATTGCTTTGTAAAAGAAAATGCTTTTGGCATTTTAGTTTACACACAATATGCCAACGCTTGCAGCCGCATACAAAGCATAATTTGTACTGACTTCAAATACTCGCGTATTCTGGACAATTGTGCTGGAAAAGTTTTTTAAGAGAATTATGGGCAATCTTGCCGTAAGAGTAAAAAATTTAATCCAACGCTACAGCCAACTTAAATTTCTTTACACTTACTCGATTAGGCTATTTGTTTAATACTTTTTCGTTGAAGGCTTTAATATTATGTAAAATAGAATTAACGTAGTTCTATTAATTTAAGCTCTTTTCATTTTTCCTTGATGAAAAACGAAACAAAAAAATCAAGGCTGCACAAAACTTTGGAAACAATGTACGGGTCGCTCGCTACACTTTAGAAAAACTTTGTTAGTCTAAAGATAGTTTTGAATTAACTTTAAATATTGGGGATGACCTAGATTATTTTGGTCTACCTCTCTAAAGCGCTTAACGCTCAACTCCCCTATTGTTTTGACCAAAGTTTTCTGAGGCCGAAAAAAATATCAACCAAAAATTAATTTTTATTCGCAATGTCAAACTTGATCATAAATAAATCATCCTAAAACTTGTTCTCTTGAAAATATTGATTTGAATTCGTGATATCCATCTATTCCGTGTTTTTTGTAAAAATTCATTGACTCATTATGATTTTCAAAATAAGTCTGTTTTTCACCCCAGATTTTCCAAACAATATTTTGATTTGTGTCTTCCAAGTATTTTTGTAATAAATCTTTTCTCAAATATTCAAAATTTTGGTGTGAATTGTAATTTTCGTGAAAATGATATTTCTTGTATGCAAGCTTTCCCTTATCATCAAATAAATCAAATGTCTGCGGTTTTGGGAATAAATTTAAGCGAAATGACAATTCTTTGGAGAGTACGCTTTGATGTCCAGCTTGATTTGTTTTACTATGATATGACTCCCAATTATATCCTGATACAGGGCTAAGGACTTTAAACTCTTTATTAATTCTTTCTTCAATTTCTATTTCATCAGGAGACTCCATAGAAATACTTCCTTTATTAAATACAACCTTTGGATAATAGCCTTCTTCTCCTTTTTTTACTTTCCTCTTTCTTCTTTTTATCTCAAAATATATATCACGGTAATTGTCATATGTAGAGTCCATCAATGTATTCATCTCTCCTGCATAAGTGTAATAATTTTCAGATAATTGATTTGAGTTACCATAAACTGCGTCCTTGTCTTTAAGAAAAAATAAAAAGTCCTCATAGTCTTCATTTACTACTATATAAGCTTGTAATACAACAAAGTTTTTTCTATTTGATTCTTCTTCAATCTGCGAAACCATTCCCCCTACGCAAATCCAATCTGAATTGTCTTCATCCAAATTTTTCACATTAAGGTAATCTGACATCAACGGTATTTCTTTTTTCTTGTACCAATCAATTAATGGTAGATTCCTATCTCCCAATAAGTCTTCTTTGAAGTATAATTTATTTTCTGCAAGCACAGGAAATGTGGGATCAATGTCGGCTCCAGAGGGCCTAAAATTGGGGTATTGCTCTTTAACTAAATCATTGTCTTCTCTAAAACCGTATATCTCGAAATAAGCTATCCAAGAATATTTTTTTCCGTAACGATCTATTGTAGGTTGTTCATCTCTTTGATATCGATAATTATCATCGCCAAGTCTTTTTTCTATCTCCCCAAAATCCTCAAAATTCCAACCTAACTTATAGATTCTCCAATATAATTGCCTTCTTACTTTTTGTTTTTCAGGAGGGTTTGAGTATGAATGTCCGTTCGGTACAATTATTCCCAAGGTATAATTGCTAAAATCCATCCTTAAAGGGGATTCGTAATGATAATCTCTTTCGCCATATTCATATTCCCCCCAATCTCTAATTCCACCAATTGAATAGGGAGGTTGAGAAAGTTCATATTGATCTTTTGCAAGTAAATCAGGACAATGTTTATAAGCAATGTCAATTATTCGTCTCGCATAGTCCCTAGTTAAAATGTGCGTAGTACTATGCTCTGCTCCCATTTTAAAAATTAACTCATATATCTTTAAACCGATATTCTTCAAATTTTCTTGATCATCTTCAGATATAAATCCACATTCGAAAATGGCAATAACAACCCCATAAAGGCTTGCTAACATTCTTTCTGAAACATAAGGGTCATTTATTTTTAATGAAAATACAACGAGCTCAAAAAATCTATTTAGATAGTTTTTCCCATAGTAGTAGAGTGCTTTAGTAGAAAAATCACGCATATCTCTATTAGTCGATGTGAGAAACCACATAATTTTTTTTGAGGCTAAATGCAGACGCTCAGAGTGGCTTTCTTCTTTGATAATTATCTTCTCAAAATCTTGAATGAATTTTTTAAAACCGTATCCCCTTAATCCAAGATATTCTTTTCTAATAAATTCAGTCCAACTTAAGTCTCTTTCAGCTATTGATAGTTCTAATAGTAAATCTGACAATAGATTAATATTTAACGGATGATTAGTATCAAATTCAGTGTTGGGAAATAAATTAAATAGTAAATTCTTGTTTTTGATAAATAGTTCTGAGATAACTCTTATTGCATCTTCTTTGATGTCATCTACTATTTTTGTATTCACTTCAAAAAGAGCTTTTGCAATATTTATTTTGAATCTATTATTAAATGAATGCTTGTAAAAATTTAATCCAAATTTTTTAATAGCTAAAACACAGAAACATCTTAATATGTCACTATAAAGTGGATGTAGTGTATCTTGCTCCAATAATTCCTTTGAGAATTTTGAGCTTGAAAGAAAGCTATTGCAATCATCTAAGCTTGTAAATTCATTTAGAATTGATTTAGCAATAAAATAACCGCTTAAAAGATCATAAGTAAATGTTACAACTTCAGATTCACCGAAATCTCTAAATATTAATAAATCTTCATTTTCTAATGCGATTAATTCATCCTCTGAAAGAATTGAAGGCACAATCTCGGTTAAGTTAATATCCCTTGCTCCATAATGCCATAATTTATCTGCAATTATATTTAGTTTGTCAAACAAAAATGTCTTATTAAACCTTTGCTCTCTCTCAAGTTTCACTAATAAACTATTATTAGATTTTTCTATGAACTGATCAAAAACATCAAATAAGTCTTCATTTTGAAAAGAAACCTTTTGACCTTGTTTCGCTTCGCAAAATATTTTTAGATAAAGTGGTTCTTTAAAAGAATTTAATGCCCTAGATCTATTTTCTAGGGTTATCTGATAATAATTGAAGTATTTATCTATTGCTTCATCTAGATTGAAATGTTCAAAACCATCTACACGTGCTCTTTTTTTATTGTTTCCTTCACCGTATTTGAAATAATTTTCAGGAAAAATAGCTCTTTCATATGAGCTGCGATAAGTAGTAATAAATAATATATGTGGATAATTTTTATTTATTTCATTTATAAATGTTTCTAAATCATTTGACCAAATTTTTTTCCAATGATAAGCCTCGTTAAGTCCATCAATCAATAGAATTGCTTTTGTTTTATTTATCCGTCCTGAGATATTTAGTGCACCAAGCAAATCACTAATACTCCAATTACTAGGTATGTCCAATAAAGCTCTAAGTTGCTCACGAAAGGACATATCACTTTTGAAATCTTTGCCGAAAAGAAATACTGCAGGTTTATTTTTTTTAACTTGATACTCAACAATATTTACGGCAAGGTGAGTTTTCCCTTTAGAAGCTTTCCCGGTTATGTGGAGTTCATTTAATTTTATAAACTCAAAGTAGTAGAAAATGCCTTGATAGGAATCAATATAATTTCTAAGCGTAAAATATGGGCCAAGAACCGTTTCTCGACATTTTTTTATCTCGTTTTTAACTTTCTCATTTTTTTCAGCTTCTTCTGTGTTCCAATGTATGTCAGGTATGTTCTCAACAAGTTTATATTTAGAATAGTCACTGTATAATTCATTTAATTCTTCTACATAGGTCTTGATATTGCCTATCAATGAATCGAGTTCTACGAATTCTTCCTTTTCAATTAGTTCGATTGATTTATTTATGAGCTGATTACCTCGATCTATGATCTCTGGAATACCACTTGACAAAACATAATTTTTTACATTTTCATAATCATTACCAAAACCAAACGCATTCTCATTGTTTTCAATTGCTTTTATTTTTGCAGTAAACTCAACAGCAAATTCTTCAATATCTAGTTCTTCAGCGTGTTCTTCAATTTGTTTGATTAATCGCTCATCGCACATAATTTGTGCTATAGATGAATCGGCTTGTCCTTCTATATGTAAGCCATTGAGATATTTCGCCTTTATTACACTAGATTTTAAAATGAGTTCGAATTTCTTCTTAAACCAAGCCAAATCAAGTACTTTATCGGTAAAAAAATATCTATGTATATCCGAATATTTCCTAAGAAAATTTAATATTTCACTTTCACCCCAGTGATCCAATAAAACAGAGTGGTCATTGGGTAGTATTTGTTCTCTATTTATAATTGTTTCTTCTAGTTTATTGTAAAACCAATCCTTTTCATTTGGAGTAAGCGAAAGTTTGGAACATAATGTCCATTTTTTTAGATTACTCCCGTGAACTTCGTGTGCTTTTTTAAGAGACTTTTTTATCTGTTCTTTAGCCCCACCTTCGTCGAATCTTCCAAAAAATTTGCATTGCCAACCCCAAATATCCCCGTTTGGAAACTCAATATAAAACTCAACACCATCACCTCCACCACTGTCATCAATAGATGATAAAAGTCCTTCATCTTTATATTCCTCATATGTGATTTGATAGCAAAGTTCTTCAAAACTCTTTTTCTGATCACTTCTATATGGTTTAAGATTCTCCCAATTAATTAAACTACTCATACCCTGATTTTAGCATATAAAATTATAGTAATTATTATGGCTTATCAAATTACTCAATGATACAAACAAACCCTTTTTAAAATTCTAAATCTTACAATATTAATTAGCCTCGGAATTCCACTTCACACACTTTCCCTCCATCCCACTGCCAACGCTGTAAAAAGTGTTCCATTCACATTTTTAAATAAACCTTAGTGAAGAAAACTTTTTAAAAGGAGATACGCCAGTATCGCGTGCTTTGTCTCAAAGCAAAGTGACATAAAGCAGAACATTATAGTACAAATTGATATATTAAAAGAATGAGTGGATAGCGCGCTTTTCAGCGCTATTTGACATAGTTACAGATATAATGCCTTAGGAACCTATGTATAACCTTTGTTTCTTTACGTATTGCAAATCAACTCTTAAAAGAATCAATAAATTAATTCTTTCTTTCTTTATAATTTCAAATACTCGCTTATACTGTACAATTGTACATAAAAAGTTTTATAAGCGATTTATGAAATAGTTTGCCGTCTAATAATTAACTGCAAAAGCCTGTGTAAATCTATTCAAACTTACATTTTAGCACTCTTTACTTTAATATTTTTCTGAGTCTTTTATATTATGTCAAATAATTATTACTCCTTACTAAGTTTAACAGCGACGCTATCATAGTATTCTTGAGTGAGAACTTCTGTCCATTCTGTAGGTGTTTGACCACTGTACAGGGCTAAGTAAGTTACATCACTTTCTTTTGATGATGCGTGCCAATGTTCTGTATCTTTTGAGCACGTTATAATATCACCGCTTTTCATTTTATAAGGTGCCTTGCCTTTTTCTTGATAATAACCTATGCCGTCTACTACAATTAACACTTGTAGTGTACTATGCTTATGCCAGTCTAGTGTTGAGTTTGCTTTAAAAGTTGCTTTTACTACATTATATGGCAATTCATTATCTTCTTGTAGTAATCTACTAAGCCAGGCCTCTCCTATGTAATGCGTATTTGGTGCTTTTGCGCCTTCATCAGTATACGAGACTATATTATAATAATCATCTTGGGCTATTGCATTATAGCAAGCTAAAATTAGTAACCCGACAAAGAAATTTTTCATTGATTTTTATTTTAGTTTTTTATGAAGAACTGTTTTATTAATAATTTTTTCAATAGTATTTTTATCTACAGGCTTATTTATAATGGTACATAAACCCACACTGTCACATCGTTCTTTAACCTCACTAATTTCTAATGCTGTTAATGCAATAATGGGGACATTTTTGTTTTCTCTGGAAATTACTTCTGAGGCTTCAAATCCATTCATCACGGGCATATTGAGATCCATAAGTATTAAATCAAAATGAGTTTTGTTGTATTCATCTATAGCCTCTTCTCCATTTGCTGCAATGGTACAGCTGTGACCTAATGAGGTTATTAGTTTTTGTGTAACAAGCTGGTTGATTTTGTTGTCTTCGACTACTAAAATATGTAAGTTTTTAGTTTGTGATACAGGATCGATGATTAAATTATTTGACAAATTTTCGCATTCTAAGGTAAAGGAAAATTGTGACCCTTGTCCCACCGTACTTTCTACCATTAATTCACTTCCCATTATTTGAATTAAGTACTTGACTATAGGTAATCCTAAGCCTATGCCATAAGAAACATTTTGCTCTATAGTACCTTGTTTAAAATTCTCAAAAATAACAGAAAGCTCTTCTTTGGATATTCCTTTTCCCGTATCTGAAACTTGAAACTTTATATACTCCTTACTTTGTTTTTTCTCTAAAAGTTCAACAGAAACAGATACAACTCCTTGTTTAGTATATTTTATGGCATTATCAATCAGTTTTTCGAGAACTTCTGATAAACTAGATTTATCAAGTAGATAGTATGAAGATACATTTTGCGAAATATTGAGCTGTAAAACTGTCTCTTGTTGATTTGCCAAATAATCTAATGAACCCACCACATTATCTAATAGCGTATATAGATTAACCCTTGATAGTTGTAATGAAGTTTTATTAGTTTCTACCTCTTCTATTTTTAAAATATTATCGACAACAGATTTTAAGTGATCTCCAGAAAATTTTAGTGAGTTTAACAGCTCTTTTTGGCTATCTATTGCCGAAGAATTCTCTATTAACATCTCTGTGATACCTAATACTCCATATAAAGGCGTTCTTAAATCGTGACTTATGTTTACAAGAAGTTCAGATTTTATTTTATTTGCCTTTTCTGCTTCATTTTTTGCTTGTACTAAAGCTTCATTTTTTTTCTCAAGTTTTAAAAAAGACAAGCGTCTTTTGTAGTTGTAGAATATTAGAAAACAAATTATTATAAATAAAAGTGTACCAACACCAATTATGGTGATTAGATTGGTTTTAAGTCTTGAGGCTTCTGCTTTTTGTTGAAACTCTTTTACTTTAAAATCTGCTTCAACCTGCTCTATTTGAAGGTTTTTGACTTCATTAAAGTCTAAATCTTTATAATAAAAATGCTGTCTTAAATTGTCTAAGGCTAAATCATATTCCCCTAACTCTTGATGTATCTCACTTTTAAAATCATAAATATCTATAAGTTCTCTGGTGAGGGTATGCTCCTCTCCTATTTCTAGGGCTTTATCAATATATGTTAGCGCGAGTCTATGGTTCTCTTTTTGGTTGTAATAGATAGCAAAGTTTAACTGTTGTAAGAGTTCATAGATAGGATCTTCTTCTTGAATTGTAGGTAACAACTTATTAGCTTCTAAAATGTAGGGGTAAGCCTTATCTGGATCTATAAAATTAAGATACATACCAGCTATATTATAGTAGGTGTAAAAAGAATGCTCAGTGTTACCTGCTTCTAATGTATAATCTATTGATCTTTCAAAGAAAGCAGCAGCAGTATCTGCAGTGGCAATATCCATAGAATATATATTACCGAGACCATTAAGTGAAGCTACGTTTACAAAGTAATCATCTGTATTTTTATCTAATGCTAGGTTGTAGTATTTTTTTGCATCAGCATAATCTTTTATAGCTTGATAGGTATTAGCTAGACTTACGTAGGCCTTTGCCTGTAGTGATTTATCCTTATTCTGATGTGCATATTGCACTGCAGACGTTGCATATTGTAGACCCTCTTTGTAATTACCACTTATGTTTTCATCTTTAGATAAGGACAGGAGAACAGTTACACTATCTACTACTTTACTATTACCGGTCTGGCAATACACGAGCCCACCGTAACAACATACTATTATGATAATGAGGAGCTTGTTTTTCAAAAGAATTACTTTTTGGGGTGTTAAAAGATAGACAAGAATATTTTAAAAATGGGTGAAAAGCGCATAATTATGACTAAGAGTATAACATTAGTTATAAATATGATGCTCTAATTTACAGTATATTGTAATCAGTATTAGGGTTTTTTCAGGGTGCTATATCAGCAGTACTAGGTTCTTATTTATTCTCACTACATCCTGTTATAATATCCATAGCATCTTTAACCGTATTCTTTTACTACACAAAACCTTTAAAGTATTCACTATAAACACTCTAGAAATCACATATTCAAATTGTGAATATCTATTGCATCTTATGATATTTTGCCCCTTTGCTTTACCCTATTTTTGGCAACCTTAAAACAAAATAGTATGAGCGCAACGTGGTACGAGTGTAAAGTAAAATATAGAAAACTAGATGAAGCATCTGGAACGCAAAAGGTTAAAACAGCACCTTTTCTAGTCGATGCAATTTCATATACAGAGGCAGAAAGTAGGATTACACAAGAGATGGCTGCTTACCTTCCAGATAGTGAAGAAATTAAAATTACAAACATCAAAGTGGCAAACTATGCAGAGATTCACCCTTTTGAAAATACCGATAGATGGTTTAAATCACGCGTATCTCTCATAGCTTATGATGAGGAAAGCGGTAAGGAGCGCAAAACGAGTCTATACCTACTCGTGCAGGCAAATGACGTTAAAGAAGCTTTTGATAACACCGTTTCTACTATGAAGGATACTATGGGTGAATACACCATACCAGCCATTGCTGAGTCGCCTATAGAAGATGTGTTTCCATACTTTTCTGGTGAAGAGGGAGATCTAGAGCGTCTGGAAGAGTTTACAAGGGTAAAAGATTCTGTGCCTGTAGATAACAGTGAGAATGAAGAGCTGGCAATGGCAGACTCTCTTACTGGCGAAGAAGAATAACAGATGTCTATAACTTTTATGAAGGCAGTTTACATCAAGTAGACTGCCTTTTTCTATTTACTATTAAAAAGTATCAGTACGCTTTCGCGAAAGCGTAAAAAAAAACTCCATAAACACGAATGTGCTTATGGAGTTAATAATAGAGATCTTGTAAAACAAATATTACTTTTTTACTCGCTTTACATTTACAGCGCTAGGTCCTTTTTCTCCGTCTTCTACTTCAAATGTAACTTTGTCATTCTCTCTCAATCTTCCAGTTACGTTTGTAGTATGTACAAAAACCTCCTCGTCAGAATTGTCTATGGCAATAAATCCAAATCCTTTTTTTGTATTGAAGAACTTTACCTTTCCTTCTTTTCGTATCGATGCTTTAGTAGACCCAAATAGTCTATTAAAAAATGCTTTAATCATTATATCTTAATTTTATTTTGGTTGTTTTAATTAAGTCCTAGTGATTGTAATCTCTTCTTCCTCATCACTATTTTTAATTTTTTACGTGGCAAATATCGTAAATACAAATCTCTTGTAAATCGTATTACCAGATTTTAATTCTTTCTTCTGGTGTTTTAAAGTTCTTTTGCCCCTCTTTTACATCAAAAGCTTCATAAAATGGAGTGAAGTTCATAAGTGGTCCATTTACACGCCAGATAGGTGGTGAGTGCGGATCTGTAGCTACATAATTTCTTAAATACTCATCTCTTGTCTTGACACGCCAGATACGTGCTACAGATAAAAAGAAGCGCTGGTCTGGAGTAAAACCTCCTATTCTTGTGGTGTCTTGACCTTGCTTTGTTCTTTTAAAGGCATCATAAGCTATAGAGATTCCGCCATTATCTGCCGTGTTTTCTCCTACTGTAAGTGCTCCTTTAAGGTGTACACTGTCAAGAACAGTAAAGCTATCGTACTGCTCAATAATTTGCTGTGTTTTTGCTTTAAACTTGGTATAGTCTTCTTCTGTCCACCAGTTTTTCACATTTCCTTCTTTGTCATATTGAGCTCCTTGATCGTCAAAGGCGTGTGTAAACTCGTGACCTATTACCATCCCTATACCACCATAGTTTACAGCATCGTCTGCGTATAAATCAAAGTATGGCGCCTGTAATATTCCTGCAGGGAATACTATCTCATTAAGTGATGGGTTGTAATAAGCGGTAACTGTAGATGGTGTAGTACCCCATTCATCACGGTTAGGTGCTTTATTAAGTTGTTTAAGTTCGTACTGGTAACTGTCATTACGTAAAGCAACTACATTCTCAAAAAACTGATCTCTGTTTATCTCTACGTCGTAGGTTCTCCATACATCTGGATAGCCTATTTTTTTATTGATAGCAAAGAGTTTCTCCTTGGCTTTTACTTTTGTACTATCACTCATCCACTCAAGGTTTTCTATGCGTTGCTCGAGTGATTTCTGAAAATTGTTCACCAGGTCAAGTGCTCTTTCCTTTGCTTCTTCATTAAAATATCGCTTTACATACAGCTGGCCTAAGGCAAATCCTATTTGTCTATCTACATTGCGCACCATACGTTTAGTACGTGACTGTTGCTCGCTTTGTCCAGAGATCACCTTAGTATATGCAAAAGAGGCATCTTCAAAAGGTGTACTTAATATATTATCGTGATTGCTTAAAGACTTTGCTTTTACATAAAGTTTTAAATCTTTGAGAGCAGTGCTCGCAAGTACATCATTTACTTTATCATAGTATGCAGGCTGTCTCACATTTAATGAGTCTATATCTGTACCTAGCGTGGTAAAAATATGTTGCCAGTCTATTTGATTATGTCCATTATCTAGGTCTATTACCGAGACTTTATTGTAATTATCTTTTATAACGCGACGCTGTATTCTTGTTTTATGAGAATCTGCAAGTTCTTTTTCTATGGCATAAACTATTGCAGCGTTTGCTGCCGCTTCTGGGTCACCTACTAATTCAAAAAGTGTAGTTAAATACGTTTTATATGCATCTTGTATGGCTACAGATGAAGGATCTTCATTAAAGTAGTAATTACGATCTGGTAGACCCAACCCTGTTTGAGCTAGATGCAAGATGTTAAGCTTGCTATTTTTTTGATCTGGTGAGATGTAAGGCGCTAGAAAGGAATAATCACCCGTTTTAATTTGATTTGCTACCACATCCATCAGCTGCTCTGTAGTAGAGGTACCGTCTATCTTTTCTAGCAGGGCTTGTATAGGTGTAATACCACGTTTATCGATACTGAGCGTATCCATACCGGAGGCATAAAAGTCTCCCACTAGTTGCTCAACACTACCCTGGTCGTGTGATTGCTCAGAAACCTCTTCGAGTATATTTTTAAGAAGTTCTTGCTGTGGTATATTGAGAAAACGATATGCTCCTACTCCCACTTGGTCATCTGCAATGACAGCATTATCATACCAGTTTTTATTCACGTGATTATAAAAATCATCACCTGGAGCAATTTGTTCAGATATTCCGTCAAAGACTACCTCAGGGTGTGTTTCGTTTTTTTGCTCAGACTGCTCACAGGCTATAAAGCTAGAAGCAATCATTGAGAGATACCATAGTTTTTTCATAGTTGGTTGTGTTTGTTGTAATCTCGTTATTATTTAATCTTTCCAGCCCCAAGGCGCTTCTGGTGTGGCAATAGGCTTTGTGATGTCCATCACTACTTTAAAGACACTATCACGGCCTAGTCTTCTTAAGTTATATGTAAAGGTGGTGTCATCTAGAGTTACCCACCAGACATTTGTTGCTGCGGCAGGTATAAGTTGTTGTGTATGTGGATCTGCAGGAAAGAATTGAATATCTTCTTTTCCTACATTACTTGCTGTACCTCCATATTGAGTTACGGCATCTTCACTACCGTCCTCGTGGCGATGATCGTGTTTTAATGTGATAATACCATCTTTCTTTGTAAAGACCCAAGTACGCGATCTATCTTCTCCTACAAAAAAAGGAACCTTTATCTCGTTATCTGAGCAAGAGCGAACGTGCATTACGAGCTCTTTACCGCCAAAGGCTTCATCATTTTCTGGTAAAGCAAGGTGACCCTTGTAAGCTTTACCACAATGGCTTGAGAGTGTTTCCCAAAATATATCTGATGGTCGCTTTTCTTGAGCAAGAAGGCTGCTAGATATGATAACACACAGTAGCAGAAGGCTTTGTTTTAATGTCATAGCCAAAGCTAAGTAATTAAAACAAAGTCATAAGTATATTATAAAGCAATTTTAGCGCTTAATTTACTTGCTTACAGTTTCTCTTGCAAGTAGCTTATCTATAAGTTCTTCTTTAGTAAGGTGGTGAAAAACCTTGTGTACTTTTTCTCTTAGCTCTGGTGAGAGCTCACGATTAGGCTTTGTTTTAAAGATTTTACGCGCCCAGAGTATGAGATTATTATCTGCGATTTCTTGAGATGACGCTTTCGCGAAAGCGGAAAAAGTAATACCTAATTCTTCTTCAAATTCTGGTATCTCTGCAACCTCTTCTTGTTGTAAAACAGTAAGCGCATAGCCTGTTTTTCCTGCTCTGGCAGTACGTCCCGTTCTATGTACATACATATCATAAAACTCTGGTAAGTGGTAGTTAACCACATAAGAGATTTCTTTTACATCTATACCACGTGCCGCAAGATCTGTGGCTACGAGTATGTCTATATGACCTTCTCTAAACTGTCCCATCATACGATCACGTATAGCCTGGCTCAAGCTACCGTGTAATGCCCCAGAAGAAAACTTATTAATAGCCAGGTTTTTTGCAAGTTTATTTACAGCAGCCTTTGTCTTACAGAAGATAATACCACGCTCCCCTATTTTTGAGTTTAAGAAATGCATTAATACATCTAGCTTCTCAATAGGCTCCACCACTACATAATCGTGTGTGATTATGTGACTAGCGAGATTTGCTCGCTCTGCAGTAATCTCCAGCGGATTTTTAGAAAGGTAATTTTGTATAAGTTGCTTTACTGCGCCCGGCATCGTGGCCGAAAATAAGAAGGTACGCCTATTATTAGGCATTGTCTCTACAATGACATCTATACTGTCTTTAAGAGCACTTACCATCTCATCTGCCTCATCTAGCACAAGATAATTGGCTTGAGAGATGTTTATTGCTTTACGTTCCATTAAGTCTATAAGACGTCCAGGTGTTGCAATTACAATCTGAGCGGGTGCTTTAAGACGTTCTATATTTTCTTTTACAGGTATCCCTCCATAAAAAACCGCTGCCGTTACTTCTGGTAATTGTGCAGCATATGCTACAATATTTGAGTATATCTGTTGTCCTAATTCTCTTGTTGGGACAAGTATCACGGCCTGTACCGTAGGGTTTGTACGATCTATAAGTTGTAATAAAGGTACCCCAAAGGCTAGCGTTTTACCCGTACCTGTTTGCGCTAGTGCAACTACATCCTTTTTTGATGTGAGCATTGCGGGGATGGCCTGCTGTTGTATATCTGTAGGTTGTACAATCTCTAGTGCAGCTAGAGCTTCTTGTATTGCGTTTGTTACTCCTAGAGCGGTAAATGTACTTGTCATATATGCTGGCGCCTTTTTAATCTGTAAACTTAATATTACCTTAATTATGCTTCTTGTAAGTGTCTTTTTGACTTACGGTAATTATGCTTAGGGTAAATACTACGCTTTGCAAAACGGTTAAGATTACCTGCATTAATCATTTTAATATACGTCTTTTTTGTCACCCCAAAATACTCATAGGTAGTACCATCTGTAAAGGTTACCTCAAGTAATAAACCTTTATGCTGGTAATCTGCTATAGCTGCATTTGTTATAGTTTCTGTGTATGCCTCAAGATTTGCCTCCTTAGTCTCTGGTGCCATACTTACTAAAAAGTGATAACCATCTATGATACGACGGCTTTGTATCTCTGCCTCTTCTTGCTTAGGATCTCCAGCTTGAAACTTATCTGGATGCCACTCTTTTACAAGATTTCTATAACTCTTTTTGAGCATTTTAAGATCTATTTCTTTCTCAACTCCAAAGAGTTTTTTGTATTCATTTATACGCTTCATAATCAGGGCTTTTATCAGTGCGCGAAAGTACGCCTAATTAATGGTTTAATTAGAACCTTATCTAAAAGAAAACTTCTTAAAAAAAGCTATGCCTTGAGATCTAAACCATAGTTCTCTTACGTATTACATATACCAGCATTATATGCCCTATAGCGTAATAGCATAAAAGTTAAACAATTTATAAAATGCTGACTATTAGATTTTTATTAACACTTTAGATTTTATTTTTATGATGTTCAAAAGAAAAAAACCAAACGCTATGATCCAATCAAACAACAACATTGTAAGAAGTCTCAATAATCTTATAGAGTACTCTACAGATTTTCGCTTTAAGCGTAGAGCAAGTTTTAAGCAGTTGCACATCGCCATTATAAAGAACCACTTTAACGCCTCATCTGTTGTGCTTGATGTAGATAAAGGAACAGTTTTACTAGGTATAGATATGCTAGAACGTGGTGCCGAGGTAGAAATTACGTATAACAGCCTTGAGAAGTTTTTAAAATCTTGTATACGTGAGACAGAAGAAAACATTTCGTTTTATAAAAACATCTTGCATTATTATGCGATGACAGAGGCTGTAGCCTAGTAGTTTTTTTTGATACGCTTTCGCGAAAGCGTACTCACACGTATCATAAATAGTATATCTTAAAACAATAAGTGATTTTACTAAAAGTGTATTAATAAAATACTAATGTCTTGGTAGCTGGAGGTATTGTAATACAGATTACTTAAATTTAGTAAACAACTTTAAAAATAAGCTATACAATGAATAATAACACAAAAGGAATACTAGGTTTACTTGCAGTAGCTGCGGGTGCCCTAGGTTTATATAAGTACAATAAATTATCACCAGAAGAGAAAGCTGCGCTTAAAGACAAAGCAAAAAGAGCGGGAGATACTCTTAAGGAAACATATTATGATGTAGAAGAGCAAGTGTCTGAAAAGCTTACGAGTTTAAAAAATGCTCTTGACAAAGAACTCTCAAAGGCTGATATGACCACAAACCGCAGAGCCCCTCATCAAGATGATATAGAAGATGCTACTATTGTAGAGGCAAAAGAAGCACTAGATAAAGGTGAAACCACCTTTGTATAAATTAGACATAGTGATTAAAAAAAGTCCCGATATAACTCGGGACTTTTTTATGCCTTATAGATACTATAAACACTAGCCTCTACCTCTACGCCAGGGCTTTCTTAAAGTTGTTTTGTCATTTTTCTTGACACTGTTTATAAAATAAACACCGCTTAGAAGTACTACGGCAGCAATCATAGATTGTAAGGTGACCTGTTCATCAAGAAAATACCACCCTAAAAATAATGCTACCACAGGGTTTACATATGCAGAGGTAGCTACCTTTTCTGTAGACACCTTTTTAAGAAGATAATTAAAAGAGGTAAAAGCGGCAATCCCGCCAAAAATAACTAGGCACACCATAGAGATTTGTGCTCGGGTACTCCAGGTGTTTGGAAAACTCCACGGTTCATTAATAACTAAACTTATAATCCATAAAAGTACACCGGCGCTTACCATCTGGTAACCAGTGGTTATAAAAAAGTTTTTGGGAAGATCTGCTTTTGCCACAAAAAGGCTACCTATACTCCAACTTAATATACAGGTAAAAATCATACCTATACCTAGAACTGCACCTTCTTTCATTGCAATTTCTTGCTGTGAGACAAGTAAATACATACCTATAAGTCCTAACACTACGCCTACTATAGATTTAGGCTTTAAACCCTTTTTTTGAGTAATTCTCATAAGTAAGAGAATGGATAGAGGCTGTAAGGCAGCTAGTAATGCTGCAAAACCGCTGTCTACATAGTTAAGTGCCCATACAAATACACCGTTACCGTACACTAAAAAGAAAAATCCTGCCAGTACAGAATTGCGTAATTGCTTAGGAGTAATCTTAAGTGACTTGCCTGTGATTTTTGCTATAAAAAAGATAAGAAGGCCTGCCGTGGTAAATCGTAAACCAGCAAGCATAAAGGCAGGAGCCTCACTTACCACAATCTTGTTCCATAGATAAGTAGAACCCCAAAAGACGTAAATTGAGAAAAAAGCAAGTATAATTAAGTAGGTTTCTTTTTTCATAATGATTGCAATTATTATACGTTTTTTAAGGCCGTACGAACTTAGCTATAATAAAACAATAGTAAAACATCTTTAGATAACGATTTTAAAGAGGTTGCTGAGTAGTATCTTTGTAAAGCAAATTTGTAAAGCATTGACAGAGATACGTAATTATATAAATAAATTTTCACCCGTTTCAGACAGTGATTGGGAGCTCTTTAGTTCAAAGCTAAAAGAGCGTACTTTTAAGAAAAAAGACATCATACACAAAGCTGGTGTGGTAGAAAATTATATTTCATTCATCACCTCTGGTACAGTTAGACTGTTTATACCTAAACCAAAGTCAGAAAAGGAAATTACCTTTGGGTTTTGTTTTGAAAATCAGTTTGTAAGTGCTTATGACTCATTCTTGCTTCAAAAACCCTCTGAGCACGCCGTACAAGCACTCTCTAATACAAGTATGCTTAGTATCTCTTATAACGATCTTCAAGAAATTTACAATAAAACAGCCATAGGCAACCTTATAGGTAGACTCACTGCCGAAAATCTATTTATTACTAAGTCAAAAAGGCTACAATCGCTTCTTGATCAAACGGCAGAAGAGCGTTACCTCAGTATTTTTAAAGAGCGCCCGCAACTTCTCAAGGAGATATCTCTCAAGTACATAAGCTCTTACATAGGTGTAACGCCTCAAGCCCTAAGCCGTATACGCAAGCGCATTAGTTAATGTAGGTTCATTGTGCGAGTTTGCTCACCAGAGTACCTTTGCATAAAAAAGAAATGCTCATTCTCCTCTTTGTAATCGTAATGTGGTACAGTGGTCTGTTTTTTCAGTCATTTTTTCTACATAGATATGCGGCACACCAGACATTTACAATGTCAAAAACAGCCGAAAAAATAACCTTTGTACTAACCTGGATTTTTCAAGGCCCCAGCTACCTGAGTGCCTATGGATATGGTATTATGCATAGAATGCACCACGCCTATACAGATACAGATAAGGACCCACACTCCCCTAGCTATGATGAAAACCCATTTGCTATGATGTGGAAAACAAAAAACATTTACCAAGACATTAATAACGACCGAGTAGCAGTAGATGCAAAGTTTAAAAAGAACGTCCCACAATGGAAACGCTTTGATGCATTTGCCAGCTCTCGTTTCTCTAGAGTGCTTTGGGGAGTGTTGTACATTACTTTCTTTGCTGTATTTGCAAGCGCCTGGTGGCAATGGCTATTTTTACCTGTAGTGCTAGCTATGGCGCCTATACACGGTGTAATTATTAACTGGTTTGGTCATATTTTAGGTTACCGAAACTTTAAAACTAAAGATACTTCTAAGAACCTCTTTCGCTTTGATTTCTTGATGATGGGAGAAGGCTACCATAACAACCATCACAAGTTTGGGTCTAGACCTAACTTTGGAGGAGTGCGTTGGTATGAGATAGATGTAACATATCTTATTATGCGTTTTTTACATCGCATTAACCTTATCCAGATGAAACCTATCAAAATAGACGTGCAAAGACATCGCTAATTTTTAAAAAAGCTCAGATTGATATTTCTTTCTGAGCTTTTCTAGTTTTGGAGAGATGTTCCTTTTACAAAAAGGGTGGTTAACGTCTGTTTTATAATAGTCTCTTATTTCCTGTGGTGAGGGCTTAAAGTTTATAACTGGTAATACGGTGGTTATAATCATTGTTTCTACTTCCTTAGGAAGATTGCTTATTTCCGCTTTCGCGAAAACCTACTTCTTACGGTGAGCTTTCAAACCGCTATGTGCAGCGACAGATCCACAAATAAGTGTATATTTAGACAATCAATTAAAAAATAAAATACAGGCTAACCTGCAAGGCTTGTACTGAGCTTGTCGAAGTATGCCACACTCGCTTTATGTAGTGGCCTGTTGCTCACAATAACCTCAACGCCAACGATATTTCATTCGTGAAAAACTCATTAAAAATATCGTCGCCGTCTCGGATACGCCTTACAAAACTCATTTCATTCCGTTTCCCTTGTAAGTCTAATTGTGAGCAACGTGGGGGTCTATTAAAATAAAAAGGCACTTGCCTACTCTGAAAAACGAGCAGGACTAAATATTTCATAATGCATAAATCAAACACAATAGTTAGAACTAAAACAACTAATGGAAACAATAGAAACATAGATGAGATGTATTACGATATTGAATTTATGACGTTTGTAAATTATTTATCTAAAAAACACGGATATACATATCAAGATTATAAGTTTGAATTATACCCATACAAATGGTATGATTTAAGATGGATTTATCAAATACCCGCCTATTGATTGCTTTTGCGTATTTTCCGAAACTCAGAAGCTAGTATAAGTACACAAAAACACAAAAGAACATCTACAATCGTGCTTATTACAGAAATGTTACTTGCAACAAAACCTATTATCTCATTTTTTGAATTCATAATTCCTTATTTTTAATATTAATTAATTGACTTACTCTTACGTGGTTGTTTCTGTGAGCAACACTGTCTATATTTCAATGCTTAGGGCATTGAGTGCCTTTTTATTTTTTTGCTGCTTCCGTAGCTACTCTGTACTCCTACCGTCGTACACCGCTACACGCATCAAAACATAGACCCCCACGTTGTGTGCAAGCTGAAAAAAAATGAGAAAAAAAATAATATTATCGATTATGGTGGCTATAGGGCTTGTTTCCTGTGGAGAAGGAAATAAATCAACGCCAGTTAAAGTTTCAAAGGAATTAGAGAAATCTAAAAATGCAATAGTTGCTGAAAGTCAAATACGTCTAGAAGTATCTGACCAAAAGAATGTTGACACCAGGTACGTTTACTCTGATCCTATTGGTCACAACTTAATAATTGAAAATAGCTACCCAAGAGGTGGGCTGAAATATACTGACCCTTTGGGCAAAGAATATATTTATGCTGTTTTTTGGACTCGAATAACCAATGAAATGAATACTCCTTTTGAATTTAAAATGGAATTCTCTGAAGATTCGTATGACCTACCATCTTCACCAGATAGATTATTTAAACTATTTATTCCCTCCGACACATTAACACCTGAAAAAGAAACTCTATTTAATTATGGTCTTGATTTAGAAAAATATTTAAATGATAATTTTCGTAAGCAAACTGATTTAGAGAGAACGATTAACCCAAAGGATTCTAACGGTTTTTATGTCGTAACATTATTTAATAAAGGAGTAAATGGAACATTGAGAACGGGACTTAGCATAAAAGAGGAAAAACTTATTTATCGAATTAACGAAAAAACAATTGAGTGTGGGAATATAAATTTGAAGCAATTGGAATTTAAAGAATAAAAAAAAGCCTACAACACAACAAAGAACTGAGTTAAAAAACAAGCCCTTTTAAGCTAATTTTGATCTATAATTTTCATCGTAGGGTCTTCCAGATTTTATGATGGCAAAGGCTTGTTTTAAGAGCTTATTTGCCACTGCGATGAGGTCTAGTTTTTTACTCTTTCCTTTGGCTACAATGCGCTCATAAATTTCTCTGCAAGCCCGGTTGTATTTACAGGCAGAAAAAGCACATAAAAACAAGAGGTTTCTAAGCTTTTTATTACCTACTTTACTTATTTTACTTCTACCTCGCACACTACTTCCAGACTCTCGTATGGTGGGTGTAATACCCACGTAACTGCACAACTGCCCGGCACGTTCAAACTTGGTAAAACCATCTGTAGAAACTAGTAAAAACAAGGCCGTTTTTTCGCCCATACCAGGGATACTTTTAAGCAGCGTTGTGGGCTTCCCTAAAAATGTAGGCTTCCCTAAAAATGGGGAAGCCTACACAACGATTACATAACGCGTCCCGAAGTACATCGGGATTTGAAAGCTCTATGCGCGGCGACAGATCCACAAATAAGTGTATATTTAGACAATCAATTAAAAAACAAAAAAACAGGCTAACCAGCAAGGCTTGTACTGAGCTTGCCGAAGTATGCCGCACTCGCTTTATGTCTTGGCCTGTTGCCTACAATTTGAGAAATGACAATGTATATTCAAATTTTATCAATTCTATTGACATTATCTAAAATTGGATTAAAGTGAAAATATATATATACTTATTAAGCATCCTTTTAATGATAGGATGCAGTAGTGTTAACAAATATTATCAAAACGATGAGCTCATTATTTATGATATTAAAGATGATTTCCTTTTGAGAAGTATTAGTCTTTACAAAAAAGAACAATTAAGTGAATTTAAAAATTCGGAAATAAGGGGTTATAGAAAAAATATGATTATAATTCTGAGCAAAGATTTGAATGATCCAAATGAAAAGAAATATATAAATCATATTTTCAATGATTCGCATATTTATAATGAACCCATTTCTGGTTTTTTTATTAACGAAAAAGATACGATTCTCGTCTATTCAAAGAAGGATTGCTTTATAAACCCTTGGAAATATACAGCTGAATTTTCATCCAAAATGAAAGTGCAACTTAATGATAATGAATCTAAATACCAGCAGGAAGATGGCAGCTTTTTAGATTTTAAAAATCCTTATATATCCAATCATAGTCTATATTGGAAAGTTGAAAAAAATAAACTTTATAAAAGGACTGATGGCTTTGATCCATTTAAATTCCTTTATGGAAATAAAAATGAAAGTGGTTACGATTATGATGGCAAAGGTGATAGTCTATCATTGAAAATCGCCAAATTTAATTAGCATAAATGTGCAATTTGGTCTTGAGAACCTATATTTTGATGCTCGTAATTATGATTCTGCCCTATGGAGATGGATAAGTATTGAATCGTTAACAAAACAGATGAGTAGGTTGTAATCAAGATTTTAACTATGGTGCATACTGTAGCAACACCCGCAACCAAGAACCTGTTTTATGCATCATTAAACTTATAAGTTAAGAATAGCCGTGGTGCGCTGTAGTTCTTTATTAAAATGCACTTTGGTGATTTCTTCCTTGTAGCTAGGTACAATTTCTTTAAGTTTTTTCTTTCCTTCTGGGGAGTTCATAATCTCTGGGAAGGCTTGCTCTAGTACGTCTAGCATTATTTTTGGCGCGGTAGATGCTCCTGGAGATGCACCTAGTAAACACGTTATTTTACCATCAGAACCACTTACGATCTGTGTGCCAAATTCTAATTTTCCGCCTTCAAACTCATCTCGTTTTATGGTTTGTACACGCTGGCCGGCAACTTCTATACGCCAGTCTTCGTTTTTTGCATCTTTAATAAAATTACGTAGCTCGTTCATACGGTCATCAAAGGTCATTGTGATCTGGCCTATGAGGTATTTTGTAAGATCAAGATTATGCCAGAAAGCGCCTAGCATAGAAGGGATATTTTTAAAATTGACACTTTTTACAAGATCTAGATTAGAACCTGCTTTCAAGAACTTGGGGCTAAATCCTGCAAAGGGCCCAAACATAAGTTGCTTCTCACCATCTACATAGCGAGTATCTAAGTGGGGCATACTCATAGGTGGCGCGCCTTCGCCAGCTTTGCTATATACTTTTGCATTGTGTTGCTCTATAAGCTCTTTGTTTTTACAAACCAGCCAGCCACCACTTACTGGAAAACCGCCAAAACCATCTTTCTCCTCTATCTCTACAGTCTCAAGTAATAATAATGCCCCGCCCCCAGCGCCTATAAAAATATGATCTGCCTCTATAGATTGTTTGTTACCTGTTTTAAGATCTTTTGTAATAGCAGTCCAATTGCCATTATCAAGCGGGTCAAGATCTTCTACTTCTTTGTGGAAGTGTACGGGGGTATCAAATTCTGTGGCTAGAATTTCATATAAACGCTTTGTAAGAACTCCAAAGTTCACCTCTGTGCCACGATCTATGCGTGAGCCAGCCATTACCTCATCTTCTGTGCGATTGTGCATTATGAGCGGGAACCACTCTTTCATTTTATCTATTTGCTCTGTATACGTTATGGAGTCAAACATAAAGTGCTCTTTAAAGGCTTCAAAACGCTTTTTAAGGAACGCTACATTCTTTTCTCCTGTCACCCAGCTATGATGTGGTATGGGTTTTAAAAAGCGCTGAGGGTCTTCTATAAAGCCTTCTTCTACTAGATGTGCCCAAAACTGTTTTGTGATTTCAAATTGCTTACAGATCTCTATAGCCTTTTTTATAGATACAGACCCATCTTCTTGCTCGGGACAATAATTAAGTTCACAAAGTGCCGAGTGACCCGTACCTGCATTATTCCAAGCGGCCGAACTTTCTTGAGCAACATCACCTAGACGTTCTAAAATGAGGATGCTCAAATCTGGCTTAAGCATCTTTGCCATAAGTGCAAGATTTGCACTCATAATGCCACCACCTACACAAATGAGGTCGTAATGATTTTTTGGAATTTCTCTGTTCATAAAAAAGGGTTTATGGTATAAAGGTATCGAAATCTATACTTATAATTTGAACCCTCATTTATTAATAAAATATACAAGCTGCGATGTTACTAAACTGGCCTCAAAAACCTAGTATAGATATCTCTTATACGTTAAAATTTAACTTAAAATCACTTTTTTGAGATCTATAGGTTTTCTCTATAAAGTAAATACTTAGCATTAAACAAAAACTTTATTTAAAATCTATAATTAATTGATTGTAAGTGTTTAGAATAAATATGTTTAATTGAAAACTCCCACTATAAACAATGTCTATAGTGGGAGTTTTGCATAAATTATGTACTACTGTAGCAGTCCTTCTATTTTTTCTATGACAGCTTGAGCAGCTCTTTCTCCAGAGATCATCGCGGCGTTAAGAGAGCCGTTAAGAAGATGGTCACCAGCAAGAAAAATCGTGTCTTTAAGTTGCGTTTCAGACGCTTCACAATCCATACGTAAATTGTCAAGTTTAGGTAAAGCTCGCGGAATCACATATGATTTTAAGAAAGTAACATCTGTGATATTACAGTAAGTTGCAAGCTCTGAAGTAACGGTTGCAACAAGTGCTTTTTCAGATAAATCTTGATCATCTACTACGGTTACAGAGAGTAGATTTTTTGCTCCAGTAGTTGCAGTTTCTAGCGCATCTACATAGAAGAGATTATTAATTCGTGTGTTCTCATCTGCTACAAGTTGGATCAAGGGTTGTTTCTTCCCTACTGCTTCTACCTCATAATACAGGTTTACACAAGACTTCCAGGGAGTCTCTTGACCTCTTAGGTTTGCTATAAACTGACTAGCTTCTGTAGCTATAATAGTATAATCGCTCTCTAGCGTAGTTCCGTTTGTGAGGGTGATGGTGTTATCTTCTACACTTGCTACACTCGTATTAAACATAAAGGTGGTGTTTTTGAGTTTTGAAGAGAGTTGTTTAGGTATTGCTTCTATTCCAGCTTTTGGCACGGTAGCCATCCCTTCTCCAAACATTTTATACACAAACTCAAACATACGACTAGAAGTCTCAAGGGCTGTCTCTAAGAAAATACCGCTGAAAAACGGCTTAAAGAAATCTGTAATCATCGCCTGGCTAAAGCCTCTCTTGCGCAGGTAAACTAGCGTAGAGCTCTCTGGAGTATTAAAAATCTCTTCTATAGATTTGTTTTTTAAATCCTTGTTAAGCTTAAGCACCTTAACCTTGTCACCCAGTGTTCCTACAGACGAGGTCATTGTAGGTATAAGCATCTTGATACTACGTGTAGGGTCGCCTATAGATTGGGATTTACGGTTTTTAAATATGGTCGCTCCTGGTAAAAAGGATTGTAGCTCTAAGGCCTTATAATCGAGATACTGTTTTGCTTTTGGGTATGCATCTAGTAGTACTTGAAAACCGTGATCTAGCTGGTAACCGTTTACAACATCTGTCTTTACACGACCACCAGCACGATCTGTAGCTTCTATAATGGTGGGTGTATATCCCTTCTGTTCAAGTTGTATTGCAGCAATGAGACCACTTATTCCGGCGCCTATAATGTGTATTTTATGAGTAGAATTGTTCATATATGAAGTAGTATGAGTGTTATTTTTTTTGCTTTCGCGAAAGCGTAAATTATTTAAAAAGGATAGCCAATAGCAAAATTAAAGATAGGCTCATCAAATTTGAAATCCCAGCGTTCTCCCTCTGGAAGCGATGGATCGTGGAAGGGAGCAGCGAGATCAAAACGTATTACAAAGCCTTGTACATCTACACGTAGCCCAAAACCACCACCTATACCAAGCTCGTTTATAAAATCTGAGGTAAACTTATCTTTACCCGGTAGATCTTCGTTCTCAACGCTATTCCAGATATTACCCGCATCTACAAAAAAGGCACCTTTAAGGTAATTAAAGATAGGGAATCTATACTCTGCATTTGCCTCTAGGCGTATGTTACCTATCTGGTCAAAAAAGCTCCCACTCTCAGAGTTACCTGTTGACGTACCAGGCCCTAAAGACCGTATTCTGAACGCTCGCACGCTGTATGGACCGCCTGCATAATATTGTTTTACAAAGGGCAATATCACTGAGTTACCATATGCATATCCATAACCAACAAATAAGCGAGTGGCAATTTTTTGCTCCTTACCAAAGTTAAAATGATACCTAAAATCTGCATCTACCTTTGCAAACTGTGCATATTCTAGTCCTAAAAAGGTGTTGTTTTCTGTATCCTCATTTTCTTGGCCAAGTAGACTGACGGTGTTACCAGCAATCTCAATATTTGTATTAAGAAATACTTGATGTGTATCACTAGTATCTACCATCCCATTGTAGGTAAAACTATAGGTAAGACCGGCGATAAATTGCTGCTCAAAACTTTGCTCTAAAAATGGATTTTCTGCAAGTATCTCGTCAAAGGCTTCTGTAGTGTTTGACAATCTCGTGTAGCTTAGTGAGATAGGGTTTATTTTATGCGTCACATATTTATTTGCATCCCAAGTGTAGCCAAAGCCTGCGTTACCAGAGAGAAGCGTGTATAGCTTTGACCTGTTTAAATAATCAAAACCTAGCGCCGTGACGGTTTTTGGGATGTTGTATTTAAAGAAATCTGTATTAATCTTAATTGGAAAAATCACTCTAGGGAATACAAGCTCACTTGCAAGTCCCAGCTCAATACTGCTCAAAGACTCGCCACCACCTACTTGCACTTCATAACCTGCAGAGCCTGTAATATTAAGTACTTCTCCCCCTTTAAAGAGGTTTCGATTGCTGTAGGTAAGTGCAAGGCCGGGCCCAGCAAAATTATTAGACTTTGTGACTGCTTGTATCTCTGCTCTTATGGCTCTTTTATTAAGAGGTGACAAATATATGTTTGCCTCTAGAATCCCTAAGCTATCTGTGCGCAGGCTGTCTACTTCTTCATACTGGATATTTACAAATTTATAAGCCCCTATGGTAGATAATCTTCTGGCTGTATTGCGGGAGATATCTGGATTATAAAGCGATCCTTCTTTAAGTGTAATGTATGGCGCAAGATATTTGGGTTTAAAATAGGTCTCGTTTTGTATCATATTGAGACTATCGTAGCGGACTATATTTTGCTGTAAGGTATCCTTTAGCTCATAGTTAGGATACACATTAATTTTTTGCACTTTGTAAGGCACAATGACCTTGTTAGGAACATCTTTTTTAATCTTTAAGAACATATCAAAACGCTTGTTCTTATATTGATTTGTGTCAATCTCAAAAATGAGAAACGATGGGTTAAAGTTGTAATACCCCTTTCTCTTAAGCTTGTAGTCTATGCGGTCGCGCTCTTGTTTTAGATTTGAGAGGTCATATCGCATTCCCTTTTTGAAGGGCGAACTCTTAACCGTACTTATCATCTCTCTATAAATAGGCGGCGAGAGTGTGTCGAGCTGATAGGTCTCCATACGGTATGGTGTAGGCACCTTAACCGTATATGCTATAGAAGCTCTTTTCTTTGTTTCGCTTTCGCGAAAGCGAGAACTCACATCACTATAAAAGAAGCCACGGTTCTCAAGTCTGTTTCTCAACAATGCCTCTACCTCAAACTCCTCTACATCTGACTGGTACACAGGCTCCTCTCCTATTTTCTTGTTGAGCCATTTATTGATAACGCCTGGATTTTCTCGCTGTGCTTTGTAATGTATGCTCAAATTAGGATACATTCCTAAAATCTTAGTATTAGGAGAAGGTCTTAAAACACTTTCTAACTCTGCCTTGAGTAAATTTTGATTAACTATGGTGCTATCTGAGTTAATTATAACCTCACCACCCGTATATAATCGTTCTCCCTCGGGTATATACTTTTCTACACTACAAGAGCAGAGTTTGATGCTAACTATGACAAGGACTATGTGTATTAATTTACGGTACTGCACTTGATTAATCTATCTTATTAGTTTTTCTATTTTCTTGGGAAGGTTTGAGTTCTTCCTTTTGCTCTTCTTCTTGAAGGAGTTGCTGTTGTTTCTTTCTCAAGATAGCACTCCACAACTGACTAAATTTATTAAACTCTTGCTGGAATATGAGCGAGATCCCGCTTACAATGGTCTGTCCATCTATCACGTTTTCAAACTCACTACGTCTAAAGCCTTTGAGACGATACTGTCCATCTTTAGTAAGTTCATACTCTAGACTCACATTACCTATAAGCGGTGTGGCATCGCCACTTGCACTCTCGCCCGCCACGTCTACACTACTCCCCACACGTACGGTAAGTTTATCATTAAAGAATTTACGTTGTGCAGCAATATCCAACTGCGTGCGTTCTTGTGGAGTTGTGCCTTGGTAGTCTGTAAACGTATCGAGTCCAAAATCCAACTGGAACCCTGTGTTGCCTAATAATTTATCAGAAAAAATATTAAGCTGATCAGACAAGGCATCATTAAGGTTATCTCTAGCAATACTAGCAAACCCTCCCTGACTCCCATCTGAGTTAGAGTCAGGGTAAAATCTATTAAGCACTAAGAGTGAAAAGACCTGTCTGTTTAACTCTCCAGTTTGTTGATTAACTTGTTGTACGCGACTGTATACTTCACCTCCTAGTGCACCTTGCTCATCTTCTGGCAGGTCTAATGCAAAGTTTATCTCTGGACTAAGTAGGTCCCCGTCTATATTTAGGTAGACTAAAAACGGCAATTGCTGCCTGTATTGTGACTGAGCTGCGGGATCATCACTAGTACTTGTAATAGCCATAAGTGGCGCCGCAGAAGCATCAACCGAATATACGGCACGCACATCAAGTTTTGCGTCAAAAGGATCTCCAGACCAAGATACTCGGCTGCTTGGGTCAAGCGTAAATGTGCGGTTAACTAGGTTATATAAGTTCATCTCATACTGCCCACCAGCCACGTCGAACACCCCTGTTAGATTCATACGCCCATTGGGTTGTAGTGTGAAATTTAAATCTGCATCACCATTTACCTTTAGATTATCACCTGTCTCTTCATCTATAAGTATGGTTACTTGTGCATCTCTATTTACTTTAAGTAGTGATTTTATATCAAAACCTGTAATTGTTCCTGTTTCTTCTTCGGTGCGTGTGAGAATGGCGTCTGGATTTTCTCTATTAACAAAAACTACAATACCATCACTAGACTCTATGTTTGCCGCTGCTGTAGGCATAATGTAGGTGATATCTGTACTACCGCCCACTGTAGCGTCAAGATCTATTATGGGGATTTGTAAATCACCGGTGATGGAGGCAGTAGCGTCAAAAACCGCTGTCCCGTATACAAAGTCGTTATCGCCTTGCTCTGCATTAAGCGCTTGAAAATCGTCTGCAACGACTTTTAAATCAAATGTCGGGTTAATGAAGCTCTCCGTACCCACTAGACCATCTACTGTAAGTTTATTGTCCTTATCATCACGTATGGTAAAATTTGACATTGAGATGCCCTCATTATCTATAGAAACAGTTTCTTTAAGTAAAGTAAATGGTGCATTAAGCTTAGTAACAGTAAATCCTGCATTAGTAAAACGTAAGAACCCTTGGTATTCCAGATCAACAAGCTTCCCGTTCATTTTAAAATTACCATTGAGCGTACCAGATCCATTATTTAATTCACCAAGAGAAAAGCCATCTACGGCCTCCATTTTTAGTTCGTTAATATCTAGATCCATATTGATGGTAGCTCCATCTATATCTGCAATATAATCACCAGTGAGTTCTAGATCTGCCACTCCTTCTGATACATCAAGGCTAAAGTCGTATTTATTACCATTAATAGATCTACCTGTAAGTTCTAAAATACCTAGATCTTCTTCTAGTACTCGTAGCTTTTCAACATATATATCTGCCAGAAAACCTATGTCACCAAAGGGTTCTTCTAGTACAAAATCTCCATTAAGGTTACCACTAGCAAGTTTTTCATCTGGATTGAGATATGCAAGAAACTCACTTATTTTAAAATTCTGAAAATCGATAGCTATGTGATCCTTTTCAATGGTAGGAAGTTTGTCTGTAAATTCGACAGATTGCAACTTTCGCGTAAAGCGAAAATCATTAAAAGCCAATTTCCCATCTGTAATAAGAACTTCATTACTCGACGGAGTTTTCCAATCTTTTTTATTGAAAATAAGACTGTCTTCACTTACGTGAAAACGTAATCGCTCCCTACTCCCCGTAATGTCTGACTGTACTTGTATGAGTTTTTCATCATTTGCATAGGCAAGAAAATCTAGTGAAAGCTCATTGTTAGTTTGATTACCCTTTATACGTGTTTCTTGTATAGCGATAGGCCCTGCAGTTAGGCCGTCAAAACCTAAATCAAAGGTAAATGCATCTCGGTCTGTGTTCATACTAAATGAGAGGCTATCCAACTCATTACCTGCATAATTAATGTGTGGTGCTTTTATCGAGGCATCTAGTTTTCGGGTAGCCTCACTAAAATCAAGGTCAACAGCAATCGTGTCTAGATCTTTCATATTTACTAGAAAAACCTCATTGAGTAAGGGTGATTGTCTCACCTTTCCTTTAAGAACAACATTTACTGGGTTTGTAATGGTATCTTTTATAATAGCATCTCTGTAAAAATAGCTGTTTACGTGATTTTGTAAGGCTGTTGCTATCTTCGCTGGGTCAGCGTTAGATCTTAAATCAAGGTTCAATATCTTGTTGTCAAATTGTACAGAAGTACTATCTGGGCGTACACGCGCAGATCCTTCTAGATTACCTATTAAATATGTACGGTCATCATAAACAATTACACCATCATCCATTACTGCTGTTACATCATAACTCGCGGTACTCCCTTTAAAAGTACTGGTAAGTTTAAAACCTGTGCGCACATCGCGCTGCATTAACCCAAGTGCTTGTAAATCTGCTCCTATGACATCGAGATTAATCGTTGCTGCTGGTGCAATTGTGTCGAGCACTACAAGGCCTGTAAGGTTTGTATTAAGATTAGTGTCTTTGTAGCTTGATGTAATAGCGCCCTCACCATCTTTTATCTTACTGGTAATCGTTAGGTCTTTTATAGCATAGTCATTGTATAAAAATGAAGCTACAGTAGCTTCTATAGTTGCATCAAGCGTGTTTAATGAAGTGCCTGAGCCCTGCCCTTTGAGTGTGAGATTGAGGTTCCCTAAGCTATTGTTTTGAAGAAGCTCACCTAGGTTATACTCTTCTATTGCCAGTGTGGTGTTAAAAGCAATGGTATTATCATTTTTGAAAGTACCATCTATGGTTGCGAGACCTTGTGTAGTCGTAAGGCTTGCAGTAGTCGTAATGTCTGTAAGGGTACCTTTCGCGGCAGCTACTAGCTTTATGTCTTGCGGAAGATTCATACTCAAAGAATCTGTTGCTATAAATTTTGATATATCTTTCTTGCTAGTAGAAGCATTAATGTTAGGTAGATTAAAATATAAGCTCTCTATGTTATTTATATTCTTAAGGTTACCATTTGCCTTTAAATTAGTGTTAGACCAGCTCAAAGCAAGATTAGGAACAGTCAAATCTGCTAGCGTCCCTGATGCCGTTATCGCCCCAGCAATGCGATTTTTACTTACTGTCTGTAAATACGTATTAGTTCTTAGAGATGGTTGGAATAAAAATAAATCACCCAGCTCTACTTTAACATCTGTAATGTTGATGTCTAATCGTACATCTTCTGGTTGTGTCGCTATATTATTTAGTGAAGGGTAACTCATCACGATATCTCCTCTCAGTGAGTTTGAGTTGATAGCCGCATTCATATTTTCAAGCTGTAAATCTGTATCAGAAACAAGAAAATTTGTAGAAACTGATTTGATATTGATACCAGAGACTTCTCTTCCAGAAAGACTTTTTACGTTACCACCCGCCACAAAATCTTTTAGATAAGTATTTGTACCTTCTAGATTCACATTAGAAAGAAACACCGCTTCGGGATTAAAAACGCCTTTTGTAGCTACCGCACCATTTACGGTATATCGTATACTTGTATTAGTTACGCTAGCCTTATTTACTGTAATATTATAGTCTGGAAATAGCGAATTGCTAGATTCAACAGGTACTTGTGATGCGGTAGTACTAGACATATCAATACCTATCGCGCTATCCTTTATTACAATGTCATTTATCGAAATGACAAAGCTGTTAAAATCTGCTTTGGGAATACTTGTTTCAAACTCTTTAAAGTCAAAATCAAAAGACACGCCTGCCTCCTCACCTGTATAGTTTCCGCTTACGTCTTTTAGGGTAAGCTTGTTAAAAGCTAAGTATGGTAGTGGTATTTCTTCGGTATCTGGGTCTGAGGGTACTGGTACCTGATTAATCTTAATCTTAGCATTTTCTATATACCCCTCAGTGGCAGTAAATCTCATCTCGTCCAGGTTTACTGTATCTGGTGATATGCGTAGCTCTTTAAAAGTGTACCTACTATCTATACCCGTAACAACATCGTTATACACTACGTCAAAATCTTTCAGATCTAGATCACCTATAATAAGATCAACTGGTGCCGTACTAGTTGTATCTGTTTGTTGAGATGGTGGAGTTGCAAAAGCAGCTGCAATAAAATCAAAGTTGAATCCGCTTATTGTATCTTTTCTAATAATATTTGCTCGTACACCTTCCCATTGTGCATTTTCTATGCCTATGCCAGTACCATTTATGATGGGCCACAAAGGAATATCCGCTTCTAGAGACCTACTGTATACTAGCGTGTCGCCTTGCTTATCTTCGAGATATAGGCCTTGGATAGCAATATCTCCGTCAAAGGTTATAAAAGCCCTTTCAAGCTCAACCTTAGTTTGCGTTTTTTCAGAAAAATAACTGACTGCTTTAGAAACAACAATGTTTTGTCCCCACTCACTTCTTATAAATAAAAGAAGGAATATAATGAGTATAAGAAGCACGAGTAATATACGTGCTATAATGCGTAGCCACCTAAATTTTCTTTTAGGTTTTAATGTTTGTGGGGCTTTGTTTTCAGGGTTTGTCACCAGAGGGCATCAATTTTTTAACAAATTAACGCCGTTTGCTCATTTTAACATAATTTGCCGCTGTAAAGTATTGTTAAAACGAGGGCTAGCAATCTAAAAGGGTGTTAAATAAAAAGGTGATTTACGCTTTCGCGAAAGCGGAATACCATCTCAATTATCTCAATAATGAGAAGTGACCTCTAAAGACACGACCATCCTCAAGCTCCACTAAATACCAGTAATCATCTGGTGGAAGTTCAACTCCATTGTAAATTCCATTCCAGCCATTACCCATTGCACGTGATTGATACATAGACTTCCCATAGCGATCGAAAATAAAGAAACGAACTGTGGTACTGGTGTCTTGCCCGGCGCCTTTAAGTTTCCAAGTATCATTTATACCATCACCGTTAGGCGTAAAATAGGTAGGAAAACCTATAACAGAGACCTCTTTTACAGTTATACCGCAACCGTTTACATCACGAACAAAGAGGTTGTAAAGACCTGCGGGCACGTTTTGAAAAGTAGGTGATTCTTGATATGGACCAAAGATATTTCCAAGAGCATACTCATAAACGCCTGTACCTTCTACCTCTACAGTAATTGTATTATTCTCACCTCCATCTTGTGTGTTAACATTAGTAATAGTAGCTGGCCCAGATGGAGTCACCGTAATCGTTCTCGTCGCCTCACATCCACTAGAATTTATGGCAGTCGCTGTATAAGTTCCTACTTCGTTTATAGTTATAGTCTCTGTATTAAGAGGTAGAACGGTGCCATTATAATCCCAGCTGTATTGTAGATTTACAGGAGTACTTATCACACCAGCATTTAGGGTTATAGTACCTGGGAAATTGTTAGCACAGTATATTACACTCTCATTATCTGTCATTACGGGCGGGTTGAGGATATTTATAGCTACCGAGGTAATAGATAGGCATTGACCGCCCTCATTAACTCGCACGTAAATAGTCTGACCAAAGGCCTCTGTGTTTATAAATGAATTAGTAAGCGCTCCTTGTTGAATAAAAGCATTCTCCTCAGTTTCATAAAAGCTTACAGTGGCTCCAGTAGGTATTTGGTCTTGTACCTGCATTGTGAGTGATGCAAGACTAATCTCTGTAAAGCCATCTATAATTCCATCGATATCGCACACCTCTAAGGCGTCTAGCACTAGTGTCTCGTTACCCGTAGCAAGCTGTACGCTAGCAATAGCGCTGCATCCTGCTTGTGAAGCAACTCGTGCATATACAACCTGATTTACTTGTGTATTTTGAAATATATTAGGATTTGTAATTACATTTTCTTCACTTTCGGCATCAGAAAGGTTGTTATAAAACCCAGTTATGACAAGGCTACTATCGTTTACTGTTACGTCATCTAATGCGTCAAATAAGTTATACTGCGATAAGCCGTCTCCATTTGCATCACATTGCTGTAACGTACTATTAGATACGGTAGGATTTTGAGCAAACTCTATTGTGACTTCTCCAAAGGCTTCACAACCATTATCAAGCGTGATCCCTACAGTATAGAATCCATCTTGGTTAGCGATAAGTTCATTAGAAGTTTCTGATAATGGTATACCGTCACGTTGCCACATAAATGCTGTTGCAAGAGGTTCGTTTACTACAAGTGTGGTTGCTCCTGCACCGCAAATGGGATTACCACCCGCTACAGTTCTATCTGGACCTAAATCTGTACCTAACTGAAAACTTCCAGCCTCTAAAAAGACAGCAGAGTCAAATCTAAAGTTTTGCTCATCTGCTATTACTAGCTTAACTTGATAGTTTACATTAGGCTGTATAATTGCTTTTGCTTCAATTACTTTGGTTTGCCCATTAAAGTTAATGGGTGCTGTGTTACCATTAAAGCTTTCAAAATAAAACTCGTTTATGCCAGGACAGCCATTAGGTATTTCTGGATGTACGGTTGTAACCTTTACAGGGGTAGTTGTGTCTGGAACTAAGGCAATATTTTCATATCCCTGCTCACCTTCTTGCCTAATGAGGAAACCAAATAAATCTGAAAAATTACACGTATTAGGATTACCTTCTTGATACTCTTCTGAGGCAAATAAATATCTAAAACGCACCTCAGATGCTGTAGATTGAAACGTAAACTCTAGTATAGTTGCGTTAGTCGTATTTTGCTCATCAAGTACAAACTCAAGATCTGCATCTCCTAGCCAGTCTGGAGCATCATCATCACTGAGACTTGTGTTAGGACCTTGCACATTCTGCAATCTTCCGGTACTTAAAACAATTCCTTCTTGAAGGGGGAAGTCACTACCGTTTGCATTAAAGTAGCCATAGCTCTGCTCCTGCCCTCCAAAATCTCCTCCTACGACGTTTGTGACCTGTATGTTTGAGATACAGTTACTATCTATGAGAATATCTTCTATTAATTGCTGTGGAGTATATGTTTGACTATCTACCACCACGTTTTGTGCTATGAGACTTGTAGATATAATAAGAAAGCAAAAAACTATAAAGTGTCGCATTAGTAGTTTATGGATGGTACAAATGTAAATACTACGACTATTATATCGCAATGAACTTTATAATAACAAAGTGATGAACCTTAAGCGTAAGGTCATAAAAAAAGCGAACTTAAAAGTTCGCTTTTTTAAACATAATATTATTTTAACTCAATGATTCCATATCGATTACAAATCGGTATTTCACATCGTTGTTTTGTACACGTTCATAAGCCTCGTTAATGCTAGACATATCTATCATCTCAATATCACTTACAATATTGTGCTCACCACAAAAATCAAGCATTTCTTGAGTTTCTTTTATGCCTCCTATAAGAGATCCAGCTACACTTTTACGACCAGAGATAAGGTTACCACCGTGCACATCTGGTAGCGGCTCTATGGCTCCTACCATACACATTGTACCATCTATAGCTAGTAGCTCTAGGTATGGGTTAATGTCGTGGCTTACTGGAACTGTATTAAGAATAAAGTCAAAAGATCCTTTATGAGACTTCATAGCGTCTTTATCTTTTGAGATGAGTACATCATCTGCACCTAGCCTTTTTGCATCTTCTGCTTTGCCTTCAGATGTTGTAATCATTACTGTCTCTGCTCCCATTGCGTGAGAAAATTTTAGTCCCATATGACCCAAACCTCCTAGACCTACAACACCTACTTTCATTCCTTCTTTTACACCCCAATGATGTAATGGAGAGAAGGTTGTAATACCAGCACATAATAATGGTGCTACTGCTTTTGTGTCAAGGTTTTTTGGGATGGTAAGCACAAAATTTTGATCAACCACCACCTCTTGAGAATATCCTCCAAAGGTGTGACCGTCTGTGTGCTTGTCTTTGCTGTTATACGTCCACGTAGCGCCGTTGAGACAAAATTGCTCTAGATCACTCTCACAAGATGAGCACTCCTGGCAAGAATCTACTAGACATCCTACGCCTACAAGGTCTCCTTTTTTGAATTTTGAAACCTCGTCTCCTACTTCTATTACTTCACCTACAATCTCGTGACCAGGTACTACTGGGTACATAGAAGGTCCCCAGTCACTGCGCACAGTGTGTATGTCACTGTGACAAACGCCGCAATAGGTTATTTTAATTTTTACATCTGTAGGCAAGGTGTCACGACGTTCTATTGTCATTTCCTTTAAATCTGCCTCTTTATCTTGAGCACCGTATGCTTTTACTTCTGTCATAATAATTTTTTTAAACTAATTAGTTAGTGTTTTTGCTTTCGCGAAAGCGTAATTATAACCACTTAGGGTTTACTTACTCTCTTCTAGCGTTGGGTAATCTGTGTATCCTTCTTTACCAGGCGTATAAAATGTATCTTGATCTGGCTCGTTAAGTGAAGCATCTTTTTCAAATCGTGTTACCAAATCTGGATTTGCAATAAATTTACGGCCAAAGGCAATAAGATCCCCTTTATTATCTTCTAAGTCTTTATTTGCCTCTTGAGCATCATAGCCTCCACTTAAAATAAGTAGGCCATTATAATTATCACGTATATTAGTACGTATGTCATCTGGTAAAGCTGGTGCACCCATAGAGCTGTGATTTACGAGATGTATATATAATACATCCAGTTTTTCTAACTCTTTTGATAGATAATCAAATGTCTCTTCTTGCCCTTCAAAAGGTCCTAAATCATTCATCGCACCATTAGGAGATAAGCGTATACCTACCTTATCTTTTCCTATAGCCTCAATAACTTTTGCAGTGACTTCTAGTGTTAATCTGCTTCTGTTTTCGGCAGAGCCTCCGTAGTTGTCTGTTCTTTTATTTGTGCCTGCGTTTACAAATTGATCCAGTAAATAGCCGTTTGCGCTGTGTACCTCTACTCCGTCAAAACCAGCTTCAATAGCATTTTTTGCCGCTTGTACATATTCATCAATCACAGTATTAATATCGTCTTGAGTCATCGCAGTAGGCTCTGGGATTTCTAACTCACCCTTACCGTCTACATACATCTTTGTATCTTCTGGTTGTATGGCAGATGGTGCAAGTATTTTTGCCCCTTCTGGCATATTATCTGGATGCAATATTCTACCTGTATGCATAAGTTGCATAAAGATTTTTCCGCCTTTATTATGAACGGCCTCTGTTGCTGGTTTCCAAGCTTCTACTTGATCACTGTTATAAATACCTGGTATGCGTGCGTATCCTACACCATTAGGTGAAGGGGCTGTACCTTCAGTAATAATTAATCCAGCACCTGCACGTTGCCCGTAATAGAGTGACATTATCGCTGTAGGTATATGTTCTTGAGTAGCTCTTGACCTTGTGAGAGGTGCCATAACTACCTTGTTTTTAAGTGATAAACGCTCAGTATTGAGCGGTGATAATAGTTGGCTATTAGTATCCATAGTTCTTTTTTTAACAAATTTAGAGTGTCTCAACCTGCTTCTCCGTTAACGCGTTGTTAAATGAAAATAAAGGGTTTCACAAAGAATTTCACTTTCGTGAAAATGGAAACTCACACTATTTAAGTCAAGCATTAGACTATAGATTATGTATTTTTAAAAAGCGATAAGCTTAGAAAAACAGATAAATAATTTAAAACAATATAGTTATGGCAACCAAAGATATGATCCTCAATAAACTGCAAATTCTCATCACTCAAGAATTTGATAGTCCAGAGCAGGCTTTTGCATTTTTTGACGAAGATGGAAATGGAACACTTTCTAAAAGTGAGATTAAAGCATTGCTTAAAAAAGCCGAAGTAAGCGGATTTATAAGGTCTATCGTGGCAAATGCACTTATAGAAGGATATAGCAAAGATGGAAATGATAATGTGAGCTGGGAAGAATTTAAGGCAGCACTTGATGAAATTAAAGACAAAGACTAATGAGTTCACATTTTATCCAATAGAGCGCATATTTTATTCCATTTTTTAGGAATAATTCCTAATTATCAAAAATAAAGTGTAGTTTTGTTACTCAATTATGACTGAGTTAGCACCTACATATCATTGCATTATAGACGTTGAGACTACGGGTAAAGGAATAAACGGTAATCGCATTACCGAGATTTGTGCCGTACGTCTTAAAGATGGAGAAATAATAGACAAGTTTACATCGCTTGTAAACCCAGAGCAATACATTCCACCATTTATTACTAATCTTACTGGTATAGATGATGCAATGGTAGAAGATGCACCCCTCTTTGAAGAAATCGCTCAGCGCGTTTTGGAAATTACAGAGGGTGCCATTTTTGTAGCTCACAATGTCAACTTTGACTTTAATGTGATTAAAGGAGAGTTTAAAAGGCTGGGTGTTTCTTTTGTGCGTAAAAAGTTGTGCACGGTACGACTTTCGCGCAAGCTTATTCCTAATTTATTTAGTTACTCACTAGGTAATCTTTGTGCGTCAATAGGGATACCGCTTAATAACAGACACCGCGCAGAGGGTGATACAGATGCAACGGTTATTCTCTTTAAAAGATTACTAGATCTAGATGAAGATAAAAAGGTGATGAATGCATTTTTAAATGTACGGTCTAAAGAGGCTACATTACCCCCTCACCTACCTTCACGTATTATTCAAGAGCTTCCAGAAACTGCAGGTATTTATTTATTTAAAGACCGTGCGGGTAAAATCATTTACGTAGGGAAAGCGATTAATATCAAGAAACGTGTGTTATCACACTTTTATGATAAAAAGAATAAGGAATATCTCCTAGGTCAAGAAACCTATCAAATAGATTATGAAGTAACAGGTAATGAACTTTGCGCACTACTTCTAGAGTCTGAATATATAGAACAGTATTTTCCAAAATTTAATAGAGCACAAAAAATGCCAGTAAGTACATACACCATTGTGTCTTACGAAAATAGAAAAGGAATCTTACAACTCGCTGTTGCAAAGTCTAAGTATCGTGCAAGTGCAACAGATAAAGTTTATACTAAAGCAAAAGCCACAGAGCGTTTAATGGAGCTTTGTGATACCTATCACCTTTGTGCACGTTTTTGTGGGTTGCAGGCTACTTTTGGTCAGTGTTCACATTACCGTCTTAAAGGATGTAAAGGAGTGTGTAATGACGAAGAAGCCGTCACAGATTATAACGAGCGAGTACATCAAGCACTAGCGGCTTTTTACTCAGAAAATGACACATATCTTATTAAAGAACGTGGCCGTACTGAAGATGAAACGGCTTTTATCTACATAGATAAAGGGGTTTACAAAGGTTTTGGTTTTGTGCCAGAGACAGAGCAGCTTAGTCATTTTGATGAAGTAGCTTCATATCTTAATCTTAAGAAAAGTACCTACCACACAGATGTTATTTTGAGAAGTTACCTGCGTAGACATAAAAACCCAAGGATAATTCCCCTAGCTATTTCTGCCTGATATGAACACCACGTTAGATTACAAAACCTATTACTTACAGCTACCGGATACACTTGCACAAAAGTATCCAGAGCTCAATTTTGAGAATCACTGTTACTTACGCATCGCGCTAGATAACGTAGTAGGTACAAAATGGGATAAACGTATTGCCCGACCAGCATATAAAAACTTAACTACAGAGCAGCGTGCTCTTGTCATATACTATTTGTCTACCTATCTAGATGATAAAAGCACCCTACTGTCACATAATATGATATCACTCGCATACAGAGGTAAACTTGGTTAACTAGGCATAAGACGTATTTACTAAGAATTGTAAAGGGTGATACAAGCATTAGTTGTAGTTTTGTGCTTCTTAAAAGCACAAGCAAATACTTAATTATTCTTATTGTGCTCAAATACTATTTTATGCATCCAGATAATAAGAATATAGGTCCTTACCTGTTTAAGCAATTACGTAAAGTAAATAAGGATCTTGCACCTCATATACTTGAGACTAACAGAGGTATTCAAACCATAGATTTTTCTAATCCCAAAGCTGTTTTAGAGCTTAATAGAGCCATCTTGCTCAACGATTACTCTCTTAACTGGTATGACATACCAGAGGGATATCTGGCGCCTGCAATACCTGGTCGTGCAGATTATATCTTATATCTCAAAGACTTTCTTAATACAGATAAGCAAGCGCAAGGCCTTGATGTAGGTACTGGTGCAAACTTTATATATCCATTACTAGGAGGATCATTATTTAACTGGAAAATGAAGGGTGTAGATATTGATCCTAAAGCTGTGCAAAACGCAAACCAACTGCTTGAGAAAAATACACACCTCAAAGGTTTTCTCTCTGCTGTATACCAGCAACAAAGAGCTCAAATTTTTGAAGGTGCTATTTTACCTGTTGAGCAGTATGACTTTACAATGTGTAATCCTCCTTTTTATAGCTCAGAAAAAGAGGCTTTTAAAGCAACTAAAGAAAAATCAAAAAACCTAAAGCTCAAAGAGGTTGAACGTAACTTTGCAGGGCAATCTAACGAATTGTGGTGTAACGGTGGTGAGGCACTATTTATAAAACGTATGGTAAAAGAAAGCGTACATTTTAAAGATCAAGTAGGCTGGTTTACTACTCTAGTATCAAAAAGCGAGCACTTACCTAAAATAAGAAAGCAACTAGAAAAGCTCAAAGCAGAGCATAAAACGGTAGATATGTCTCAGGGCAATAAGAAATCAAGATTTCTGGCTTGGCGTTTTAAAGAATAATTAGTGGTGAAACTTACGGTCTGTTATGCTTAGTTCTTCACTCACAAGATAATCTGAGATTCTTCGTTTTTTGCCAAATTGTTTATGAGTATATGATAGGTGTAAAGAATCTTTATTAGCATAAAAGATTCTAAAATCCTTATAATCTTCGTCTATATGAAGGAGCTCTTTGAGTTTTACACTTGTTATTCTAATATGAGTATATCCTAGGCTATCTGTTATGACACTCCAAGTGCCAGATAAAGAGGGTCCACAAGATGGGTGTTGTGCGTTATTATCAGTTACAGTGCCATTGCTATAAAAGCTTTGCCTGTAGTGTAAAAAACAATCTCCCATATTCATACGGGTTTTACCATTATACCTTTTGGCAAGTTTCCAGGTCTTTAAACTATCACCCGCGATAAGTTTTTTAATATCATTAGAAACCTGAAATGGAGTAGATTTCTTATTTGTACAAGAAGTTATAAATAAGAAAATAACGAGGCAGACTAGTAATTTTTGCATTAATAAATATAAGAATTATAATGAATCCTATACTTTCGTTAGACTATCTCATAATCTATGCATAGACACTTTAAGTTGTTTAAACCGTATGGCTATTTAAGTCAGCTCATTTCTAATGACACAAGACAAGTTCGTAAAAAGAAATTTTTAAAAGAGCTTTATAATTTTCCAGAAGGCACAATGGCTGTGGGGCGACTAGATGAGCACTCTGAGGGACTATTGTTTATGACTACAGACGGTAAGCTATCTCATACTATTAACACCTCTGGGGTAGAAAAAGAGTATTATGCTCAGGTAGATGGCGCTATCACAGATGAAGCTATTCTTGCTTTAACTCAAGGAGTAGAAATAAGTGTTGAGGGTAAAAAATATATAACAAAACCTTGTAAAGCCAGACGCATAGATGGTGATCCTGGTTTTCCAGAACGTTCAAAAAAAATAAGAGACTTACGACACGGTCCAGCGCCGTGGATCTCAATTACCATTACCGAGGGTAAATTTAGACAAGTACGTAAGATGACTAGTGCGGTAGGTTTTGCTACACTACGACTTGTAAGAATAAGAATAGGCTCACAAACCCTAATGGGTCTGGAGCCTAGCCAAGTTATTGAGGTAAAAGAATTACTTTAAGTAATCTTATTAACGCGTACAGCGTTCATTCCTTTTTGTCCTCTTTCTATTTCGTAAGAAACTTTATTTCCTTCCTTAAGTTCTCCTTCTATAACTTCAGATATGTGAACGAAGTACTTTTCTGGAGTATCTGCATCTTTAATAAATCCAAAACCTTTTGAAGAGTCAAAAAACTCAACAAATCCAGTTTTTATAGGATCTGGTTCATCACCTTCTTCTTTTTTAGGAATTCCTAAAACGATGTCTTCTACATCTACTTCTTCTTTAAGTGATGGATCTGGTGGCGTATCCACTAGTTGTCCTAGGTGGTTTACGTATACAAATTCATTTAATTTCTCTCCGCTCTCTTTACGGGCAAGTTTTTTCTTGCGTTTGTCTTCTGCTTTTTTAAGCCTCTTCTTTTCTCTTTCTTTTTTACCAAAGGTTTCTTGTGGTCTAGCCATTAACTCTTTTATCGTGTTTAATTAATACGCAGTAAGCATATCTCATTGCGTTCACAAATTAGTCGTCATTTATTATAAGAACTTACATAAATTACTGTGGCAGTGCGTGTAGTATGCTTTGCCTTAATTTGCGATTGTTGTAAAGATAGGAATTAAAAGTGGTTTTTACGCTTTCGCGAAAGCGTAATTATTCTTACAACACACTACTACGTTGTATTAAGAGCTTATTTACATAACATATAGAAGTCTTTTGGGTCCGTAAAATCAAAAGTTATAAAAGTCCCCATTTTAACAAGTCTGTTATCTTTTTCTTAGTGGCGGGTTAAAATAGTCTTGAAAGGTGGTACATAGTCGTAACTTTAATAAAAAAGAACATTATGAAACCAATGAAAGATACAAGCAATAAGCTTACAGCCGAAAAAACGGATACTACTTACAACTCTGATGTTACACCAGAAGATCTGAAAGTTTTAGGTCAAGATTTTGAAAATAACATACGCCAAGATGGTGGTGATGATGTAGCTCTAACTAATAGAACAGAAAAAGTAGATTTTTCTGGAAAAGACCTAGATGTACCTGGACGCAAGCAGGCTAGTAAAAAGACAACCAATCATATTAAAGATGAAGAAAATATGCTCTATAGTCAAGGAGGTGAGTCTAATGAAAACTTAGAAGAGCAAAGTAGTCAGTATATTAAATAGATATAATAATCATATTAAAAGCGACCTACGGGTCGCTTTTATTTTATGTGGGTAGTACATTTGTAAAACAAGTATTAATTATGAAAACAGCACATATAATTCTTATAGGTTTGATAGGGTTTTCATTCTTATACTACGGCATAAGTTGTTTATCTTCAAACTTTATGACTACCGAGTTTAAACGTTTTGGCCTCTCTGCGACACAACGTAAAATTACTGGTGTTGCACAAATACTAGGTGGTCTGGGTATTATAATAGGTTTCTTTTACAGACCATTACAAATAAGTGCTTTAATAGGTATTTCACTTCTTATGCTATTGGGATGGTTTGTAAGACTTCGCATAAAAGATAGCTTTATAGCCTCACTACCTGCGTTTACATTTTTTGTTCTCAATGCTTACTTGGCCTATTATCTAATAGTTCTTAGATAAGAATAATTAGAACAGAAATTGCTAGAAATAAAAATGCTGGAAATGACTTTTTAAGAGGGTCTCCTACCTTAAGGTGCATAGCGATAGCTCCAGTCATCATTATAGCAATACCTAGTGCGCTGTAAAACTCTAGAACAGGAAAAAAGATTGAAACTAGTAAACCTACAGCAAGTAAACATTTTATAGTTCCTACAATCTTCATTGTACTTTCTGATAGTCCATAGTGTGCAAACTCTTCTTTGAGCGTGCTCGCATTACCACCTCTCCATTGTGAAGATGTACCCGTGCGTAGTAACCATACGTTTAAGATGCTTAGTCCTACAATACACTTTAAGATAATTGATAAATAATCCATTTTTAATTTTCTTATGATTAGTTGTTTATAAATTTAGCATTTTTATTAAACAAGGATTTACATATTGTGATAATTATAAGAAGGTATAACCGTAACTTTATATCTTTATTAAGAACACGCTATAATCATTAACAAATTTTTAGAAATGAGTCACACACCATCATCTACTATAGAATATAATGTTTACGGAGAAACACTTATAGGTTGTTGTACAGACCCTATGACTGGTTATTTTAGAGATGGTTACTGCCGCACGGCAAGTATAGATAGAGGCACACACGTAGTTTGTGCTGTTATGACCGAGGCATTTTTAAACTACACAAAGACTAGAGGAAATGATCTTTCTACTCCTATACCTCAATATAATTTTCCCGGTCTTAAACCTAATGATGGATGGTGCCTTTGTATAATGCGCTGGCTAGAAGCCGAAAAGGCTGGGGTTGCTCCCTTACTTAACCTTGCAGCCACACATCAAAAAGCACTAGAGTATACAACTATTGAAGTTCTTGAAGCCTACGCTCTGTAAGCTTCACGCTATATTTTTGCTTGATAGGTATAAAGATCATAATACCTTCCCTCTTGCGCTATGAGCGTATCGTGCGTACCTTGCTCTGCTATGCGCCCATCTTCTATCACTATAATTTGATCTGCTTTTTTAATGGTGCTTAGTCTGTGGGCAATAACAATAGTAGTTCTATCTTTTACAAGCTCAGAAAGCGATTTTTGAATAAGCGCCTCACTCTCTGTGTCAAGGTTAGAAGTGGCTTCATCTAGAATGATTATCTTAGGATCTGCAAGAATGGCTCTTGCAATGGCAATGCGCTGGCGCTGGCCTCCAGATAGCTTCACCCCACGCTCACCTATTAAGGTGTCAAGACCGTCATCAAAACGGTCTGTAAACTCATTTACATAACCCGCTTTTACAGCCTTTAATAAGCGTTCTTCACTAGCATTTGGTCTGGGAAAGAGTATATTCTCACGTATAGTTCCCTCAAAAAGAAATTCGTCTTGAAGAACGACCCCTAAATTTTGTCTGTAACTTGATAGCTGTACTCGAGATAAGTCATTACCATCTACAGATACCTCTCCAGATTGCGGATTTAAAAATGTAGCCGCCAGGCCTGCAATGGTAGACTTTCCAGATCCAGAGCTTCCTACTAGTGCAATTGTTGTACCCGCTTTTGCTTCAAATGAGATATTATGTATCACTTGTTTGCCTTTCTCGTAAGAGAAAGAAACATTATCAAACTTGATATCACCGTGTAATTTATCAAGTGTTATATCACGATTACCCAGCTCATCTTCTGGTGTCATATTCATTAACTCCTCTGTACGATCTAGACCTGCAAGAGCTTCTGTGAGCTGGCTACCTATGTTACTCATTTGCACAATGGGAGCAATCATAAAACCCAGTAAGAGCGTAAAAAATAAAAACTCACCGGTGGTCATCTCCCCTTGTATCATAAAATAACCTCCTATACCCATTATACCTACAGAGGCCAGACCTAGTAAAAATGTAGAGCTACTCGTCATCACAGCTGTTGCAGTAAGACTTTTCTTTACATTTTGAAAAAGCATATCTACACCTTCTTCAAAAGTTTTATTTTCTTGTGCCTCTGCTCCGAAACCTTTTATGACGCGCACTCCTGCAAGTGTTTCTGTAAGTCTTCCTTTTACCTGAGCATTTATTTTACCTCGGTTTCTAAAGATAGGACGTATGTACTTAAATGCTCTTAACGCGACATAACCAAAAATTGCTACTGGTAAAAAGACAAAAAGTGTCATCAAAGCGTTGATGCGTATTAAAAGCACAAGTGATACAATTGCTGTAATAGTACCTCCCACGAGCTGTACAAGCCCTGTACCTATTAAATTACGTACTCCTTCTACATCACTCATAATACGAGAAACTAGGGCTCCAGACTTTGTATTATCAAAAAAACTAATAGGCAATGACAGTACCTTTTTTTGAACTTGAGCTCTTAATTCTGATATGAGGTATTGTGCTTGCACACTTAGTATGCGCGTGAGTAAAAATGAGGTTACAGCCTGTATGAGTAATGCAAAACCTACGAGCCAGAGTAGATCATAAAGCGCACTCATATCCTTATTAGGAATGATGTCATCCAGAAGAGCCTTAGATTTCCAAGGTAAAATAAGGCTGGCAAGTCTACTTATAACTATTAATATAAGACCTATAAAAACTAACTTTCGGCGTGGCCAAATAATAGATGTAAAGGCAGACGCTATAGTGACTTTATTCTTTTTTTCTTTTTCCTTTGTCATAAGGTAAAGCTAGTTATAAATGCGCTTTCGCGAAAGCGTACTCATAATTACATAGCATCTCTAAAGTATTTTTTAACTATTGTATCTGGGTAGCATCATACACAATAACTTTCTCCCATAAATGAGCACACTCGTCGATAAATACTTTGTGAGCAGGCTCATCTTGATATGTCTCCTGCGCCTGGGCCGAATCAAAACTTAATATAAGATTGTAAGTAAAACTATCATCTACCACATCACGCGTAGCTCTAGGTGGTGTCCCTATAAAGTTAGTCTTTGCATATTTTGACTTGTTTAAAAACGTGCGTAATGACTTCTCAAATAGTGCTCGATCGTTTTGAGTGGTACCCTCTTTGAACCAGAAATACACAACGTGTGCATAAGTGGGGTCAAAAGTGGTGTATATATCACTATTTCTTGAGGTAATTGTATCCTTAGAGTTACTTTTTTCGACATTACTAGTATTATCACAAGAAACATAACACATTAATAATAAGAGTATAACAACATTAATTCTTTTCATACCGAATATTTTTGTTTATAAATGTAACAAAATAGAAAATTCTACGTATAAGTTTATTAGAGGCCTTAGAGTAAACATCTAGAAAGTACAAGTATTTATTATTTGTTTCTGCTTTTGGGCTATACATTAACAGGTTTAGTTAAATAGTTGTTTGTATTACTTATTTCGGCTATACTAGACCATATATAAATATAATTATACCATATGAGACAACTCAAAATCACCAAGCAGGTTACTAACAGAGAGACGAAATCCCTGAATAATTATCTTCAGGATGTGAGCAAGATAGATTTGATTACTGCCGAAGAGGAGGTTGAGTTAGCACAGCGTATTCAAAAAGGAGATGAGAGAGCACTAGATGCACTTACACGCGCAAACCTTCGTTTTGTTATATCTGTAGCAAAGCAATATCAAAACCAAGGTCTATCACTTTCTGACCTTATTAATGAAGGAAACGTAGGGCTTGTAAAGGCTGCTAAGCGTTTTGACGAAACTAGAGGTTTCAAATTTATATCTTATGCTGTATGGTGGATTAGACAGTCTATCTTACAAGCAATAGCAGAGCACGCACGTACGGTACGTTTACCTCTCAATAAAATTGGAGAAATAAGCAAGATTAACAAAGCAATGGTATACTTACAGCAGGTACACGAGCGTAAGCCTACCTCTGGTGAGATTGCAAAGTATCTTGATATCTCTGAGGAGAAAGTAAAAATATCTCTTAAAAACGTGAGTCGTAGCCTTAGTATGGATGCGCCATTTGCCGAAGGAGAAAATGATAACAACCTTTATGACGTATTAAGTTCTAGTGAGTCACCTCGCCCAGATAGAGAGCTTATGCAAGAGTCACTAAGTATTGAGATAAATAGAGCGCTAGATACACTTACAGAAAAAGAAGCAGAGGTTGTACGTCTTAACTACGGTTTAGGTAATCAACCAGCGATGACACTTCAAGAAATAGGTGATATTTTTGACCTAAGTCGTGAGCGTGTACGCCAGATTAGAGAGAAAGCAATTAAAAGATTGCGCCATACCTCTAAGAGTAAAATCTTAATGAAATACTTAGGATAATACGTAGTTCTAATTCATAAAAAAAGCCCGTTTATACGGGCTTTTTTAGTTTAGTAGGTTAGATAAAAAATGCCCAATTTGGGGTAAGGCACTTATTAAATCAATATATGAATTGGGGTATTCTTAAATTAATCAACTTCTTTATGATGGTGTAAATATAAAAGATGTTTTTAAAGCTCACAAGCTTTTTGTGTATTTAATCGTTATAAAATGCACTTTATCGATAAAGTGGAATTTTAATGTTAAATAAAGACTACCATATAGTTATTATTGATGATGATTAAACCTTTTACAACTTAAAGAGTCCAATAACTAAGTAAAGCTTACTAAAATAGAAGAACAACAGCTCATAGCATCCCTCCAGAAGGGCGACACTAGGTCCTTCTCATTATTACTTGACACGTATCAAAAGCCACTTTACTGGCATATACGAGGTATTGTAAAAAATCACGAAGATGCAGATGATGTGCTTCAAAATGTTTTTATAAAAGTTTATAAGAGTATAAAAAACTTCAAAGGTGATAGTAAATTGTATACCTGGCTCTATAGAATTGCGACAAATGAATCGCTCACATTTTTAAAGAAAAGAGCAAAACAAGCCCAGATATCAAGTGAGGAGTTACAAGATAGAATAATAGAAAACTTAGAGAGTGATGTTTATTTTACTGGTAATGATATACAAATTGCACTAGAAAAAGCACTTACGCAACTACCAGAAAAGCAACGACTCGTTTTCCAGATGAAGTATTATCAAGATATGAAATATGATGATATAAGCGAGATACTGGGTACCTCTGTGGGCGCTCTAAAAAGTTCTTATCACATTGCGACCAAGAAACTAACCAGTATTCTAACTAGTGATTAAACCTTTAGATATTTAAAATGTCTTATTAGTAACGTGAAAACAGAAAACAACATACCAAAACATCGAGGTTTCAGTACTCCAGAAAACTATTTTCAAGAGAGTAAAGAGCATTTATTAAATCAGATAAGACTAGATGATCAGTTATCAGATAGCAGCTCATCTAGATTTGATGTGCCAGATGACTATTTTGCAACTAGTAAGGAAGCTATTTTAGATACGCTTTCGCGAAAGCGTACTGAAGATCTTTCTTATAGTAATGACACCGAAACTAAAGTCATTAGTTTAAAACAGTACCTCTACCCTATTGCTGGAATTGCTGCTGCATTACTCCTGCTAGTTAGTATAGTATGGACTCAGGTACAAAGCTCATCTGGTGATGATATCACTACAATAGCTGCATATTTTGATGATGAAGCCACCGACTTAGAAGGCATAGAATTTGCAGAGTGGCTCACAGAAGACGATATAAACGACCTTCAAAATGATCTTGCCCTAGATGAATCTGTTATTATAGATTATCTAGATGAGCGCTTAGATGGTTTTGATTTATACATAGATTAATTATGAAAATATATATAACATTAGTACTCACATTTATCATAGCTACAACAACAATAGCACAAGAGGATAAAGAAAGTAAACGAGAGAAAATTAAAGCGCTTAAAGTAGCCTTTATTACAGAACGATTAGAGCTTACACCAGATGAGGCTCAAACTTTCTGGCCGGTCTATAATATATATGACGGGCGTATGGGTGATATCTATGATAACGAGCGTAAGGTTATGAGAGAGCTCAAGTCTGAGTTTGACTCGATGGATGAGGCTACTGCAACAACCACATTAAAGAACATACAAGCGCTAGAAAAACAAAAACTTGAAGCACGCACAAAATTATTGAGCGGCTTAAAAGATAAAATCACCTCAAAGAAGATATTAGTCCTCCTGAAGGCTGAAAATGATTTTAGACGTGACTTGATACGTAAACTACGTGGTGATAAAAATCACAAACGTGACAAAAGATAACTCGCTAGTTACTACGAGTTCTTTTAAAGGTAAGTTTTGCAAGGGCATTACGACCGCCAGCATATGCAGTACTGTCGTTTGCAAATCTAAAACTTAAGAACGGTGCGTCTGAGATTTGTGACCAGCTTTCTCCCCCATCTTTTGAGTAAGAAATACCTGTAAACCCTGAGGCTATAAGTTCTTGTCCATTTGAATTTGGCACATATTGCACACAGCTTTTGTAACCATCATTTGCTCCAGAGGCTATAACCTGCCATTGTTTACCTCCATCTGTTGTTATCGCAATATTATCATTGTTATCTTGAGCTTGCTCATAATCTCCTCCATAAATAATACCGTGATTTGCATCATAAAAATCCATTGTATAAGCACCTAGTGTACTTTGACCTTGAGCAACAGGCGTGTTGTAAATAGTCCAACTTCTACCCTTATCTCCAGAATAATAAACACGTGAAGTGCCTCCACCAGTAATAATCCAGGTCTTATCTCCTATGGTTTTTATGTTTGTATTACTAGCAGCAAAAGCACCTTCAGAAGCTATTTGATTAGGTAAAGAGCTACAGGCTAGCTTAGCCCAACTTAAACCTCCATCTCTTGTGATAATGATAGAGAGACAACCGTCTAGCGAATCACCTACGGCGATACCTTCATTATCATTCCAGAAAGTCATAGCATCATAAAATACTTTTTCGTTTTGCTCTGTATAGACTAGGGTTACCGCGTTACTCTCTTTATCATATCTATATAATAATGCGGGGTTCCCTATAGACAAAATGTAGAATGCCTTACTGGTACTTGCTATACTTCTAAAAGATGGATTATTACCTAAAAAATCTATTCTTCCCTTATTTGCAACTTCATATTGTGATGCAATATCTGCATCTGTTGTCTTTGTATTAGTAAGATTTAGTTTATAAATTCCATAACGCCCATCACTACCAGCATACATTACAGCATCTTCTGTAACCTCAATCGCTCTTATACTCGTACTATCTTGATGTAAAAATTCTATTTCAACCTCAGAAAAAGGGATAACGGGCTCATTGTCTGATTTTTGTGCAGTTTTAGTTTCCTGTTTGCAAGAAAGCGCCACAAGTAATATAAGTGATAAAATAGATAGGAATCTCATTGTCAAAATTTTAGTAAAAATAGTACTATTCATTAAAGAACCAATACCTTTGCAGCTTCAAAATATAGTATGAAATTACACAGAAATCTAGTCTTTGCAGCAGTAGATGCATTGGGAATGATATTTAATGATGGAGAGCAAGCAGATAAAGTACTGCGCAAGGTTCTCAAATTTGACAAACGATGGGGTTCGAGAGATCGTAGCTTTATAGCAGAGACGGTCTATGACATTGTAAGATGGAAACGTCTTTACTCTGAAATTGCAGAGGTAAAAGCACCATATAGTAGACCTAATTTATTTAGGTTATTTGCAGTGTGGGCTACACTACGTGGTATCGAAGTGCCAGATTGGAAACAAATGGAGCCTATCCCTACACGCCGTATTAAAGGACGTTTTGATGAATTGTCAAAAATTAGAAAATACAAGGAGTCTATTCCAGACTGGATGGACGAGATGGGAGAAAAAGCACTTGGAAAGAAATGGGGAGCAGAGCTAGCAGCACTTAACACGCAAGCTCAGGTTGTATTACGAGCAAATTCTCTCAAAGCTACTGTAAAAGAAGTACGTAATACTCTTGCAGATCAAGATATAGATACAAAAATTCTAGATACTCATCCAGATGCACTCGAACTTGTAGAGCGCAAAAATGTATTTACTTCTGAGGCGTTTAAAAATGGATTTTTTGAGGTACAAGATGCATCTTCTCAAAAAGTTGCTCGTATGCTAGAGGTAGAACCGGGTATGCGTGTGGTAGATGCTTGTGCAGGAGCTGGTGGTAAGACACTTCATCTAGCTGCTCTTATGCAAAACAAAGGGCAAATAATAGCAATGGATATTTATTCCGGAAAGCTTAGAGAGCTCAAAAGAAGATCTAAGCGTGCAGGAGCACATAATATCGAGACAAGAGAAATTACCTCTACTAAAGTATTCAAAAAGCTATACAACTCTGCAGATCGTGTTTTGATTGATGCTCCTTGTACAGGTCTAGGTACAATAAAACGTAACCCGGATTTAAAATGGAAATTACAACCAGAATTTGTAGATAAGGTGGTACAGCGTCAAGCAGACATACTTCAAAACTACAGCAAGATTGTAAAAGATGGTGGTAAGATGGTGTATGCTACCTGTTCTATATTACCCAGAGAAAATCAAGAACAAGTACAAGCATTTTTGGCTACAGAGCAGGGTCAGAAATTTCAATTAGAAAAAGAAGAAACAGTAAGCCCAGCAAAATCTGGATATGATGGATTTTATATGGCTTTGCTTTCGCGAAAGCAATAAAAGAAGACTATGAAAAGATATTCCTCACTTTTACTTTTACTCCTACCTTTTATAAGTATTGCTCAACAAGCGTATTATGATGATACGGCTGTATATCTTACGGGTACAGAATTGCTGCAAGAGTTGCGATTAAAACTTTCTGTGTATAATGAAAATTATACTTACGGAGATTTTAGAGACACTACCAAAATTACAGATGCAAACCCTGAGGATGACTCTGAGGTTTTACTTATTTATGGTTTCAATGATAACGATGGTAACTGTACCACAGATATTACAAGATCAAATAATGAATTTGGTGGTGATAACTGTGAGTATAATAGAGAGCATACCTTCCCTCGTAGCCTAGCAAATCCTCCAATGGGTTCGGCAAGTAATAGTAGTAATGGTATCGTAGCAGATCCCCATAACTTACGACCTAGTGATGTACAGCGCAATGGTAATAGAGGATCAAAAAAGTTTAACGATGGCAGTGGAAACTCTGGCGACGTAGGTTCTGGAGACTGGTATCCTGGTGATGAATGGAAAGGTGATGTTGCACGAGCAATGATGTATATGTATGTGCGTTATGGTGAGCAATGTTTACCATCACTTGTGGGGCAAGGACCATTACAAGGTGATACACAAATGTTACAGCTATTTTTAGAATGGAATGTAGAAGATCCAGTATCTGAAGTAGAGATGCAACGCAATGACCCTCTAGAGGCAGAATATGGTAATAGAAATCCTTTTATAGACAACCCTATTCTGGCTACAAATATTTGGGGAGGCGAACCTGCTGAGGATTTTTGGGGAGAGCTCTCTGCTCCTTCTTCTGAGTTTATAGAGGCTAGTATTTTTCCTAACCCAGCAAATACGGTGGTTCAAGTTGAAAGCAATCAAGATATTACTTCTTTAAAAATATATAACTTATTAGGACAAGTTTTATATAATGAGACTACCTCTAACCATAAAAGATATAAAACACTAGACGTTTCAAATCTTTCATCTGGTATGTATATATTACAAATTAATGATGCTTCAAAGAGACTAGTCATAAAGTAGCTTACACAACTAGATGTAGTTATTTAAAAAACAAAAAGGGATAGACCACGAGGTCTATCCCTTTTTGTTTAAGCTGAAAATTGCTTTTATTCAACTAGAATTTTAGCTGTTTTCACAAAGTTACCTCTTAAGTCATTTACCTTAATAACATAAATCCCTGTAGAAATACTAGATAAGTCAAGGTTGACACGATATCCGTTTGCATCCTTTGCAATAGGTTTATACTTTAATTGTTGTCCCAAAATATTTGACAACCCTACGTAAAATCGACCATCAAAATTTGTAGTAAGCATCACATCAAAATTATTATTTTCAAGTTTAGTTACCGTGAGATCAGAAAAGTCTACACTTAGATCGTCTACGGTAAGTGTAGATTCCACAGTAGTTGTAGCCGCATTATTAGTACCATTAGAGTCAAATGCAAGTAATGTTCTTGCTTCGATATCATAGGTTGTGATTTCGCTTAAATCTGCTTGCTGTGAAAAAGTATAAGAAATAGATGATCCAGGACCTATTGCAGTATCAATAGTTTCTACAACTGGAGTACCTCCATTAACAGTATACTGTACATCAAAATCAATTTGCTCTAAAGAACCAAAATTAGACATCTCGATGGTAACATCTTGATTACCTAGCTCAACACCAGACTCTGGTGCTGTGATAGCAACTACACCGATATCTGCTGTTTGAAGTTGATCTGTGATTACCACCGAATAATCTTGTACTTCTCCAAATGAAAAATCACTACAAGGATTATTTATATCACCATTTGCAGATGTATCAATTGCTTTTGCACGAAGTCTGTGAGAACCTAGAGCCGCTCCTTCAGGAATAGTAAGCGTAAAGTCCTCTAGTACATTTGATGATTGAAAAAATTCACCAGCTATAAGCTGTTCTTCTGGTTCAAAACCTCCATTGTCATTAAAATCAATCCAAACAGAAAGCGCTTCAACACCGGCTCCGCCTCCCCAGTTTTGTCTTGCTCTTAATGTATATACATTTGATCCTGCAAGATTACTTAATTCTGTACTAAGGTCTGTTCTATCTGCATACCCAGCTGGGCTGCCGTCTGGCTCAGTATTACAACCATCAGCCCCATCATCTGCACTTATAGTACTAAGAATAAATTGCTTGATACCGTCTACATTACAACCGTTTAAAGCTGCTGGGAGGCAATAGTCATTTTCAACTGAAGCTAGAAATTCGTCGTTTGAAGCATCTTGGTCTCCACTAAGAACTGTTTTTATTGAAAAATCATACGTTGTTAATTCAGATAGATCTGCAGTTGCTGTAAATGTAAAAGTAGATGTGCTTCCTGCAGTAAGTATTTCTGTAAAAGTTTCAACTACTGGAGTACCATTGTTTATACTATATTCTACTGGGAAATCTGTCTGATCTTGTGATCCAAAATTGGTAATTTCTATCACAACAGTCTCTTCAGCAGTAAGTCCAGAACCATCTATAGGGGTGACTAATGTTGAAACACCTACATCTGCCATAAAGAGGTGCATTACTTCTTTAATCGCAGAGTCGTTAACAGCAGCCTGATCTCCAGATAAGCCAGTTGTAGCTTCAAGCATATAAGTCTGTCCTTCTGTAGACATATCTGCTGTGGCAGTAAATGTGTAATTTATAATAGTACCCGGTTCAATAGGCCCAGCGATAACTTCATTTGCAATCTCTACACCGTCTAAGGTTAAGGTGACAGGAATATCACTTTGAGCTACTGTTCCAAAGTTACGTACGGTAACTTCTACAGTTTCTGCATTGGTAAGGGCTCCATCTTCAGGAGTTACTATAGAAAGAACACCTAGATCTGTTTCAAAACCAGCAGAAAGATTAAAAGACGCAATGCGTGTATTCCAAAAATTGTCAGCAGAAAAATATTCTGATGTATGCCAAAATGTAAAATTGTCTGGATCCATAGTAAGGTGAGAATAATCTCCAAAGCGGTTTGTATTAGACTGTATTCCTCCACCTTCTACTATGATTTGCTCAGCTGCCGTCATTTCTCCAGGTGCATCACCGTCAAAACGTCCAGTATAGCTTATCCCTACTTCTTGATCTGGACCACCTACATTAAAAGCAAGACCTATGTTACCCTGAGCATCCATTGCTCCACTTCCCATAAATCTGCTATTACCATCATCTGGTGCATAAGTTCCTTCTTGGAATATTGACCAAGGCTCTGTGTCGCTATTTCGCAACTCTATCCAGCGTATTCCAGAAGTCGTATTATCACTATTTACATCGACATTAAAGGTGATAAGCCAAGAGTTGTGATCTTCAAAAGTTCTATAATTTGCTGCATATGAAATAATTCCACTTAGCATATCAATTTTTTGATTTGTTAATGGCTGATCAAGCTCTCCTTCTCCAAACGGTGCAAAAAACGAATCAAAAGGTGCTGTTGGTATTTCTAACGGTGCAGATACCGTTGAGTTTGCTGGATTATCAAAATCTATATCTAATTCCCATACTTTAAGGTGGTCAAAAGCCGCACCCCAACCATCATCTTGTAAATAAACAATGTAACCTGGGACATCACCCTGAGGAAATGAAAATCCTGTTAAGTTCGCTGGTTCTGGGCTAAATACTGTATTAGGATTTGCAATAACACCAGGTAAATTAAAACCTTGTATTGCTGGGTTTGCTTCACCCGCAAGTAATGCATCACGGTCTAATGCGTATGTGGTTGCACCACTCTTGTTTGATGTAAGGTAATATGCATCTGGCCAGATTGCATAGTGTGGATAATCTGGAAATGAATCTAGTGGATATTCATATAAGAAATAAGCGCCTGTAGGGTCTGGAGTTTCAGATATACCTATAATTAAGGCATTGTTAGATGTTTGAAATTGGCTTACAAACCATCTATCTGCAAGTTGATCATACATTATAATGGGATCTCCATTATTTGCGCCATTACCTAAAAATTCTCCTAATGATGTAGGTCCGGCTAGTAGGTTACCTATTTTGTCATATATTTTAATCACAAGGTTAACACCTTGTACATAGTGATTAGGTCCTACAGCGCCAGAAGGATCTGGTGGTGTAGCTTGGCCTTCAGAAGCATTTGCTCCATCAAAGTTTACTATGGGCGCGTAGCTCATATTTTCTCCCATCGTACGCTGGCTTACTGGATCACCATTAAGCGGCAGTGCACTTTGTGACGCTCCAGGTGAAACGCCAAAGTTATTTTCAACAATATTGAGTTCAGAAAATCCATAACTTGGACTTGAAGAAAGAGTGGGGAAATCTCGTAGGGGTTCTGTTTTACCTAAATAAGTTCCAGTACCTACAGTAGAAACAGGTTGTGTTTCTTGTGCAAATACCGACATACTCATTACTAGTAAAGAAATTGCAAGTAATTTTCTTATCATTTTTGGATTTTTTATAGTTGTATATCAGAAAGATACGATATAATAATGTTTATTCACGGTTATGGTTAACAACTCATTTAATAAACATTTTAATCTCCTTAATTCCTACCATTAACATAAATAAATATTAAGTAATTTTACTTTTTCAAAAACACACAACAAAACCACTCGGATGATCCACTTTTTTGGTAACCCTCAGAACACTGTGTATGCGGTGCAAACTACACAAGACTTTACACAAGAAGATATTGCTAAGCTTGTATGGCTTTTTGGCAACTCCCCACAAATTGAAGCGTCTACTATTGACGCTTTTTTTATTGGCCCTCGTGCAGCTATGATTACTCCGTGGAGTACTAATGCTGTTGAGATTACTCAAAATATGGGTATTACCGGTATTGTGAGAATTGAGGAGTTCGCTTTCGCGAAAGCGGAAACAACTTTTGACCCAATGATATCTCAACAGTTTGAATCATTAGACCAAACTATTTTTGATATTGAGGTTACACCAGAAGAAATTCTCCCTATAACAGACATTGCCGCATATAATGAAAAAGAAGGACTATCGCTAAGTGATGAGGAAGTGACATATCTAGAAGGTGTAGCAGCCAAAATAGGAAGACCACTTACAGACTCTGAAGTTTTTGGTTTTAGCCAAGTAAATTCTGAGCACTGCCGTCACAAGATTTTTAATGGAACGTTTGTAATAGACGGCGAAGAAATGCCATCTTCCCTATTTAAGCTTATTAAAAAGACCTCTGCCGAAAATCCGAATACGATTGTCTCTGCTTATAAAGATAATGTTGCCTTTATAGAAGGTCCTAAGGCCACTCAGTTTGCGCCAAATACGGCAGACAAACCAGATTACTACACAGAAAAAGAGTTTGAATCTGTGATTTCTATTAAAGCTGAGACTCACAACTTCCCTACTACAGTAGAGCCATTTAATGGTGCGGCTACAGGTTCTGGTGGTGAGATAAGAGATAGACTAGCAGGTGGTAAAGGATCTTTACCGCTAGCAGGTACTGCTGTGTATATGACGCCTTACTCAAGGCTTGAGCAAGACCGCCCTTGGGAACAGGGTATGGAAGAAAGAAAGTGGCTTTATCAAAACCCAATAGACCTTCTCATAAAAGCATCAAATGGAGCTTCAGATTTTGGAAATAAATTTGGACAACCACTTATAGCCGGTTCAGTGCTCACTTTTGAGCATCAAGAAGATGGGCAACGTCTAGGTTATGACAAAGTAATTATGCAAGCCGGTGGTATAGGCTACGGGAAGAAAGAACAGGCATTAAAAGATACACCTCAAGATGGTGACAAAATTGTAATACTAGGTGGTGAGAATTATAGAATAGGTATGGGTGGTGCTGCAGTATCAAGTGCAGATACAGGCGCTCTAGACTCTGGTATTGAACTTAATGCCGTACAACGCTCTAATCCAGAAATGCAAAAGCGTGCGGCAAATGCTGTACGTGGTATGGTGGAGAGTGATGTAAACCCTATTGTATCTATACACGATCACGGTGCTGGCGGACACTTAAACTGTCTGTCAGAACTTGTAGAAGATACTGGGGGTCTTATAGATTTAGACAAACTTCCCGTAGGTGACCCTACTCTATCTGCAAAAGAGATTATAGGTAATGAGTCTCAAGAGCGTATGGGACTAGTTATAGGAAAGGAAGACATTGATACATTACAACGTATAGCAGATCGTGAGAGATCTCCTATGTATGAAGTAGGTGACGTGACGACAGATCACAGGTTTACATTTAAAAGTGCTACCACAGGAAAAAGTCCTATGGATTTGCACCTAGATGATATGTTTGGTAGTTCGCCTAAAACCGTGATGACAGATATTACGGTAGCACGTGATTATAAAGAGCCTACTTATGAGTTAGGTAATATACACGACTATTTAGAGCAGGTCTTGCAGCTAGAAGCAGTAGCTTGTAAAGACTGGCTTACTAACAAGGTAGATCGTTGTGTAGGTGGTAGAGTTGCAAAGCAACAATGTGTAGGACCATTACAACTTCCTTTAAATAATGTAGGTGTAATGGCTATGGATTTTAAGAGTACAGAAGGTATTGCAACTTCAATAGGCCATTCACCTGTTTCTGGACTTATAAACCCAGTAGCTGGTAGTAAAAACAGTATCGCAGAGTCTCTTACAAACATTGTGTGGGCACCACTTACAGATGGATTACAGTCTGTAAGTCTATCTGCAAACTGGATGTGGCCTTGTAAAAATGAGGGCGAAGATACTAGACTTTACAAAGCAGTAGAAGCTATATCTGAGATGGCTATTAACCTAGGTATAAACGTACCTACCGGTAAAGACAGTCTCTCGATGAAGCAAAAATATCCAGATGGAGATGTGATAGCTCCAGGTACCGTTGTGATAAGTGCCGCAGGTAGCTGTAATAATATAAATCAAGTAGTAGAGCCAGTGCTTCAAAAGGATGGTGGTGCTATTTATTACATCAATATGTCTGGTGATAGTCATAAACTAGGTGGCTCTAGTTTTGCGCAAGTATGCCATTGCATAGGTAATGAAGCTCCTACTGTTGTAAGTGATGATAACTTCAAAACAGCCTTTAATACATTACAGGAGTTAATAAAAGATAATAAAATACAAGCAGGACACGATGTAGCTAGTGGTGGTCTTATAACTACACTACTCGAACTTTGCTTTGCAGACACAAATCTTGGTGCAAGTCTTGATCTCACAGAAATTGGAGAACAAGATCTAATAAAATTACTCTTCTCAGAAAATGCTGGTGTTGTCTTTCAGGCAGATGCTGGTGTAGAAGATGTCCTTGCAGCTAATAATGTAGCCTTCTTTAAAATAGGAAATGTAACAGATACCGCAGAGCTTGTAATTAAGAGCAATGGTGTCGAGATGGGTCTTAACGTGAGTTCACTACGTGATACTTGGTTTAAAACTTCATTCTTACTAGATAGCAAGCAAACAGCAAATGGACTTGCTCAAGATCGTTTTGATAACTATAAAAATCAAGCGCTAGATTATACATTCCCTGTACACTTTACAGGTAAAAAACCAGTACTTGACACAGGTAAACCTAGACCTAAAGCCGCTATACTTAGAGAGAAAGGAAGTAACTCTGAGCGTGAGATGGCAAATGCAATGTACCTAGCTGGTTTTGATGTTAAGGATGTGCATATGACAGACTTAATAGAAGGACGTGAGACGCTAGAAGACATCCAGTTTTTAGGAGCTGTAGGTGGTTTTTCAAATAGTGATGTACTCGGCTCTGCAAAGGGTTGGGCAGGAGCTATAAAATATAATGAGAAGGCAAATAAAGCGATTAAAAATTTCTTTGCTCGTGAGGATACGCTCTCTGTAGGTATTTGTAATGGTTGCCAGTTGTTTTTAGAATTAGACCTTATCAATCCAGAGCATAAGCAACTTGCAAAGATGTCTCATAATGATAGTCACAAGCACGAGAGCAATTTTACCTCTGTAAAAATTGAAAAGAATAACAGTGTAATGTTATCTTCACTAGAAGGTACTACGCTAGGCGTATGGATATCTCACGGAGAAGGTAAATTTAATTTACCTATGGGCAAAGATGCTTATGATATTGTAGCAACCTATGGCTATGAAGGATACCCTGCAAATCCTAATGGATCTGACTTTAATACCGCAATGATTTGTGACACCACAGGGCGTCACCTTGCAACTATGCCACACATAGAGCGCTCTACCTTCCCTTGGAACTGGGCACACTACCCTACTCCACACACAGATGAGGTAAGTCCTTGGCTAGAGGCATTTGTAAATGCGAGGCTTTGGGTTGAGAAAAACTCTTAATTTTAAGTCAAAACATATTTAAAACTCCCACGCTCTTTTAAAGATTGTGGGAGTTTTTATTTTGCTTTCGCGAAAGCGTATATTTACTCAAACCACACACTTTATAATTCTGGAAAATCAAAATATCATAACGCAAATTTTTAAGAACGTAGATCTTGATACTATAGCCGTAAACCTTATAAATCAAGGGATGGAGCGCATTGAAGTAAAAAAAGGAGAAATTCTTATAGATGTAAACCAGGTTGTAATAGATCAATACTATGTGCATAGTGGCTGTCTACGCTCCTATTTTACAGATACTGTGGGTAAGGAACACACACTTATGTTTGCCATAAATGACTGGTGGATAAGTGACTATACAGCATACTTTACAAAGGCACCGGCCATTGTCACTATAGAGTGTCTTCAAGATGCGGTGATTTATAAATTACCTAAGGAAAAATTAGATAATCTCTACGAGAACATCCCATCGCTAGAATCCTTTTTTAGAAAGAAAATGGAAGGAGCTTTTGCTAGTTTTCAGAAGCGTATTCTGGGTAATATCTCCTTATCTGCCAGGGAGCGTTACCACAGTTTTATTACCACCTACCCTACTATAGAAAAAACAGTAAAGAACTACCATATTGCATCTTACTTAGGCATAACTACCGAAAGCTTAAGCCGTATACGCAAGGAAATTGCTAAAGGATAGTTAAAAACCCCTTTTATTATCATAAATCAATTTTTTGAAGAATTGAGCCCTGTATTTTTGTATTAAGAAATTGATACAAATGAAAAAAACGCTCACAGCGATTGTATTACTTGCGGTTGCATTGTCTTGTAAACAAGCAAATGAAACCGAAGTAACTACTTTAACTAATGTAGAATCAAAAAAAGAAAATACTATGAAAAAGGTACTATTTGTTTTAACAAGTCACGAAGACTTAGGAGACACAGGAGAAAAAACTGGATTTTGGGTAGAGGAGTTTGCTGCTCCATATTACCTACTTAAGGACAAAGGTGTAGACATCACACTTGCTTCGCCTAAAGGTGGACAACCACCTATAGACCCAAAAAGTAATACAGAAGACGCACAAACACCTGCAACCAAAAGATACTTTGCAGATCAAGAAACGCAAGATAAACTTGCCGCTACTATTAAGCTAGAGACGGTTAGTCAAGAAGATTATGACGCGGTATTTTACCCAGGGGGTCACGGGCCATTATGGGACCTTGCAGAAGATAAAAATTCAATTGCTCTTATAGAGAGTTTCTATGCTCATAATAAGCCAGTAGCTGCTGTATGTCACGCACCAGCTATCTTCAAGAACACAAAAAATGAAGATGGGTCTCCACTTGTAAAAGGAAAAACGGTAACAGGCTTTACAAATTCTGAAGAGGAAGCTGTACAGCTTACAGATGTAGTACCATTCTTAGTAGAGGATATGCTTAAGGCAAATGGTGCAAACTATGAGAAGGTTGCAGACTGGGGTGAGTTTGCTGTAGAAGATGGACTTCTTATCACAGGTCAAAACCCAGCATCATCTGAGTTAGTGGCTGAAAAATTATTACATAAATTATCCCTATAATTCCCTCTAAAATAGTGGATAACCTTAAGCCCAAGCTTTTTAAGCTTGGGCTTTTTTAATATACTCTCTCAAGTAGGAAATTCAAGTCTATAAGTGTTATATCTTTATAAGCGCTACCGCTTTAAAGAAACCTTGATGAAAAAATTACTCAGCATACTTTGTGTATTATGTATTTACGCTTTCGCGAAAGCGCAACAAAACCCAACAATATATCACAAGGCTAAGATTTCATTTTCTGGAAATCAAACTCTCACTCAACTTAAAAGCCTTGATATTGCTTCAGATCACGGTATACATAAGGAGGGTACATATATAATCTCAGACTTCTCAACAGATGAAATTGCCATTGCAAGACAAAATGGATATGATGTAGAAATCATTATCAATGATGTAGCCGCCCATTATAGGTCTCAAAATGAGCATATGAGATCAGAATCACAGAACACAAACTGTACGACAAGTAATAACAACTACCCTACTCCAGAAAATTTTAATCAAGGTTCTATGGGAGGATATCTTACTTATCAAGAATTTTTAGACGAGGTAGACGCTATGGCAGCTCTTTATCCTAATCTTATAACTACTAAGGCACAAATAAGTGATTTTCTTACAGAAGGTCAGCCAGATACATCTGTAACGCCATCTATAGGCTCAAACCCTATTTACTGGCTTAAAATAAGTGATAATCCTAATGTAGACGAGACAGAACCAGAGGTTTTATATACAGCTATACATCACGCTAGAGAGCCTATGTCACTTATGCAGCTTGTTTATTATATGTGGTATTTACTAGAAAATTATGAAAGTGATCTTGAAGTACAATCTATAGTTAATAATACAGAACTATATTTTATACCCGTTATTAATCCAGACGGTTATCTATATAACCAAATTACAGACCCAAACGGCGGCGGACTATGGCGTAAAAATAGAAAGAATGGTAACGGTGTAGATAACAATAGAAATTATGACTACCACATTAATGGCGATCCTAATAATGGCTCGTGGGGTGGGGCTGGCTCCTCTAGTAACCCTAACTCTAATACTTATCACGGTACAGGTCCCTTTTCTGAGATAGAAAACCAAGCTATAAAATGGTTTGTAGAGCAACACAACTTTGTGCTGGCACTTAATAATCACACCTTTGGTGAGTTGTTGTATTATCCATTTGGCTATGCAGATGTAGCAACAGCAGATGATGGATTGTATCAAGGTATCGGTGCAGAATTAACTTCTCTAAACGGTTATACCCCTATAAGAGATAACCCCTTTGCAGGTGAGAGTGATGATTTTATGTACGGTACTGTGGGTACACACGATAAGATTTTTGCCTTTACACCAGAGATAGGGACTTCTTTCTGGCCACCAGCAAGTGATATTATAACTACCTCTCAGGCTATGATGTTTATGAATCTTACGGCTGCACAGATGGCTACAAATTATGGTGCTCTCGTAGAAACTACAAATACACTCGTAGGAGAGAGTACAAACCTCTCAACTTCATTTAATTTAAAGCGTCTAGGAGTTGATAGTACAGGTGATTTTACTATTAGTTTCAATCCTGTCTCAAGTAATATCATAAGTAATGGTGATGCCGAAAATTTTACAAATGTTGCGCCTCTAGAAACAGTATCAGGAACCATAAACTATACGTTAACCGAAGATGTAGTTGCTGGTGACCAAATTGAGTTTGATTTAGTTATTAATAATGGATTTTATGACAATGCTATACGTATTACTAAAATATATGGGGCAATAAATAATGTATTTACAGATGAAGCTAACGATTTAAGTAATTATGAAAATACAACTTGGGGAGTTACAAATACTACGTTTGTCTCTCCTTCATCTTCTATTACAGACTCACCTTCTGGTAATTATTCAAATAATCAAAATAGTGTAATATCGTTGTCTAACCCTATAGATCTCTCTTCAGGGACTGCTGCAATGGTATCATTTTATACGAGATGGGATATAGAAAGCACCTGGGACTATGTGCAGTTTGAAATATCTACAGATAATGGTAGCACTTGGGAGCCTCAATGTGGTAATTACACGAGTGCTGGCACAAATGCACAAACTATAGGACAACCTCTTTATGATGGCGTACAAGATGAATGGGTTTATGAAGAGATAGACCTGAGTGAATATATTGGAGAGGTTATAATGGCTCGCTTTACACTGGTTTCTGATGGTGGTGTTACAAGAGATGGTTTTTATTTTGATGATCTTTCATTTTTACTGGTGACAGATGAGTCGCTTCAGGTAGAAGAAGTTGATTTGAAAGCCGCATTTAAGTTATTCCCTAACCCTGTTAAAGACATACTAACTATACGTACTACGCTACCATCTTATAGTTCTATTGTATACAATGTATTAGGACAGGAAGTTTTAAAACCAACAAAACAACAAGGAAATGCTTTTATAGATTACAGTAGCCTTACCGCTGGAATTTACTTTTTGGAGCTTAAAACTCTTGAAAATAGTGCAATTTTCAAAATAGTCAAGAATTAAGTCTAAAACGCATCTTAAAGAAAATCAATACAATATCTCCAAATTGTAAAAATTACTGCCTTATTTTAAGAATATCTCAATAGAAACCGTGCATTTTTTCATATTTTGTCACCGAATTAAATGACACTTATGGAAATTACTAGATTATTTGACTTTCCTTATCATCAACTGGAAACAAACAACCTGCCAGATGCCCTTTGTACGAAAGTAAATGGAGAATGGATTAAGACATCTACGCAAGAATATATTGATAAAGCAAATGCTTTTAGTAGAGGTCTATTACGATTAGGAGTAAAACCTAATGATAAAATAGCGGTTATCTCGATGACTAACCGTACAGAATGGCATATTTGTGATGTAGGTATCTTACAAATAGGCGCTCAAAACGTGCCTATGTACCCTACTATCTCTGCAGAAGATTATGCCTATGTATTAAACCACTCTGAGAGTAAATATGTATTTGTTTCTTGTACAGAAACACTAGCAAAAGTTAGAGAAGCTCAGGATAAAGTACCATCATTACAAGGGGTATACTCTTTTGATGATATAGACGGTTGTGATAACTGGCAACAGGTTTTAGATCAAGGAGCAAATGATAGTAATCAACCAGAAGTACAAGCGCTTATGGATTCTGTAAAGACAGATGACCTTGCTACGCTTATTTATACCTCTGGAACTACTGGTAGACCTAAAGGTGTAATGCTATCGCATAGAAATATTGTGAGTAACGCTATATCAAGTACAGAACGTGTACCTACTGCAGGAGAAGGTATAAAGGCATTGAGCTTTCTACCTATTTGTCACATATATGAGCGTATGATTACGTACCTGTATCAATACAACAGCGTTGCGATCTACTTTGCAGAGTCGCTAGAGACTATCTCAGACAACCTTAAGGAGGTAAAACCTGAGATTATGACAGCTGTACCTAGACTACTAGAGAAAGTATACGACAAGATTATTGCAAAGGGAGCAGATCTTACAGGTATAAAGAAAAAACTATTTTTCTGGGCTGTAGATGTAGGTTTAGAATATGAGCCATATGGTAAAAATGGATGGTTATATGAGCGTAAGCTTGCTATTGCCCGTAAATTAATCTTTTCAAAATGGCAAGAGGCATTAGGAGGTAATCTTAAAGTGATTGCTTCTGGTAGTGCTGCACTACAACCACGTCTAGCTAGAATATACAATGCTGCGCAGATGGGTGTTATGGAAGGTTACGGTCTTACCGAAACATCACCAGTATGTTCTGTAAATGATATGCGAGGTGGCAATTTTAGAATAGGTACTGTAGGAAAGCTTATAAAGGACGTAGAAGTAAAAATAGCAGAAGACGGAGAGATCCTTGTAAAAGGACCTAATGTAATGCTAGGTTATTATAAAGATGCAGAAAAGACAAACGAAGTCCTTAAAAATGGCTACTTCCACACGGGTGATATAGGTCATATAGATGAAGATGGTTTCCTTAAAATTACAGATCGTAAGAAGGAAATGTTTAAAACATCTGGTGGTAAATATGTTGCACCACAATTATTAGAAAACAGATTTAAGCAATCACGTTTTATAGAGCAAATAATGGTAATAGGTGAAGGGCAAAAAATGCCAGCTGCATTAATACAACCTAATTTTGAGTTCCTAGAAGACTGGGCAAAGATGAAAAATGTGACTTACACCTCACAAAAAGATCTCATTGCAAATCCAGAAGTTCAAGCACGTTACCAAAAAGAAGTTGACGAGGCAAACGAGAGCTTTGCAAAGTGGGAAAAGGTAAAAGCCTTTAGACTTACTCCAGATGCCTGGACGGTAGAGAGTGGTCACCTCACTCCTACTATGAAGCTTAAACGTAAAATCATTAAAGAGAACTACGTTCATCTTTATAATGACATCTACGGATTATAAAACAATCAAAAGGGTTACGTTATCGTAACCCTTTTTTAATACACAAAACCCTAGTAAATTTCTTATCGTGTCTCGATTTTCATTACTACTCGTTATTGCTCAAGGTTTACTCATAGCCCCCTACTCTACAATTCAGCAAGTTTTAGTGTGGAGTGTATACCCTTGCTCTTTAAGGTCTGTGGGTTTGCGATAGTTTTGTGGGGAGTGCTTGCAATGCGTATCGGTAATTTTAATATTCAGCCAGAGGTTAAATCTGAGGCTTTAGTAAGCCGTGGTCCTTATCAAATCTTGCGCAATCCTATGTATACAGGCATTCTCTTATTTTTTATCCCAGCTGCTTTTATTCCTTTGAGTATTATAAATTCAATGCTATATATAGCACTTGTCGTAGTTCTAGTTTTAAAGATTTATAGAGAAGAGCAACTGTTGTCAAGTCATTTTGGAGCAACCTATAAAGCATATAAGAAGACAACCTACCGTCTTATTCCGTTATTGTTTTAAAAAAATATCTTGCAATTTCATATAGTTTTATGGGGTAGAATCACGCTTTCGCGAAAGCGTAAAAAAACCACGCTGCAGGCATTAATATTAACAATCTCTTATAGTAGTACTCACTTTCTAATTAAGCCTTAAAGCGGTAAATTTGTTACTTGCCTAAAATTCTATGATAGAACAAGAAGAACGTATTGAAGTATATGGTGCTCGCGCTCATAACCTAAAGAATATTGATGTAATGATACCTAGAGAAAAACTGGTTGTTATTACCGGTCTTTCGGGTAGTGGTAAGAGTTCGCTGGCTTTTGATACCATTTATGCAGAGGGACAACGCCGTTATATTGAGACCTTTTCGGCCTATGCTAGACAATTTCTGGGTGGATTAGAGCGTCCAGATGTAGATCAAATTTTAGGTTTATCTCCAGTAATTGCCATTGAGCAAAAAACCACAAGTAAAAGCCCGCGTTCTACCGTGGGGACTATTACAGAGATTTACGACTTCTTACGCCTACTCTATGCCCGTGCAGCAGATGCTTACTCGTACAATACGGGGGAGAAAATGGTGAGCTATAGTGATGAGCAAATACAGGAGCTCATTACAGAGAGTTATGAGGGTAAGCGTATAAATATTCTCGCTCCTACCATACGCTCTCGTAAGGGGCATTATAGGGAGCTTTTTGAACAAATTGCAAAGCAGGGATTTGTAAAAGTGCGTGTAGATGGTGAAGTACGTGATATTACAAAAGGAATGAAGGTGGACCGCTACAAGGTGCACGACATTGAGATTGTGATAGACCGTATGCAGGTTAAAAAAAGTGATGAGGATAGTAAACGCTTGCGCGAAAGTATAAATACTGCGATGTATCACGGTGATGATGTACTTATGGTACTAGATCACGATACACAAGAGGTACGCTATTTTAGCCGTAACCTGATGTGCCCTACTTCTGGCATCTCATACCCTAATCCTGAGCCTAATAATTTTTCTTTTAATTCGCCTAAGGGTGCTTGTCCTAATTGTAACGGTATAGGTGAACTTTATAAGGTAAACCCAAAAAAGATTGTTCCAGACCCTAAAAAGTCTATAAATGCCGGAGGGCTTGACCCACACGGTCCAAAAAAGAACAACTGGATATTTAAACAGTTACAGCTCATCGCAGAGCGTTTTGACTTTAAACTTACAGACCCCATAGAACGCATCCCACAAGAGGCGATGGACTTTATCTTTTACGGAGGTAATGAGAAGTTTTCTGTTTCTTCAAAACAACTAGGAGTTACAAGAGATTATAAAATAGATTTTGAAGGTGTCGCAAATTTTATAGAAAGTACCTATAAAGATAGTGAGTCTACTTCTCTCGTAAGATGGGCAAAAAGCTATATGAATAAAGTAGCTTGTCCAGTGTGTGAGGGATCACGATTACGTAAAGAATCTCTTTATTTTAAAGTAGATAACCAGAGTATTGCAGACCTCGCATCTATGGATATTCTTGAGCTTAAAGACTGGTTTGAAACGGTAGACTCAAGACTTTCAGAAAAGCAACTCAAGATAGGCTCTGAAATTATAAAAGAAATAAAATCAAGAATACAATTCCTTGTAGATGTAGGTCTCACCTATTTAAACTTAAACAGAAGCTCTAAGTCTCTTTCTGGTGGAGAAGCACAACGTATACGTCTAGCTACTCAAATAGGTTCACAACTTGTAGGTGTACTTTACATTCTAGATGAGCCCAGTATAGGGCTCCACCAGCGAGATAATGAGAAGCTTATAAACTCTCTTGTATCACTTAGAGATATAGGAAATTCTGTGATAGTTGTAGAGCACGATAAGGATATGATAGAGCGTGCAGATCACGTGATAGATATAGGTCCCAAAGCTGGTAATTATGGAGGTGAGATTATAAGTGAAGGAACACCACAAGAACTGTTAAACCACAGCACTCTTACTGCACAATATCTCAATGGAGAGAAGGAAATTACCATCCCTAAAAAACGTAGAAAAGGAAACGGGAAATTTATAGAGCTTAAAGGTGCTACTGGTAATAATCTCAAAAATGTATCTATAAAAATACCGCTAGGTAAAATGATAGCGGTCACCGGTGTTTCTGGTAGTGGTAAGTCTACGCTTATTAATGAGACCCTCTACCCTATTATGAATGCACATTACTTTAATGGCGTAAAGAAACCTATGCCCTATAAGAGTATAAAGGGTCTAGATGAATGTGACAAGGTTATAGATATAAATCAATCACCTATAGGTAGAACGCCTAGATCAAATCCCGCTACTTATACAAAGGCCTTTGATGAGATACGTAGTCTATTTGCAAAAACTCCAGAAGCACTTATAAGAGGCTATAAGCCTGGACGTTTTAGTTTTAACGTTACAGGAGGTAGGTGTGAGACTTGTAAAGGTGGTGGCCTTAGGGTTATAGAGATGAATTTTCTACCAGATGTGTATGTAGAATGTGAGACCTGCCAAGGTAAACGTTTTAATAGAGAGACACTTGAGATACGTTATAAGGGAAAATCTATCGCAGATGTACTAGAAATGACGATGAATGAGGCGACAGACTTCTTTGAAAACATCCCAAAAATACACCGAAAGTTAAAAACCATAAAAGATGTAGGGTTAGGCTATATAACTCTAGGACAGCAAAGTACTACCCTTTCTGGTGGAGAGGCACAACGTATCAAGCTGGCTTCAGAGCTTAGTAAGCGTGATACTGGCAATACTTTTTATATATTAGATGAGCCTACTACGGGACTCCATTTTGAAGATATACGAGTATTAATGGAAGTTCTTAATAAGCTTGTAGATAAAGGAAACACCATTCTTATCATTGAGCACAATCTGGATGTTGTAAAAATGGCAGATTATATAATTGATATAGGTTATGAAGGTGGTAAAGGCGGTGGCGAGGTAGTGGCCGTAGGTACGCCAGAACAAATAATTAAAAAGAATAAAGGCTACACAGCTGAGTTCTTAAAAAAAGAAATGAACTAGACGTAACGCTTACATAGCAAAAACGTCTTACTAACAATATAAAAATACTAGAATGCGCAACGAAAGTAGACCAAAAGGTTGGAACGAGAAAAAAACAAACGACTCTTGGGCCATATTTAAAATAATGGGTGAATTTGTAAATGGTTTTGAAAAAATGAGCCGTATAGGGCCTTGTGTATCCATTTTTGGAAGTGCACGTACGAAACCAGACCACAAATATTACAAACTAGCCGTAGAGGTTGCCGAAAAGATTGCAGATAACGGTTACGGAGTCATCACAGGTGGAGGGCCTGGTATTATGGAAGCTGGTAACCGCGGTGCACATCTTGCCGGAGGAACCTCTGTAGGGCTTAATATAGAACTGCCATTTGAGCAACACGACAACCCATATATAGACAGCGATAAAAGCTTAGACTTTGATTACTTCTTTGTAAGAAAAGTAATGTTTGTTAAGTATTCTCAGGGTTTTGTAGTAATGCCAGGAGGATTTGGTACGCTAGATGAACTCTTTGAAGCAATCACACTTATACAAACGCATAAAATTCAGAAGTTTCCTATTATCCTTGTGGGTACTGAGTTTTGGGGAGGTTTAATGGACTGGGTAAAAGAAACTCTACTTGACTCTTTTAACAATATAAGTGCTGGAGATATGGATCTTATTCATCTTGTAGACACGTCTGACGAGGTGATTGAGGTGCTCAATAACTTCTATGACGAGTATCAGTTAAGTCCTAATTTCTAGTAGTATTACGCTTTCGCGAAAGCGTAACCCACACATTAAAAGACTCTTACAATTACAATAGGAGATTTAATCAATATTCTAGTTCTGAATGTATCATAAATCTCCTTTGTATTCGTTTTTATATTAAACCCCATTTACATCTATATTGAAACATTTTTACTCACTTCTATTTTTGATTGTATCTAGCTATGTAGCGATAGGTCAGAATGCGATGACCATAAATGCTCAATTACAGCCAGATGAGAGATCTATAACAATACAACAGCAAATTGCTGTACAAAACACGTCTACAGATGTTTGGGAGGAAGTTTATCTCACAGACTGGGCGCATAGTTTCTCTAGCAAGACCACTCCCCTAGCAAAAAGATTTGCCGAATCTTTTGAAAAAAAATTCCACCTCGCTCCAGATAATGAACGTGGGTTTACAGCCGTAAAGGCCATCTCTGGCCAGGGGTCTATCCTGCAGTATACAAGACCACAAGGCTTTCCAGACATTATAAAAGTGATTTTAAAAATACCTGTACCTGCTGGCGAAACGGTTATTTTAAATTTACAGTATACCGTTACCCTACCAGATGCAAAATTTACTGATTATGGTATAACTCGCGGCGGTGACTATAACTTGAGGTACTGGTTTATGACACCGTCAGTTTATGATAATGGGTGGCAATATTATAGTAACAAAAATCTTAATGATAGATATTTTCCGCAGTCTGATATTACGGTTAGTTTTTCTATTCCGGTTGGGTTTACGCTTGTTACAGATTTAGAAAAGTCTTCACAAGGTTCTTCATACTCTCAAGGCGAAAAGTTAACACGCCTTACGGGTAAACAGCGTACAGATGCCAAAATATTTCTTCTCAAAAACTCTACTTATGAAGAGGTACAAACAGATTATGTAACTATAGTTTCAAACTTACAAAATGGCACATTACCACCTCAAATAAGGGCCCTTATTACAGACCGCATAGCAGGCTTTCTAGATAAAAATCTAGGAGCATATCCTTTTAATAAAATACTGGTTACAGATCTTGATTACAAAGAGCAGCCAGTTTATGGACTTAATGAGTTACCTAGCTTTATTAGTCCTTTTCCAGATGGCTTTAAGTATGAAATCAAACTGCTCAAGACTACTATTAATAATTATATTAATAATACACTACTTGTAAACCTACGTGAAGATAGGTGGCTCATAGATGGACTCAAAGTCTATATGCTTCAAAAATATATTGATACGTTTTACCCTGATCTTAAAGTTGTAGGCGGTCTTGATAAATACTGGCTCGTACGCCAGTTTTATGCGTCTAAACTTGAGTTTAATGATCAATTCCCTATTCTATATACTCATATCTCTAGACTTAATCTTGATCAAGGATTAGATACTCCTTATGATAAGCTTATTAAGTACAATAAAAACATAGGGTATTCTTATAAAAGCGGTGTCGGTCTTAATTATCTTAATGAGTATTTAGGCGACGAGGTACTAGATGACGTTATTAAAATTTTTTACGAGGAGAATGCATTAAAGCCTACAAGATCAAATAATTTTAAAACACTAGTAAGGTCTAAGAGCAGCAAGGATGTGAGTTGGTTTTTTGATGAGTATATCACATCAAATGAGCGTATAGATTATGCCCTAAAAAACTCTAAAGTAAAAGGAGATTCTATATATGTTACTGTAAAGAATAAAAAAAGACGTAAAACTCCTATACCTGTTTATAGTTTTAAAGATGACAGCCTTACAAGCACACGCTGGGTATCTGGAAAGGAGAGGGATACTACGCTTTCCTACGCCACTGACAACGCAGACCGTTTTGTCCTTAATTATGAGAATATAGTCCCAGAAAATAACTTGCGTAATAATTATGAGAAGCCTGGAGCATTTTTGGGTATTGATAAGCCATTGCAATTTAAGTTCTTCCAGGATTTTGAAAACCCTTCAAAAAACCAGTTATTCTTTATGCCTGTGGCAGAGTTTAACCTCTATGATGGTTTTTCTCCAGGAGTAAAATTGTATAATAAAACATTACTTACAAAAGCACTTAACTATAAAATAGAACCACAGATAGGGCTCAAATCAAAAAAGCTCATAGGTAGTGCCTCTATATCATACCGACACGATTTTCAAAACCAAGGGCTTTATGGACTGCGCTATGGCATTTCTGGCAATAGATTTTCTTATGCTCCAGATTTATTGTTTACTAGGGTAACTCCATTTGTAAATTTGAGGTTTAGAACTTCAAATTTACGAGCAGATAAGCGTCAATTTGTGTCTGCAAGGTATGTGAGTGTGCAGCGTCAAGAAGACCCACTAGTACCGCTGCCTACACCTAATTATGATGTACTTAATTTAAGATATAGTCGGTTTAATCCAGGTATTATTCACACACTTAATCTTATGGGTGATGTGCAATTTGCTCGAAATTTTGGAAAGCTTTCTGGTAACATCTTTTACAGACGTTTATTCTTAAACAATAGACAACTCAATGTGCGCTTGTTTGGCGGGATATTTACCTATAATAAAACACAGTCTGATGGTGACTTTTTTAGTTTTGCATTAGATAGACCTACAGATTATTTATTTGACTATAATTATTATGGCCGTTCAGAAAATAGCGGGGTATTCTCTCAACAAATAATCATAGCAGAAGGTGGTTTTAAATCACAACTAGATGATGTGGCACCCGTTTTTGCAAATGAGTGGATGTTTACAGCAAATGCAAGTACAACTTTGTGGAAATACTTCTATGCTTATGGAGACGTTGGTGTTGTAAAAAACAAAAGAGCAAATGGCAAGCTGGTCTATGATTCTGGTATACAAGTAAGTTTACTAGATGACTACTTTGAGTTGTATTTTCCTATATATTCAAATCTTGGATGGGAAATTGGTCAACCCAATTATGATCAAAAAATAAGATTTCAACTTCAACTAAGTGTAGATACGGTCATTGGGCTGTTTTCACGTAAGTGGTATTAGATAGTGTTTTTATTGGTTTTAAAATTGATAAATCCTCAACAGAAAAGATAATTATTGCATATTTTTAAATATACATCTATATAAATTACTTTTTGGTATGAATTTTACAACTTTTTAACGCCTAGGGGTATTGCATCACGACAAACTTTTGGCTATTTTTACGTCTTAAATCCAATATGTACATATGGCAAGTAACCTAGATACAAAAGCAGCTTTATCTTATGAAGATTTTAAACAATCTGTTCTTAATGATTATCGCATAGCGGTAACGAGTAGAGAGTGTAGCCTTTTAGGCCGAAGAGAAGTACTTACAGGTAAGGCGAAGTTTGGTATTTTTGGAGATGGTAAAGAATTACCACAGCTTGCTTGGGCACGTGCTTTTAAAAATGGTGACTTTAGATCAGGGTACTACCGTGATCAAACATTTATGATGGCCATAGATCATCTCTCTATAGAAGAGTTTTTTGCAGGTCTTTATGCTCATACAGATATCGCTTTTGACCCTATGAGTGCCGGGAAGCAAATGGGTGGACATTTTGCCACGCATAGTCTTGACCCAGATGGAAATTGGAAAAACTTACTACAACAAAAGAACTCAAGTTCTGATATCTCACCTACTGCTGGCCAAATGCCTAGGTTATTAGGTCTTGCACAAGCATCAAAGATTTACAGAAATGTAAAAGAAGCTCAAGGTGAAAACTTCTCAAACAACGGTGATGAAGTAGCCTGGGGAACAATAGGTAACGCAAGTACTAGTGAAGGTTTATTTTTTGAAACCATAAACGCTGCTGGTGTACTACAGGTACCTATGGTAATAAGTGTATGGGATGATGAGTATGGTATCTCAGTACACGCTAAACACCAAACTACGAAAGAAAGTATCTCAAAAATTCTTGCAGGCTTCCAGCGTGATGAAGAAGATAATGGTTATGAGATTATAAAAGTAAAAGGATGGGACTACCCTGCCCTAGTAGATGCTTATGAACGTGCTGGTGCTATTGCTCGTAAAGAGCACGTACCTGTTTTAGTACACGTGGTAGAACTTACACAGCCACAAGGACACTCTACGTCTGGATCACACGAGCGTTATAAAGATCAAGATAGATTACAATGGGAGCGTGAGTCTGACTGTAATGTACAGTTTAGAACCTGGATTATAGATCAAGGGCTCGCTACAGATGAAGAGCTTAAGGTGATAGATAAAGACCTTAAGAAAAAGGTAAGAGATGGTAAAAAAGCTGCTTGGGAAGCATTTTTACACCCTATAAAAAAAGAAAAGCAGAAAATTGTCACCATATTAGAAACACTCATAAGTAATTCTAGTAACGGGAGTTTTATAAAACCGCTACTAAGCGATCTTATAGATAATAAAGAGGCTCTTAAATCTGACTTACTAGGCACAGCTCGTAAGGCACTCAGATATACAATAGGAGAAGATACTCCAGCTAGAACGCAACTCATAGAGTGGATAGATAACTACACAGCAAAAATACAGCCTCAATACAGTGCTCATCTATATAATGAGAATGGTAATGGTGCAACGTCTGTACCTGCTATTGCTCCTACTTACGGAGAAGAAAACCTAGTAGATGGTCGTGTAGTACTACGAGATAACTTTGATGCAATTTTTGCAAAGTATCCTAACACATTAGTTTTTGGAGAAGATGCAGGAGCTATAGGTGATGTAAACCAAGGTCTTGAGGGAATGCAAGAAAAGTATGGTGAACTGCGCGTAGCAGATGTAGGTATACGAGAGGCAACAATTATAGGTCAAGGTATTGGTATGGCTATGAGAGGTCTCCGCCCTATTGCAGAGATTCAATATTTAGATTACATACTGTATGCAATCCAAATAATGAGTGATGACCTTGCAACATTAAGATATAGAACTCACGGTAAACAAAAAGCACCACTTATAGTGCGTACTCGAGGTCACAGACTAGAGGGTATCTGGCATAGTGGGTCTCAAATGGGAGCGATTATACACTTGTTAAGAGGTATGTATGTGCTTACACCACGTAATATGGTAAAAGCAGCAGGTTTTTATAACACGCTTTTAGAAAGTGATGAACCTGCACTAGTTGTAGAGTGTCTTAATGGCTATAGACTTAAAGAAAACTTACCTACTAATATAGGAGAATTTAAAACACCTATAGGTGTTGTAGAGACTGTAAAAGAAGGTACAGATATAACAATTTTATCGTACGGTAGTACGTTGCGTATTATTATGGAGGTAGCAAAAGATCTTCTATCTGTAGGTATTAATGTAGAAGTTATAGATGCACAATCACTACTACCTTTTGACCTTAATCACGATGTCGTTAAGAGTATAAAGAAAACAAATCGCTTTATTGTAATAGATGAAGATATGCCCGGAGGAGCAAGTGCATATCTTCTTGATGAAGTACTTAACAAACAAAATGCTTATAAATATCTTGACAGTAAGCCAGAAACACTCGCTGCACAACAGCATAGACCAGCATATGGTACGGATGGTGATTACTTCTCAAAACCATCTGCAGATGATATTTTTGAAAAGATTTATGGAATGATGCACGAAGCAAATCCATCAAGTTTTCCAAAACTACGATAGATTAAAACAGAAATAGATAGTTATAAAAAAACGAGATACATTATGTGTCTCGTTTTTTTTAGTTTACGCTTTCGCGAAAGCGGAATAATACCCATCTCCCTACTCTGGATACTCAATTCTAAGGTGATAGATGTTATTGAGCTTCTTTTTAAGCACCTTTTTAATCTGCTGGATTTCTTTGAAGGTAATATCAGCATTAAGATACTGATCTTCTTCCATTTGCTTCTTGATAATCTTCTCCACAAAAGCATCTATGAGTGTTGAAGTAGGATTCTTAAGACTTTTACTTGCCGCTTCAACACTATCTGCCATCATTAATATTGCGGTTTCCTTACTAAAGGGTAAAGGGCCTGGGTATTGAAAATCTTCTATGGCAGCGTCTTCATTTTTTTCCTTTTCCTTAAAGTAAAAATATTGCACAGTACTAGTACCGTGGTGGGTCCTTATAAAATCTATAACACGATCTGGTAGATTATACTTTCGCGCAAGCTCAATACCATTAAGAACGTGATCTATAATGATACGCGCACTCTCCTTTGGTGATAAATCATCGTGACTATTTATGCCCGTTGCTTGATTTTCTGTAAAATCTGTAGGGTTTATTATTTTGCCTATATCGTGATAAAGGGCTCCTACTCGTACAAGCATCGCGTTTGCTCCTATTTCATTTGCTGCTGCTTCTGAGAGATTTGCAACGTTAAGACTATGGTGAAAGGTTCCCGGAGCCTCATCTGCAAGTCTTTTTAAAAGCTTACTATTTGTGTCTGAAAGTTCAAGAAGTGAGACGTCGCTCACGAGACCAAACATTTTTTCATAGATATATATAAGCGGTTGTACAAAGAGTGTTGCAAGCCCAGCAAGCATAAACATACCAAAATCTGGCCAGGCAAGTCCCTCTACTCCTCCTTCACTTATAATATGAAAAGCAAAATATGCAAGTATGTAAATTAATGTTATTTGACCAACAGAAATAAACAAGTTTGCTCTCTTATAAAGTTCTGGAACGGTAAGAATAGTCACAATACCTGCAATAACTTGTAAGAAGAAATATTCAAAACTATCTGGAACTATAAAACCTAAAAGTAGTATTGCAATGACGTGTGTAAAAAGTCCTAATCGCGCGTCAAAAAATGCCTTAATAATAAGTGGCAAAATACACATAGGTACAGCATACACATACTGTGGGCTCCAATTTATCACAATGGTTGTAAGTAAAACCATAAGCAGAACATTAAAGAATACAAACGTCAATTTTGTGTTATTAAGAAACACAGAAGGTCTATAAGTTCTTATAAAAAGGAGTAGCATCACTAAGGCTAGCAATACAAGCAACACATAACCAAAAAGCACCCAGTTATATCTAGACTCACTTATGTTCTGAGATTCGTATTTCTGTTTGAGAGAAAGTAATTTTTGTAAATTTTCACCTTCTACTAGCTCTCCTCTATTGATTATAATACTGCCCTTAGGTACAATGTTGTGGGTTTTTGATATACTTGACAGCTCGATATCTAGTGTTTCTTGTGTGAGAACTTCATCTAGTTTTATGTTTGCTTCAAGACCATCAAAATAGACTTGTAAATATCTATTAGAATACTCACTATAAAGACTAGATTGTATAGCATCACTCAACGCATCTGGCATATCGCTCAATACAGTAATATTATCGAAGTTCATTTCTGATACTTCATTACCACGCTTTAAATAAATAAGTCGTCCACTATTATAAACAGGTTTATCTTTTACTACACCATTTTTATAAAACGTAGATAATAGATTTTTTCCATAGTCTTTAAGCTCCTGTTTTGTGCTAGTATATGATAAAGTATCAGGAAAGGCTTTATTAAAATTTGAATCGTATAGTGCTAAAACTTTATTTATTACAGCTTGATCATATTCATAATAAATTGCAGATTGAGATTTTATTTGCTCCTGTTCTTGGGCTAGCTCGTCTGCACTTTTTAGTATTGCAAAGTCTTCGTCTGCATATAGGTTTTCATACTGCCACGGAAAACCCTTTTGTATTTCATATTTAAACTTTCCGCTCTTTGGGAAGAAATAAACAATAAAACCAGCACATATGATGATAAGCAAGAATTTATAGAGAAGATCTTGATGTTTATAAAACTGCTGTGCCGTTGTACTCATAAGGTATAATACTAAGTAGCTAAAATACTAAAATAATATCGCTTCAATTACCCTTAGGTGCTGTCTTGAAGCCTCAAAAATCTTATATTTTTTCTTACATTCGCAAGACTAAAATTAAGCACTTCAAACACAAATAATATGAGTAAAAACGTTGTTATAGTTGCTGCGGCACGTACACCTATAGGTAGTTTTATGGGAGCACTTTCCTCAGTAACTGCAAGTAAGCTAGGAGCAATTGCTATAAAAGGAGCTCTAGATAAAATTAACCTTGATCCAGCTTCTGTAAACGAAGTATTTATGGGTAATGTTGTACAAGCGGGTGTAGGTCAAGCTCCAGCTAGACAAGCTGCGCTTGGTGCAGGTATTCCAGATACAGTACCTTGTACAACTATAAACAAAGTATGTGCTTCTGGAATGAAAGCTGTAATGATGGCAGCTCAGGCTGTAGCACTAGGAGATGCAGATGTTGTAGTAGCTGGTGGTATGGAAAATATGAGCAGAATCCCTCATTATGTACACCTACGTAATGGTCATAAATTTGGACCACAATCAATGGTAGATGGTATGCAAAAAGACGGTCTTGTAGATGCCTATGATGGCAATGCTATGGGTGTTTGTGCAGATACTTGTGCTACAGAGTACGAATTCTCTCGTGAAGATCAAGATAATTATGCCATCCAAAGTTATAAACGCAGTGCTGCAGCCTGGGATGCAGGAAAATTTGATAACGAAGTTGTACCTGTACCTGTGCCACAAAGACGTGGTGACGATGTGATTGTAGATCGTGATGAGGAGTACACTAATGTAAAAATGGAAAAAATACCAGCTTTACGTCCTGCTTTTACAAAAGAAGGAACCGTTACAGCAGCAAACGCTTCTACTATAAATGATGGTGCCGGTGCAGTAATCGTAATGAGTGAAGAAAAAGCAAAAGAGCTTAACCTTACACCGCTATGTACAGTAAAAGGATATGCAGATGCTGCTCACGAGCCAGAATGGTTTACAACAGCACCTTCTAAAGCATTACCAAAAGCACTAGATAAGGCAGGAGTGACTCAAGATGAGATAGACTTCTTTGAGTTTAATGAAGCATTTTCTGTAGTAGGTCTGGCAAATATGAAAATATTAGGACTTACAGATGAAAATACAAACGTAAACGGAGGCGCAGTATCATTAGGACATCCATTAGGTTGTAGTGGTGTGCGTATTCTTATTACATTAATAAATGTATTAAAGCAAAATAATGCTTCACTAGGAGCGGCAGCCATTTGTAATGGTGGCGGTGGCGCATCTGCAATGGTTATAGAAAATCACAACTAAGAGAACTTTATAAAAACTATGCGTTACGGTATCTGCCAGCTTAGTATTGTCCCAATGCGTGCCGAACCTTCGGATCCTAGCGAACTTGTAAACCAGGTTCTCTATGGAGAACATTTTAAGGTAGTCGAGCAACGCAAAAAATGGAGCCGCATTAAACTCTCACACGATAAGTACGAGGGATGGATTGATAATAAGCAGTATATAGAAATAAGTGAGGAGGAGTACGCTTTCGCGAAAGCGCAACCTGCAACCCTCACTACAGATCCTGTACAATTTATCACCACAGAGCATAACCAGCTACTTACCGTGGTGCTAGGTGCCGCAATAGAAAATATAAACTTACTTAAAGACACCTTTGATGGTCTTAGTAGAACTGGAAAATCTGATAAAAGCCAGCTTATAGAAACAGCTATGCTCTATCTTAAATCTCCCTACTTATGGGGAGGAAGAACGCCTTTTGGGATAGATTGTAGTGGATTTACTCAAATGGTTTATAGACTAAACGGTTATAGCCTCAAAAGAGATGCTTCTCAACAAGCGACGCAAGGTGAAGCTTTAAGTTTTATAGAAGAAAGTGAGCCAGGGGATCTAGCTTTTTTTGATAATACAGAGGGTGCTATAACACACGTAGGTATTATTATGGAAGATAATTATATCATACACGCTCACGGTGAAGTACGCATAGATAGATTAGATCATTCTGGTATATATAATGTGCACAAACGCACACACACTCATAAACTAAGAGTTATCAAGAAAATCATCTAATTATAGATTTTATATATTTTCTAAAGAAGAATATTGTAAAACAAAAAAACCCGCCTTACTGGCGGGTTTTTTTATACTTTGATGAGAGAACGATTAATTCATTGCATCAATTTTAGCTTTCATAGCGTCTGCTTTATTAGTATCCTCAAGTACTTGATACAGGTTAAGTAGGTTATTTGCTATCTCCATATTATCTGGTTTAAGCTCTAATACTTTCTCCATATACACTACTGCCTTTCTGATGTTTGCCTTACGCTCTACTTTAAGCGCTTCATACTTATCAAAATCTGCATTTGAAGTACCTAAGCTGTTCATTTGATCTACAAATGTTGCATCCTTTCTTAATACTAGTGCTCCTAAGTTGTTATATGCATTTGCATAAGAAGGATCAAGCTCTATTGCCTTATTGTAGTATTTTACAGCTGTCGCGTCATCACCTTGCTGGTCTGCAGTTACACCTAGGTTATAATGAAGTTCTGCATTATTAGGATCAATCTGTAATACTTTTTCAATGATAGCTCTGTACTCATCTTTCTTATCCATCTTAAGGTAGATGTTAGATTTTGAAGTAAGTAGTTTTACATCATTAGGCTTTTTCTCTAGCGCAGTATCTAACATTGCAAGTGCTTTGTCATTCTGATCTTGAAAAGAGTAGATACTAATTAAGTACTCAGTAATAAGGCCTTCTCTTGACTCACTTAGCTTTTCGCTAGGCTTTACGTACTCTTTTGCAAGAACAACGATATCTCTTTCTTGTTTGTTTTCAAATTTCTTTTCTTCACCAGAAGCAGCATTTACAGCATAATACTCAGTAACCTGACCAGTATAACCAGCAGCCATTAGATCTTCAAAGATAGCTGCAGCTTTATCATACTCCTTAGAGTTAAGATAATTTGATGCGGCATAGTATTGATAATCTCTGTTGTCATCACTAAAAGCATATGCTTTTTCTAGCTTTGCTCCCGCATCACTAAATTGATCTGTATTCTGATCTTGTACTGCGCTATTTACTAGTGCTGCAACAACATTAGAAAGTCCAGTTTTTGCTTCGCTCTCCATTTTAGTTCCCATAAGAGCTTTAAATGCTTCACCAGCCTTTGTTAAGTCTGCTACATTTTTATTATCAACTCCTAAAAAAGCTTGTGCTTTTAAAAGCATAAACTTGCTTTTAGTCTTGTCATCCATCTGGCTTAAAAGAGCATCTGCTGCTCCTACTAAAGACTTAGCCTCTCCATAGCTACCAGATTTGATAGCTTTTTCGATTGCTTTTACTTCCTTCTTTTGTGCAAAAGCCATAGAGGTTACGGCAAATGCTATTGCAAATAAAATTTTAGTTTTCATTATAAGTGTTTAATTAATATAAGGGTTTCAAAATTACTCTTTTTTTCTCAACCCTTATGCATCTATTCTTCTTCTTCAGAAGAGTTTTCGTTTTGGGTTGTTTGTGAAGCAGTTGGGGTTCCGTCTACTGGAGTTCCATCAACTGTATCATCTTCATCGTCTATATTATCCTCATCACTTTTTACTTTCGCGACAGCGGCAATAGAATCGTTTCCTTTAAGATTAATAAGTCGTACTCCTTGTGTTGCACGTCCCATAACTCTTAGTGAAGCTACTTCCATTCTTATAGCGATACCTGATTTATTGATAATCATAAGATCATCTGCATCAGTTACATTTTTAATAGATACTAGTTCTCCAGTCTTTTCGGTAACAGAGATTGTTTTTACTCCTTTACCTCCACGGTTTGTAATTCTGTAATCTTCAAGACTACTACGCTTACCATACCCTTTTTCTGAAACAACTAGGATGTTGCTTTCTGTATCGTTTACAGACACCATTCCTACTACTTCATCTTCATCATTAGCAAGAGTTATGCCACGAACACCAGAGGCGTTTCTTCCCATAGGTCTCGTCTTACTCTCTTCAAAGCGTATTGCCTTACCAGATTTAAGAGCAAGCATCACTTGACTCTCTCCCGTTGTAAGCTTTGCAGATAGTAGCTCATCATTGTCCTTAATAGTAATGGCGTTTATACCATTAGTACGAGGACGTGAGTATTGCTCTAGTGCTGTTTTCTTCACTTGTCCTTTTTTGGTCGCCATAATGATGTAGTGATTATTTATATAATCTTCATCTTTAAGGTCTCCTGTACATACAAATGCTTTAACCTCGTCATCTTGCTCTATATTAATAAGGTTCTGTATTGCTCTACCTTTTGAGGTCTTACTTCCTTCTGGTATTTCAAATACACGCATCCAGAAACATTTACCCTTTTGTGTAAAGAATAGCATATACTGGTGGTTAGTCCCTACAAATAGATGCTCTAAGAAATCTTCATTACGAGTAGTAGATGCTTTTGTACCTACTCCTCCTCTATTTTGAGTTTTGTATTCTGTAAGTGATGTACGTTTTATGTAACCAGCATTTGAGATAGTAATCACTACTTTTTTATCTGGAATAAGATCTGTGATGCTTACATCACCTCCTGCATACTCTATAATAGAGCGACGCTCATCTCCATACTTATCTTTTATTTCTTGAAGCTCCTCTCTAATGATAGACATACGACGCTCCTTCTTTGCAAGGATGTCTTTTAAGTCTTCTATAGTCTTCATTATCTCTTCGTACTCACTACGTAGTTTGTCTTGCTCCAGACCAGTAAGCTGGCGTAAACGCATCTCGACGATAGCCTTTGCTTGAATCTCTGAGAGTTTAAAACGCTCTATTAAGTTTTGTCTCGCCTCATCACCATTTGCACTTGCACGTATGATTGCTATTACTTCATCTATATTATCTGAAGCAATGATAAGACCTTCTAGTATGTGAGCACGAGCTTCTGCTTTTTTAAGCTCAAACTCTGTTCTTCTCACTACTACCTCGTGGCGGTGCTCAACAAAGTGGTGTATCATATCCTTAAGATTTAACATCTCAGGACGCCCATTTACAAGAGCAATGTTATTTACACTAAATGATGATTGTAGTGCCGTGTACTTATATAACTTGTTAAGTACGATATTTGGGATAGCATCACGTTTTATAACATAAACGATACGCATACCATTACGGTCTGACTCGTCACGTATGGCAGATATACCCTCGATCTTCTTATCGTTGATCATATCGGCCGTTTTCTTAATCATATCAGCCTTATTGACTTGATATGGTATTTCGGTCACAATGATACACTCTCTACCTTTTACTTCTTCAAACTCTGCCTTTGCACGCATTACAACACGCCCACGCCCTGTTTTAAAAGCCTCACGTACTCCGTCATAACCATAAATCGTTCCTCCGGTAGGAAAATCTGGAGCTTTTACGTGCTCCATAAGTTCATCTATAGTAACGTCATTATTATCTATGTAAGCGTGTATACCATCTACAACTTCAGAAAGGTTGTGTGGTGGCATATTAGTCGCCATACCCACAGCAATACCAGATGCACCATTTATAAGTAACCCAGGTACACGCGTAGGTAATACGGTAGGTTCTTTAAGTGTATCATCAAAGTTAAGTTGGTGATCTACTGTGTCTTTTTCAATATCTGCAAGCATATCTTCAGATATCTTGCGCATTCTAGCCTCGGTATAACGCATTGCTGCTGGGCTATCACCATCTACAGACCCAAAGTTACCTTGACCATCTACAAGCATATAACGTAAACTCCACTCTTGAGCCATACGTACCATTGCATCATATACAGAGGTGTCACCGTGTGGGTGATACTTACCTAGTACCTCTCCTACTATTCTTGCAGATTTTTTGTGAGCACCACTTGCTCGTATTCCTAACTCGTGCATTCCGTAAAGAACACGACGGTGTACAGGTTTTAGACCATCACGCACGTCAGGTAGTGCACGTGATACGATAACTGACATCGAGTAATCGATGTAAGCAGATTTCATTTCATCTTCAATATTAATCGAGATCAGCTTTTCTCCTTCAGCCATATATAAATTGATTAGATTTTAAGTCAAATTTTTTACAAATAGCAATGTAATCATTTTGATGATTTTTTACGGGGTTACGCTTTCGCGAAAGCGTACTATTTATCAACAAATTTTAACACGTTCTTTTAATAACTACACAACCCATTATAGGGCAAACTGTCAGGTATTTTTGGTAATTTGGACTAAGCACTTTAAGCGGAATGATTTTTGAATCAGTTTGCTTAAATTTACATAAGAACGAACGAGGATAGATATGGATGATAATTTTTCGCCAAGAGTAAAAGATGTTATTGCTTATAGTAAGGAGGAGGCGTTACGCCTAGGCCACGATTTTATAGGTACAGAACACTTGCTGCTTGGTTTATTAAGAGATGGTAGCGGTAAAGCGATAGATATACTAGGAGCTCTAGAAATAGACCTTGAGCACTTGAGACGTAAGGTAGAAATCTTAAGTCCAGCAAATCCTAATGTGAGCTTGCAAAATAATGACAAGAAGAACTTACATCTTACCAGACAGGCAGAGCGCGCCCTAAAAACAACTTTTTTAGAAGCAAAACTTTTTCAAAGCTCTGCAATAAATACGGCTCACCTCCTACTGTGTGTACTGCGCAATGAGAATGACCCTACAACAAAGTTGTTAAACCGCCTCAAGGTAGATTATGACAACGTAAAAGACCAATTTAAACTAATGATGGCAAACGAAAGTGACGAATATATAGAGCCTATTAAGTCTGAATCATTTAGCGATGATGCAGATAATGGTGATGAGCAGTCTAAAGAGAATCCTTTTAACAGCCCAACAACTCCTAAGGGAAATAAAAAGAGTAAAACTCCTGTTTTAGATAACTTTGGACGTGATCTTACGGCAATGGCAGATGAAGGTAAGCTTGATCCTGTTGTAGGTAGAGAAAAAGAAATTGAGAGAGTATCGCAAATCTTAAGTAGACGAAAGAAAAACAATCCTTTACTTATAGGAGAACCAGGTGTAGGTAAATCTGCCATAGCAGAAGGACTTGCTCTTAGAATTGTACAACGTAAGGTATCGCGTATTCTTTTTGACAAACGTGTTGTTACTCTTGATCTTGCAAGCCTAGTAGCCGGGACTAAGTACAGAGGACAGTTTGAAGAACGTATGAAAGCCGTGATGAACGAGCTTGAAAAAAATGATGATATTATCTTATTTATAGATGAGATACATACCATTGTAGGAGCTGGAGGAGCAACAGGATCTCTTGATGCCTCAAATATGTTTAAACCTGCTCTCGCTCGAGGCGAAATACAATGTGTAGGTGCAACAACACTAGATGAGTTTAGACAACACATAGAAAAAGATGGAGCTTTAGAGCGCCGTTTTCAAAAAGTGATAGTAGAACCTACTTCTGTAGAAGAAACTATTGAGATACTACAAAATATAAAAGGTAAGTATGAAGAGCATCATAATGTCTCATATACAGATGAGGCTCTAGAGGCTTGTGTAAAACTTACTAATAGGTATATGACCGATAGATTTCTTCCGGATAAGGCCATTGATGCTCTAGACGAAGCAGGATCTCGAGTTCATATTACTAATATTGATGTTCCTAAAAAGATTCTAGAATTAGAAAATAAGCTAGAAGAAGTAAGAGAGTTGAAAACTTCTGTCGTTAAAAAACAAAAGTATGAAGAGGCGGCAAAGCTGCGTGATGATGAGAAAAATTTAGAAAAAGAGCTTGCAATCGCACAAGAGCGATGGGAAGAAGATTCTAAACTTCATAAAGAAGTTGTCTCAGAAGATAATGTGGCAGATGTAGTGAGTATGATGACAGGAATACCTGTTAATCGTATCGCACAAACAGAAAGTAACAAACTTGCAGAATTACCTGCAACGATAAAACAAAACGTAATAGGTCAAGATGAAGCAGTTGCCAAAGTTGCAAAAGCAATACAACGTAATCGAGCTGGATTAAAAGACCCTAACAAACCTATAGGTTCGTTTATATTCTTGGGACAGACAGGTGTAGGTAAAACGCAACTTGCAAAAGTGCTTGCAAAAGAGCTTTTTGATAATCAAGATGCACTCATCCGTATAGATATGAGTGAGTATATGGAGAAGTTTTCTATCTCAAGACTCGTAGGAGCACCTCCTGGATACGTAGGTTATGAAGAAGGTGGGCAACTTACAGAAAAGGTAAGACGTAAACCATATGCTGTAGTTTTACTAGATGAGATAGAAAAAGCACATCCAGATGTATTTAATATGTTATTACAAGTGCTAGATGATGGTTTCTTAACAGATTCTCTAGGTCGTAAGATAGATTTTAGAAATACTATCATAATAATGACCTCAAATATAGGGGCAAGAAAACTCAAAGACTTTGGTCAAGGAGTTGGTTTTGGAACAGCATCGCGTAAAACTCAAGTAGATGAAAACGCGCGTAGTATCATTCAGAATGCATTAAAGAAAGCATTTGCACCAGAGTTCTTAAACCGTATTGATGATGTAGTTGTATTTAATGCGCTTGAGCGTGAGGATATACATAAGATTATTGATATTGAGTTAGAAAAGCTTTTCAAGAGAATAAAGGGTCTGGGTTACAATTTAACTTTAAGCGATAAAGCAAAGGATTACATTAGTGACAAAGGTTTTGATAAAGATTATGGAGCGAGACCTCTCAAAAGAGCTATTCAAAAGTATATAGAAGATGCACTAGCCGAAGAGATTATAAACTCTAAGCTAGAAGAAGGGGATAGTATTTTTATGGACTTTGATACAGATAAGAATGAGCTTATTATAGATATCAAGAAAGGAGAAACTACAGAGTCGTAATACTGTTGCATCGCATTATTATCCCTTAATGACGAAAAATCGTTATTAAGGGATTTTTTTATTTATTATGCACACATAGTTAAAGTATTGAAAATTAATTGTTTAATGCAATATATTTGCTATCTTCTATTTATAAGATTCCCCAACATATGAAAAATTTACAACTCGGTATTCAGCTAGAATTCTCGTTCGGAAAAGTAACAGTCCACGATGACTATATATATGTCATAATGAATGAAGGTGTTACTGTGCAACCCAGTTTTAATGATGTTTTAATCGCTATAGCCGAATCTTACTTTCCTGAAAAGGATTTTATATATATAACGCATAGAATATATTCTTATGCTATAGACCCTACCATATATTTAAAAACTTCACAAATAGAAAATTTAAAGGGCTTTATTGTAGTAAGCCCTAATAAGGATTTTAAAGAGGCTCATAATATTGAAAAACTATTCTTTTGCAAGCCCTTTAAAGTATACCATACAATGGAAGAAGCTCTAATTCAAAAGGATACAATGCTTTATAAATAGAGTTTTTTTTATAAGAAAATTCTTCATAGATAAGGTAGTATTCCTCTATTTTTGCGTAAAAATCAAACCCCCTAGATCTTTTGAAAATTACTAAAGAATTTGAGTTCGGAAAGATACATATAGAAGATAATATTGTTATAGGCGTTATGAACGAGGGATCACATATTGATCCTCTATCAAATAGACTCCTTCTATCATACTGCGAAGAAATATTTGAGAAAAAGCCTTTTGCTTATTTATCATATAGAAAAAACTCCTACTCTGTAGACCCTACGGTATATATAGATGCCGCAAACCATTATGGTCTTAAAGCAATTGCCGTTGTATCTCAAAACTCGCTTAGCGAGACTAATGTTGCTATTGAGAAACAATTTTTTAATCAACCATTTGAAATATTTAAAACGACAGATGAGGCAAAAAACTGGTTAACTCAAGTTTTAATATAGCTCGTTGAGATCTATATTCACACTATTTATGAATATTTTGCCTAGTTTAATATCATTTGCAAAAATTCTATCTTTATCTGCAAACGGAACTACTTCTCTATAACTCTTTGTAAAAGACTGTAGAAATCCGGATGTATGAAGTGGCTGTCTGTAATGCAATGCTTGAGCTGCATTAAGCAATTCTATAGAGAGTAACGTCTCAACATTATCTACAACCTTGAGAAGTTTTGTAGCCGCGTTTGCTCCCATACTCACGTGATCTTCTTGTCCGTTTGATGATACGATAGAGTCTACACTTGACGGCGTACAAAGTTGTTTGTTTTGACTTACTATACTTGCTGCAGTATATTGTGGTATCATCATACCACTATTGAGGCCTGGGCTATCTACTAAAAATGGCGGCAAACCTCGTAAACCACTTATTAATTGATAAACGCGACGCTCACTTATACTACCTAATTCTGCCATTGCAATACTTAAATAATCTAATGCAAGTGCGAGTGGTTGACCGTGAAAATTCCCGCCACTTATTATCATATCATCTGCCGGAAAAATATTGGGATTATCTGTAACACTATTAATTTCAGTTTTAAACGTTTTGGTCGCAAAGTCTATGACATCCTTGGTAGCACCGTGTACTTGAGGTATACATCTAAAAGAATATGGATCTTGTACATTTTGCTTTTCTGTTGCAGCAATCTCACTATCTTCTAAAAAAGAGATTATACGAGCTGCAGTCTTAATTTGTCCTTTATGGGGTCTCACGTAATGTACAAGTGGGTTAAATGGAGATAAATTACAATTAAAAGCATCTATAGATATCGCCCCCACAACATCTGCCAGATAAGATAATTTATGTGATTTTATAAGTGCCATCACACCATATGCACTCATAAACTGTGTGCCATTTAGTAATGCAAGGCCTTCTTTAGACTGTAGCGAGATCTTAGTTAACCCATTACTCCTTAGAGCCTCTACAGATGAGATAATTTTATTATCAAGCCAGACCTCTCCTTCTCCTATCAAAGGTAAGGCAAGGTGTGCAAGCGGAGCTAAATCTCCACTTGCGCCCAGCGAGCCCTGATCATATACTACAGGCAATATATTGAGATTGTAAAAATCTATAAGTCGTTGTACTGTATTAATGTGTACACCACTATGACCATAGCTTAAGGATTGTATTTTGAGAAGTAACATTAATTTTACTATATCTTTAGGAACGTAATCTCCAGAACCGCAAGCGTGAGACCGTACTAAATTCTCTTGCAGCTTTGTTAAGTTTTCATCACGTATAGCAACATTACACAAGCTCCCAAAACCAGTATTTACACCATATACTGGTGTTTTACTTTCTTTTATTTTTTTATCTAGATAAGCTCTGGAGGCATTAATAGTATGTACACATTCCTCACTGAGTTTGAGTTTTTTATCTTCATCAAGAATAGAAGAAATTATTTTAAGGTCAAGAATTTCACTACTTATATAGTGTATTTGAGACATATGATCATATTTTCACGCAATTTCGTAAAAAATAAACATATAATTAAGAATATTACAATGAAGCTTATAATGCTATGTCGATTCAAGGGGAATGTATACCATAATTATAGTGAAATAGTAAAACAAATTTTGTTAAAAAAAATGCACAATCTACTAAATAACAAATATTTATAAACCAATTTTTAAACTTTATATAATATTAAACACGCAAATATTTAAATATAAAAACTTTGAAGATATCGTAATTACTAGAGGTAAATTAAGATTTTGATTGTTCCGCTTTCGCGAAAGCGTAATATCAATAAAAAGAGTATACTTAGTTCTTGTCTAGTATTTTACTCACTTTTGAATCTTTAAAAACATAGGTGTATAACCACATAAGTGTGAATGATGGTATAATGTCTACCCCGGGAATAAGCTCTTCTATAAAGGTTACCACTCCCCCTACCTTACCAGCAGTTCCTTTATAAAGCCGCGTCATAAGCCAGGCGGAAAATGGTGCCCAAGCAATATCTGAGAAGTCTCCAATAACTGGAAATACCCAACTTGAAGTTACGATACCAAGGCCGTCTATAAGGAGGCCTATAAGTAAGAGTTTGTATTTATTAGTTTGATTGTCCATAAGTGTTTTAAATATAACACTTTTGTATAATCAAAATACATTCCAAAAATATTAATCTAAATTTGACGAGATTAATTTAAGGAACTCATTGCGGGTTTCTTGTCTTTCAAATTGACCTCTAAATCCAGATGTAGTGGTCGTAGAATTTTGTTTTTGAACTCCTCGCATCATCATACACATATGTGAAGCTTCAATAACAACTGCCACTCCTTTAGGTTGCAAGGTAGTATTAATACACTCTAAGATATCGTGTGTGAGACGCTCTTGTACTTGAAGCCTACGCGAAAAAACATCTACTATGCGCGGTAGTTTGCTTAGACCTACAATATGACCGTTAGGAATATAAGCTATGTGTGCTTTTCCAAAAAAAGGTAGCATATGATGCTCGCAGAGAGAGTAGAGTTCGATGTTTTTTACAATCACCATATCATCATAGTCTTCCTTAAACATTGCTCCTTTTAATATAGCAGCAGCATCCATTTCATAACCAGAGGTTAAGTACTGCATTGCTTTTGCAGCTCTTTCTGGTGTTTTTACAATACCCTCTCTACTTGTGTCTTCACCAAGACTTTTAATAATTGATGTAAAATTACTCTTTACATCTTCTGTTACTTCTATGTTGTACTCTTCAAATTTTCTGTATGGCATTGTCTTAATTAAAATGTTTAATCAAATATACAATTTATTAAACAGTTTGATTTTGCTTTTTAACTTTTTATTTAGAGTTTGATCTATATGACAACCATAGTTTTGTTTAGTCAAAATAAATTTTATGCGCTTTCTTGCTTTAGGAATACTCTCATTACTATCTACCGGATTTCTCTTTTCTCAGGGTACCAAAATTCTGAACGCAGAGCGTATTAGTGTAGCCCCAAAGATAGATGGAGTACTAGACGATAATATCTGGAAATCACTACCTGTTTATAGTGACTTTCATATGTTTGAACCAGGCAATGAGGGGACGATAGAAGAAAACCAACGCACTGAGGTAAAAATGGCCTATGATGATAAGGCTATTTACATCGCAGCATACTTATATGATCCTAATCCAGAAGGTATTGCAAGACAGTTTAGCCAGCGTGATGAAGTATTTGCTCAGGCAGATCATTTTATGGTAGCTCTTAACACCTATAATGATGGTATAAATGAAACGAGATTTTATGTCACGAGTGCTGGAACTATAGGAGATCAACGAGTCACTCAAAACAATAGAGACTTCGGTTTTAATGTTGTTTTTGAATGTAAAGTATCACGTGATGAGAGAGGGTGGTATGCAGAGTACCGCATACCATATAATGCTTTACGTTTTCCAGAAAGTGACGTTCAAAATTGGAGTGTTAACTTCTATAGGCGTTTAGTAAATAAAAATGAAACACATACCTGGAGTAGAATTGAGCGTGGTATAGGGAGAGATACACAATATAATGGCGCAGTGACCGGAGTGCGCAATATAGATCCTCCTGTGCGACTTACATTTTTTCCATTTGTACAAAGTGCTCTAAGCACACAAGATGGCCAGACAGAGACTAACTTTGCTGGTGGGCTAGATATAAAATATGGCCTTAGTGATAGTTTTACTTTAGACGCACAACTTATACCGGATTTCGGACAAGTAGCTTTTGACAATGTGGTGCTCAATTTAGGACCCTTTGAACAAACCTTTGGTGAGAATAGAGCCTTCTTTACAGAAGGTATTGACTTGTTTAATAAAGGGAGAATCTTTTTTTCTAGACGTATAGGAGGTCCAGCATCTGGCAGTGTAACTCTTGAAGATAGCGATACCGTTACCGAAGAGATTATAGATTACCCTGCAAAGGTTAAACTCCTCAACTCAATTAAAATATCTGGACGTACAAAAGGTGGCCTAGGCATAGGTTTTCTAAACTCGATAGGTAGTAAGACATTTGCAACCATAGAGCGCACAGAGTTTAATGAAGACGATACAAGTAGTATTATAGACACCTCGAGACGTAAAGTTCTTATAGAACCACTATCTAACTATAATGTCTTTGTACTAGACCAGCAGTTTAATCAAAACTCTTCTGTATCAATTATAAACACAAATGTCACAAGGAGCGGTAGCAATTTTAGAAATGCAAATGTTACAGGAGGGGTATTTGACATTGCAGATAAGGACAATAACTATAATGTATCTGGTAGAGGGATTTTTAGTAATGTAAGAGAGTCTGGTGAGACTACTACTGGTTTTCAGTCCGAATTTGATTTTAGAAAAATATCTGGAAACTGGAGATATCGAGTAGGTCACGACTTTGCTAATACTAAACTTGATATAAACGACCTAGGGGTAAATTTTAGAAATAACTTCAATAATTTTACTCTAGGAGGTTCTTATCAACTCATACAGCCTAAGGGTAAATTTAATAACTATAGATTTGATGTTACTGTACGCCACCAGCGGTTATACAAGCCCAGCGTAAAAACTCGTAACAGCATACGCTTCAACTCATTTTTTGCTACAGCAAAGCGACTCGCCTTTGGTGGTAACTTAAGTCTAAATGGTAAAAATCAAGATTACTTTGAGCCACGTGTAGATGGTAAGTTTGTAACGTTTGAGTCTAATCTAGGTGGAGGAGGCTTTGTCTCTACAGATTTTAGAAAAAAGTTTGCTTTTGATTTTGGAGGAGCTGTAAGACAGTGGTTTGGTAATCAAGACCAGTTTAACTATAGTATTAACTTCTCTCCACGCTATAGATTTTCAGAAAAATTGCTTGTTATTTTTGCTACAAATTACTCAAGTAGAAAGAATAACTTTGGGTGGGTAGATAATACAGATACTGAGGTCTTCTTAGGCTTACGCGACGTAACCTCTTTTGAAAATAGAGTAACAGCAAACTATAATTTTGATCCCTACAAGGCTATAAATTTAAGTTTAAGGAACTTCTGGGCAGTGTCAGACCATAGTAGTAATATATATTATTTACTTAACGATGATGGTTCACGATCAGAAATAGCAGATTATGACCTAACAGAGCGTAGAGATCCTAATGCAAATTTTAACATCTGGAATCTCGATCTAAGTTTTAGGTGGAGATTTGCACCAGGTAGTGAAGCTTCCCTACTCTATCGTAATCAAATTTCAAAGTTTGATGAGTTATCAACCATAAGCTACAATGATAGTTTACGTAATTTATTTCAAGAATCTCTAAATCATACCTTATCATTGAGGGTTACTTATTTTATAGATTATAACAACATAAAGCACGTCTTTAAAAAGGTCTCTTAATTGTGCTTATAAGGTTATTGTAGTATTTTCACAGTCAAGTAATTTTTTATGGTAAAGGCACAACACATCTCTAAAACATTTGGCGATCTTAAAGTATTAAAAGATGTCTCACTTACGGTAAATAAAGGTGAAGTCGTCTCTATAGTAGGACAAAGTGGAGCAGGTAAAACCACATTACTTCAAATTATTGGCACATTAGACAGCCCAGACACGGGAGCCACTACAAGTTTGCATATAAATGGTAAGGAAATCATAGGTATGAAAGCAAAACTTATGAGTGCTTTTAGAAATGAGCATATAGGTTTTATATTTCAGTTTCATCAGTTATTACCAGAGTTTACAGCGCTAGAAAATGTTTGTATACCCGCTTATATTGCAAAAAAAGATAAAGTGACTACAGAAAAGAGAGCTAAGGAGCTATTAGACTTTTTAGGGCTATCACATCGTTATGACCATAAGCCTAATGAGCTCTCTGGAGGCGAGCAACAACGTGTAGCCGTTGCAAGATCACTTATAAATAACCCAGCGCTTATACTTGCAGATGAGCCATCTGGCAACCTTGATACAGAAAGTGCAGAGCATTTACATAATTTATTTTTTAAACTTAGGGATGAGTTTAACCAAACCATTATTATAGTCACGCATAATGAAGACCTAGCAAATATGGCAGACCGTAAACTTGTGATGAAAGACGGTATGTTTGTAAATGTCTAAAATGCCCCATAGCTTGAGGTAATTTATACACCATTAAGGTCAACCCCTAATCTGAAGATGAACAAAAAGGAACTCAAAATTTTTCTAGACGAGAAGGCCGCACAGTATGAAAATAATGACTTTATACCTCACGACCCTATTCAAATCCCACATAGATTTGATCTAAAAGAAGATATAGAAATAGCCGCTTTTCTAACAGCTACCATAGCTTGGGGTAATAGAAAGAGTATTATCAATAACGCTACAAAGATGATGGAGATAATGGGTGAAGCTCCTCACGACTTTGTAATAAACTACACGCCAGAGCAGGCTCACCTCTTTGAAGGGTTTGTACATCGCACGTTTAATAGCATAGATTTTGAGACGTTTATAAGAGCACTTAAAAACATTTACACTCATCACGGCGGTCTAGAGCAGGTATTTTTATCAGGAATTACAAATGGTGATTTGCAACCTGCAATCACACATTTTAAAAAAGTGTTTTTTGAAGTAGATCATTTACCACGCACACAAAAACACGTAAGTGATCCTTCCAAAAATTCGGCAGCAAAGCGTATCAATATGTTTTTAAGGTGGATGATACGAGATGCTCGAGCCGGTGTAGATTTCGGGATTTGGAAATCTATTTCCCCTTCCCTATTATCTTGCCCTCTTGATGTACATACGAGCAATGTTGCAAGGAAGCTTAGATTGCTTTCGCGAAAGCAAAATGATGGTAAAACCTTAGCCGAGCTAGATAAAGCCCTAAGAAAAATGGATCCCGTAGATCCAGTAAAATATGATTTTGCATTATTTGGACTTGGTGCTTTTGAAAATTTTTAATCTATCTTTATTTATTAGAAAACAGTCATCAAAATCTGTTTGCAATATAACTAGTAACTATCCATACTCGTGAAAAAACCTGTACCACCTATAAATGAACAAGAAAGGCTCAAAGCGCTACGTAGTTATGAGTTACTGGATACATTACCAGAAGAGGCTTATGATACTATTACAAAGCTAGCTTCTTATATATGTGATACTCCCATTTCACTAGTGACGCTTCTTGATGCAGATAGAAATTTCTTAAAATCTAGATTAGGTATTGAGTTCTCTGAGTCGCCAAGAGATATTTCTTTTTGTGGACACGCTATTCTTACAGAAAACCCCATTTTTATAGTAGAAGATGCTCGGGTAGATGAGCGTTTTCAAGACAACCCGCTCGTAAAAGATTTTAAAGCAATATTTTATGCCGGTGTCCCTCTCAAAACTCAAGATGGCTACGCATTAGGAACTTTATGTGTATATGATCACAAGCCTAGAACGCTAGATGAAAAACAGCAAGAGGCTCTGCTAGGTTTAGCAAAGCAAGTTATTTTATTATTTGAGGCGCGTAAAAAAAATATTGAACTCCAGAAATCACAACAAGAGACAACAGCGCGCAATAATAGGCTAGAGGACTTTGCAAGACTTATTGCTCACGATCTAAAATCACCATTATCAAGTATAGAAGGTCTTGTAAACCTACTCACCGAAGATTATGCAGAAGATAATGATGAAGACTTTACAGTCTTTATGGAACATCTAAGTACGTCTACAAAATCTATGAGGAGCTACATAGATGGCTTACTTGAATATTATCGAGCAGATAATTTGCTCGTGACAAAAGAAGATGCTACACTTGATACTATAGTAAGTGAGGTAAAAAACCTTCACAAATCTAGTGATGTTACTATCACTCTTAATAAAAATATTGATCTTAAAGCAGTACCCGTCGTGGCTATTGAGCAAGTTATATCAAACCTCATAGATAACGGTGTTAAGTATAACACAAGTGAGCATCCAGAGATAACTTTAGGCGGCACTATTACTAAAGATTTTTATAGCATCTCTGTGGCAGATAACGGTGTGGGTATACCAGAAGATAAGCAGGCACATATTTTTGAGCCTTTTAAAACTATGGGAACAAATGATCGCAATGGTAATAAAGGTACAGGTATGGGCCTTGCTACCGTAAAAAAACTCGTAGAAGCATTAGGCGGTACTATTACTCTAGACTCTACTGTGGGTAAAGGAAGTATTTTCACTTTTACTATTAGGCGATAAAGGGTCTTTTATCTATTTTTGAACAAACCAGAACAACCTTATGCAGTTTAGACATCCAGAACTACTTTATGCCCTGTTCTTGCTGCTTATCCCTATTATTGTTCACTTATTTCAACTACGTAAGTTTAAAACTGAGGCTTTTACAAATGTTGCTTTCCTCAAGAAGATTAAGACTCAAACTCGTAAAAGTAATTCGATAAAAAAATGGCTTGTTTTACTCACTCGTATGGGATTACTGGCAGCTATTGTATTTGCTTTTGCTCAACCATTTATACCACAATCTGATATAGCAACGCTACCTAAGGAGACTATTATTTATCTTGATAACTCTTATAGTATGCAAGCAAAAGGCCCTTCTGGTCAACTTTTAAAAACCGCTGCGCAAGACCTTATTACTAACCTACAAGAAGATCAAAAGTTTACCCTGCTCACAAATAATGCAGCATATAGAAACACCACAGTAAAAGATATAAGAAATGAGTTGCTACAACTCCCCTTTACTGCTACACAACTTTCTGAAGAGGCGGTCACACTAAAAGCTCAAAAGGAGTTTACAAATGACCCCTCCACAAGTAAAAGGCTCATCCTTATTTCAGATTATCAAGAAAAAGGAACGCCTTACCAACTCCCTGCTTCAAACGTTTCAAAAAACTACATACAGCTGCAACCCGTTCTAAAAAATAATGTGAGCATTGATTCTATATATGTTTCTGCAAGAAAAGCTTCGGGACTAGAGCTTACCGTGTTACTCTCTACACTAGAAAAAAGAGAGACTAATACCGCTGTATCTCTTTATAATGGAAACACGCTACTAGCAAAAGGAACGGCTTCCTTTATTGATGATCTCACAACAAGTGTTCTGTTTACAATAAAAAGTGAAGATGGCTTAGAGGGTCGCGTGGTTATAGATGATCCTTTATTACAGTTTGATAACACATTATTTTTTACAATAAATAAAGATAGACCTATACGTGTGCTAGCTATTAATGGTGGTAATTCAAATTACTTACAACGCATTTTTACCGCCCCAGAGTTTGAGTACACCACAAGCACGCTCAAAGATTTAGATTACAGTAAGATTCCTGAGGCAAATTATGTCATTTTAAATGAAGTGACAGATATTCCGTCATCTCTTATTGGGGTTATAGACGCTTTCGCGAAAGCGGGAGGAATCTGCACAATAATACCTCATAGCACCACATCACCAAACGCTTACAATCTAACACTTCAAAATCTAGCTTCTCTACAGGTTACAGCAAAGCAAAACGAAAAACAACTAGTCACATTAATCAATTATGACCACCCTATTTATAGAGACGTTTTTGATACTAGAATTAATAATTTTCAATATCCATCTGTAAGTGAATCATACGCTATAGCTGGTGGCGATCCTATTTTAAAATTTCAAGACGGATCAACTTTTTTAACTGCTCAAAACGGCATCTATGCATTCTCTGGGAGTCTTTCGCAAGAAAATTCAAATTTTAAAAGTTCACCACTCATTGTGCCTACTTTTTATAATATGGCTAGACAAAGTTTGCAACTCCCAGATCTATATATGAATACGGGTGTTACAAACACCTATGATATCCCACTAGTATTACAAGATGATGAAGTTATAACACTTGAGCAAAGCACTGCTCAAGAAAATAATTTTATACCATTACAGCAATCTAAAGGCAGTAGAGTACAGATCACAACAACACAGCGCCCAGAAGTGGCTGGTAATTATAAAGTTCAGTATAGTACAACGACTTTACAGCAAGTGAGTTATAATTATACCAGGTCAGAAAGCAACTTACGATATGCACAGCTAGATAATGATAAAAATTACCATACCTCAATTAAAAGTCTTTTTGACAAATTTGAGAGCAGTGATAATGTACAATCTCTTTGGAAATGGTTTATTATTTTTGCCTTACTATTTCTACTGTTAGAAATCCTGATTTTAAAATTCTATAAATGAAAGTACTCATAAAGAACGCCACAATCATAGATAGTGAGAGCTCCTACCACGGCACAACACAAGATATCAGGATTAAGGATGGACTCATTATAGAAATAGGTCAAAAACTAGCGAGCCTTAAAGGTGAAACTACAATTGAAAAAGAAGATTTACACATCTCGCAAGGCTGGTTTGACACTAGCGTGAGTATGGGACAGCCTGGCTATGAGGAGCGAGAGACTATAGATAATGGTCTTAATGTAGCTGCTCGTAGTGGTTTTACAGGTGTTGCACTTAACCCAAACACATATCCTATAATAGATACCAGCTCTGACATAACATTTGTAAAAAAAATGGCAGAGGGACACGCAACATCATTATATCCTATAGGTGCGCTTACGCGAAATAGTGCGAGCGTAGATCTTGCAGAGTTATATGATATGCAACAATCTGGAGCTGTAGCCTTCGGCGATTACCAGACCCCTATCAAAAACCCAAATCTCCTTAAAATTGCATTACAATATACTCAGGGATTTAATGGACTTGTATTGTCATTTCCGCAAGAGCAGCAAATAGCTGGTAAAGGAATGGTAAATGAAGGTGTAATGAGTACAAGAGTGGGCCTTAAGGGTATACCTACTATAGCCGAAAGTTTACAAATAGCAAGAGATTTACATATACTAGAATATGCAGGTGGTAAACTGCACATTCCTACAGTCTCAACAAAGGAAGGAGTTGCATTAATACGAGCGGCAAAAAGTAAAAAGCTTAACGTTACTTGTAGTGTGGCAATTCATAATTTATGTCTTACAGATGATCTTATAGAAGATTTTGATACACGTTATAAGGTATTACCTCCTCTTAGAAACAAAGAACACGTAGAGGCCCTTGTAGCAGCAGTAAAAGATGGAACTATAGATACTGTTACAAGTGACCACAATCCGCTAGATGTAGAACGTAAGAATGTAGAGTTTGATAATGCTATGTACGGTGCAATAGCTCAAGAGGCTACTTTTAAAGCACTTCTTACAATAGTTTCAGAAAAAAGAGCTATAACACTACTTACAGCAGGAAGAAATCTATTTATAGGTCAAAATAACCCTGTAAAAGAACAAGTTAAGGCAGATCTTACACTGTTCTCTACAAAGGGAAGCCAGACATTTACAAAACAAGATATTCTCTCAAGTTCTCAGAATGCCATATTTCTTAATAAGAAAGTAAAAGGTGAGGTTTATGGTATTATAGCAAATAATCAAGTTGTACTTAACTAATGGATGAAAACACAGTATTTGAAGGTAAAACAGCTGCAGTTGTAAGCTACATTACCTTTGTAGGTCTTATCATAGCTTATTTTATGAATAGTGAGTCAAAAAATGAATTTGCCGCTTTTCACTTAAGACAATCGCTAGGGCTTACCCTTAGCTATTTTTTAATAATGATTCCTCTTAGCTATTTGAATATACCAATGGCATCTGGTGGATTTTTGGTGCTATTTTTTGCGCTCTGGTTATATGGAATCATATCTGCCTTTCAAGGAAAAAGACAACTAGTTCCTCTAGTAGGTTCTTTTTATCAGAATATACTGGGAGGAAATAACAATAACTAGCATTACACATACCTATGACACGGTCATTAGAACACATTATACAAAAGCCTACCATCACCTCTAGTGATAAAGCACCACTACTACTCCTACTTCACGGTTATGGAAGTAATGAAGAAGACTTATTTAGTTTTGCAGAGGAGTTACCAAAAAATTATTTTATCATATCTGCCAGAGCACCTATTGCAATGCAGCCATATGGTAATGCGTGGTATCATATAAGTATAGATCCAGATGGAGTAAAATCTTCAGATAATGATGGTGCACGTCAATCTAGAGATCTTATTGCCCGATTTATAGATGAAGCAATTGAAACATATGATCTTGATAAGCATAATGTAACCCTTTTAGGTTTTAGTCAAGGAACAATACTTAGTTATGCCGTGGCACTTACCTATCCAGAAAAAATTAAAAATGTGATAGGTCTAAGTGGCTATATTAATGAGGACATCATTGAGCTTAAAAGTAATCCCTCTTATGCGCACCTCAATGTATACAACTCACACGGTACGGTAGACCAAGTCATACCTATAGATGCTGCTCGCAAAACACCTCCTTACCTTGAGAAAGTAGGCATAAGCTCTACTCTAAGTGAGTTTCCAGTAGGTCACGGCGTGCATCCTACTAATTTTTATGAGTTTAAAAAATGGCTTGAGGAGCAGGTATAATTTAGTTAGGATATACTAAGCTTTCTACACGATTGTAATCTACAGAGCCATCTTCATTTACAAAATACTCAACTAGTATTTCTCCCCATTTTTTACCATCTGAGAAGTCGGCTATAATCCATCTGTGGTTTAAAACCTGTACACGATTGATCTGAAAAGGTCTCCCATCACCTACAAAGTTTATAAGATCATTCCCCTTTGCCGTATTCTTTGCATATAAACCATCTACTATAGCTGGCTTTATATCTTCAAGAACAAGGTTGTCATTATCAAAGTATTCCTTTGTGTTTTCATTACCTAAAAGTGTAAAATACTCTGTATTTGCAAGTCTATCTTCCAGAGCGCTATAGAGAGAGTCTTTCTTAGCTATCTTTTGCTCTAGTTTCGTTATTCTGCGACCTTGATATTCAAGACCTTTGCTACTATTTATGTATTGAAATATGATATATAATGCAGCAAATAAAAATAGGTATAAAAATATATTTCTTCTCATAATTAAGTAGTTAGGGTAAGGCCATCATAGGCTATGTAAACGTTTTCGGGGAGCTTTGCTTCTGCTTCTGCGTGAAAACCTAGATGATGACTTATATGTGTTAAATATGCTTTTTTTGGATTAATTCTAGCTATTAAAGATAGAGCCTCATCAACGTTAAGATGCGTTCTGTGTGGCTCCTCACGCAAGCAATTAAGAACAAGTATTTCAAGGTTTTTCAGTTTTGCTATCTCCTCATCTGCAATAGTTTTTACATCTGTGAGATATGCAATTTTATCAAACCGATACCCAAATACCTGTAAATCGCCGTGATAAGCTTCTATAGGGGTCACCGCTATATTACCCAGAGAGATTGGCTTATTATTTTTAACCTCGTGAGAAGTTACACTTGGCGCGCCGGGATATCTATTTTCTGTAGTGAAGATATATTCAAAACGTTCTTCTAGATTTTTAATCACTCTTTTATGTCCGTAAATAGGCATATCACCTTGTCTAAATACAAAAGGTCTTATATCATCTAGCCCTGCAACGTGGTCTGCGTGCTCGTGGGTAAATAATATACCGTGTAAAGGAGCAGGATCGCCTGCTGGTGTGCGCTTTCGCGAAAGCGTACTTAACATCTGTTGTCTAAAATCTGGCCCACAATCTATCACATAGTTATACTTGTCCCACTCTATGAGCACAGACACGCGCAATCTTTTATCACGTGGGTCATCACTAAGACACACGGGATGCGTGCTTCCTATAATAGGAATGCCTTGTGAGGTGCCGGTACCGAGAAAGGTGATTTTCACGTAAGTGTAACTAGATTAAGAAACTGTGATAGCTAATAATTCTCTCACAAAAATACAGTTATTTTTTTGGCTAGTAGCCCCTTTTTGTATCTTTGGTTAACCATTAAAGGATGGAAAAAACAATACTATGGCTGTTACAATTTTAGGAGATAAAGACTTTGAAAAGGTACCTCCCCTCAAGAATAAAGTTCTTAGAGTAAATCTTAACAATAATATATACGGAACATTTGCAGAGATAGGTGCTGGACAGGAGACTGTGCGTCACTTTTTTAGAGCAGGCGGTGCGAGTGGTACCATTGCAAAAGCAATGAGTGCTTATGACAAAGACTTTTCTGATGCTATATATGGTGTAGAAGATGACGGTCGTTACGTGACAGAAAAGCGTCTTAAAAAGATGCTTTCTCACGAGATGAAGCTTATAGAAGACCGTATATCTCGATACAAACAGCCAGATAAAATCTTCTTTACGTATGCAAATACGGTTGCTACCATAGATTTTGCAAAGAAGTATAAAGGACACGGATGGGTAGGTATACGTTTTCAAATCTCTCCAGAAGGTGAGTTTAATGAGATTATTTTACACGTTCGTTTTCACGAAAATGATGCTCGTTTACAACAGTTAACTTTAGGTACACTAGGTGTAAACCTTATTTATGGTGCTTTTTACAAGCACGATAATCCTAAAAACTTATTACGCTATCTATACGATCACATAGATCAAGATCAAATAGAGATAGACACGATAAACTTCTCTGGACCACAGTTTGAACACGTAGATAACCGTCTTATGAGTTTACAACTTGTAAAGAATGGTATGACAGAGGCCGTAATGTTTGATGCAAAAGGTAACAACATTTTACCAGCAGCTTTACTTTACAAGAAAAACGTTCTAGCCCTACGTGGTAGCTTTAGACCAGTTACTAAGGTTAATATGGATATGTTTGAGAAAGCATATAAAATGTTTGTAGAAGCAAACCGTGTTAATGAGAAGAAGACAGAGGCCATTTTTGAAATTACCTTATCAAACCTCCGTGCAGAAGGAGATATAGATGAAGAGGATTTTATGGCAAGAGCAAGACTGTTAGGCTCACTAGGGCAAACAGTGATGATCTCAAACTTTAAAGAGTATTATCGTGTAGTTGAGTATTTCTCAAACTATACAAAAGAGCGTATGGGTCTAGTAATGGGCGTAAACAATCTCATAGATATATTTGACACAAGCTACTATCGTCACTTGAGTGGAGGTATACTAGAGGCTTTTGGAAAATTATTCTTTAAAGATCTTAAGGTATTCTTATACCCTATGAAAGATTCTAAAACTGGAGAGTACACTACAAGCGATAATCTTAAGGTACACCCACGTATGAAGGAGCTTTACAAGTTCTTTAAGCTTAATGGTAAAGTACTAGATATAGAAAATTATGACCCAGCAATCACAGATATATTCTCTAGAGAAGTATTACGTATGATTTCTGATGGTGAAAAAGGATGGGAAGAAATGCTACCAGAAGGCGTTTCTGAACTTATAAAGTCTCGTAACCTATTTGGTTATCAACCATCTGCATTACTAGAAGCAGATAAATAGTATCAACATTATAGCAATAAAAAAAAGCCTTAAGTATTTAACTTAAGGCTTTTTTTGATTTTAATTCACTTGTTAAGCATCTAGCAGTTGAGCAGCGTGATCTTTGGTTTTTACTTTTTTGATAACATCTGTAACTACACCTTCCTCATCTACCTTAAAGGTCATACGGTGTATGCCGTCATATTCTTTACCCATAAACTTTTTAAGTCCCCATACGCCAAAGGCGTTTATCACCGTCTTGTCTTCATCTGCAAGAAGCTGGAAAGGAAACTCATACTTAGTTGCAAAATTCTTCTGGCGCTTCTCAGAATCTGCGCTTACACCTATTAGGTGGTAGCCCTGGTCTTGTAGTTCCTTATAATTATCTCTAAGATTACAAGCCTCTGCCGTACATCCAGGTGTACTAGCCTTAGGATAAAAAAATACAATAAGCTTCTTCCCTTTAAAATCAGAAAGGCTTACGCTATTTCCATCTTGATCTGTTGTAGTAAAATCTGGGACCTTATCCCCTACTTCTAATGTATTCATCTTCAATTTAAAATTTATTGTGGATGCGATATCTCATTTCACATCTCACAATGGTTAATTACCTTTACATAACAATAGGATCATCTCATAAAGACCATCACTTTTATAAAGTTACGAGTTATCTCTATTAACAAAAAGAAATACACTTTTAAGGTGCTATAAATTCTCAATAAAGCAATGACTAAGCAAGAAAAGGTTGACTTCACTATAGATACACTACAAGATCTTTATCCTCAAATCCCTATTCCTCTAGATCATAAAGATCCCTACACGCTTCTTATAGCCGTACTTATGAGTGCACAGAGCACAGATGTGCGAGTAAACCAGATTACACCACTACTATTTGAGGTGGCAGATAATCCTTATGATATGGTAAAACTTACCGTAGAAGAAATAAGAGAGATTATAAAGCCCGTAGGACTATCACCTATGAAGGCAAAAGGTATACACGGATTGTCACAAATGCTTATAGAAAAATATAATGGTGTTGTGCCTGCTAGCATAGAGAAGCTTACAGAGTTTCCTGCAGTGGGTCATAAAACTGCAAGTGTTGTTGTTGCTCAAGCCTTTGGTATACCAGCTTTTCCTGTAGATACACATATACATAGACTTATGTACCGTTGGGGTTTTACAAATGGTAAAAATGTGGTGCAAACAGAAAAAGATGCAAAGCGCCTATTTCCAGAACATCTCTGGAATGATCTTCACCTCCAAATCATTTGGTACGGCCGTGATTACTCACCTGCTAGAGGATGGGACTTAGAAAAGGATATCATTACAAAAACCATAGGCCGTAAGACAGTACTTGCAGACTATGAAAAAATGATGGCCAAAAGAAGGAAGAAGAAATAAGTTTTACGCTTTCGCGAAAGCGTACTCAAAACCCATAAAAAAACCCCGATGACTAGTCGGAGTTTTCTCAAAGTTTAGTTGATGAGTGCTTCAAACTTCATCGATTTATAATGTATAACACTTAAAGCCTTAGAGTAGTTCAAGAGATAATCTACAGTCTCTTGTTTTGGTTCATATGGGTTCGTCTTTTTATTACCTGACGAAGGTTTAGAGTAAAGTTTTGCCATTCGGATTTTCTTTGGTTCTTATCAAGAACGCAAAAAAGTATGGCTTATTATGTTAATTTGTTAAAACTATGTTATTTGTATCAATCACTTTTCTCAAATTGATCAATGCATAACGCATTCTTCCCAGTGCAGTATTAATGCTAACTCCCGTGCGCTCTGAGATTTCTTTAAAACTCATCTCTTGGTAAATACGCATTTTAAGTACTTCCTTTTGATCTTCTGGTAGCTCTTCAATGATACGTTTTACATCTCTGTTTACTTGATCACGTACCATTTGCTTCTCAGCATTAAGACTATTATCACTTAGTACAGAAAATATTGAAAACTCACCTGTGTTATCAAATTTAGGCATACGGTTATTGCGTCTAAAGTGGTCTATCACTAGATTGTGAGCAATACGCATTACCCAAGGTAAAAATTTACCTTCTTCATTATACTTACCTTTTTTAAGCGTTTTAATGACTTTAATAAAAGTATCTTGAAAAATATCTTCAGAGATATCGCGATCATACACCTTTGAGTATATAAAACTATATATACGTTGTTTATGCCTTGCGATAAGCATAGCTAATGATTTTTCATCTCCTTTGATGTAATTGCTAACGAGCGTAGCATCTGTAACTAAAACACTTTTCATAAGTACCACTTTGTAGATTAAAATTGCTAGAACTTCCATTCTAGCCCAAAATTTTATAAAGTAGTATTATGCTATACGCAGTTTGTTTTTGTGTTTATAACGGTAAATATATAATAATTATGTTAACCTTTCTTAAAAAATAGGGTATTTACACAATATTTTAATTAAAACATCTTAAAACCCGTCTTTACTCGGTTTTAATAGCACTACACTTTCGGTATCTTTGTTAGATATCTAAAGAATTGCGATGCTTATAGACGTTGAGGATGTAAATCCTAAGAAGAATATTATCATTAAGGGTGCCAAACTCCACAATCTCAAAAATATTAATGCTGTTATCCCTAGAAACAAACTTGTGGTCATCACAGGACTCTCTGGATCTGGTAAATCATCATTAGCCTTTGACACACTCTATGCCGAAGGACAGCGTCGCTATGTAGAGAGTTTATCATCATATGCCAGACAGTTTTTAGGCAGGCTAGATAAACCTAAGGTAGACTATATAAAAGGTATTGCTCCTGCTATTGCTATTGAGCAAAAGGTAAACAGCACAAATCCTAGATCTACCGTAGGTACCTCTACAGAGATTTATGATTATCTTAAATTACTCTTTGCCCGTATAGGCAAGACTTACTCGCCTGTGTCTGGCAATGAGGTAAAAAAGGATACCGTTACAGATGTGGTAAAGTATATTTTGGCTTTCGCCAAAAGAGAAAAACTCCTGCTTCTCGCTCCTATTCACTTAGAAAAAGGAAGAAAAATTGAATCAAAACTTCAAGCTCTTTTACAACAAGGATATGCTCGTATACAAGTAAAAGGAGAAGTAAAACGCCTAGATGAAGTAGCCGAAATAGGTTCTAAGCTTAAAGCGAAAGACATTCTACTTGTAGTAGACCGTATCATCACAAATCCAGAAGATGAAGATTTTGTAAATCGTCTCTCAGACGCGATACAAACGGCGTTTTTTGAAGGTAAAGGAACACTCTTTATAGAAAAAATGGAAGACGGCTCACGACGCCAGTTCTCAAATAAGTTTGAGCTAGATGGGATGTCATTTTTAGAGCCTAATGTACATTTATTTTCTTTTAATAATCCTTATGGTGCCTGCCCCACTTGTGAGGGCTATGGTGATGTAATAGGTATAGATGAAGATCTTGTAGTGCCTAACACGGCACTCTCTGTGTATGAGAATGCTATTTTTCCTTGGAGAGGTGATAGTATGAGTCATTACAGAGACCAGCTAGTTAATCGTGCATATAAGTTTGACTTCCCTATACACAAACCTTGGTTTGAACTCACGCCAGAACAGCAGCAGCTTGTTTGGGAAGGTAATACACACTTTGACGGACTCAACAAGTTCTTTAAATTCTTAGAGTCTAAAGCTTATAAAATACAAAACCGGGTGATGCTCTCTCGTTACCGCGGTAAGACCAAGTGTAATACCTGTAAAGGTAAGCGCCTGCGCCCAGAGGCAACCTACGTGAAGATAGGAGGAAAAAACATTGTAGACCTTGTAGAGTTACCACTTAACGAAGTAGAAGATTTTTTTAATGGATTAACGCTTAATGAATATGATACTACGGTAGCAAAGCGATTACTTACAGAAATAAAAAGTAGGTTACAGTTTTTACAAAAAGTAGGACTCAACTATCTCACACTTAATAGAAAATCTAACACACTCTCTGGGGGTGAGTCACAACGTATTAACCTCGCCACATCATTAGGTAGTAGCCTTGTAGGCTCTATGTATATTCTTGATGAACCTAGCATAGGTTTACACCCTAGAGATACAGAAAAACTCATAGAGGTCCTTAAATCTCTAAGAGATTTAGGCAACACAGTCATCGTAGTAGAGCACGATGAGGATATTATGAAACAAGCAGACTTCATAATAGATATAGGCCCAGAAGCAGGAACCTTTGGGGGTGACGTAGTTGCAGTAGGTGACTATGATGATATACTTAAAAGTGAGTCACTCACGGCAGGATATCTAAATGGAACATTAGAAATAGAGGTGCCTAAAAAGCGTAAAACTTCAAAATACTATGCAGAGGTTATAGGTGCTCGAGAAAATAATCTTAAAAATGTAGATGTACGTTTTCCTCTAGGAGTTTTTACGGCTGTTACAGGTGTTTCTGGAAGTGGTAAGTCTACTCTTGTGCGTAAGATTCTTTACCCTGCTATGCTTAAAGCAATAGGAGGTTATGGTGAGAAAGCAGGACAGTTTACAAAGCTCACAGGTAATTATGATAACATAAAAACCATAGAGTATGTAGATCAAAACCCAATAGGAAGGTCTTCTAGATCAAATCCAGTAACTTATATCAAAGCATACGATGACATTAGAAAACTATTTGAAAGTCAAAAGCTTAGTAAAATAAGAAATTACAAAGCAAAGCACTTTTCTTTTAATGTAGATGGTGGTCGCTGTGAGACTTGTAAAGGTGAAGGCGAGGTCACCATTGAGATGCAATTTATGGCAGATGTGCACCTTGTATGTGAGACGTGTAAGGGCAAGAGATTTAAAAAAGAAGTGCTTGAGGTAACTTTTAATGGTAAAAATATAGACGATATCCTCACGATGACTATTGACGATGCGGTGTCATTTTTTACAGAACACAATGAGGCAAAAATAACACGTAAATTAAAGCCACTTCAAGATGTAGGCTTAGGGTATGTTACTTTAGGACAGAGCTCTTCTACCCTATCTGGTGGTGAGGCACAACGTATAAAGCTTGCAAGCTTTCTCGTAAAAGGAACTACAAAGGATAAGACGCTATTCATTTTTGATGAGCCTACTACGGGACTTCACTTTCACGATATAAAAAAGCTCCTAGCTTCTTTTGAGGCTCTTATTGAAAAAGGTCACTCTATCATTGTTGTAGAGCATAATATGGACCTCGTAAAGTGTGCAGACTATGTTATTGATATGGGACCAGAAGGTGGTAAAAATGGAGGAAAACTCGTAGCCGCCGGAACACCAGAAGAAGTTGCAAAAAATAAGAAATCATTTACCGGTACATACTTAAAGGAAAAACTCTAAGCATCTACTAATTAGATATTACCTCCGAAAGTCCTATTTTAGTACAATGGGACTTTCTAATTTTATAAAAAACCTCGTTCAAGCTACAAAAACTACAGCTTTTGATCCTGGTGTATTTAACGATGAGCTTGCCAGTAAGGTGAGTTGGTCTCCTAAGGCTGGTGGTGGCGCAAACTTTAAGACAAAAAAATTAGTACAGATTTCTGATACAGAGCTGCAATATAAAGCCTCCTCTTTTGGAAAAATATTTGGAGCGCTATTTATCATTTTTCCTCTTGTTTTTACAGTATTAGGCATCACTGCTATTTCAAAATTTGGATTTAAAAGTGAAGGTGTACTTTTTGCATTAGTTCCTCTTATCTTTATTGGCGTTGGGATCTTTATTATTAAAAAATTCAATAGCACTATTACATTTAATAAATCATCAGGCTATTTTCATAGAAGTAAAAAGAAAGAAATAACAAGCCTAACTGTGCAAGAAGATGCACATAATTTTAAGCTAGACACCATAAAGGCTTTACAAATTTTACCAGAGCGTGTGCGTGGTGATAAAAGCTCTTACACCAGCTATGAGATTAATCTTGTATTTGAAGATGGTAGCCGTTATAATATTGTTGATCACGGCCACAGAAAAAGTATAGAAACAGATGCTGTAACACTAAGTGATTTTTTAGGAGTTCCCGCCTGGAATAAAATGACAGGAACCACCTATTTATCTTCATCTAGTACTACAAACTATTCATATAATAGCCTTGAACCTCACGATCTAAGATCAAATAAAAATAATACTAGCTATGATTCGTCATCAACGACTTATGCTAGTGATAGTACTTATGAGACAGATGATCTAGATAGTGATTATGACTCAACAAAACCTCGAAAAATGTAGTATCACGCTTTCGCGAAAGCGTAACAAAAACCATCAACACGTTTAATTATGAAAAACCTATTACTACTGTTACATCTGCTTTCAATTACGTTTGTGAGGTCACAATCTGATACAGAGATTTTTCTGTTTGATATAGATGCCACGCAAGAAAAACCTGTGCTTAACAACAAAAGAAACATTAGTCAGAATAAAGGTTATGATAACCAGCCACAGTTTCTAGCAGATAATGTAATTATATATGCGGGTACTCGTGAAGGCCAAACAGAAATCATACAGTACACGAGAGGCACTTCAAAACAGTTTAACATAAGTACTCAAGGAGGAGAATACTCTCCGCAGTTTATGATGGGTAAACGAGGGATCTCTGCAGTACGTCTAGATCCAGATGGCTTACAGCGTTTATATCATTACCTACCTAGAAAAACAGAAACCCCTACCCTAGTTAAAGATGCGGTAGTGGCTTACTATACGTGGGATGACAAGAATACCATTGTAGGAGCAGATATTGTTGAGAATAATTTACACCTAGTAATTCATCACTTTGATAGTAAAGAAAAAGAAGACTTGAAGATAGCAGTAGGCAGATCTTTTCATAAAATACCTGAGACTCCTTTAGTAAGTTTTATAGACAAAACTTCACAACCCTGGATGGTAAAATCTATTGACCCAGCTACAAAAAAGATGAAGAATATTATACCGCTAGATGAGGGCGTAGAAGATATAAACTGGCTACCAGATGGTAGATTACTTGCAGCAAAGGGGAATACCATTTATGTCAAAGAAAAAAACAATTGGAAGGTCTTCTATAGTTTTACAGATACAGCACTACAAGACATCACGCGCTTTGCTATTGCCCCTAGCGGTAATCAGATTGCTATTGTATCTACAATCTCACAACCAAAATCTGAGTAATCATATATATCACAAAGATGAAAAACAATAACACAATGAAGACAAAAATGAATAGGCAGCTTATTTTGAGTATGGGATTCATACTCACATCTGTGATTGCCACTGCTCAAGGCTTTACTTATAATGAGGAGACTGACGGTGACCTCTCAGACCAATTTGACGCTCCTAGTGGTCCTTTTATCCTCGAGGTAGGAGATAATAGCATTACAGCAGATCAACAAGGTAATCCTCGTGATATAGATTATATTACGATCACCCTACCTCCAGATTTACAGCTAGATCAACTTGTTCTTGACAGTTATACCGCAGAGGGTACCAATAATGAGGCATTTCTTGGTTTGCAGGAAGGTAATGCGTTTACAACAGATGCAATGACTACAACGGCAAGTGATTTACTAGGAGGTATGACGTATGGTAGCGGTAATCTAGACACAGATTTACTACCACAAATTGGGCAACTAGGCACAGGCTTTACCCCACCACTACCTACCGGAGCTTATACCTTCTGGCTTAATCAAACAGGTCCTAACTCTCAGGCTACGCTTAGGTTTGTAGTTTCAGGAACTCTAGCTACAGAAGATGTTACTACACAAAATGATATAGTAATCTATCCTAACCCAGTACGCGAGACGCTCCACATAAGCGCTCCAAACACAACCGTGGAGAAACTCGAAATCTACAATATCACCGGACAATTAATAGTCTCGCAGGCCACCCTATCACCAGTAACATTTAGTGGTACACCATCTGGTATCTATTTTGTAAAAGTCTTTACAAGCTCTGGTATTATTACACAAAAAATCAACAAATTATAATATTAATGAAAAACTTATTAACCTTCTGTTTACTCACACTTGTATTATCGAGTTGTAAAGAATCTACAACAACTGCATCCTCATCTTCAGACCTTGTTGAAGATACAAGCGAGATACCTAATAATAAGATAGACCACCAGTTACGACAAGTTCAAAAAGCCACTATTGCACCCGAGCTTGACGGAAAGGCAGATGATCCCATATGGAAAGCTGTGAGCTGGCAACAATTAAATCAAAAATGGCTGGGAGATGACTATACTGATCAAGACTTCGCTGGCCGCTATAAACTTGCTTGGACCCCAGAAGCCCTATATATACTTGCCGAAATTACAGATGACGTAATTTATGACAAAGAAAAAGACCCACTCACCCTATGGTGGGATGATGACTGCCTAGAGATTTTTATAGATGAAGATAACTCCGGCGGTGGTCACCAGTTTACCCACAATGCATTTGCATATCACGTAGCACTAGACGGTAATGTGGTAGATGTTGCTCCAGGTAAAACACCTACATTGTACAATAGCCACGTACAATCTAAAACTACAACTATAGGAGAAAATACGATGCTATGGGAGTGTAAGATGACCATCTATGACGCTACTTATAAAGATGGTGGTGTTAACGAGCAAAAAATACTAGCACCTAATAAAAAAATGGGCTTTGCCCTAGCCTATTGTGATAATGATGCAAGTGAAGAGCGAGAAAACTTTATAGGCTCTGTAGCCGTGCCAGGTGAAGATAAAAACAGAGGCTGGATAGACGCAGGTATTTTTGGAACGATTGAGCTAGTGGAGTAAATCTTGAGTTGCTTCGGTTGTGCTGTAAGGTTTATATATACGCTTTCGCGAAAGCGGTCTACACGTCAACACATTCTTTACTATCTTTAAAACAAAAATTTATACTTTATATCAATGTTAAAAAAATTACCCACCCTACACATTCCAAACCCAAAACAACTCATCACTACTTCTGTACTTACCGCTTTTACATTTTGCCTTTCTATAGGTACAAGTGTAGCGCAAACAGATACAAGAATTTATGATATTATAGATGCCGTATCTGAAGACAGATTACGGGCAGATGTAAAAAAACTTGCAGATTTTGGAACAAGACACACCCTAAGTGATACCGTTTCAAACACTCGCGGCATAGGCGCAGCTAGAAGATGGATCAAAAGTGAGTTTGAAAAAACATCTCAAGCTTGTAATAACTGTCTAGATGTTTTTTACCAGAGTGACCTTGTAAAAAAAGGTACAAATCCTCGTATTGTAAAGGATGTAGTGGTAGTAAATGTTGTTGCTGTACAGAGAGGTAGCAAGTACCCTAACCGTTACATACTAATGAGCGGTGATATAGATAGTAGAATTTCTGATCCTACAAATTATACAGATGACGCACCTGGCGCAAATGATAATGCTAGCGGTATGGCTGGTACACTAGAGGCGGCAAGAGTATTATCAAAATATACTTTTGAAAACAGTATCATATATGTAGGCCTCTCTGGAGAAGAGCAAGGACTCTTTGGAGGAAAAGGGCTCGCAGCGTATGCAAAAGAGCAAGGCTGGGAGATTATAGGTATTATGAACAATGATATGATAGGTAATATAGAAGGTGTAGATGGAGTGATAGATAATAGAACTTTTAGAATATTTTCTGAGCCAGTCCCTCCTACTGAGACAGAGGGACAGCGCAACGCAAGACGATTTTATGGCGGTGAGGTAGATGGTATATCAAGACAACTGGCTCGTTTTATTTATAAAACCACAAAAACGTATATGCCAGAGATGAACCCTATGATGATTTATAGACTAGACCGTTTTGGCCGTGGTGGTCACCACAGACCTTTTAACGACGCTGGATTTGCTGGAATACGTATAATGGAAGCACACGAAAATTACACACAGCAACACCAAGACATACGTACAGAAAATGGAATAAATTATGGTGATACCTTTGAGCACGTAAACTTCCCCTATAATGCAAAACTTACAGCCGTAAACGCTATTAACCTTGCGAGCATCGCCTGGGCACCTCCTACTCCTAGTAACGTAGGTATAGGTGGTATTGTTGAGGCAAATGCACGTTTACAATGGGATGCCGTAGAGGGTGCAGTAGCTTATAAAGTGTACTGGAGAGACACCACCTCTCCTACTTGGGACCACTCAAGACTTATTTTAAATGGTACAAGTGCCACTCTTAAAGGTATTGTGATAGATAACTTTTTCTTTGGCGTCGCTGCTGTAGGTAAGGATGGTCACGAGAGTCCAGTAGCATTTCCTAGTATTATTATAAGAGATTAACCTAATACCATATGGACTCAAAATGTGAGTCTGCTTAATAACAACTATATGAAATACACAAAAACCTTATGTATTGTAGGGACTATTTTAGTTTCCGCTTTCGCGAAAGCGCAAACCTCTTTTGATCAAGACATCGCTGCAGTAAAAGATAAAGTAATAGAATGGCGCAGAGACTTTCATCAAAACCCTGAACTAGGAAACAGAGAGTTTAAAACCGCCGAAAAAATAGCCAAACATTTAAAATCACTAGGTATAGAAGTACAAACTGGTGTCGCAAAGACTGGTGTTGTAGGACTATTAAAAGGAGATTTACCAGGTAAAGTGGTTGCACTGCGAGCAGATATAGATGCATTACCAGTTACAGAGCGTAATGACCTTCCTTTTAAATCTAATGTAACTACCACATTCCTAGGGGCCGAAACTGGTGTAATGCACGCTTGTGGTCACGATACTCACACGGCTATACTTATGGGTGTAGCAGAAGTACTGGCTAAGAATAAGGATAAAATAAAAGGCTCTGTAAAGTTTGTCTTTCAACCTGCAGAAGAGGGACCACCACCAGGTGAAGAAGGAGGTGCAAAACTTATGGTGAAAGAAGGTGTATTACAAAATCCTCAGGTAGATGCTATTTTTGGGTTACATATTAATAGCGCTACACCCGTGGGAACTATACGATATAAACCAGGAGGCACTATGGCCGCAACAGAGCGCTTTGTTGTAAAAGTAAAAGGAAAGCAATCACACGGTAGCCAGCCGTGGTCTGGTGTAGACCCTATTCTTATCTCTGCTCAAATTATAGACGGTTTTCAAAGTATTATCTCTCGTGAGAGTAACTTAACAGAAGAAGCTGCGGTAATAACTGTGGGTAAGATAACTTCTGGATTACGTTTTAATATAATACCAGAAAGTGCAGAAATGATAGGTACTGTACGTACGCTTGATCCAGATATGCGTGAAAAAATCATAAGACGTATGAATGAGATGGCACGCGACATTGCGAAGGCTTACGGTGGTGAGGCAGAAATTGAATGGCAAAATATGACCGTTGTAACCTATAACGACCTTGATCTTACGGCGCAATCATTACCAACACTTCAAAAAGTAAGCGGTGCCGAAAATGTACAATTACAGAAAGCAGTTACTGGTGGTGAAGATTTCTCTTTCTTTCAAGAAAAAGTGCCTGGATTTTATTTCTTTTTAGGTGGAATGACTCCTGGAAACAAAGAAGCATTCCCGCATCACACCCCAGATTTCTATATAGATGAAAGCGGATTTCAGCTAGGTGTAAAAGCGCTTAGTCAGCTTACAGTAGATTACCTTTCTAAATAAGCTAAACAAAACACGATTTATAGAGCGTCTCTTCCTTGTGAAGAGGCGCTTTTTTAGTTTTTATTAAGATATAATTATCATAAATAAATGTTAACGTCAGTGTTACTTTAAGATAAACTTTAAGACCATTTTTAGTTAAACATTTATTAAAACTCGACGCCCAAAATGTTAAGAAAATTCCTACTTAATGGATTTTCAAATAGTTATAAATGTTAAAGGATTTTTGTAGGAAATTTTAACACAAAATGCGAATTCTTAAATTTATGATAAACTTAGGTTAATTGTGATATGACATTCTTAACGATTACCCTAATTGAATAATTTTATTGCATCATTAAAAACATACATACATGAAAAAAACTATTATCAAAAAGTATCTGTTTTTGGTTCTTTTAGGTTTTATGGCGCAAGTCACTTTAGCCCAAAAAACAATAACAGGTACGGTGAAGGAACAGAATGGCCCGCTACCAGGAGCCAGTGTTTTAATTCAAGGTACCACTACGGGTACGCAAACTGATTTTGATGGAAACTTCTCTATAGAAGCATCATCAACAGATGTATTAACTTTTAGCTATGTAGGCTTTAAAGAAGTTTCTATTCCTGTAGGAAATCAGACTATTATTAATGTGACGCTAGAAGAAGATAATGCGCTGGATGAGGTCGTTATTGTAGCTTTTGGTTCACAAACAAAAAAGAAAAATGTTCAATCTGTATCTGTAGTTGGTCAGGATGCTATTAAAGATATCCCAGCAAACTCACCACAAGAGTTACTACAAGGCCAAGCAGCAGGTGTACAAGTAGTACAGTCTTCTGGTGTACTTGGAGCAGCTCCTACTATTAAGATTAGAGGTGTCGCTTCAGTATCATCTGGATCTAGACCACTATTTGTTGTAGATGGTGTACCACTTAACGATACAGACCTTACATCGAACCAAGGTGCAAACCAAGGTCTTAACCCACTTGCAAACATCAACCCAAATGATATAGAGTCTATCTCTGTATTAAAAGATGCTTCGGCAACGGCTATCTACGGTTCTCGTGGGTCTAACGGTGTTGTAATTGTAACTACAAAATCTGGTTCTAAAGGAGGACAAACTACGGTTACTTTAAACGTTAGTACTGGAATCAGTGAATCTACAGACACATTTGATATGATGAATGCAGATGAGTTTAGACAATATGCTGTAGATGCAAACTACTTTGGTATTGACAACGTTGCAGATCTTCCTCAAGGTGGATTTAACTGGGTAGATGGTGTTACAAGAACAGGAATCTCAAACAATATAGACGCATCTGTAAGTGGTGGTAGTGAGAAAACTTCTTTCTACATAAGCACAAACTTTAAAGATGAAGAAGGATTCATCATTGGTAATGATTTAAAAAGACGTGCTGGTCGTTTAAACATTAACCACACTGCAACAGATTGGTTAGAAATAGGTGCAAACATAGGGATTACAAGAAATGAGTTTGACCGTGTAGGTGCAGAAAACAGTACGTTTGCTCCGCTTACTTCTGCTTATTTAATACGTCCTTGGGTACAACCTAGAGATGAGAATGGAAATCTAGTAAACACTGGATTTATTGCAAACACAATTGCTATTGAATCGCTAGATATCAATGATTCAGATGTTACAAGAACGACAGGTAACGTATCTGCAAAGGTTTCTTTATTTGAAGGATTGACTTTCAACTCTCGTTTTGGTATTGATAGAGTTCTTGTAGAAGAGCAACAACGTTCTTTTGAGCTTAACTCACCAGGAGGAACAGGATCTAACTTTTATGCACAAGACAATCGTTATATCTTAACAAACACGCTTAACTACGATACTACATTTGGAGATAAGCACGACTTAGGAGCAGTAGCAGGTATCTCTTATGAAGAGAATACAATTAGAACTATTGCAGTTGCAGGTACAGGTTTTGCTAGTGATTCTAGTTTAAACATCGAGTCTGCTGCACAAAAGACTACAACTACATCTAGTGCTACAGCAAACAGCCTTGTAGGTTACTTTGCACGTGTAAACTATGCTTATGATAGTAAATACGTTCTTGAAGGTTCTTTACGTCGTGATGGATCATCACGTTTTGGAGCAGACAACCGTTTTGGTACATTCTTCGCACTAGGTGGTGCTTGGAACCTTTCTGAAGAAAAATTCTTAGAAGATAGTTCTTGGATTAATAACCTTAAACTTAGAGCAAGTTTCGGTACAACAGGTAACGACCGTATAGGTAACTTCCAGTCACTAGCACTTTACAGTGGTGGTACTTTTGGACAGTACAATGATCAAGCTGGTCTTGCTCCTGTTTCTGCACCAAACCCAGATTTAAAATGGGAACGTTCTAAAGCTTTTGATATAGGACTAGCAGGAGATCTTTTTAACAACAGAATTTCTTTTAGTGTTGATTATTATAAAAAGAGAACAGATGACCTTATCTTAAACCTTCCACTTCCTATCTCTACTGCAGCAGGTACAAATAATACCATTGCTCGTAACGTAGGTGAGATTGAAAACAGAGGTTTTGACGTTAGCCTTACTTCTAATAACTTTAGAGACGGTGATTTTAAATGGACAACAACTCTTAATATAGGTTTCAATACAAACGAGGTAATTTCTTTACCAGGAGCATCTATCGATACAGAAGGTAGAGAATTTATAGCTGGATCTGCTTCTCAAAGAGCAATCGTAGGTGAGTCTATTAACACATTCTACTTAGTACGTTACAAAGGTGTAAACCCACAAACTGGTGATGCAGAGTGGCTAGACGCAGATGGTAATGCAACTACAAATCCTAACCCATCAACAGATAGAGTTATTGCAGGAGATGCAAACCCAGACTTTGTAGGAGGACTTACAAACACGTTCAAGTACAAAAACTTTGACTTAAACGTCTTGACTAACTTTAGTGTTGGTAACGATATCTATGTAGACGGATTACGTTTTACAGATAACGCTGCTTCTGGATCGTTTAACAACAGAGCTGCTTTATTAAATGTATGGCAACAACCAGGTGACAATGCTTTTGTACCTGCTTTTGATAGCCCAACATTTAACACGTTTGCACAGAGATCTACTGCTCAGTTAAGAGATGGTTCTTTCTTAAGATTTAAGAATGTAACGTTAGGATACACAATTCCTAAGTCAGTATTAGATAAGACTAGACACGTTAAAAACATAAGGTTATATGCTACTGCAACAAACCTTATTACTATAAAAGGAAGCGACTTAGAAGGTATTGATCCAGAGGTGACAGATACAAGTGCTGCTTTAGGACAAGGAGAAACTTTCTTTACTCCACCACAATCAAAGTCTTTCATCTTTGGAGCAACGATCCAATTATAATATAAAACCAAATAACAATATGAAAATTTTTAAATACACACTTATTTTCCTTTTGAGCGTAGGGTTCTACTCTTGTGAGGACGATTTAGACATACTGCCAGAAGACGATCAGTCTCCTGAGCAAGTATTCTCTAGTGAAGCAGGTGCAAACGGTGCACTAGTAGGGGTTTACAGTCTTGCACAGCAAGATGATGTACTTAACGGTACCTCTGCCCTAGCTACAGAATGGCAGTCTGATAATGTTGATTTTGTAGGGTCTTTCCCAACATTTAACGACATTAGAACGTATGACACAAGATCTACAAATACTTCTATACAGGGTATTTATGATGATAGTTATGAAGTGATTAATGCTGCAAACAGAGTAATTGCTTTTGTACCAGAAATTGCAGATGAGACTTTTCTTGAAGAAGATAGAGCAAACATTGTTGCGCAAGCAAAATTTATGAGAGCCCTAGTATACTTTAAGCTTGCAGATCTTTTTGCACAACCACTTCAAGTAGGTGGAGGTACAAACCTAGCTGTGCCATTAGTAGTTAACCCAGTTAACCCTAGTACGGCTACAGATGAGGAACTATTCCCAAAAAGAGCAACACTTAATGAAGTACACACACAGATTGAGATTGACCTTGTAGATGCAATTCCAGCACTTACAAACAGTGATAACTCAAGAGCAACGCAAGCAGCTGCACAACAGTTACTAGCACGTCTGTACTTATACCAAGAGCGTTTTGAAGAAGCTGCTACCCTATCTAACGATGCGATAAACAGTTCTTTCCAACTAGCGGAAAATTATGAGTTTTACAATGACCAGTCTCCAGAGCACTTATTTACATTAGTAAACACATCTGCAGATGGACAAGACTCAGGTCAAGGATTCTCAGGTCTTACTAACCCAGCTCCAACAGGTCGTGGTGATGCACCATTTACAGATAACTTAATTGCTGCATACCTTGAAGAATTCCAAATTGATGAAGATGGAAACCCACTTCTTGATGATGAAGGAAACCCAGTACCAGATGCTAGATACACAGATCTTATTCAGATAGGTACATCTGCACCAGGTAACGCACGTGTATTTACTGCAAAGTTTCCTGACGGAGTAAACAATGCAGATAACGCTCCAGTACTTAGAATTACTGAAGCATACCTTACAAGAGCCGAGGCTAACTTAAGAAACGGTTCATCTATAGGTGCAGATCCTCTTACAGATATCAACCTACTTAGAGCACGTGCAGGTCTTGTAGCACTTTCTGCTGTAACACTTGATGATATCTTAAACGAGCGTCGTAAAGAACTTGCCTTTGAAGGGCAACGTAGAATGGACTTGTTAAGAAATGGTCTTGACTTAAGAAGAGCAGGAATGCCTAACGAAGTGGAGAGCGCATTTGGAGCAGATAAAACAATCTTCCCTATTCCTAATAGAGAGATTGAGCTATCTCAACTTGAACAAAACCCAGGATACTAAATCATTTAGATTCCACTAAATGTATTAAATCCCTAGCTAGCCACTAGGGATTTTTTTTTGCTCCATTTTTAAAAACTATCATTTTATAAAACTGTAGCATTTCACAAATCATTTGTACATTAACCACATAAAACAGCAAATCATACTTATGAAACTAAAACTCGCAGCAGTAGCCTTTTTGGTATTCGCTTTCGCGAAAGCGCAAAACAATCTAGAGCAACAAATTAATGACATAGAATCTAAGGTCATAGAGTGGCGTCGTGACTTTCATCAAAATCCAGAACTAGGAAACAGAGAGTTTAAAACTGCCGAAAAAATAGCCACACATCTCAAATCCTTAGGGATGAAGGTACAAACCGGTGTTGCCAAAACCGGAGTTGTAGGTATACTAGAAGGAAAGCGAAAAGGAAAAGTACTCGCACTACGAGCAGATATAGATGGATTACCCGTAAAAGAACGTGCAGATTTACCGTTTAAATCTGAAACAATGGGAGAATATCGTGGTGAGGCCGTGCCTGTAATGCACGCCTGTGGTCACGATACACACATCGCAATCCTTATGGGCGTGGCAGAGATACTTGCAAAAAATAATGACTTTGCAGGAACCGTAAAATTCATCTTTCAACCAGCCGAGGAAGGCGCTCCTCCGGGCGAAGAAGGTGGTGCAGAGCTTATGGTAAAAGAAAATGTGCTTAAAAACCCAGATGTAGATGCCATTTTTGGCCTGCATATAGGTTCTGGGCAAGATGTAAATACCATAGCCTATAAACCTGGTGGTATTATGGCCGCTTCACAGAGCTTTGAGATACATATAAAAGGAAAACAAAGCCACGGCTCAACCCCGTGGACAAGTCGTGACCCTATTATGGCTGCCGTAAAAATTATAGATGGTTTACAAACCATCATATCACGTGAGATTCCCCTCACAGACGAGGCTGCAGTATTATCTATAGGTAAAATTAATGCGGGAGTACGTAGTAATATTATACCAGAAGAAACACATATAATAGGTACATTACGTACACTAGATTATGATATGCAAACTTATATTAATAACCGTATGAAGGAAATGGTACCGGCTATTGCTGCGGCTTACCGCACAGAAGCGACCATTACAATACCTGAAGGGTATCCTATTACATATAATGATGAAAATCTTACGAGCCAGATGGTACCTTCACTAGAGAAGGCGGCTGGAAAAGAAAACGTACACGTGATAAAAGCAATTACTGGTGCAGAAGACTTTTCATTCTTTCAGAAAGAAGTTCCTGGGCTTTATTTCTTCTTAGGAGGTAAAACTCCGGGTACCACAGATGCGTTCCCGCACCACACACCAGATTTTTATATAGATGAAAGCGGGATGCTACTAGGTATAAAAACATTTGTGCAAATGACACAAGACTATTTAGGGCAATAACCCCTACTCTAGTATCATACATTGTAATACATTAGACCGTAAATAGCTATGAGTTATTTACGGTTTTTTTATGCCTAAACTTCTCATAAACTACAAATTTCGTTATATAACTATAAAAATAGTTGTTTGACTATATTTTTAGTTGTATGTTTGAATCATCAATCAAATCACTAATATACAATCGCTTGCAAAGCGCTATTATAAAATTGTTTCTTATGGATAAACTCACAAATAAAGAAGAACAGGTTATGCACGCTTTATGGAAGCTTGAGCGCGCCTTTGTAAAAGAAGTTGTAGCCGCATTACCAGAAGGCAATCATTATAATACAGTTTCTACCATTATAAGAAATCTGGCAGATAAAGGATATGTAGGCTACCAGGCCTTTGGAAAAACACACCAGTACTTCCCTACCGTGTCTTTAGAGTCATATCGTAAGGAGTTTATGGAGACGACTACTCAAAAGTATTTTGGTAACTCGTATAAGAATATGGTTTCCTTTTTTGCCAAAGAAGAAAAGATCTCTGCAGATGAGCTTAGAGAAATACTAGCAATCATAGAAAAAAAATAAGCTTATGGAAACGCTCATACTCCTTGCAAAAAGCGCCTCCATACTCGGGCTCTTCTATGTAATCTACCTTACCGTACTTTATAAAAACACCTTGTTTACCGCAAAAAGGCATTACTTTATAGCCGGTATCATTGCTGCTATTACCCTTCCTTTTATAGAATTTACACGTGAGATTGAGGTGATTATACCCTCGCAACCGCTTGTGATGCCCGCTCTAGATGTAACCTCCGTAAGTACAGCACCCATTGCTGTAGCATCACAATCTTTAGAACAAGCTGTAAACTGGTGGCAAGCACTTGTCGTAATATATATAATAGGTGTCTGTATAATGCTCTTTAGGCTTTGTGCGCAATACATATCCTTGCGACAGCTCATTGCATCTGGCAGTCACAGTACAAAAGGGCACTATACATTTGTAGCAGTTACAAGAGCAATAAGTCCGTTTTCTTTCTTTTCAAAAATTGTTTACAATCCTGCGCTTCACACGCCAGAAGAACTAGAGATGATTATCGCTCACGAAAAAGTGCACGCACAGCAAAGGCACTCTCTAGATATGCTCTTATCTCAAATAACGCTTGTTATACAATGGTGTAACCCCTTTGCCTGGATGTATAAAAATAGTCTTGAGCAAAATCTAGAATACATAGCAGATCATCAAGCTATACAAGAAATTAAGAATCCAAAACAATATCAACGCACGCTGGTACAGGTCTCATCCCCCTCATTTGCGCCAGCACTTACTAATCAATTTTATCAATCATTTATCAAAAAACGAATCGTTATGATCAATACACCACAATCCCACAAAAACAATCTTTGGAGGCTATCACTTATCATTCCTGTGCTTGCGCTCTTTATGTACTCTTTTAACGTAAAAGAAGTGACTACTTATGTGGAGGAGGATAATACCGCTTTCGCGAAAGCGGAAACACCTTCTATTAAGCCAATACGCAACAATGAATTTACAATTACAAGAAATAGCACAGCCCGAGATTTAGATAATATTGAAAAAGAAGTTGCCGAAAGATTTCCGCAAAGCTTAATACGCTTTTCAAATCGAAGAATAGCCGAAAGTGGAATTATAAAACGTTTTGACTTTCAAACTAAGTTTGCTGGAGACCGTGTTTTCCATACACGTTTCAAACGCGCCAAAGATATCTCTAAAACCTGGGAAGGATATCAAATTAGTATTAATGAAGGAGATATTAATGTTGTAGAAAATGGAGAAAAAGGGACTTCATTTCGAATTGATGTAGATAAACTTGAGTTCTTAAACTTGCCTGGCACCGTCTATGACAGAGCACTTATTAAAAATGGGGAGAGCTATGAGGAAGAAAATAAAGGGAATTATCCAAGAGCATCATATAACCCACCCGTTGTGGTTAAAGACACAATGTTTATAAACCAAAATCCTAAAATCCAGTTAAGAGATACTCTAATGGTACCTAAGGTTTTAAATTCTCAAGAAACTTATAGCTTTACAATAACAAAAAACTCGCAACCTAATGAACTAGATGCACTTAAAAAGTCTCTCAAGGAGAAACACAGAGTAACTCTAAAAATAGAAGATGTCGATTATAACAATCAAGGAGAGATTACCAGTATAAAATTAGATTTTCAAGATTCTGCTGGGAATAATAAAAAGTACGTGGTCCAAAGTGACAGGCCTATTGCAGATATCTATATATATAGAGATGCAGATGGACGCTCTGGAATGGGTGATGCAACTGCTATAAGCGATATGGAGATAGAAGAGCACCTCAATGATATGAGAACTCAAATGAAAAAGCGCAGAGATGCTATGATGAATACTAGAGACAGTATGCGTACAAAAATGAAAGCTAGCAAGCAAGATATGCGAGCTCGTATGGATGAACGTAGAAAACTGCAAGGCCGTACACAAAGCGACTCTATGCGCCAGTATATAATGGCTAGGCGTGATAGTATGAAAATGCAAATGAAACAGCAGCGTGAGGAAATTAAATTAAAAAGGGAAAAGCTTAAGAAAACAGCTAAAAAAAATAAAACAGGTTACATCAAATTAAATAAAGACACCTACTACTACGTAGAAGCTCCAGATGGCTCAAGAGACTACTATAATAGATGGGGAGAACAGATACAAGAAAGTGATGCTCTTTACAAAGAACTTGTAAATGCTAAGGAGTTTACCGCAGTTGATAAAAGTAAAGACAAAATAAAAACGCTATTTCCTGAGTCAGATAATGGTAAAGGTGATGACCTCAATCAACCTATTTACTATTTAGATAAGAAAAAGATCACAAAAGATCAAATGATTGGATTAGCGCCAGACAATATTGAGAGCATAAAGGTCTTTAAGGGAAAGAAAGCAGTAAGACTTTACGGAAAAGAGGCTATTAATGGTGTAATCGTAATTAAAACAAAAGAATAGAGCATTACTTAATCTTAAGTAAAAGTCCGCTTTCCGTCAGAAAGCGGACTTTTTTTATGTGCTGTTTTTTACAAGCGACTCTTGTAAAAAACTGGACGAAAATAATGAAAACAGCGTTTTGAGCATATTTATAGCCCTTTTTCCGCTACAGATTTTCAAAAGAGCTCAAAAACCCTCTACAAAACTAACAGATACAGCAATATCAATCAGCACACATTACAGTTAGTAACACAATCGTAGAAAATTAAATTACATATATAAAGTGTTCTTATTTTTTTAGTTACAATATTGCTGTTAATTTCATTAAAAACTTAATTTCTATTTGTTTTATCGAGCTCAAGGTGACTTCTTTGCTTCATCAATAACAAACAACGATACAATTACTAATCAAAATCTCACTATTATGAAAACGCCAGTCCACACTCAGAAACAAGTAAAAACAAACAAAGTATTAGGAATCTATACCATCTTTATGGTGAGCCTGAGCATCTCTTACATTGTAACGACCTTTTTACAACTAGGTAAGTAATAATAGTAATCATCAATCAACATTTATCAATCAACATTCATCAATCAATTTTTTAAATAATCATTTTCAATCCAAACCCATTCATTATGACACAAGTAATCATTACCATTTTAGAAATACTTATAGGATAATATATCCTGCACCTCCTGCCGCATCTAGCATCCCAACTGCTAGACGTATAAGGACCACATAAAAGCACACGTGCATAGTTTTACTTAACTATCATAACGCGTAGCAGAATTAGCCAACTAATAAAGCCGTAACGTATTGCGTTACGGCTTTGTTTTTTAGCTACTTTTGACGGTATGCAAACACTCTATAAATTTCTTGCCAAAGTTAATAAGGCAGTACTTCCCTCCTATTCAAAACGTGGTCTTGACCTTACACAAGCCACAAAGTTTCAGCTTGCCATTATTGGCTATAGAACGTGGGTTACAAAAAAAGCGTTAGGTTAAATCTTTTCGGCTAGTGCTTGTGCGCTTATCGCTCCGTGGCTGTCAGAATACACAGCTGTTCCATTCTTAATCAATATAATCTGCGGGCTCTGGTGCATTACCTGAAATTTATATCCCACCTCATTAGATACTTCTCTGTACGCCTTAAGGTCTAAGTAATAGATATCAAGCTGGCTTGGGTCTATATCATATTGTGCCTCTAGCTGGCGTATTGCCATACGGCTTATACCGCAGGTTGTAGAGTGCTTAAATATCGCCTGTGGCTTGGTTTCAGAATCTTTTGCGATTTGATCCAGTTGCTCGAGTGTGGTGAGTTGTTTCCACGGCATTGGTGTTTTTTCCTCTTGAGGTTCTTTATCTCCTCCAAAAATCGAATTAAATATTCCCATTCTTCAATATGCTTTTATACAAAGGTAGTCGTTGTGTCTGTGTTACGCTTTCGCGAAAGCGTAAAATAGTTCTTAAATAAGTCATAAAGTCAGTTAATTCAAGCCTTTACAAGACATTATGTCGCAATACCGTCTTGGAACAATACTTGACTATTGTCTCTCAAAAAAAGTACAACCAGATATCATTAGCAAGCGCTTTACAGCAAGTAATGGTCTCTTAAAACATATGAAATGAATATTAACAATTTTACAATAAAGTCGCAGGAGGCCATACAGCGAGCGCAGCAAATTGCTCAAGAGCTAGGCCACCAGCAAATAGAAAATGAACACATTTTTAAAGCAATTTTTGAAGTAGATGAGCACATAACGCCTTTCTTGCTTCAAAAACTTGATGTAAATGTGCCTTTATTACAGCAAATTATAGACAGCACCCTTGAGAGTTACCCTAAGGTGTCTGGTGGTGATATAATGCTAGGGAGAGAAGCAAATAAAGCCATCACTCAGGCTAATATTATTGCCAAAAATATGAACGATGAGTATGTCTCTATCGAGCATCTTATACTTGCCATTTTTGGCACAAAAAGCAAAGTGGCCCAGATCTTAAAGGATCAAGGGGTGACAGAGAAGCATCTGCAAGCTGCTATTACAGAAGTACGCAAGGGTAACCGTGTGACCTCGCAAAGTGCAGAAGAGACGTATAACTCACTAAGCAAGTATGCAAAAAACCTTAACGAGCTAGCGCGCACAGGCAAGCTAGATCCAGTAATAGGAAGAGATGAAGAGATACGACGCATCTTGCAGATTTTAACACGCCGTACGAAGAACAATCCTATACTCGTAGGAGAGCCAGGCACGGGTAAAACCGCCATTGCAGAAGGTCTTGCACATAGAATTGTAGATGGTGATATCCCAGAAAACTTGCAGAACAAGCAAATCTTTGCGCTGGATATGGGAGCGCTTATTGCGGGTGCAAAATTTAAAGGAGAGTTTGAGGAGCGTCTCAAGGCAGTTATTAAAGAAGTAACCCAAAGTGACGGAAACATTGTACTCTTTATAGATGAGATACACACCCTTGTGGGTGCCGGTGGCGGACAAGGAGCAATGGATGCGGCAAACATCTTAAAACCTGCCCTTGCTCGTGGAGAGCTGCGCGCCATAGGTGCTACCACGCTTGATGAGTACCAAAAATACTTTGAAGCAGATAAAGCCCTCGAGCGTAGATTCCAGAAGGTAACCGTAGATGAGCCAGATACAGAGAGTGCAATTTCTATCTTACGCGGTATCAAAGACAAGTACGAGACGCATCACAAAGTACGTATTAAGGATGATGCCATTATTGCCGCGGTGAAGTTATCACAGCGCTATATCACAAGCAGATTTTTACCAGACAAGGCGATTGATTTGATGGATGAAGCTGCCGCAAAAATGCGTATGGAAATCAACTCTAAGCCAGAAGAGCTCGATGTGTTAGACCGTCGTGTGATGCAGCTCGAGATTGAGATTGAGGCGATAAAGCGTGAGAAAGATGAAGATAAGCTCAAAAGCCTACGTGCAGATCTAGCAAACCTCAAAGAGGAGCGCAACGATCTTAACGCACAATGGCAATCTGAAAAGGATATTGTAGAGAGTGTACAAAACGCAAAACAAGACATAGAAAACTACAAGCTAGAAGCCGAAAAGGCAGAGCGTGAAGGTAACTATGGGCTGGTAGCAGAGCTACGTTATGGTAAAATAAAAGAGGCTCAAGAGCATCTTGAGGAGCTACAAAAAGATCTTGCAAGTCAAGCAGATACTTCGCTTATTAAGGAAGAAGTAACCAGTGAAGACATTGCAGAGGTAGTTGCAAAATGGACAGGTATCCCAGTACAAAAAATGCTACAGGGAGAACGTGAGAAGCTACTCAAGCTAGAAGATGAGCTACACAAACGTGTGGTAGGACAACGTGAGGCTATTGTTGCCGTGAGTGATGCCGTGCGACGCAGCCGTGCAGGTTTGCAAGATCAAAAGAAGCCTATAGGTTCGTTCTTATTTTTAGGAACAACCGGTGTAGGTAAAACAGAACTTGCAAAGGCACTGGCAGAGTACCTCTTTGATGATGAGAATGCGATGACGCGCATAGATATGAGTGAGTATCAAGAGCGTCACAGTGTGAGTCGACTAGTAGGTGCACCTCCAGGATATGTGGGATATGATGAAGGTGGCCAGCTTACGGAGGCCGTGCGACGTCGCCCCTACTCTGTGGTATTACTCGATGAGATTGAGAAGGCACACCCAGATACGTTTAATGTGTTGTTACAAGTACTTGACGAAGGTAGACTTACAGATAACAAAGGCCGCACTGCCGATTTTAGAAATGCCATTATCATTATGACTTCAAATATGGGTAGTCATATCATAAAAGAGCGTTTTGAGGCTATTCCAGATGTAGATGCTGCGATGGAATCTGCAAAAGTAGATGTGCTAGGATTATTAAAACAAAACATACGTCCAGAATTCTTAAATAGAATAGATGATATTGTAATGTTTAGTCCGCTTACGCGAAAAGATATACGTGATATTGTAAAACTGCAGTTCAAGGGCATTAGAAAGATGCTCTCACAGCAGAATATCACGCTAGACGCAACAAAGCAAGCCATAGACTTCCTTGCCGAAGCAGGTTTCCAGCCAGAATATGGTGCTAGACCAGTAAAGAGAGCTATGCAACGTGAGGTGCTTAATCAGTTATCGAAAGAGATACTAAGCGGCAAAGTTGCATCAGACAGTGTGATACTCGTAGACTCCTTTGACGACAAGCTCGTTTTTAGAAACGAAGCAGAACGCACAGGAGAAGAAGAATAAAGATTAATTGATGATTATGCAAAGTGGATATCTAGCGATAGGTATCCACTTTTTTTGTGGCCTGAGTGGTAAGTTTTTAGGGCTGTTTGTGCGGTGACGAATACACTAATAAGTGTATATTTAAGCAATCAATTAAAAAACAATGAAACTTATACAATAGCAATTTCGATGGCTATCGGGAGATGCGCTTTCTTTATTAAGTGGGCTCTTAGCCACAAGCAAAAGAAGTTTCGTTCTAATTTAAAGTTTTACCTTTGTTGACAAAAAATAATGGCTGATAAAGCATTCATAACATCTGAAATATTAAAGTGGGCTAGAAAGTCCGCTAAAATTTCTGTGGAAGATGCTGCCAAAAAAATTGCTGTATCACCCGAAAGGTATTTAACTTGGGAAGACGGAATTGATTTTCCTACTATTCGACAAGCGAAAATCTTAGCAAAAAGTTTTCGAAGACCTTTTTCATTGTTTTTCTTGCCTGAAGTACCAAAAGATTTTCATCCACTTCAAGACTATAGAAGAGATGACTCTCAAGAATTAGATACAGCTTCTTTATTTATAATTAGAGAAATTCAAGAAAAACAAAATTGGATAAGTCAACTATTTGAAGAAATTGGAGAAAATACACTTCCATTTGTTGGTAAGTATTCTATTAACGACAATCCAGAAGTTGTAGCAAAAGATATTTTAGACACGTTAAATATTTATCCGAGTGATTATAGGAAAACACCTATTTCTGAATGGATAGATAAAGCAGAAAGCGTAGGGATATTTATTTCTCGTGCAAGTTTCTTACACTCAAGATTAGTGTTCGATAGAGATTTAATTCAAGGGTTTGCAATTGCCGATAAATATGCACCATTTATTTTTGTAAACTCAAAAAATTGGAATGCACCACAACTTTTCACGCTTGTACACGAATTAGCTCACATTTGGATAGCAAAATCAGGTGTATCAAATGAAATAGAAATCGATTTCACAGACAAGCCAAAATCAAAATTTCATCCTGTAGAGTTATTTTGCAATCAAGTTGCAGCCAACGCTTTAATGCCAAAAGAATTAATAGTTCAACTCGGAAATGACATTTTTGAATCAAATAATAAGATTTTTAAACAATCAAAAGAACTTGGAATAAGTTCGTTTGCTTTTTTAGTTCGTGCATTAAACTTAGATTTAATTTCTCAATCAGAATACAAATCTCTTAAAGAAGATGCACAAAATGAATTTGAAAAATTTTTAGAGAGAGAAAAAATTAAAAAAGAAAAACAAAAAGAAAGACAAGGAGGTCCTGATGCTTATCTTCTTCGTTTAAATAAAAATAGTAAGCTATTTACAAGAATAGTTATGGACTCTTTTAATAATGGTTCTCTATCACCTTCAATTGCTAGTAATCTGCTTAATACACAGATTAACAAATTTCAAAAATTCGAAAAACTACTTGCCTAATGTTTGAAAATGAAAATGTAGTTTATTGTATTGATGCCAACATTCTTATTCAAGCTTGGCAAAAATATTATTCACCTGAAATTTGTCCATCCTATTGGGAAGTGTTAAACGATTTAGGCAAAAGAGGTATAATATTTATTCCAGAATTGGTTTACGAAGAAATTGAGAATGGAGAAGATAACCTATCAGAATGGCTAAAGAAAAGTGATATCCCAATTAGAAGAATTGATGGAGAAGTAACAAATCATCTAAAACAAATATATTCATCTAATCCTAATCATAAATACTTAGTTTCCAGTAACGGAATTCACTCTAAAGCTGACCCTTGGGTTATTGCACACGCTATGAAAGAAAATGCAATAGTAGTTACAAAGGAAACAAAAGACTTTTTTAAAAAACAAACGAAAATCAAAATCCCTCACGTTTGTGACAATATGAATGTTAAGTGGATAGATGATTTTGAATTTATTAGAAATTTGAATATTAAATTTACTTGTAAACCAGAATAATCTCAAATTGCCAACAAAGAACTGAAAAGACAAGCCTACTTAGGCCGCGCTCAGCACAAGTTTTAAGCTAATTCTGATCTATAATTCACAGCTCAGAGACTTCCTCAAATTACCCTTTCGCGAAAGCGTCATCTTTCTCAAATACTTGTATATTTATATAATCAATTAAAAAACAATCAAATAGGCTCATCATAAAATAAAGCACTCGCTTTGTGTAGTGGCCCTTTTAGCAAACATTTGAAAGAAACCGAGAAAAATATAATCATTGGATATAAAGTAGGAGATTTAATCGCTGGAATTTTTTCTCTTGGTTTTGTTGTTCTTGCGCTTTTAGTAATGGACAAAGACGGTACAAGTTTTTGGGTTACTTTAATCTTTTTTGGGATTTGTTCTAGTGTACTTTTGTGGCAATTTATAAATCCAAAAAATAGATTTATTGGAAAGAATAGTGCTGAAGCAAAATTAATCCGAGAAAAAAAGTTTAAGCATTTATACAATACAAACGGACTTTTCAATTATACTGAAAAAGGATTTGAATTAACGCTAAATGGAAAACTGACTAAAACTGACTGGGACGAAGTAAAAAGAATTATTGCCTATAAAATTGACCTTTTAGCAACTGATGAAATTTGTCTTTTCGTGGATATTGATGAAAACAGAAGTTTTGAGATTGGCGAAAGCACCAAAGGTTGGTTTGTATTTGTTCATAATATAAAAGACCAGTTTCCTGAAATTAATAAAAGTTGGGAATTTGATATTGCTATTCCACCATTTGAACGTACAGAAACTGAATTATATAATCGCGATAAAGCGTTTGCTAAGAAAGCACTAAAGAAGTAGCCTAATTCATCTACGCTCAGTACAAGCTTTTAAGCTAATTTTAATCCATAATTCACAGCTCAGAGACTTCCTCAACTTATCCTTTCGCGAAGGCGTCATCTTTCTTAAATACTCGTATATTTAAATCATCAATTAGAAAATAAGCACAAATAGAATGCAACTTCAAATCAGACTAAAATAAATAGTTTCTAATGCAGTGGCTCAAATCACCATATCCTTTGTTACAAAACACTAGATACAAGTGGTTATTTGCATTATTGTCAGGGGTTTTTGTATATCTATTTTTAATTGTTTTTGGACCTTTTGGTGCGGGACAGTCTATAAATTTTAAATATGTATTCTTGGCGGGTTTTGGAATTTCCGTTTTTCTGGGTGTTTGTGTAACCTACTTTGTTCTACCTAAATTATTTCCAGCATTTTTTCGTCCAGAAAAATGGACAATAGCAAAGGAAATTATATTACTATCAACCTGCATCTTGATAATAAGTACTTTTAATTCCTTTCATTATTACTATTGGCGAGGTGATGGTGCCTTTTATAAAACCTTTTTTAGTTTTCTTAAAATCACTACTTCGATAGGGATTTTCCCTATTGTAGGTTTAATCTTTTTTACAGAACGTACACTTACAAAACAAAACCTTAATAAAGCACAATTACTTTCTACTAAGCTACAGCGCCCAGCTGCAGAAGAAACGGTTACAGTACAAATACAAGAAGAGAGTGTAAAAGCAACGCCTATTGCAATGCAATTATCGCAGTTTATATATGCACGATCAGAAGGGAATTATGTGACGATATTTTATCTAGATGAGAGTACGCTTTCGCGAAAGCTAATTAGGCTTTCTCTAAAACAGCTTGAACAACAATTTGAAAATCACTCTCAGGTAAAACGTTGTCACCGCTCCTACCTTATTAATACCGAACATATAATAACCATTGACGGTAATGCAAGATCACTCACTATACAACTAGATAAAGTACCTACGAGTATTCCCGTCTCTAGATCTTTTTCAAAAGCCGACTTTTACTAGCCTTCCCGTTCATCACAAAAATGGCACATACGTCCCATATTAACATAACGTATTGATTTACAGTATATTTTTGGACTAAATAAATTTTAAAACATAGACTTATGAAAAAGCGTATAAACATCTTTTTAATCTTACTGGCAGGCATCTTATTATTAAGCAGTGCCGCTACTATAGAATCAAACAGAAACAATTTTGACCTCAAAGTAAAACTCGATGAGGTGGCATCCTATAGTAATGTGCGAGATACAAAAAACCTTGAAGTGTCTGAAGCTGCTGTTGCGTGGCATATGGATCACATTTTTCTAGTTGTAAATCAGGTATCAAAAGCACTAGAGCAATCTAATGAAAGTGATTATAAAACTAAATTTAATATGAAACGTGCCTATGTATTTACTTTTAATAGAATGCCTAGAGGAAAAGCCACTGCGCCAGAGGCAGCAAGGCCAAAGGATAATATAGATCTCAATACAATACAAATGCATTATGACCAGGCGCTTGCCACGGTTGATCAATTATCTAATCTCCCAGAAAAGAAACACTTTAATCACCCTGTACTCGGTACTCTAAACAGAGACAAGACCATTAAGTTTCTCGCTATTCATACAGAACATCACCTTAAGATTATACGTGACATTTTAGAGGATAAGTAGTTTTCTGATTGTTTTAAGAAGAACTCAGTTAGAAACAAAATCAAAATTTATAGTGTCCTAAACTATAGTATCAAAATCACCCCTAACCCCCAGTAAGGCACGATAAATGTATATAGGTGCGTGTTTGATAGCAATAGCTATCTTTGTAACACATACCTATGATGATGAAAAAAATACAATGCTTATTTATACTATTCTTTGCGCTAGCGCTTAACGCGCAAGACAACTACTACGTTTTTCAAGGTGATACCTATAATGAGGAGGCTTTTCAAGCCAAACTAAAATCTATTGAGGAGGTTTATGGTGCGCAAGGAAGCTGGAAATACACAAAAGCTAACTTTAAAGTACGCCATATGCGTGTGCGACAAGACTCCATTATTCAAGAGGTCGAAGTGATGTTGTCACAATCTAATAGCGCGCCTCTAGACATTAATGTGGGCGTGAATGGATTAATTAACAAACCCCTACCCGACTTTCAGCTGCAAGATCTTGCAAATGGACTTAAATCTAAGGAGAGTTATAATGATAAAATTACACTCATTAACTTATGGTTTACGAGCTGCCCTCCTTGTATCGCAGAGATTCCATATCTCAATGACCTTAAAAAGCAATATGAGGATCGCGTAAATTTTGTAGCCATCACTTTTGAGCCAAAAAGCAAAATCGATGCTTTTTTAACTAAGAAACCTTTTGATTTTGAACACCTAGTAGATGGTGCCAGCTATTTAAAGCAGGACTTAAAGACAAACACCTACCCTAAACTCGTGTTTATGGATCGTAGTGGTACCGTACGTTTTGTAGAAAATGCGGTAATGGCTCAAGGAAGAGGTCCAGCAGCAGAGGTTACAGAAATCCTTAAAGAACACCTAGATTACTTACTCGCAGATAACTAATGGAACACTCTACAGCCCCAAATCCAGATTACTCCCCACAAGAGGAACGACTTAATATATGGACACACGGCTTTGGTTTTGTAGCAAGTGTTTTTGGGTTGATATTATTTTGCTTTCGCGAAAGCGTAACCACAACCGCCACCATAAGTCTTATTGTGTTTGGGATAAGTTTATGTGTGTTATACTTTGCCTCTACAGCTTATCATAGCGCGACAAAACCTTTACGTAGAGCAAGACTTAAAATATTTGATCACGCGGCGATCTATGTGCTCATTGCGGGCACATACACACCTTTTACGCTAGTAACTCTAGAGGGAATTACTGGGTGGTGGATTTTTGGGATAGCCTGGTCTATCGCTCTCTTTGGGATGATATTAAAACTCTTCTTTACCGGACGATTTGATATTCTTTCTACTATCCTTTATGTGGCGATGGGTTGGCTTATTGTTTTTGCATACAAGCCGTTGCTAGCAAATCTTGATCCTGCCGGAGTACAATGGTTATTTGCTGGTGGTATTTTATATACGATAGGTGCTGTTTTGTATAGTATCTCTCGTATCCCTTATAACCACGCTATTTTCCACGTATTTGTGTTAGGAGGTTCTTTTGCACATTTTATGGCTGTCTACTACTATGTAGGAGTAGCTTAGACTATACAGAGCCTGTAGTTTTACATTATATAAATAAAAAACCGCCTGCAATTTCTTGCAGGCGGTTTTTATATGTAGTCGTAAGGTTCTAGTTAAAGATGTAACGTAACCCTACTTGTGCTTGCCATCTGTTAAGAAGGCTTGCATCTGTACCAAAAGTTTGTGTTAACTCCTCATTATAAGTATAAGTAGGAACACCGTCTGTAACAGATACACTTACTGGCTGTATACTGTTAGGCTGCTCTACAAGTCCCCAATCTGAACTGATAAGGTTACCTACATTAAGAATATCAAGGCTAAACTGTAAAGTGTTTTTCTTTCCTTTTACATTAAAGTTATAATCTTGAAGTAAACGGAAATCTACACGGCTTCTCCAAGGTGCAAGTGCTCCATAACGCTCTGCATAACTACCTCTGTTTTCGCTCAGGTAATCATCTTGCTGGATGTACTGCTCAAATGCTTGTGCTTGCTCTGGCGTAGCAAAGTTTTGCTGTGCTAGCTCATCTGCAGTAGGGATATAAATAAGGTCGTTAAAGTTACTACCGTCACCGTTTATATCACCAGCATATGTGTAGTTAAAACGTCCTCCTCTAGCCCACTCTCCAAAAGCAGAAACTGTTGTTGCAAATTTACCACCTCCGTACTCAAATTTCTTTGAAGCTACAGCAATAATACGGTGTTGATCACCATAACGAGAGTTTGCAAGGATATCATCATTTGCATTACCTCTTATAGCGTTTGCATTAAAAGCATCTCCTGTAATCTCTGCATCAATAGAGTTTACATCTTTTGAGTCAAGGTAGTTATAAGCAAGACTTGCATATAAACCATTGCTGAAGGACTTCTCTGCCTTAAACGTTGCGTTATACGTACGTCCAGCGTTTGAGTTTGTAAATACATACGCATTTGTAGGACCTCCAAACTGGTTTGTAGCAAAGTCTGACGTCTGGTAAATAGGTCTGTTATCTACTCCTTCTAGTGTAGAAGATGGATCATTAAGTGCCCAGTTCTGTACGTGTGCAGCGTTAAGATCTTCTGTATAAGAAAGGTCTGCAGTAAGAACAATACCATTATCAAAACGGTAATCTGCTCCTATGTTAGATCTCCATACTTGTGGCCATTTAAAATCTTGATCTACCGTCTGGTAGAAGAAGAAATCTACACCTTGCACCTGGTTACCTAACCATACAAATGGGAAACGACCTGTAAATACGCCTGTTCCTCCACGTACTTGGAACGTCTTATCTCCTTTTACATCCCAGTTAAAACCTAATCTAGGTGACCATAAGAATGCATTGTCTGGAAGTACTGTACTGTCTAATAAGATATCTTCTCCAGTTACTGGATCTACATACACGTTATCTGGCTGGTAAGTACCTTTTCTATCAATATTCTCTTGAATCTTGTCTTGAGTATCAAAGTATAAAGGCTTATCAAATCTCATTCCTAGTGTAAGTGTAAAATCTTCACTCATTTTCCACTGGTCTTGAGCATAAAGGCTAAACTGTCCTACGTTAGTCTCTGCAAGTGACCATCCGTTTGGATCTCCTATAGGTAAACCGTTGTTTTCATTAAACTCTGCCTCTGCAGCAGTAAATGTATCTTGGTAACGATCTATAAGGAACTGCTGGAAAGCATCTAGATCTGTCTCACCTGTTACATCGTTTATGTAATCTGTATCTGCGATACCATCTCCATCAAGATCTGTTTCTTGATCGATAGCTACACTCCCGAATAAGTCAAAACCATAACCTGTAAGGTTAAAAGAGTTATAGAAACTGAATTTTTCAAAAGAAGTACCAAGCGTAATTGTGTGATCACCAGATACAATGTTTAAGTTGTTTGTGATTTGAAAAACTTGTTGCTCAAGCTTATTTCCTATAGAGAATGGCTCGTGACCTGCAATGATATAATTCTGACCACCTTTTGTAATATTTATAGAAGGGGCTGGCGTAGAGAATGGCTCTCTAAAATCGTCAAAGAATGTGTAACCTGCCTGAAACTTGTTAGACACATTTGAAGCAAACTCGCTGTTCCACTCAAGTTGGAAAGAGTCTATGTTATTGTTTATTGCATAACCAGCATTCTCAAACTGTATCGTAGACTGGCTTGGTCCACGTAATGCGATTGCATTAGGGTTTGCCGGGTTATCTTTTGAAGATCTTAGTAAGTTATATACTAATGCAACACGGTTTTTATCATTTACGTTCCAATCTAGCTTAAATAATGCCTTTGTAGAACCTGCATCAAAGTTAAATCCTTCATATCTACCTGGATCGTAAGAGCTTCCATCTGCATAAGTAATGCTACTTAAAGCTGCAGAAACTGCATCTAGATCTGATGGTAATACACGTGACTCATTAATAGCTCCCGTATTACGGTTAGGTGCCCAAGGTGCTCCTAGGTCAGAACGGCTCTCATCTTCAAAGTTTGCAAAGAAGAAAAGTTTGTTCTTAATGATAGGACCTCCTATACTTATACCATATGTATTCTGGCTTAAGTCTGCCTTAAAAACGTCATCACCAGCAACTTTTCCACCAGTAAGGTCTTCGTTTCTATAAAAACCGTAAACAGTTCCCTTAAACTCATTTGTACCACTCTTAGTTACAGCATTTACAGATGCTCCTGTAAATCCAGAAAGTGTTACATCATAAGGTGCTGTTGTTACTTGAATTTGCTCAATTGCATCAAGAGAGATAGGTTGTGATCCTGTCTGTCCTCCTGGAGTAGCAGCATCAAGACCAAATGGGTTATTAAAAACCGCTCCATCTAAGCTAAAGTTATTGAACTGATCATTACGACCTCCAAAAGATCCATTACTAGAAGCACTAGGCTCTAGACGGTAAAAATCTGCAGCAGATCTTGAAATCGTAGGTAATGCCTTAAGCTGGCGCTCTCCTACATTTGTAGCAGATCCCGTACGTCCATCACTAAAAGTGTTGTTACGGCTACCTGTAATTACAACTTCTTCAAGAGCATTACTATCTTCAGATAGTGTTACCTCTACGTTATAAGTTTCTCCTAAGTTAAGAGTCACTCCAGTGTATTCTTGTGCTTGAAAACCTACATAACTCACCGTTATTGTATAAGGTCCTCCCACACGTAAATTAAAAAGATTAAAACGACCGTCAAAGTTTGTAATCGCTCCATACGTAGTACCAGTAGGTGTGTGTACCGCTACCACGTTTGCACCAGGAAGCGTTTGCTCACCAGCGTTTACAACTCCAGAGATAGCAGAAGTAGTCGTCTGTGCGCCTACAGCTACTGCCATTAGAAGTGTTACTAAAAATAAAAGTTTTTTGAACATAAGATTTTTGTAAAAATATTTTGCGCGAATTTAAGAAGGTGTTAACACTTACTAAACCTTAAGTTAATTTTATTTTCACAATTAATTAACAATTGTGAAAATATTATTTATGGGTATTACGCTTTCGCGAAAGCGTAATAAAACCCCACAAAACTTATCACATAGACAATCAAGCTGTTGAATATTTGCGCTCTTACCATACAACGCGCATTGAAAGAAAGTTCTACCTTTGTACCCTATGATAAGTAATCAAAAAAATCAGCAACAAATTCTAGCAAAACTAGGAATCACCTCACTTAACGAGATGCAGGAGGCGGCACAACTTGCCATACATTCTGCAAAAGAAGTGATCTTACTATCTCCTACCGGTACTGGTAAAACGCTTGCATTTTTACTACCCGTAATTGCAGAATTAGATTTAAGTATAGAAGAAGTGCAACTACTTATAGTAGTCCCTTCTAGAGAGCTGGCTATACAGATAGAAAATGTCGCCCGCAATATGGGTACGGGTTATAAGATACACGCCGCTTATGGTGGTCAAAGTTTTAATACAGATAGACAAGCCATAAAACACCGTCCAGCAATATTAATAGGAACACCAGGTAGACTTGCAGACCACCTACGTAGAGAAACTTTTTCTACAGATCACATCAAAACGCTTGTGCTTGATGAATTTGACAAATCACTAGAAGTAGGTTTTGAGGGAGAGATGACCGAGATAATGAGCTTTTTACCTGCTTTAGAAAAAAAGGTACTTACCTCTGCAACTCAAGGCGTAGATATCCCTCGTTTTGTAGGGCTTGACAGCCCTGTAGAAGTAGATTATTTACATCAAGGTGGCTCTAAGCTAGAAATAAAAGCGATTATATCACCAGAAAAAGATAAGCTAGACACGCTAGTAAAAGCTTTATGTCACTTAGGCGATCAACCAGGTATTATCTTCTGTAACTTTAAAGATACCATCTCTAGAATAAGTGATTATCTTAACGATCACGGGATCGCACACGGCACTTTTTATGGAGGAATGGAGCAGCGTGAGCGTGAGTTATCACTTCTTAAATTTAGAAATGGTACACACCAGCTACTGCTAGCAACAGATCTTGCTGCACGTGGTATAGATGTACCAGAAATCAAGTTTATTATACATTACCACCTTCCTATACACTCAGAAGAGTTTACACACCGTAACGGTCGTACGGCTCGTATGCAGTCTGAAGGTACGGCTTATGTACTACACTGGCGCAACGAGCGATTACCAGACTTTATGCCGGTAATGGATGAAGAGTACTTACACGACAGAGAGATACCAGAAGGATCACAGTGGACGACCCTTGAGCTCTCTGGTGGTCGTAAAGACAAGATATCAAAAGGTGATATCGCTGGTTTTTTCTTTAAAGAAGGAAATGCACAACGCGAGCAACTAGGAACCATTGAGGTCAAAAACACTCAATCTTTTGTAGCGGTGCACAAAAGTGCTGCTCAATCGTTTATAAAAAAGTTAGATAACAAACGTCTTAAAAAAGCAAAATTGAGGATACGACTAGCTTAGTCATATCCTCAATTTTACATTTATTGCTGGTGTAAGAATTATAATTACTTCACATCTACAAAGCGCTCAAACCATTTGTATAAATCGCCACGTGTGATTACAGCACCTTCTCTTATGAGTTTAAACTTATCTGCATTGCGGTCTTCACTATAGTCTTTACTTGCGCTCATAAATACCACATCATCATCACCTAAGTTTTCCTTAAGCCATCCATACCCTTCTGCGGTAGTGATATCTATGTTTTCTTTATTAATTTTTATGGCTATAAGTGCCATATTATTTTCTCTTAAAAAGAAAAGGTGCATCTGGTTAGGCGAGATATGCTCTAGGTATTGAGCCTTTGTGAGTACACCCTCCCATACTAGGTCAGAAAAGACGTCTATCTCTTCTTCTGCAACGAGGGGTTGGTTTTCTTTAATAGTTGCCCACTCATCTGCAGTGATAGATTGGGTAGCTAGAAAGTTTATAAACTCTGGGTGTAGTTCTTCTAGTTGTTCTTTTGTAAGGCGAGCGTATTTCATTGTGAGTGATAATTTTCGCGTAAGCGTATTTAAAAAATATAGTTCATAAAAAAACCGTCCTTATTAGATAAGAACGGTTTTGTATAAAGTGCCTAAGGACTTAGTTTGCTTCTGCAACTACGTCAAAAGGAAGTGTAGCTACCACATCTCTGTGGAAACGTACTTTTGCTTCATAGTTACCTAAACGTTTTACTGTGTTACCAGCGATAGCGATATACTTTTTGTCTACCTCTACTCCTTCTTTTGCTAGGTATTCTGCTACATCTGCATTTGTAATAGATCCGAAAAGTTTGTCTCCGTCTCCAGTTTTTGCTGATATCTTAACTTCTAAAGCGTTAAGTTTATCTGCTTGCTTCTGTGCATCATCTACAACTTTTTGCTCTTTGTGAGCGCGTTGCTTTAGGTTTTCTGCAAGTACTTTCTTTGCGCTAGGCGTAGCTAGTACTGCGTGACCGTTAGGGATTAGGTAATTTCTACCGTATCCATTTTTTACCTGTACTATATCGTCTGCAAATCCTAGATTCTCAACGTCCTTCTTTAATATAAGTTCCATCTGTTATCTAGTTTCTATTTGTATAAATCAGTTACATAAGGCATCAATGCAAGGTGACGAGCTCTTTTTACAGCTACAGACACTTTACGTTGGTACTTTAAAGAAGTTCCTGTAAGACGACGTGGTAACAATTTACCTTGCTCGTTTACAAAACCTGCTAGCCAGTCTGCATCTTTGTAATCTACATACTTGATACCAGACTTCTTAAAGCGACAGTACTTCTTTGCTTTGTTAGTTTCAATATTAAGAGGAGTAAGATATCTGATATCTCCGTCCTTCTTTCCTTTTGCTTGTTGTTGTAAAGATGCCATAACTTACGCTTTTTGCTTTTTTAGTTTTTCACGTCTTCTTTCAGCCCACGAGATCGCGTGCTTATCCATAGCTACCGTAAGGTAACGCATAACGCGCTCGTCACGGCGAAAAGCTAGTTCGTAATCATTGATAGCTTGTCCATCAACAGTAAATTCAAGTAAGTGGTAAAAACCGCTTTTCTTGTTTTGGATAGGATATGCAAGCTTTTTTAAGCCCCAATCCTCTTTACTAATCATCTTAGCACCCTTTTCTTTAAGAAGTCCTTCGTACTTCTTTACTGTTTCCTTTATCTGATCATCAGATAAAACGGGATTCAAGATGAAAACAGTTTCGTAATGGTTCATATAATATGAGTTAAATTAAAAATGAGTGCAAAAGTAAGGATTCTCTTTTGATTTTCAAATAGCTATTAATATATATTCAGAAAAACTTCTTCCCTTGTAAGAAGTATAATTTATAAGGTATAGACTTACGCTTTCGCGAAAGCGTAAACATTACAGTTTTTGTAAGACAACCTACTATAACATACAACTAGAGTATAGTCATTATTTAACTTACATTCAGACTGTTAAAAATTATATATGTTAAATTTTTAGTAATCATTTTGTAAGAATTATATGATATGAGACTTATCAAGCCACATTACGCTCACTACCAATACTGTGGCTTCACATAGATTTTAACAATCATAATTTTTAGAAATAGCAGCTCGACAAAAAACGTAATTATCCGATGAAAGTCACTTTTTTGTTGGTTTTATGGAGTTTTTTACCTAATATTGACGTGCTTAACCTATTAAACAAATAAATCACTGTGGACGGAGTATTATTAGATTGTGCAGTTGTAGATGATTCTAGCTTACAACGACTGGCTATTGTAAAGATGATTAATGATCATCCTAACCTAAGATTAGTAGCCGAATATAACAATGCCATTGAAACAAAGAATGGTCTTTTAGAAACAAAGGTTGATCTTATCTTCTTAGATATTGAAATGCCTATACTCTCTGGGTTTGACCTACTAGATGACCTCATACACAAACCACAAATTATATTTGTAACTGGTAAAACAAAGTATGCTTACAAGGCCTTTAATTATAATGCTATAGATTATTTACGTAAGCCTCTTACTAAGGATCGTTTTACAAATGCTGTTTACAAAGCAATAAGTCTTCATAAACTAAAAACCGAAGGTGCGGTAGAAGATGATGATTACATTTTTGTAAAAAGTAACCTAAAAAAGAAAAAGGTGATGCTTAACGAGCTTAAGTATATTACTGCTCTTGGAGATTATGTGAAACTTGTAACTGTGCACGACCCTATTGTTGTGCTTGCGACGATGAAATCTTTTGTTGCACAATTACCTCCAGAACGTTTTATGCGTATACACAAGTCTTATATTATAAATATAGACAAGGTAGATAAGTACAACAGTAGAAATATTGAGATAGATGGGGAGAAAATACCGCTATCTAGACATAAAAAATCTGAGCTTATAGATGCGCTCTCTGCTTAAAAGTAGATTTTAATATAAAAAAACCACTCAATGAGTGGTTTTTTTCTGCCTAATAACAATCTACATCTACGACTAATCGAACACTACGATACTGAGCAATAGCATTAAAACTTGTCACTACTCTACCTATGGTTTTTTTGGTTTCGAGTAAATTTTGTTTTCTACTTATTTTAATAAGGATATTACGCCTGTAGAGATTTCTTATTCTTGCTATAGATGGTGTTTCTGGACCTAGTACCGCCTCTGCACCTAGCGTTTGTCGCAATGCCTTAGATAGCCAAATACTAGATTCATCTATTTTTTGATAATCTCTATGTTTTAATGTAATGCGTATCAACCTATGAAAAGGTGGATACTTAAAGTTGCGACGCTCTTCTAATTGCTCTTTATACATCTCTTCAAATTTATTTGAAGAAACCTGCTGTAAGATTTGATGATAAGGATTATAAGTCTGCACAAGTACTTTACCTTGCTTTTCGGTACGCCCTGCCCTACCTGATACCTGAGCAATTAATTGATAGCTACGCTCGTGTGCTCTAAAGTCTGGGAAGTTGAGCATACTATCTGCATTCATAATTCCTACTAAGGTTACGTTTCTAAAGTCTAACCCTTTGGTAAGCATTTGCGTGCCTACTAAAATATCTATTTGCTCTTGCTCAAAAGCTGTTATAAGTTTCTCAAAACCATACTTACCTCTTGTGGTGTCTGAGTCCATACGAGCGATATTGTTATCTGGATACAACTCCTTGAGCTCTGCTTCTATTTGTTCTGTACCAAATCCCTTAGTTGTGAGATCTGTGCTACCACAGGCCATACACTTTTGCTGTAGGGCAATGTTGTAACCACAATAATGACAACGAAGTTGTGATCTATACTTATGATAGGTAAGACTCACATCACAATTAGGACATTGTGGAGCGTGCCCACAAGTATTACACTCTAAAATAGGAGAAAAACCACGCCTGTTTTGAAATAAAATAACCTGCTCACCTAGTGCCAGTGCATCTGTAATTGCTCGTAATAGTGTATCAGAAAAGTGCCCTGTCATCTCTCTTTTACGAGACTTCTCTTTGATATCTACAAGGTTAATTTCTGGCATTAAAATATTACCGTGACGCTGTTTTAAAGAGACATACCCATACTTTCCGCTCTGGGCATTATAAACGGTCTCGATAGATGGCGTTGCAGAACCTAATAAGACTTTGGCTTTAAAAAATGCTCCTAGCACAATAGCACAGTCGCGAGCGTGATACCTTGGTGCGGGATCATATTGCTTAAAGCTACTCTCGTGCTCTTCATCTACCACAATAAGTTTTAAATCTCTAAACGGTAGTAGTAATGCACTTCTCGCTCCAATAATGATTTGGGCCTTGTCCATTTTTTTTAGGACATTATTCCATACTTCTACTCGCTCATTTACAGAATACTTAGAATGAAATATAGCCACTCTTTCTCCAAAATAAGTTTGCAGCCTACTTATTAACTGTGTGGTAAGAGCAATCTCCGGGAGGAGATATAGAATTTGATCTCCAGTTGCAAGCATTTCTTCTATGAGCTGAACATAGATTTCTGTCTTACCAGAAGCAGTTACACCGTGTAATAATGTAACGTCTTTTGTTTCAAAATGTGTTTTAATCTCAGACAATGCTGTTGCTTGATAAGTGTTGAGAGTCTTCGTCTCAAAAACTTCTCCCTCAAACCCTACTCTATCTTGGCGTTTTTGATATGTTTGAAAAACTCCTTTATCTACCAGCGCGTTGAGCTGACTAGCGGTTGCTCCAGATGCTTTTTGCAACTCTTGTGAAGATATGGGTTTGTTAGTTTTCGCTTTAAGCGAAAAAAAAGTGAGCACCATCTCTCTTTGTTTTGGTGCGCGAGATAATTCTTCTAGAATAACAGGCAAAGCCTCCTCACTGTCATACTCTGGGGCTATTGTAATAAACTTTACAAGCTTAGGGACATACTGCTCGTAAATCTCTTCTTGCATTTCTAAAACCCCTTGATCTATAAGGCGCTGTATAGAAGGTAGTATTTTCTTTTTATCAAGAATATCCATCACTTCGTGCACTTTAAGCTCTGAGCGATGTTGTAATGCTTCATAAATTAGAAACTCATCATCTTGAAGCTCTTCATCATTAATTACAAGACCATCAGACTTGAGCCTTATAACGGTCTCACTCTCTAGTAAAAATGCTTTGGGTAATGCTGCTCGCATCACTTCCCCCTCGGTACACATATAATAATTTGCAATCCAAGACCAGAATGTGAGTTGCTGTTCTGTAACTATAGGATCTTCATCTAAAATTTGCTGAATTTCCTTTGCCTCATAGATTGTGGGAGCATTAGTGTGCTTATTTTTTACGATAGAGGCGTACACTTTCTTTTTACCAAAAGGAACTGCAACACGCATTCCTTTCTGTATGTAATTATATTCTGCCTCTGAGACGAGGTAGGTAAACGTATTTTCTACAGGTATAGGAAGTATGACGTCTATAAAGTGGGGCATAAATGAGCAGTGTGTATTTCAAAAGTACTGTTAAGTAAAGTTTTGCGAAAGCATAGCACAAAAAAAGAGCCGCAATCTTTACAAAAGCGGCTCTCATTATGAATAATTATAATGTTACTTAACGCGTATCCACTCTTGAGTTCTATATAAGAAGGCAATATAACCCCTAAGATAGAGCTTATCTGGATTATCATTTTCTATCCAAATTTTTGCCTTATAGGTTTTCCCTTTTTCTGGATCAAAAACAGTACCTCCTGTATACTCGTCATCATCTCTTTCTAGGTTTTTAATAATATCCAGACCAAGTACAGGCTTGTTATAATCTTCACCCTCGCAGTAAATACATAGTTTATCTCGATCTTGAGGGTTAAGTATGTCTATAATCTTACCATAAACTTTATCACCCTTTTTATAAATCTCTACAATAGATTTTGCCTCACCAGTCTCATCATCTATAGTTTTCCACTTACCAAAAACAGCGTCTTGCTGCGCCACAGCGCTTGCGGTAAACAGTAATACAATAAATAAACTAATTAAGTACTTCATAATTTGATAAGTGTCTTTGTTTTTAAAACCAAAAAATGGCAATTCTTGAGAATCGCCATTTTCTATAAAAGATGAAATTTACTAGTTTTTACCTAGCATCGCTTCTTTAAGATCATCATCTGCAGGGTTGCTTCCTAACCAAATTCCAAAAAGTGCTTTTTTGAATTCTAATCCTGGTATCATTCCTACTTCTTTACCGTTTTTACTAACAACAGTTCCTTTTCCTTTTACATAAGCAATATCAAAAACGTTTGTTTTTACAATCTTATCGCTAAAGAAACCTTTAAATTTTGTGATTTGTGCATCTAAGGAGCTTGTGTCTCCATTCATAGAAGCGTCAAAACCATCATCTACTGCTCCTATCATTTTCTTACTTGACACCATACCAGAAACGATATCTAGCTTCATAGCCATTGTCTCATCTGCGTTTACAATAGCAGCCGCATCACTCTTTTTTGAGGCTAGGTATAATCCTCCCGCGTAAAGATCAAAAATTACTTTTTCTCTCATTCCCGCACCGTTTAAAACGAGATCTGTTCCTTCTACAGTCATTGTGTTAGGTAATGTTGCATCACCTACAACTGTTTGAGCTTGACTAAAAGTAAGACTACATACTGCTACTAGTGCTAATAAATACTTCTTCATAATTTACGTTTGTGTTAATTTAATTAGGTTTTTTGTGTAATATCCTTAGTTTTTGCAATGTTGCATTGAGCTCAAATCCTAATAATATAAGATTAGAGTTCAACCAAATATAAAGCATCATTATCAATAATGCACCAATTGAGCCATACAACTCATTATATCTTCCAAAAGTGTCGATATAAATACCAAAAAGGTACGTGGTTATCATAAATAATATAGTAGTCATTAATGCACCTGGTGAAAAAAATCTGCTTTTGCGCCCCTCTTTGGTACCAAAATAATAGAGTGTTGCAATCACAGCATATATCATTATCAATACAAAAACATTTTTTCCAACCGATAGCAATGTTATATCTAAGTCTGTACTCATAAAGTCTCTCTCCTTGAGAGAAACGAGTAAATACTCAAAATAAACAACTACTGATATAGTAGTAACCAACAACAATGCCAAGATAATAGAGGTCGCTATAGCCACAGCATACTGCCTAAAAAAGCTTCGATTAATCTCATTGTAATGAGAACCCTCAAAACCACTAAAAATGGAGTTAATACCATTTGCCGTAAGAAACAAAGCAAGAAGACCAGCTACAGACAGCAAACCTGCACGCTCATTTTGTGCAATATCACTTATAATAGGCCTAAAAAAATCTAGTGACTGTGATGGTATGAGCTCATAAATAAACGCCATAAACTTAATATCAAAGTCTGGCACAGGTACATAAGGTATAAGATTAAGCACAAATATAAGCGCAGGAAAAATGGCCATAAAAAAACTATAAGCAATAGATCCTGCTCTAGATCCCAGCGCACCCTTTATAATACCAGTAAAGTAAGCGCGTGACAAGTTTAGTAAAGTCATCCCTTCAAAACCAGGAATCACCACCTTATCTAGCATTGCTACGATCCAGCAAAAAGGCTTGAACCGCATAAGGCGTTGCTCTAAGGTCTTGTCTGAAGCCATTATACCGCTTTAAGGCTTAAATCTAGATTATAAACAGAGTGAGTAAGTGCTCCACTAGAAATATAATCTACACCACAAAGTGCATACTCACGTATGGTCTCTTCATTAATACCACCAGAAGATTCTGTAAGGCATTTATCACCTATAAGAGCAACCGCCTTACGCGTATCTTCATAATTAAAATTATCTATAAGAATACGGTATACGTGCTCGTGATTTTCAAGAATCTCTTCTATCTCCTCAAGGCTTCTCGCCTCTACGATTATTTTAAGATCTCGATTTTCCGTTTTAAGATAAGCTGCAGTTTTAAGTATCGCCTTAGTCACTCCTCCAGCAAAGTCTATGTGATTATCCTTAAGCATAATCATATCATACAGTGCAAAACGATGATTTTCTCCCCCTCCTATTTTTACTGCCCATTTTTCTAAGGCGCGTATACCTGGAGTGGTCTTTCTGGTGTCGAGTATTTTTGTGCCTGTTCCCTCGAGTAGGTTTACAAAGAACTTTGTTTTGGTCGCTATGGCGCTCATACGTTGCATTGCGTTAAGCACCAGTCGCTCTGCCTTTAAAATACTTTGGCTCGAGCCAGATACGTAAAATGCAATGTCTCCATACTTTACCTGGTCACCATCTGTATGTACATCTTCTACTACGAGGCTGTCATCTACGTAGGAAAATACCGCTTTCGCGAAAGCGCAACCTGCAAGAATCCCCTCATCCTTTACCAGTAACTTAGCCTTACCCGTTGCATCTGCCGGTATACAAGCCAGACTGCTGTGATCTCCATCACCTACATCTTCTCTTATTGCATTAGAAATTATACCATCTATCTCAAGCTGAAACTGCGCTTCTGTTATCATAAAAATATAAAATACGGTTTCTGTAAAAATAAGGAAACACAAACACATCCATCGTCATAGAGAGATTTGTATTTTTACAAAATGAATATAAAACTTCTATGCGTAGGTAAGACAGATAACAAGCAGCTACAGGCACTCGTAGATGAGTACAGCAAGCGCTTGAATTTTTATATTAAATACAATATTGAGACTCTTCCAGATATAAAGAATGTAAAAAATCTCAGTGAGCAAGAGCAAAAGACTAAAGAAGGTGCCCTCATACTTTCAAAATTGGGCCCCTATGACCACCTTGTGCTCTTTGACGAGAATGGCAAATTATTTTCTAGCGTGGGGTTTTCTAAGTTTTTACAAAAAAAGATGAACAGTGGTATAAAAACTTTAGTCTTTGTGATAGGAGGTCCCTATGGTTTTTCTCAAGAAGTTTACAATAAAGCGATAGGTAAAGTATCTTTGTCACAAATGACCTTCTCCCACCAGATGGTACGTTTATTTATCACAGAGCAAATTTATAGAGGGTTTACCATTTTAAAAGGAGAACCTTATCATCATCAATAAACCGAGCCCTACATAGTTTAACCAATATTTATGAGTACTAAAGATGCAAAGACGCCGTACTCACGTTATTTTTGTAATACATATACGACTACTATTTAATGAGTTCAAAATCAGGCATAAAAAAGAAAAATAGACTACAGTTACTGCACCAGTATTATGTATACACTGGCTTTTACTCTTTTCTTAAAGATGCACTTAAAAAAGCACTACCACCTATACTATTTGTTGTAGCTGCCATAGTATGTATACACTACTTTGTAATAGACCTTAACACGGCATTACAATACGTGATAGATAATTACTCTAACTTCTTAGTGCTTACTTTATTCTTTGTTTCGGAGTCTATACTCGGTATTATTCCTCCAGAGCTTTTTATAGCTTGGAGTGATAAAACTAGCGATCCTGTATTATATCTTTCTATTATAGCCCTACTATCTTACCTAGGTGGTGCTGTCTCTTATTTTACGGGAAGAGCTTCTCTAAAAATACCAGCGGTACACAACTACCTTGAAGTAAGAATGGAAAAGCATTTAAAAAATGCTCGTAAATGGGGAGGGTTCTTAATTTTAGTAGGAGCTTTGCTCCCATTACCCTTTGCCGTAGCAAGTCTTGCTGCTGGTATGATTCGTTTTGATTTTAAATATTGGGCACTCTTTGGTCTAGCGCGTTTTGTACGTTATGCGATTTATGGAGCAGCCATTTTTAGCCTTGTCTCTTAAATGAAGTTAGTCTTTGCAACACACAACCTTAATAAACTTAAGGAAGTACAAGCCCTAGTACCAGAGCATATCAATATTTTATCACTTACAGATATAGGCTGTGATGAAGATATTATAGAAGATGCACCTACAATAGAAGGCAATGCGATTATAAAAGCACAATATGTACGTAATCATTATGGCTATGATTGCTTTGCAGATGACACGGGCCTTGAGGTTACCGCCCTAGACGGTGCACCTGGGGTATACTCAGCACGATATGCAGGACCTCAAAGAAGTGCTTCAGATAATATGGATAAGCTTCTTATAGCTCTTGCAGTAAAGCAAAATAGAACGGCGAGGTTTAAGACGGTTATCGCTTTCGCGAAAGCAGAGAAAATAGAGACTTTCACAGGCATATGTGAGGGAGAAATTACAAAAGAACGCTATGGAGATGACGGTTTTGGTTATGATCCTATCTTCAAACCTAACGGCTACGAGGCCACTTTCGCCCAAATGGCGATGGCGCTAAAAGGTAAAATAGGCCATAGAGGGCGTGCGATGGAGCAGTTTTTATCTTACTTAAGAGACGAGTAAATTACGTTCTTTAAAAAAATTACCAAGTCACTTTACGATTATTCAATTATATATAGTACTTTTGCACCTTGAAAAACCTCAGGGTGAGGTACGGCCACTATTTATGGCACGTGTTGATTGAAGCAATTGGTTAATAAGTCGTTGCGCTTCCTACAGCACGATAACTTATTAAAATTTTGTCTTATGACATTTGATCAACTGGGCCTAAACGCGCCCTTACTTCAGGCTATCGCCGATATGGGATTTGAAACCCCGTCAAAAATCCAAGAAGAAGCTATCCCACAACTACTCGCCGAAGATCGCGATATGGTTGCACTTGCACAAACAGGTACAGGTAAAACTGCTGCTTTTGGTTTTCCACTATTACAAAACATTGATGCTTCAAGTAAGACCACACAAGGTCTTATTATAGCCCCTACTCGTGAGCTATGTCTCCAGATTACTAACGAGATGAAAAACTATGCAAAACACATTAAAGGTGTGCGCGTAGTAGCTGTTTATGGTGGTTCTAATATACAAGAGCAAGCTCGTGAGATCTCACGTGGTGCTCAGATTGTAGTTGCTACACCAGGACGTATGCAAGATATGATGCGTCGTCGTATGGTAGATATTACAAAATTAAGCTACTGTGTTCTTGATGAGGCAGATGAGATGCTTAATATGGGATTCTATGAGGATATTACAAATATTCTTGCAGACACTCCAGAAGATAAACTTACGTGGCTCTTTAGCGCGACAATGCCTAGAGAGGTTGCACGTATTGCAAAAGAGTTTATGCACGACCCACTAGAGATTACAGTAGGTCATAAAAATGAAGGTGCAAAGAATGTATCACACGAGTACTACGTTGTACACACACGTGATCGTTACCAAGCGCTTAAGCGTCTTTCTGATGCAAATCCAGATATATTTTCTGTAATATTCTGCCGTACTAAGAGAGATACTCAAAAAGTTGCAGAGCAACTTATAGAAGATGGATATAATGCAGGTGCGCTACACGGTGACTTAAGTCAGAATCAGCGTGACCTTGTTATGAAGAGCTTTAGAAATAATCAAATACAGATGCTTGTTGCAACAGATGTTGCTGCACGTGGTATAGATGTAGATGATATTACACACGTTATAAACTACCAACTTCCAGATGAGATAGAGACATATACGCACCGTTCTGGTCGTACAGGTCGTGCTGGTAAAACTGGTACCTCTATGGTTATTGTGACCAAGAGTGAAATGCGTAAAATCAAGCAGCTCGAAAAGATTTTAGCAAAGAAGTTTGATCAAAAAACAATTCCTGACGGAAAAGAGATCACACAAGTACAGTTATTTCACCTTGCAAATAGCATAAACAACACAGAGATCAACCAAGAGATTGATGCTTATCTTCCAGAAATAGAAGAAGTACTTAAAGACAATACTAAAGAAGAGCTTATAAAGAAAGTGTTTTCTGTAGAATTTACACGCTTCTTTAATTATTACAAAAAAGCAAAAGATCTTAATCAAAATGCTGTTGCAGCGTTTAAAGAAGAGTCTGGTGATACAACACGTTACTTTATAAACGTAGGTCGTAAAGACGATTTTGACTGGATGAAGCTTAAGGACTTCTTAAAAGAAATGACAGGCTTAGGTCAAGACGGGATATATCGTGTAGATTGTAAAGACGCCTTCTCATTCTTTAATACAGATACAGAGCATAAAGAAAAAGTACTTGCACTCTTTGAAGATTATCAACTTGATGGTCGTCGTGTAAGTGTAGAAGAGACACAAGGCGGCGGAGGTCGCGGTGGTAACCGTGGCGGTGGCGGAAGAGGCCGCAGTGGCGGTGGCCGTAGAGGTGGCAATGATGGCTTTAGAGGCGGTCGTAGCGGTGGCGGTGATCGTCGTCGTAGCAGTGGTGATCGTGACAGATCAGACAGAAAACGCAGTGACCGTCGTGGCGGTGACCGTGATCGCAAGTCTAGCTATGGAGAAGATCAAGGAAGGTCTAGAAATCGCTCAGAAAGATCAAGTAGATCGGAAGGCAGATCAGATCGTAGAGGACCAAGTCGTACTCCAGACAGAGCTACAGAAGGTAATAAAAGCCCATTTTCTGGCAAAAGACGCCGTCGCAGCTAGCCTAAAGTGTTAGAATTATTGTAAAAGTTAAATTTTGGTATGGTTTTCTCATAGGATTGCATAAATTGCTACTCTATATGATGAAAACCATACTTTTTTTATTTCTACTTGCCGTATGCACAGTAGGATACTCGCAAGAACCAGCTACCCCAACTGGAGAAACTTCTACAAAGGAGCTTCAAGATGGATTTATAGATGGTAAAGTTTTAAGCAGCAGTACAGATATTGCTTTACAAAACGTAAACATTCTCAACCTCTCAAACTTTAAAGGAGCTACTACAGATAAGCTAGGTAACTTTGACATTAAGGCTGCCGTAAATGATACATTATACTTTTCATATTTAGGTTATAAATCGCTCAAAGTAAGAGTAAGTTCTGACTGGATAAAATATGGAGATGTAAAAATCAAAATGACAGAAATAGGCATCGCCCTAGAAGAAGTGGTTGTAGAAGAAATAGAACTTACCGGCTACTTAGAGATAGATGCAAAGAGAATCCCTATTTACAGCAACCAGCGCTATAGCATTTCTGGTCTTAACTCTGGTTATGAAGTAGGTCAAGGACAGCCTGGTGCCGTGTCACGCGTGCTGAGCTCTATTTTTAACCCTGCAGATTTTCTTTACAACATATTCAGCCGTAAGAAAGGACAATTGCGCAAGCTACGCCAGATGAAAGAAGATGACAAAGTGCGTAACCTTCTTGAACGTAAATTTGACCGCGAGACTCTGGGCGCTCTACTTCAAATAGACCGTGTAGATATAGATGCTATATTAAAAAATTGTAGCTATTCAGATAACTTTATAATGACTGCAAATGACCTTCAGATTCTAGATGCCATAAGTGAGTGTTATGAAGAGTATCGAGTCTTACAAAATAAAGATTAAGAGATAATTTTAATTATGCTTTCGCGAAAGCGTACTCCTACACTCTTTCATCTAGATAGCGCTGCTCAATGCGCGCTACATCTTTAATCATTTTACGAGTCCAGGCGAGCTTTTTATCAAAAAGTTCTTGCTCAGAAAACTTCCAGTCTACATCCGAAGCTTTGAGCTTAGTCATTATATGCTGCAAAGTAATCGCCGCCGAAACTGAGATATTGAGACTCTCAGTAAAGCCTACCATAGGTATATAAATAAAATCGTCTGCCTCCTCCATCACGAGATCGCTTAAACCTTCTGTCTCTCTACCAAAAAATATAGCAGCCTTCTCAGCCACATCAAACTCTTCTAGCCTGTGTGCATCTTTATGTGGTGAGGTGGCAACAATCTTATAGCCCTGCTCACGCAATGATTTGATACAACTAGAAGCACTATTGTGACGAGATACATCTACCCACTTTTGAGCCCCCATAGCAATCTCACGATCTATACGCTTTGCGTTTACTTCCTCTATAACGTGCAGTTCTTGTACTCCAAAAGATTCACAGCTACGTATTACGGCACTCGTGTTGTGTAATTGATATACATCCTCTACAGCCACGGTAAAATGAGTTGTGCGCTCGCGTAATACTTTATCAAATAATGCTACGCGACGTTCGGTTAAAAAAGATTGCAGGTAGGTTAAGAGGTCTTGATCCATTAAAAATTGTTTACTGGTAAAGATACTGTACTTTTAAAGTGTAAAAAACCTATTGAAGAGTATGCAAAAAGTTGTTGTATTATCTGGCGCTGGTATGAGTGCAGAGAGCGGTCTTAAAACCTTTAGAGATGCAAACGGTCTTTGGGAAGGTCACGATGTAATGCAAGTGGCGACACCAGAAGGCTGGAAAGCAAACCAAGAGCTTGTTTTAAAATTTTACAACGAGCGCAGGAAGCAATTACTAGAAGTCTTACCTAACCAAGGACATCTTGATCTTGTAAAACTAGAAGAAGCCTATGATGTACATATCATCACTCAAAATGTAGATGATTTACACGAGAGAGCGGGTAGCTCAAAAGTTATACATCTACACGGTGAATTACTTAAGGTGCGTAGCTGCAATGACCCGTCTCAAGTTTTAGAATGGAAAAAAGATTTAAAAACTGGTGATTTATGCCCTCAAGGAGGCCAGCTTAGACCACATATTGTTTGGTTTGGAGAAGAAGTACCGCTTATGGAAGAAGCCTCTGTGTTAGTTAGTGAGGCAGATTATATAATCATAGTAGGCACCTCTATGCAAGTATATCCTGCTGCTGGACTTATCACTCTAGCCCAGCCAAATGCAGAGATTTTTTTTATTGACCCTGCACCATCTATCACACAAAGAAAGGGACTAACGATACTCCCAGAGAGAGCAACAACAGGAGTTAAAAAAGTGGTAGATACACTTCTTTCTAAACAAACTAACAATTGACACTTAACGAGCTTTATAAAGATCTAGACTACGTCAATCACAGTCGTGAGAAGCGCGCCTACTATGCGCAACTTATTGTTGATAATCCTGAAGCATTGAGACACGTACTAGAAATTCTATTTATGGTAGATGACCCAAGGTCTAATCGTGCTGGATGGCTTGCGGAGTTTGCTATAAAAGAAGATATGACTATTATTCTCCCACATCTTGACTACTTTACAACTCATATGCACACAGTCTATCAGGATTCTGCTCTTAGACCGGTTGCTAAAATTTGTGAATACCTTACCACCTCATATTATAAACACGAGCATCCAGAAACCAAAAAGAAACTTCTATCAAATCACAAGAATCATATTACAGAATGCGGGTTTGACTGGTTAATCACAGATCAAAAGGTTGCTGTAAAGGCTTATACTATGTCTACATTGTATTATTTAGGTACCGAAATAGACTGGATACATCCTGAATTACAACGAATTATGGAAGACGGATATCATACCGGGAGTGCAGCTTTTAAGGCCCGATGCAGACACGTTAATAAATGGATTAAAAAATTCAACAAACTGCAATCTTAACACTGTAAAACGCAGTAAAATCAACGATTACATAATCTAATGTTTAAAGAAAAGTTAAAAGTAGTTAAAGATGAGATTTTAACACTTAAAACTTTCTTAATCCTGTTATATTTGGGCTTTAAACACAAAAACTTCTTATGATTTTACGTACACTATTTATTGCTGGTTTCCTACTAACGGCAACAGTTTCAACTGGACAAAATACTTTTGGAGGCGGCGGCTCTTCTACATCTGCAAATTCTGTTTTTAATCAGAAAATGAACCTTGGATATAAAGCTGGAGCAAATCGCGTTGAAGATAAAAAAATTGATGGATCACCTTATCTTTTTGAAAATTGGGATCGTGCTGCTACGGTTGTAACAAAGGCCGGTGAAAATCTAAAAATTGAAAATGTAAACTTTGACGGCAGAAGAAATAAAATTGTTGCAAAAATCAATAAAGATTCTATTTACACATTTAACTCTCTCGCGGTTGATAAGGCTATTATTAATGGTAAAACATTTGTAAATATAGAATCTCCTAATAGTGCTGTCATAAAAGTTTACGAACTTGTTGTAGAAACACCAGAATTTAAAATATTAAAAGATCACGTAGTAGATATAAACGAGGGAAGCTCAAACCCAATGCGTGGAACAACGGTTGCTCGTTACATACCTAGAGAGTTTTATATGCTTCTTAAAAAAGATAGTTTTGAAAAATTCAGTCTTAGAAAGAAGAAAGTACTTAAGCTTCTTACTGCACAAGAAGAAAAAGTAAAAACCTTCGTAGATAAAAATGATTTAAATTATAAAAACGAAGAAGACCTAAATAAGATAATGGAATTTTACACAGGTCTGTAAAAGCAATAACCTACATACTAAAAAGCCGCCTACTGGGCGGCTTTTTTTAGTATGTAGATAGTAATTATAATTATCTATACATTCGCAGTACGACCAGATTTATATGTATAAAAATTTTCTAGCCGCTGTAGGCCTCTTGTACAGTAGTTTTATGTTTGCTCAAGACAGTAATCCTTTTGAAGTAGAACTCAACTACTTTTATGGGAGTATATTGAGACACAACAAAGACATCACATCGCTCATAACTGGGCATCCAGAAGGGTTGATTTTAAGTTATAACAAAAAAACCTACGGCAATCAAGAATGGTCCAGAAGATATAATTATCCTGACTACGGATTCACATTTGCCTATCAAGATCTTAAAAATGACAACCTAGGCAAGACCTATAACGCCCTAGCGCATTACAGTTTCTACTTTCTTAACCGAAAACTTATGTTTAGAGTTGGTCAAGGTATTGGGTATAGTACAAATCCTTTTGACATTGAAACTAATGTGGCAAATAACGCTTATGGATCAAGGTTTTTTAGCGCCACACTTGTAATGCTTAACTACAAGCAACCTATCACTCCACAAATATCATTACAAACAGGACTTACCTTTTTACACGGGTCAAATGGTAATTTTAAAGCACCTAATACAAGTACAAACACGCTAGCAATTAACGCAGGTGTGGTCTATAAAAATAAACCGATTCCAGACTATATTCCCAGAGGACCTAGAGAACGCTATACAGAGCCTATAGGTTTTAATTTTGCTCTTAATATGGGGCTTAACGAGAGTGATTATGTTGGGCTGGGTCAAGAACCATTCTTAATCTTGACTGCTTATGCAGATAAGAGATTGAGTAAAAAAAGTACCATTCTTGCTGGAGGGGAATTCTTTTTCTCAAAATTCTTAAAGAACGAAATTGAGTTTCTATCTGTAGCCTTCCCCTCATTTGGTGTTACAAAAGACCAAGATTGGAAACGAGCAGGTGTATTTGTTGGTCACGAATTGCGATTTAATAAAACCGCACTTATGACGCACGCCGGTTATTATGTGTACTATCCTTATGATTTTGAAGGTAGGTTCTACCAGCGCGTGGGGCTTAAACACTATATACAAGAAAAATACTTTGTTTCTGCTGCCGTAAAAACACACGGAGCAAAAGCAGAGGCAGTAGAATTTGGATTAGGAATACGATTATGATGACAACAAACTTCAGATTTATAAGGGCTATATATACGCTTTCGCGAAAGCGTAATTCCCTCCTACTCGCCCTACTGCTAGCATTTTTCATTTCTTGCGACTCTGAAGATGCAAATGATTGTTTTCAAACAGATGGAGATATCATAACGTATACTCTTGATGTGGATACATTTTCAAAAATCCAAATGGAAGATGACATACGCGTTATACTTAAAGAAGGACCTCAACAAGAAGTTATCGTTGAAACTGGCGAAAATCTAGTGCCAGACCTCAACCTCTTTGTAGAACAAGAAACACTTGTACTGCAAAACCTAAATGGTTGTAATTTTTTACGCGAGTATGGTAGAACTCTTGTTACTGTAACTTCTCCAAATATTACTCGCATACGCCAGGCTTCTGCCTTTGAGATTACCAGTGAAGGTTTACTCAACTATGAATCATTAACTATTGTGAGCAACTCAACTGCTAATAGCCTTAACATTACAGATATTAATAAAAGTGGTGCTGTGACGCTCCATATAAACAGTACTAACCTGGTGGTTTCTGCAAATGGATCAAGTAATATTACAATGTCTGGAAGTGTTGAAACGGCATCTATAAACTTTAGCGATGAGTTTCCGCAATTCAATGGTAGAAACCTTGAGATAGGTGATTTGACCTTTAACCATACCAGCGCTGCACAAATGGTAGTAAATCCTCAAAACAGCCTGCAAGGCGTTATAAAAGCCACAGGCGACCTTATATCTGTTACAGAACCGCCGCTAGTCGATGTAGATGTGCTTTTTACAGGGCAATTAATTTTTGAAGATTAGATTAATTACAATATCTTAAACACTTTGTATATTAAAAACAAATTAACACTAATACTAAAATAATGGTAAAAGCAAAATATCAAAACGTTCTTGACCTTGGAGAAAAACTTAACATCCAGAACGGAGATGTAAAAGAAGAAAATGGAGTACTTCACGTAAGAGGAACTGCAACAAATCAATATGAGAAAAACCAACTTTGGGATGCTATAAAAGCGGCTGGAGGAGAAAATCCAGGTGACATTGTAGCAGACATTAAAGTTGCAGATACATCTGTTTATGCACGTCATACAGTAGCGAGTGGAGACACACTAGGCAAGATTGCAAAACATTATTATGGAGACGCAATGAAGTACAAAGAGATCTTCGAAGCAAATAAAGACATCCTTAAAAACCCAGATGTTATACATCCAGATCAAGAATTAGTAATTCCAAACCTAGGATAATATAAAACATCCCACAAAGAATTATATTCATAAAAAAGCTCCTTTTTGAGGAGCTTTTTTCATTTTAGTCTAATCTAAAAATTTCACACTAAACATTTTAAATCAAATACTTACAATGATTATATAAATAAATAATTTATATTTCAAAATTATCCTAATCCTGAGATGTAATTTCCATAAAGATCATTAAAACGCATCCCTGTGGTGAGTTTATACTTGCTCAGTTTCTTATATTCTACAAGTCCAAAAAGGATAAACTCTTTTAAGAAATAGCGGTCCTCCTCTACTGTTTCGGGCTGATATTTATTTACGAGTTCTTCTAAAGGTGTAATGCTGTCTAGCATTAATTTGTATTCTTTGTCAGTCAAATTATCTTCAAGTTCAAAACCACTTTGCTCAAAGAACCAAGCTAAGACATCACCATAAGGATCTTCTTGATTATCTTTTACAAGCTTTTCGATCTTTGGAAAATAATCATCAAAAAGTGATCGCGTTGCATCACCTATAAGAATTTTTGCAACCTCATCTGCTCCCTCTTGCTCTCCTTCATATACTAATTCTACCTTTCCGGTAATCGCAGGAATTATACCCATAAGATCAGAATATCGTATTGTAGTAGTTGTATCTCCAGATAACAACATACGACGCTCTGCTGTACTCATTAAGTTTTCAAATGCCGTTATACTCATACGTGCACTTATACCACTCTTTTCATCTATATACTCGCTCTCTCTAGCTACAAAACCTATCTCTTCTATAAGATCTTTTACTAGATTAGGTACGTGTACTTTAGTTTTCTGGCGCTCGTCTAGATTTGCTTCTTGATCTGTTATAGTACGGGCGATAGCCACTGTTTCTGGATAGTGAGTAAGTATTTGAGAGCCTATACGGTCTTTAAGTGGAGTAACTATGCTTCCTCTGTTTGTATAATCTTCTGGATTTGCAGTAAAAACAAACTGCATATCAAGTGGTAGTCTCAATTTAAAGCCGCGTATTTGAATATCGCCTTCTTGTAGTATATTAAACAAGGCCACTTGTATACGTGCTTGTAAATCTGGTAACTCGTTGATTACAAAAATTGACCTGTTTGCACGAGGAATCATTCCGTAGTGTATCACGCGGTCGTCTGCATAACTCAATTTAAGGTTTGCTGCCTTTATAGGATCTACGTCACCTACTATATCTGCAACAGTCACATCTGGTGTTGCGAGCTTCTCTGCAAAGCGCTCAGATCTATGCACCCAGTCTATAGGTGTGTCATCTCCTTTTTCCTTAATAAGCTCTGTAGCATACCTCGAGATTGGATTAAGCGGATCATCATTAATTTCTGACCCTGCTACTATAGGCATCCACTCATCAAGGAGATTTACCATTTGACGTGCAAGTCTAGTTTTTGCTTGACCACGTAGCCCTAATAGATTGATATTATGTTTACTTAATATGGCCCTTTCTAGTTCTGGTATAACCGTATGCTCATAACCGTGTATACCTGTAAATGTAGGTGTACCAGCTTGTAATTTTGATATAAGGTGCTCGCGCAACTCTTCTTTTATACTTCTAGATGACCACGATACTTCTTTAAGAGCTCCTAGTGTTTTTATTTCTGTATGATTCATAGCTATTCTTATTTTACCTCATCTCACAATGAGGTATCTATTCTTTTTTTTACAGTTATTTTATTCTCTTCTTTCTGTTGCTTTCATAATCTTGAAAGATCATCTCTCCTAGACCTTGCAGTCCTGTATAGAACGCTTTTCCTTGGTTTGCCTCAATAAAATTATCTACAAACTGTTGCAGGTAAGGGTCATTTGCAATCATAAATGTTGTGATAGGTATATGAAGCTTACGTGCTTGTCTAGCCATACTGTAACACTTGTTTACAATATACTCGTCTAGTCCATTTGGGTTTTTATAGTAGCGCCCATCTTTAAGCTTTATACAAGACGGTTTACCATCTGTAATATTAAAGATCTGTTTATTTGAGTTACGCTTACGTCTCAAGATATCCATAGCCAGATTAAGACCTGCTACTGTGTTAGTGTGATAAGGACCCACTTGCAAATACGGTAAATCTTTAATTTTGATAGGCCAGGCATCGTTCCCATATACAATTATATCTAAAGAGTCTTTTGGATACCTCGTTGTGATGAGCTGTGCTAGTGCCATCGCTACCTTTTTGGCTGGAGTAATACGGTCTTCTCCATAAAGTATCATACTGTGTGATATATCTATCATAAGTACGGTACTCATTTGTGCTTTAAAGTGGGTTTCTTCTACCACGAGGTCGCTTTCGCGTAAGCGGAAATCTTCTGCACCATTATTAATTTGGGCATTACGCAAACTTTCTGTCATAGAGATGCGCTCTAGCCCATCACCAAAACGATACTCGCGATAATCACCAGTATGCTCATCTCCTCTACCGTTAAGTTTTGACCTGTGGTTACCCTGAGAGCTCTTTTTAAGCTTCCCAAAAATTTGATCTAGGGCTCTCTTACGTATGGCCCGCTCTGTCTTCTCTGTGATAGCCGTGCCGTTATTACCGTCTGGCTTAATTTCTTCTCGTATGTAGCCTTTGTCTTTAAGCTCCTGTACAAAATCGTCTAAGGTATACTCATCATTTGTGAGTTTATATTCTTTATCAAGCTCTTTAAGCCAGTCCATCGCCTCGTCAAAATCACCAGAGGTGTGGGTGATGAGCTCTTGAAATATATCAAGCAGCTGGTCAAAAAGGGATTTTTGCGGAGCGTCATAGGTTTTGAATACAAAACCGCTCCTATTTTGTTGTTTTCTCATAGCTGTATAAAATTACTACCTAATAGGTCAATAAAAAAGCGCCCCTACTGAGGCGCTTCTTAATTCTTTATTAAATGTGGGTTGTAATTACTTCCCTTTAGGCATAATTACAGTGTCTATAGCGTGTATTACTCCGTTTGAAGCATCTACATCTGTCATAATAATTACAGATGTCCCACCTTTTGCATCCTTAATAACAACGTTTTCTCCGTCCATCATTAAAGTAATTTGCTCTCCCATCACAGTGTTTGTACTAAAAGAACCATTATTCTTCTTGATAGCCGCAACTACGTCACCAGCCATATACTCACCAGAAACTACGTGGTAGGTTAAGATATCTGTTAACATTGCTTTGTTTTCTGGCTTTACTAGAGTACCTACAGTTCCTTCTGGTAGTTTTGCAAAAGCATCATTTGTAGGTGCAAATACAGTAAATGGTCCTGTACTAGATAAAGTTTCTACAAGTCCTGCTGCTTTTACAGCTGTTACTAATGTTGTAAAATTTTCATTACCTACAGCGATATCTACTATTGTACCTGGCTCTTCTACCACAGGCTCTTCTAGCTCTACTACGGCTTGTGCAACTTCCTCATTTGTTTCTGTTGCTTTTTCTTTAGTTCCTTCGGCGCAAGAAGCAAATAATAATCCTGCTGTTGCTGCCATTAATAACATCTTTTTCATAACAATTGGTTTTTTTATTTGTTCAAAGATATGTTCATATTATTAAACAAAAAGCTAATGTTATACCAATATCTTGTTAATTATTTCATAACGCTTTATTAGAGATATAATTACGCTTTCGCGAAAGCGTGAATAAAACCTTTAAAACATAGCGCATCCATTAACAACTATTTAAGAAATTAAGATTGTCTTTTAATTAACTTTAGTCCCTTGACCGAAAGGTCATTATAATTCAACCAAAATTTTATAATGAAACAACTCTTCTCACTCCTACTGATATGCATCTGCACAGTAGTATCTGCTCAAAAACTTGATATGTCCTTGCTCAAGGATGTACAACCCCGTAATATAGGCCCAGGCGGTATGTCTGGTCGTGTGACTGCTATAGATGTGGTTACAGATAATCCAGATGTAATGTATGTAGGTACAGCTTCTGGAGGTTTATGGAAATCTACGTCTGGCGGAATAAAATGGGATCCTATTTTTGAAAACGAGCTCACCGCCTCTATAGGAGCTGTAGCGATACAACAATCTAATCCATCTGTGATATGGGTAGGTACGGGAGAAGGAAACCCACGTAACTCTCTTAATGGTGGTTATGGTGTTTATAAATCACTAGATGGCGGTAAAACGTGGAAATCTATGGGATTAGAAAAAACCCGTCACATACACCGCGTTATTATAGATCCTACTAATCCAGATGTGGTTTATGTGGGCGCTATAGGTTCTCCTTGGGGAGAACACCCAGAGCGTGGCGTTTTTAAAACTACAGATGGTGGTAAAACGTGGAATAAGGTTTTATTTACAAACATCAAGTCTGGTGTGGCAGATATGGTTATGGACCCAACAAACCCTAATAAACTTATTGTAGCAATGTGGGAGCACAAACGTGACCCTTGGTTCTTTAAGTCTGGTGGTGAAGGTTCTGGTATGTATATGACTCACGATGGTGGTGACACTTGGAAAGAACTTACAGATCAAGATGGACTTCCTAAGGGAGAACTAGGTCGTATAGGTCTCTCTATTGCTCCCGGAAGTCCTAACGTGGTATATGCGCTTATAGAAGCAAAGAAGAATGCACTATACCGCTCTAACGATGGCGGCTTTAACTGGAAAAAGATTAACGACAAGAGTGATATAGGGAACAGACCATTTTACTATAGTGATATACACGTAGATCCTCAAAATGAAAATCGTGTGTTTTCTGTATTTACCTATGTAAACGTGTCTGAAGATGGTGGGAAAAATTTTGACCAACTTATGGGCGCTTACGGAGTAGATAACGGCGTACACCCAGATCACCACGCCTGGTGGATACACCCTAACAATGGGAAGTTTATGATGGACGGTAATGACGGCGGTCTTAACATCACAAAAGACGGTGGTAAGACGTGGCGTTTTATAGGTAACTTACCTGTAGCTCAGTTTTATCACATTAATGTAGATAATGAGTTTCCTTATAATGTATATGGAGGTATGCAAGATAATGGCTCGTGGAGAGGACCTGCCTATGTATGGAAAGCTCAAGGTATACGTAACGATTACTGGCAAGAAATCTCTTTTGGAGATGGTTTTGACGTAGTACCAGATCGCGATGACAGCCAGTACGGGTGGTCTATGAGTCAGCAGGGGTTTGTGAGCCGTTATGATTACAAAACTGGTAACAACTATGGGGTAAAACCTACACACCCAGATCCAGAAGTAAAACTTCGTTTTAACTGGAACAGTGCTATAAACATTGATCCTTTTGATAACAGTACCATATACTTTGGTAGTCAGTTTGTACACAAGTCTACAGATAAGGGACTCACTTGGGAAGTAATTTCTCCAGACCTTACTACAAACGACCCAGAGAAACAAAAGCAATCTGAATCTGGTGGTCTTACTATGGATGCCACCGGTGCCGAAAATCATACTACCATTCTGGTAATAGAACCATCTCCGCTTGAAAAAGATATGTTTTGGGTAGGTACAGACGATGGCCGTGTACATTATACTACAAATGGCGGATCTTCTTACACAGAAGTGTCTAATAACTTAAAAGGTTTACCAAAAGGAAGCTGGATAGTACAAATTAAAGCAAGTGATAAGAATAAAGGTGAAGCGCTTCTAGTTGCAAACGACTATAGACGCTTTAATTACACTCCTTATGCCTACAGAACTACCAATTATGGTAAAAGCTGGACGCGCATTGTAGATGAGAATGATGTGCAGAGTTATGCGTTATCAATTATAGAAGATCCAGAAGAGAAGAATCTATTATTCTTAGGTACAGATGATGGTCTTTATGTATCTATTGATGCTGGTAACAACTGGCAGAAGTGGACAAAAGGATTCCCTACTACTTCGGTAAAAGATTTAGTAATTCACCCTAGAGAGCACGATCTTGTAATTGGAACCTTTGGGCGTGCAGCCTGGGTTCTTGATGATATAAGACCACTACGTAAGATAGCGAGTGATAGAAGTACGCTTTCGCGAAAGCTACAACTCTTCACCCCTCCTACTGCATATGACGCGTCATACCAGCAACCTACGGGAAGTCGTTTTGGAGCAGATGCCATTTATAACGGTGAGAACAGAAAAAGTGGTGCGCAAATCGCTTACTATGTAACCAAACAAAAAGTAGATAAAAAGAAAAAAGGCGACGATAAAGATGCCGAAGAAGTAGATGAGGCAAAAGTAACTTGGGATTCTATCCACCTTAAAATATATGATGGTGCTAGACAGATACGTCACCTCAAGTGGAAAACTCCAGACAGTACAGGTATTTATAAAACTACTTGGTATATGAATGAGTCTGGTGGTGATCGCCCATCTAGAAGCATAAGAAAACGTAAGAATGAACCTAGAGGGGTTTCTGTAAAACCAGGAACTTACAAGCTTGTAATGCAGTACGGAGATCAAACAAGCGAGAGCGCTATCACAGTAGAGAGCGACCCAAGGTATGATGTGCCGCAAAAAGCAATAGACGATAGTTACAATGCTGCCAAAGATCTTGAAGCGATGACTCAAGTAGCCGCAGATGCTGTAAAACAACTTGTAGAGAGCAAGAACCTTGCAAATGATTACAAGAAAATGATTAACAAACTTGATGATAAAAAGGCGTATAAAGATGAGCTAGCCTCTATAAAAGATATGGACAAGCGCATAGATGAAGTAATCGCATTATACATAGGTAAGGTAGATAAAAGGCAGGGTATCACACGTAATCCAGAAATCACAGTGATGAATCGTATAGGTGCTGCCAGTGGTTATGTACGTAGTCGCCCTAACGGACTTACTACGACAGAGACTACTCTTATGTCACACGCGCGCAATGAGTTACAGAGCGCGCTAGAGAAGACTAATACATTCTTTAGCACTGAGTGGGCACCATTTGAAACTACGCTAAAAGCTATGGATGTAAGTAGCTTTAAAGAGATAAAAACGTTTAAATTAAACTAAGTATGAAAAAGCTTTTAGCCTTAATACTATTATTCTCATCTCTTGTATCATTGCAAGCCCAAGACCGTGGCGAAGATGATCTAGGCGCGTGGGCAATGATATTCACAAATAATAGAATATCAGAAAAGCTAAGCATACACGCAGAGGCACAGTATAGAACGTACGAGTTCGGGAGTAACTTTAATCAGTTACTCCTGCGTACGGCTCTTAACTACCATATATCAGACAAGGCTATGGCATCTTTTGGATATGGTAATATCACCACAGACACAAACTTTCTTGAGTTTGCAGGCGAAGAGAATGTAAATGAAAATCGACTGTATGAGCAGTTTGTTCTTAAAAATAGTCTTGGCAAGTTTAACTTTAGCCACAGATACAGATTAGAGCAACGTTTTATAAACAGACCTTCTGGTGAGAACACCACAGAGCATAGAGCACGTTACTTTTTACGAGTAACCTATCCGCTTAATGATAAATGGTTTTTAACCGCATATGATGAGATTTTTATTAATCTGCAGAATGACTTTTTTGGGCAGAATAGACTGTACGGTGCTCTAGGCTACAACTTTAGTGAGAACCTAAGTGCACAAATGGGATATCTCAAAAATGATTTTGCGGTAGACACCTATGACAGGTTTCAACTCGCTGTTTTTATAAAAACAGACTGGCGAAAGAAATAAGGATGATAACATCCCGTTAATGATTAAAAAACCTCAATCTTATGATTGGGGTTTTCTTTTTTACGCTTTCGCGAAAGCGGAATAGAAAAATATGATAAAAGTGTAAAAAACAAGAAGGATAACCTTTATTGTATATCAATTACACGTAATAATCGTACATTAAATTCTTTAAAGATAGGTTGCCCTTTTTCCTTCGACAGAAGAGCTACAACCATTAAACATATTACGTATTATGAGATCAAGTAAAATAAACTTTACAAATGCACACGGAGAAATATTGGCTGGAAGATTAGATCTACCTGCAAATCAAGACCCACATAACTTTGCCATTTTTGCACATTGCTTTACCTGTACAAAAGATTTTAGTGCTGTGCGCAATGTAAGTAGAGCACTTGCCTCTCAAGGTTTTGGCGTGTTACGCTTTGATTTTACGGGTTTAGGTGACAGTGATGGTGACTTTGCAGATACAAACTTCTCAAGTAATGTAGATGATCTCATAAGCGCTGCAGATTTTCTTGCCAAAGAATACAAAGCACCCTCTCTACTTGTGGGACACTCATTAGGTGGTGCTGCAGCAATTTTTGCAGGCGGTAAGATTGATACGATAAAGGCTGTCGCAACTATAGGAGCTCCTAGCAATCCAGTACACGTGCAAAAGCAATTAGGATCTCAACTTTCAGTAATAAAAGATAAAGGTCAGGCTAATGTAAAACTCGCAGGACGTGATTTTACTTTTAAAAAGCAGTTTATAGATAATCTAGAAGAAAACTCTTGTGTAGAAGCTGCTCGTAACTTGCACGAGGCTTTACTTATACTCCACTCTCCACAAGATGCAACAGTTTCTATAAAAAATGCCGAAGAAATATACCACGCCGCGCATCACCCTAAGAGTTTTGTAACTCTGGATGGATCTGAGCATTTACTTATTGACAAAGAAAATGCTGCTTACGTAGGTAAAATTATCGCTGGATGGGCCGCGAGATATATACCACAACCTGTTCAAGAGACTATAAAAACTACCTTTCAGGTAGTTGCAAGTCTAGATGAAGAAGATGGGTTTACAACCTTACTAAAACTAGGCAATCACCATATGAAGGCAGATGAGCCGGTACGCGTAGGCGGAAACGACTATGGCCCTACTCCCTATGAGTTACTCGCAGGAAGTCTTTCTGCTTGTACGGCAATGACCATACAGATGTACACAAAGCGTAAAAAGTGGGTGATAGAAAATGTTGAGGTGCACACCAGTTACAGTAAAACGCACGCTCAAGATTGTGTTGCTTGTGAAGATAATCCTTCGGCAAAGATTGATACCTTTCACCGTGAGATTAAAATAACGTCTGATCTTGATGAGAAACAACTCAACCGTCTTTTACAAATCGCAGATAAATGCCCGGTACACAAAACCCTTCATAGCGAGACTCAGGTAATCACAACACTTAGATAAGGTTACGCTTTCGCGAAAGCCTACTCATAACCATAAACTAATAACGCCAAAGTATCAAAAAATCAAAAGTCATACAAGTACAACTTCAAAAAGGAGGCTTTATATTACCTGAAAAGCTAGGTGATGATTGGTCTAATGCTGGTCATAAGCGTGTATTGCTAAAAGCAAGCAATGATATAAATACACTAGAAACACATATAGCCATACGTAAATTGAAAGGCGTGTACTGGGTACTTTTTGGAAAACAGCACCATAAAGCTTTAAAAATTGAGCCTTTAGACATCTTTAGTATCCAACTCATAGAAGATACCACTAAATACGGTGTGGTGACTCCAGAGGCGTTTGATGCCGTTTATGATAGTGACCCAGACGGTGCGGCAATTTTTGAATCACTTACAGATGGTAAAAAACGAGGTCTTATCTATCAAGTGAAACGCTATAAAAATGAGCAAACACAAGTAGATAAAATGCTTATACTCTTTGAAAATCTTAAACGAGGTATACGTGACCCAAGAGAACTATTTAAAACACGCTAACATTAAATAATTGTAAAGTATTGACAATCACGCGCAACGTATAAGTAGTTATTGCATCTAGAGTAAAAACTATATTATATGAAACATTTGTGTATCCTACTACTTGTATGTATCACCTCTCTAAGCTGTGTCACAGACAGAACCAGCGATGATGTAGATACTGTTGATCTATTAACAAACTATGATGCGATTACTCTTGATCGCCCTACGTTTGAGGCCAGCGTCGCTCTCGAAGACGCCAGAAGCATTATAAACTCGGGTAAAATCTATGTATTTAATGATTTACTGTTTGTAAACGAAAAGAACAAAGGCTTTCACGTCTTTGATAACGAGAACCCATCTTCTCCAGTTGCTCTTGCCTATATAAAGGCACCAGGAGCTACAGATCTTGCTATAAAGAATGAGGTATACTACATAAATCAAGCTGTAGACCTTATTGCTGTTACTTATGATAAACAAACAGCAAACCTGCAGGTGACAAAACGCATTAGAGAAGTTTTTCCTCCTAAAGTGTCTCCAGATGGCTTTGTACACAATATCCCAGATGGAGAAATTATCATTGATTATGAACTTGAAGATTAAATAAGATGAAAAAGTATTTATATATAATAACCCTAGTAATTGTTGCACTAGGATGTAGTTCTGACGGAACTAGCAACGGTGAGTCTTTAAGCACAGCAGATAGTGTAGGTCAAGGTGGCTCACTAGCAACTTTTGTTATAAAAGGAGATTATCTTTATACCGTAGACAACGAAGATCTTAATGTATTTAATATCACAAATACAACAGAACCAGTACTAGTAAATACCGTACGCATAGGCTTTGATATCGAGACTTTATTCAGCTACAGAAACTATCTGTATATAGGATCTCGTAATGGGATGTTTATCTATAGTGTAGATAGTCCAGAGTTTCCAGAACAATTATCTTCTGTACAGCACTTCACTTCTTGTGATCCTGTGGTGGCAAATGATCAATATGCATTTGTGACCTTATGGAGCGACTTGGGCTGTAATGGTTTTGTAAATCAACTAGAAGTGTATGATGTGACAGATGTACTTAACCCTGTCCTCATTAATGTGCGTGAACTCACATTCCCAAAAGGATTAGGCCTTTACGGCGATTACCTTATCGTATGTGATGATGAGATTAAAATATTTGATGTATCAAACCCTGCAGAGTCTACACTTGTACACGCTATAGACAAACTAGCTTTTGACGTGATTATACAAGGAGATTTACTCATAGCCGTAGGTGAATCTGGTGTATACCAATACAGCCTTGATGCTCAAAATATCACAAACACTTCACAATTAAGCACCATAAGTATCTAAAAGGTTTTATAAAATCTTAGTATTTCTTAAGTTGTCGTGGTATATTAGAGCTAATTAATCACTAATTATCAAAACCAAAAGATAATGAAATACAGATTTATGACAATAACCTTACTATCTCTTGCCACACTAGCGAGTTGTAAAGGCGACAAAAAAGAAAGCCACGAAGTAATAGAAGTTGTTGAGGTAGAAGAAGTAGAAGTTATACCAGAGATGCAAAAACTCACTTTAAAACTTGAGCCTAAGAGTGACAGTAAAGCCTCTGGAAGCGTTGTTTTTAAAGAAGAAGACGGCGTTGTAAAATTTACAGCAGTAATAGGTGGACTAGATGAAGGTATGCACGCTATACACATACACGACAAGGCAGACTGCTCAAGTGCAGATGGAAAGTCTACAGGAGGACACTGGAACCCTACAAATGAGCAACACGGTAAGTGGGGAGCAGCAGAGGGATATCATAAAGGTGATATAGGTAACTTCCCAGCAGATGAAAACGGAAACGGAACCATCACAATGAGCACAGACCAGTGGTGTATAGGTTGTGGAGATCCTAAAAAGGACGTTGTAGGTAAAGCAATCATTGTACATCAAGGTACAGATGATTTTACATCACAACCTAGTGGTGCTGCAGGAGCAAGAATTTCTTGCGGTGGGATTATAAAATAATTTCACACTACACAATAGTAAAAGGCTCTTGCTTACTGCAAGAGCCTTTTTTGTTGCGCCATATTATGTTATTAAACTCACCTATTTGATAGTAATATAAACGATCTATGTTTTTATTCATATGTTAGAAAGAAGATAGACCCTATTAAACAATAGAAAAAGAAGACATAAAAAAAAGCCCTCGCAAATGCGAGGGCTTATGTATAATAATTAGAAAAGACTATTTCTTTGCTTCTACAACGCTTTTATTAAGCGCTTGTGTCATCTCAATAGATAGTGCAGATCTTTCAAACTTCATTTTACCAGACATTGTTTCCAACACGCAGGTACCATTATCATTAAGTTCTAAAATCTTGCCGTGTAGACCACTTTTTGTAATTACACGATCACCTTTTTTAAGATCTTTATCAAAGTTCTTTTCTTGTTTGAGTTTCTTACGTTGTGGTAATACTATAAAGAATACAATAAATACCGTAAACAGTAAGAGAGGACCTAATATGCCCTGCAATCCTTCACCCATAATTCTTATTTAGCTGCTCCAGCAGCAGGGTTTACAAATGCCTTGATCTTTACAGTCTCTGTACCTCTCTCAGTATTTGCTTTGATTGTTACCGTTTTAGTCACTTGGTTAGTACCACTACCGTTATATTTTACAAGAAGCTCACCTTTCTCACCTGGTGCAACTGGATTTTTAGAATATTCTGGTACTGTACATCCACAAGAACTCTTTGCGTCTACAATTACTAGTGGTGCTTTACCTGTGTTAGTAAATGTAAATTTGTGCTCTACAGTGTTTCCTTTTTCAATGTTTCCGAAATCAAATTCAGTCTCATCAAAAGTAATCACTGGGTATGTTGTAGCCTGTGCGTCTCTTGCAGCTGCAACTTCAACATTTTCTTCTTTTACTTTGCTTGCTGCATCTTCTTTACAAGAAGTAAACACCATAGCCGAAAGTACTCCTAATACTAATAAACCTTTTTTCATTGTTGTTTTTTTTATAAATAATGATTCGTAAAAATAAGAAAAAGTATACTATTTTAAACCTCTACCCTCTTTCTTTAACCTTTTTTCTCGCTCATATTGTTTTACAAGCTTATCAAGTATACCATTTATAAAGATGCTACTCTTTGGTGTTGAGTATTCCTTAGAGATTTCTAAGTACTCATTTATAGTCACTTTTACAGGTATGGTAGGGAATTTTAAGAACTCGCAAAGTGCCATTTTTATAAGTACCATATCTACATCTGCAATACGCTCTTTATCCCAGTTTGGCGTGTTTTCTGTAATCTCGTTTGCTAGAAAAGTTTCATTTGCAACAGTTTTCTCTAGTAATTCTGTACCAAAATGTACATCCTCCTCATTTTTAAATAAGCTAGGTAGTAATGAAGACTCTGGTGACGCCGGTTTGAGCTTCCCTAGCCTTCTTAGCACTGCCATATTAATCATAGGCAAGTCATCTATCCAGGTAAGGCGCGCATCTTCTATATAATCATATAGCTTGTCATTAGGCGCTATAATCTCTGTATAGATATCTACCACAAACTTTCTATCAATTTTAAAAGTAGTCTCCTCCTCTTCCATATATGAGGCATAGCGATCACTTGCTACAATCTCGTTATATATGATAGCAACGTACTCATCATTCTGTCTCCAGTGTTTGAGCTTACGCTTGCTTATTTCATCACGCAACTCAGCATTGTCAGACAGTTTTGTCAAGACCTGGTTGTTAATGAATTTTGTGTTAGGATTTTTTTCTTCTTCGGTAGCTAGAATCTTTTTAGAGATTTTTTCTTGTTCCGCTTTCGCGAAAGCGTGAACCTCCACCATTAAATCTAGCATTAAGAGATACAGATTGTACATCTGGTTCATACTCTCAACCGTAAATTTATCCTCATTTTGAAGATCAAACTGCTCCTTACTCCCTAGGGCGTAAATGGTTTGCATAACTTTGACACGGATATGGCGTCTGTTTAACATAGCGACAAAGAACTTTTATAGTTATAAGAACGAATTAGGTTCGTTTTTAAATCGGTGCAAAAATACAGTATTTCTAAAAGTATCATCACATTTTATCAATTATGTTATAGGAAAATTTGGCTCGCACAGGTCTTAAAAAAAACCGACCTTAGCGCTTCAAAAAAATTGCAGTACGGCGATGGGTGCATTAAAATCTCTTAACAAGTATTTTTTACGTTATAAATGGCGTCTTATAGCCGGTTTCTTTATAGTTATCGCAGCTCGTGTCTTTGCCGTTTTTAATGTAGATATTGTAGGTGATATCGTAAATGATGTTGAAACATACATAAAAAGTGGAAATTCAAATCTAGATGGCCTTAAAGACAGTATGCTCTTTAAACTAGGATTACTTTTAGGTGCTGCCCTACTCTCTGGTTTTTTTACATTCTTAATGCGACAGCTTATTATTGTGGTGTCAAGATTTATAGAAGCAGATTTAAAAGATGATGTCTACGCACAGTACCAGCGTCTTAGCCTAGGTTTTTATAAAAAAAATAGAACTGGAGACCTTATGAACCGCATCTCTGAAGATGTAACAAAAGTACGTATGTACCTAGGTCCTGCAATTATGTATCTTCTGCAAGCACTTGTACTCTTTGCAGTAGTAATACCTTATATGGTACGTATGGCTCCATCACTTGCCGCATACACCTTAATACCACTACCTATACTATCTATTGCTATCTATAAACTAAGCCGTGCAATACACGTGCGTAGTACTATTGTACAAGAGTACCTATCAAAACTTACTACGTTTACACAAGAGTCTTTTAGTGGTATATCTGTTATAAAAGCATATACCTTAGAACCTAATACATTTAGAGACTTTGTAACACTTAGTGAAGACAGCAAGCAAAAAAATCTGGACCTTGTAAAGGTGCAAGCATTTTTCTTCCCGCTTATGATAGGGCTTATAGGTGCGAGTAACCTCATTGTGATATTTGTAGGTGGGCAACAGTATATAGATGGTACCATTGCAGAGTTAGGTACCCTTGTAGAGTTTATAATGTATGTAAATATGCTTACTTGGCCAGTTGCTACTGTAGGCTGGGTAACCTCAATTATAAAGGCTGCGGAGGCTTCTCAGGTACGAATTAATGAGTTTTTAGAAATCGAACCAGACATTGTAAATACCGTAACAGAGCACACACCCATAAATGGTGCTATCGCTTTTAAGAATGTCACTTTTACCTATGAAGACACACTTATTACCGCTCTTAAGGATATAAGCTTTACCGTGCAGCCGGGACAAACACTTGCAGTAATAGGGCCTACAGGATCTGGTAAATCTACCATTTTAGAGCTCATAGGTCGTCTGTATGATGTGACTAGCGGCAGTATTGCAATAGACGGCACAGATATAAAGATTCTCAACCTTAATGACGTGCGTTCTGAGATAGGATATGTACCACAAGATGCTTTCTTATTTTCTGACACCATAGGTGAGAATATAAAATTTGGTAAAACAGATGCTACAGACGAAGAGGTTTACGCTTTCGCGAAAGCGGCCTCCGTACACCACAATATTATAGACTTTAAGGATGGGTATGACACCGTACTTGGTGAGCGAGGCATAACCTTATCTGGTGGACAGAAACAACGCGTCTCTATCGCAAGAGCTCTTATAGGATCTCCAAAAATTTTATTACTAGATGACTCACTGAGCGCAGTAGATACCGAGACAGAAGAAGAAATACTCAATAATTTACAGCAGCTCACAACAAATACAACCACAATTATCGTGAGCCACAGAATCTCATCTGCAAAAAATGCCGATCAGATTGTCATTCTCGAAGATGGTAAAATAACCCAGCAAGGCTCTCATAATCAATTAATAACAGAAGATGGTTACTATAAAGAGTTGTATGTAAAGCAGCTGGACGAGAAAGAAATGTAAAAAATAATTGGGCAATGGTATATTTTTTACCATTTTTGAAACAACAAACACACAATCCAAAACAAGAAGGACCATTATGAGTGATTACGACGGAAGAGACAATGAAGAGATTTTTTCAAAAGTACTTAGAGCAGGACGACGCACGTACTTCTTTGATGTAAGATCTACAAAGGCAGGAGATTATTACCTTACCATTACAGAGAGTAAAAAATTTACTAATGATGACGGTTCTTTCCACTTTAAGAAACACAAAATCTATTTATATAAAGAAGACTTTGCTGGATTTACAGAAAATCTTAATGAGATGACTTCTTACATACTAGAAGAAAAAGGTGAAGAAGTAATATCTGACCGCCACCAGAATGATTATACAAGACCTGTAGCATCAGAAGTGGTAGATTCTGGAGGGGTAACCTCAGAAGAGCCTACTACAGCGGCAGATAAGTTTACAGATGTAAGCTTTGACGATATATAAGCCGTAAATGATATTAAATAAAAAAAGCCACGTTTATGACGTGGCTTTTTTTATTGGTCTAGCTTAAAAATCTTTTAGTTAAATATGATAGGTATTTCCACAAGACTATGTGGTCGTATATCTCCACTACTGGCTGTTTGTATTACCGTTAAATCTCTGTTGAGAATAACCACTACCCCTTGAGTCTCTCCATCTACTTCTGTAGTACCCATTACAATATAATAAGATGTAAACTGCGCTATATCTGTATTGCGTATGTTTATACTCATCCCAGTCTGATCTAAAATGGTATTGATAAGACCTACCTCTGTATAAGTACTAATTGTATTTGTATTGTAATTATACACATTTGCTATTTTTCCGGTAGGGTCTTTATAAACAAGTTCTTGAGCTAGAGATTTAGTTTGATTAAATCCTTCTGTAACTGTAAAACCGCTCGGAAAAGAACTCTGCTCACTTATCGTAAGCGTTTCAAAATCTAGCGTGGCGTATGCAAGCGCAGCACCGTTAAAGTCAAATAGGTACATCTCGTCAAGATTCTCATTGTATATATAAGCACCATACTGATCTATATCCCAAACTCCTACTGCATCACCAATGTCTGCATTGTGAACAAATAGCTTCTTTACGCCTGTAAGAGTATCTGTACCTACTATAAATGTCTTAGACCCTTTTGCCATCACACTTGAATTGACATCGTTTATTGTTATATTACCTATGTAAGCATCGGTAATAACGCTAGTATTTTTATTATATGTACTTACTTTTAAGTTGCAACAGCTACTAGACTCATTCAAATAATAAGTAATTATATTATTTTCGGTATTTGTCGTATAAAGCTCAGATTCATTTACAGGGTTAGACGGAGTAAAGTAATCACTATAAACCTCTTGGTCTCCATTAACCACGCTATATGTGATAAACTGAGAAGTAGGTATGCCAGAAGCTATCGCTAGGCGATCCCTAAAGGTGTTTCTTAAAAAGCCAAACTCAAAGCCTATTTCCTCTTGTAAATTTACGGTTGTACTTTGCTCATCTAGATAATTCCAAGTAACCACATTACCACTAGATCCAGTAACTAGATTGTCTCCTACGATTGCTATTTGAGCCAGTGAGGTATTTACATCAGACTCGGCTACGCTAGTCGTATCGTCGTCATTAGAACAGGCGGTGAAGCCTAGAAGTAAAAAAGGTAAAAATTTAAAAAGTTTCATTGATTGATGATGTTTAATTTATTGAATAAAAGTAAGTTATTTCTTCCTTACAGCAATAACTTCAATCTCAATTTTTGCCCCTGCGGCCAGTGCCTTTGCTGCAAAGGTGGTCCTCGCAGGCTTTTGTGGCAAGTACGATTTATAGATAGCGTTAAATGTTGCAAAGTCCTCAATATCATCTAGCACAACCATTGCTTTTACAACATCTGTCATTTCTAGATTGTGATGTGCAAGCACCGCTTTTATGTTTTCTAAGGTTTGCCTTGTTTCGGCTTCAATACCGCCTGTTACGAGTGTTCTCGTGCTTTGATCCATCCCTATTTGTCCAGATAGAAAATACATATCGCCCACCTGCACCGCATCAGAAAATGGTGCGTCTGCCTTAGCAGGCTCGTGAGACTTGTGGAACACTGGAGCTCTCTTTTCCATATGACCTTCAGGAGGTGGTGTGTGGGGTCTTTGTAACTCCTCTTTACAAGAAGTGAGTAAAAGCATCCCAAAGATTGTCAATATAATAGGTCTCATAGTTATAGATTTTGGTAATAAATGTACGGATAGATGGCAACATTTTTTAACAATTATGTATTTTTAAACTTTGAGATAAATACGATTTAGTACGCTTTCGCGAAAGCGTAAACACAACAATCTACTATGGACAGAAAAGAAGAGTTTCTAAAATCTATTAGAACTGGAAACACCTTTAAGGGTGACTTTATCACTATGGGAGCAGCAATGCTAGATGGTGAGACCATCACAAATGCTCACGTAAAAGTACCTCTTAAAACCCTCAATCGTCACGGTCTCATTGCTGGTGCTACAGGTACTGGTAAAACAAAAACACTACAAGTACTTGCCGAAAATCTGTCTGATAAAGGGATACCGGTACTACTTATGGATATGAAAGGTGATCTCTCTGGTATTGCAAAAGCAAGCCCAGGTCACGCAAAGATAGATGAGCGCCACGAGAAGATAGGCCTACCCTTTGATGCCAAAGATTTCCCAGTAGAGCTACTTACACTATCTGAGCAAAACGGCGTGCGCCTTAGAGCTACGGTAAGTGAGTTTGGACCTGTGCTGTTCTCACGTATACTTGACGCTACGGTGGCACAATCTGGTATTATCTCTATACTTTTTAAGTACAGTGATGATAAAAAATTACCACTGCTAGATCTTAAAGACTTTAAAAAGATTTTGCAGTATGCGACCAAAGAAGGTAAGGCAGAAATAGAAGAAGAGTATGGGCGCATCTCTCCAGCTTCTTCTGGTTCTATCCTGCGTAAAATAGTAGAACTTGAACAGCAGGGAGCAGATATATTTTTTGGAGAAAAATCTTTTGACACAGATGACCTTACTCGCACCACTTCTGACGGTCGTGGAGTAATTAATGTGATACGCCTTACAGATATACAAGACAGACCTAAATTATTCTCAACTTTTATGTTGAGTCTACTTGCAGAGATTTACTCTACATTTCCAGAGCAAGGAGATAGCGGCCAGCCAGAGCTTGTAATTTTTATAGATGAAGCACACCTCATTTTTAAAGAAGCATCAAAAGCGTTACATAGCCAGATAGAGAGTATTGTAAAGTTGATACGTTCTAAGGGTGTAGGTATTTATTTTGTAACTCAAAACCCTACAGATATTCCAGATGGTGTTTTAAGCCAGCTAGGTCTTAAAGTACAACACGCCCTACGTGCATTTACGGCAAAAGATAGAAAAGCCATAAAACTCACTGCCGAAAACTATCCAGATTCTCCATATTATGATACCAAGTCTGTATTAACATCGTTAGGTATAGGTGAAGCATTAATATCTGCTCTTGATGAAAAAGGTCGCCCTACTCCACTCGCGGCTACAATGTTACGTGCACCTATGTCACGTATGGATGTATTAACCCAAAAGGAAATAGACGGTATAAACGATAGATCTGAGCTTGTAGAAAAATATAGCGAAATCTCAGATAGAGAGAGTGCCTACGAGCTACTCAAAAAGAAAATAGATAAAGCAAACGAAGCGGAAGCAAAGGAAAAGGCTAAAAAAGAAAGAGCCAAAGCCTCAAAAACATCATCAAAATCTAAGAGCACAAGATCAACTCAAAGTGCTGGATCAAAAGCATTAATAAAAGTACTTACAAGTGCAACCGTAATACGTGGTGTCTTTGGGATACTAGGCAAAATGTTAAAATAATAATTGCGCATTTTATATGCGTACCCTCAATTTAATTTTATGAAAAAAAATATAATAGCCCTTTCTATTCTAGGCTTAATAGCTACTAGCTGTAGTAACTCTGGAAACTTTGCTATTACAAATGAAGGTGTAGGACCACTTACTAAAACTACAAAAGTAAGTGAACTTAAAACCACCTTTGTAAATGATAGCCTTGTAGATGCAAATGGATCTACAGAACTAAAAGCACCTGTACAATATATTACCGTTTTTGAAAAAGGAGGTAAAAAATTATTAGAACTAGAACCTACCACGGGCGACTCTGATGCTACAATAAATTACATACGTTTATATGACGAGCGCTATACAACAGATGGTGGAGTTACTGTAAAAAGTACTTTTAAGGATATTCTAGATGGACACAAGATAAAGCGTATAGAAAACCTTATATCTACCATTGTTGTTCTGATAGAAGATAGTGATGTGTACTTTACTATAGATAAAAAACACTTGCCATCAGAACTTATGTTTGACACAACCACTAAGGTTGAACTTACTCAAATACCTGATGATGCTCCTATTAAATATATTCAAATAAGCTGGTAAATATGAGTTATAAAATCCAAAAAAGCCCTTTTATAGTACCTACTACAGATGGTAAGACCATAGAAGAGCACTGGGGTCGTGCAACAGACGGTAATAATGATATAAGCATTGCTCATATGATTGCTCCACCTGGGTGGAGTGAGCCATTTCAAACTCCAGAGTTTGATGAGTACACGTTTATTATAAAAGGTAAAAAACAGTTTATTATAGACGGAGACACTATTGTACTACACGCAGGGCAAAGTATTAAGATCGATCGTAACACCAGAGTACAATACAGCAATCCCTTTGATGCAGAGTGTGAGTATATGGCTGTTTGTACACCTGCGTTTTCACCAGATTCAGTTCATAGAGAAGAATAGATATTTTGAAAAAGACCCTACAACGATTCATTCCTAAGGCTATAGGAACTAAGATAAATGCACTAAGTTTAGTAAATCCTAGAGCTGCAGCTCAGCAAGCTTTTAATATATTTTGCACACCACGCAAGGGTAAACCTTATGGCGAGCAGGTTGCTTATCTAGAAAATGTTGCTTATGAACGTTTTCCTTCTGGATCGTGTGAGTTACAAGCATATCACTGGGAAGGCACTGGTAAAAAAGTACTTCTTATACACGGCTGGGAAAGCAACACGCATCGCTGGTTTAAACTAGTAGAAGAACTACAGAAAGAAAACTTTGACATTTATGCCATAGATGCACCCGCTCACGGTAACTCTACAGGGACGTTACTCAATGTGCCTCGTTATGCAAAAGCCATAGAAGAAACGGTACAACGATACCAACCAGACCATATTATAGGACATTCTATAGGTGGGCTAGCTACGGTTTTTCATCAATATACTTATAAACCTATGCAGTTTACATCTGCAGTTATATTAGGATCTGCATCAGAGCTTAGTGAGATAATGGTAGATTATAGAGCAATTTTAGGACTTAATAACAGAACAATGAAATCTCTAGAACAGCTCGTAAAAGAGTTATTTGGTTTTGACTTTAAAGGTTTTTCTGGAGTAGCTTTTGCAAAAGAACTTACATTGCCTGCTTTGATCATACACGATAAGTTTGACAAAATCACTCCTGTATCTGCCTCACAAAACATCCATAAAAACTGGAAAGGAAGCACCTACATCGAGACCGAAGGTTTTGGTCACTCACTATATCAAGAAGAAGTAAGATCTGAAATCATCAAATTCTTAAAGAAAGAATTTTAATCTTCTTCATTAAGAGTGTTTAAATTCATACCCTCATAAAATCCTAAAGGCTGGTCTATAACCAGCTTTACTTGCATAGCGATCTGACCTGTGTGGTAAGAAAAGTGCTCCACTGCGTGCAATACCACACCTATACCTGAAAGATCAAAACCTTGTACTTTTCTTTTCTTGAGTAGGTTTTCTGGTGTAGCATCATCAATAATAGTAGTAGAAGTTTGAACCGTAAGTAAAAGTCGTTGCAATAACTCATCTTTTGTAAAACCATCTTCGGTACTAAACTCCTCCTCTCTATTACGCTCATCCGGATTACCGCCTAGTCCAGAAACTATATACTGTGTCATATTACCACAGATATGTAATAACTGGTTACCAAGTGTATTGAGACTCTGGTTTTGCTTTGTCCATAGCTCCTCTTCTACCACCTTAGAGAGTGCAATACTTATCATACGCACATTCTCTTCTAGTCTAAAAATAGCATTGTCCTTAAAATCTTGATGCCAAGTATTAACCATATCTATACGTTCTAACTTAGTATAAAATCTTCTAGTTGCTTCAATGAGATTCTATTCTCATAGATTGCCTTCCCTATAATGGTTCCTTCACAGCCCATCTCTGCAAGCTTTGGCAACTCGTCAAAGGTAGAAATTCCTCCAGATGCTATAAGTTTTAAGTCTGGTGTGCTGGCAAGTATTTCTTGATATAAGTCAAAACTAGGCCCTTCTAGCATACCATCTTTACTTATATCTGTACAGATTACATAAGAGACACCTTCTTTTTGATAAGCGTTTATAAACTCCACAACATCATCATCAGACTCCTCTAGCCAGCCAGAGATTGCAATTTTACGGTGATGAGCATCTGCTCCCAAGATAATTTTATCACTGCCAAATTTTGACAACCAGCTTTTAAATGTATCTGGATTTTTCACAGCGATACTACCACCAGTTATTTGCGAGGCTCCGCTCTCAAAGGCTATGCGCAAATCTTCGTCTGTTTTAAGACCTCCTCCAAAGTCTACTTTTAACGCAGTCTTTGTAGCTATTTGCTCGAGGATTTTGTGGTTTACAATGTGCTTGCTTTTTGCACCATCTAAATCTACAAGGTGTAAATGCGTGATACCGTGTGCCTCAAACTGCTTTGCAACCTCCAGCGGATTTTCATTATATATTTTCTTTGTGTTATAATCTCCCTTTGAGAGACGCACACAATTACCATCTATGATATCTATAGCAGGTATTATTCTCATAATTCTAAAAAGTTTTTAAGTATTTGCTCTCCTACAGCGCTACTTTTTTCTGGGTGGAACTGAGTTCCATAAAAATTATTTTTGGCAAGCGCACTGCTGTAAGGAAGTCCGTACGTAGTAGTCGCAATTGTGTCTTCTACTACGGGAGCATAAAAACTGTGCACCATATATATAAAAGAATCTTCGGCTACTTGATTAAAGAGTGGTGATGATAGATTGCTTATCGTATTCCACTGTATTTGTGGGACTTTTACGCTTTCGCGAAAGCGTACTACATCTACATTAAAAATATCAAGACCTACAGTGTTTCCTTCTTCTGAACCTGTACACATTAATTGCATACCCAGACAGATACCCAGCACAGGCTGTGTAAGTGTAGGAATCACTTTATCAAGACCAGTCTCTCGTAATTTACTCATAGCGCTACTCGCCTCTCCTACTCCAGGAAAAATGACTTTATCTGCACTACGTATTTCTTCTTCACTATCACTTAAGACCGCCTGATAACCAAGGCGCTCTATCGCAAATTTTATGCTCTGGATGTTTCCAGCACCATAATTAATGATCACAATTTTCATTATAACATTCCTTTTGTAGATGGAAGAATCATTTTATCTGCATCACGCTTTACGGCTACTTTAATCGCTTTTGCAAATGCCTTAAAGATAGCTTCAATCTTGTGGTGCTCGTTTGTCCCTTCGGCTTTGATATTTAGGTTTGCCTTTGCTCCATCTGTAAATGATTTAAAGAAGTGGTAAAACATCTCTGTAGGCATCTTTCCTATCATCTCACGGTTAAAATCTGCTTCCCATACGAGCCAGTTTCTACCACCAAAATCTATGGCAACTTGTGCAAGACAGTCATCCATAGGCAGGCAAAAACCGTAGCGCTCTATTCCTAATTTATTACCTAAAGCAATGGCAAACACTTCTCCTAGTGCGATTGCAGTGTCTTCTATAGTGTGGTGCTCATCTACCTCGAGGTCTCCTTTTACCTGGATGTCTAAATCCATTTGCCCGTGACGCGCTATCTGGTCAAGCATATGGTCAAAGAAAGCTAGACCTGTATCTATGTTAGATTTACCTGTACCGTCTAGATTAAGGGTTATGTTTATGTCTGTCTCATTAGTTTTTCGCGCAAGCGTCGCAACACGACTTTCTAATTTTAAAAACTCGTATATTTTTTGCCAGTCGTTTGTCTCTAGCGCGATGTCTTTATTGAGCTCATCTTCAGATATGGTAATCTCACCAGTACCGAGGTTTGTGTTATCATTTATATAGATTCCTTTGGCTCCCAGATTTGTCGCTAGTTGCATATCTGTAAGTCTATCACCTATTACAAAAGAGTTTTTGAGATCATACTCCTCAGAAAAGTATTGTGTAAGTAAACCAGTTCCAGGCTTTCTAGTGTCTTTATTTTCGTGCGGAAAAGTTCTATCTAAAAATACATTATCAAAAACAACACCTTCATTTTCAAAAGACTTCATAATAAAGTTGTGCACTGGCCAGAACGTATTTTCTGGAAAAGAATCTGTACCTAAACCATCTTGATTTGTGATCATCACAAGTTCATAATCGAGTTCTTGAGCAATCTTACCTAACCAAGTAAAACACTTAGGGTAAAAAATCATTTTTTCAAACGCATCGATTTGTTCATCTACCGTTTCTTTAATCATTGTACCATCGCGGTCGATAAAAAGTACTTTTTTTGCCATTATTGTATTGTATTTAATGCGTTTATTAGTGTTGTATTTTCTTCTTTGGTCCCTACTGTAAAACGTAATGTGTTCTCACAAAGCGCCTGTGTGCTGCGATTGCGCACAACTATCCCTTTTTCTATAAGCTGGTTATAACGCTTGTTTGCATCGTCTACTTTAGTTAAAATAAAGTTTGCGTCAGACGGGTATACTTTTTCTACAAAAGCCACATCTTTAAGCACAGCTGCTAGTGTTTTTCTATTATCAAGTAGGGTATCTACCTCATTATGAACCATACGTAAATCACTCAATCTATCATAAGCGCGATCTTGCGTTAATGCATTTACATTATAAGGTGGCTTGATTTTATTAAGAATCGCAATAACTTCTTTGCTTGCAAAGCATAAGCCTAGGCGTATACCAGCAAGACCGTATGCCTTAGAAAGCGTTTGAGTGATCACTAGATTAGGATAACTTTCTAACTGTGATATCCAGCTCTCTGCTGCTGCAAAATCTATATAAGCCTCATCAAGAACTACTAACCCATTAAAGTTTTCTAAAACCTCAATAATAAGATCTGGTTTGATCATATTACCCGTAGGATTGTTTGGTGAGCATATAAAAATGAGCTTTGTAGTATCACTCACAGCATTCAGAATACCTTCAGTATCCAGTTGGAAATCTTCGGTAAGGAGTACTTCTGTATTTGCTACATCATTTGTACCTGCCAGTACATTATACATACCGTAAGTAGGTGGTACCGTTATAATACCATCTACTCCAGGATTACAGAATGCTCTAAAAATAAGATCGAGCACCTCGTCGCTTCCGTTACCTAGTAAAATCTGAAATTCTGAAACCTTTTTTTGAGAGGCTACCAAACTCTTTAAACTACGCTGTTGTGGGTCTGGATAACGGTTTACACCATTATCAAACGGATTTTCGTTTGCATCTAGAAAAACCATTTCTTTGTCAAAATCTGTAAACTCATCTCGCGCAGAAGAGTATGGTTTCATCCTTGCAACATTTGCTCTTACGAGCTTATTTATGTCAAATTTGTTCATTATGCTATACGTACTTAATAATCTTTACTGCTTTATTTTAATGCGTTGAGTCTAAGAGTTACCGCATTTTTATGAGCATCAAGACCCTCTGCCTCTGCCATAAGTTCTATAGCACGGCCTATATTTTTTATTCCAGTTTCAGATATTTTTTGGAATGTCATAGACTTCATAAAACTATCTAAATTTACACCACTATACTGCTTAGCATAACCATTTGTAGGTAAGGTGTGGTTTGTACCAGATGCATAATCTCCGGCGCTTTCTGGCGTATAGTTACCTATAAAAACAGATCCCGCATTACCTATATTATCTACATAGTAGTCATCATTTGAGGTGCAAACTATAAAGTGTTCTGGACCGTATTCGTCTATCAGTGCAAGTGCCGTCTCATCATCTTTTACATAAATGAGCTTACTATTATCAATAGCTTTTTCTGCAATACGCTTTCGCGAAAGCGTACTCATCTGCACTTCTACTTCTTTTTCTACCTCGTCTATCAAGTCCTTTGAAGTAGAAACTAAAATCACCTGACTATCAACACCGTGCTCTGCCTGACTTAATAAGTCTGAAGCTACAAAACTTGCCTGTGCAGCATCATCTGCCACAACAAGTAATTCTGATGGGCCTGCTGGCATATCTATAGCCACACCGTGCTTTGTAGCAAGCTGCTTTGCAACAGTCACAAACTGATTACCTGGACCAAATATTTTATAAACTTGAGGAACGGTCTCTGTACCAAAGGTCATCGCAGCAATAGCTTGAATACCTCCTACTTTAAATATTTTTGTAACTCCGCTTAGCTTTGCTGTATAAAGGATGGCAGGATTTACCTTACCATCTTTATCTGGTGGTGTACATAACACAATCTCTTTACAACCAGCTATATTTGCTGGCGTTGCGAGCATTAGTATAGTAGAAAATAATGGCGCTGTGCCTCCAGGTATATAAAGACCCACTTTTTGAATAGGTCTTTTTTCTTGCCAGCAATCTACACCTTCTGTAGTAGAAACAGCTACTCTCTCTGTTTTTTGAGCTGTGTGAAAACGTTCAATATTACCTTTTGCAAGTTGTATGGCTTCTTTTAACTCGGTAGATATAAGCTCTTGCGCTTCCTCTATTTCTGTATCAGTCACTGCCGTGCTCTCAAGAGTCACATTATCAAAGATACTCGTGTACTTTGCAACTGCAGTATCTCCTTTTTCCTTTACTTCCTTAAAAATATCGGTAACAGTGGCTTCTATATCATCTACAGTTTGAGTAGGTCTTTTTAGAATTTCTGCCCACTCACTTCTTTCTGGATTATAAATCTTATTCATAGTAATGTAAAATTATAGTACCATTTTTTCGATTGGGCATACAAGTATTCCTTCTGCACCTGCTTTTTTGAGATTATCTATCACATCCCAAAAGCTATCTTTATTTATTACTGAGTGTACACTACTCCAGCCTTCTTGTGCTAGTGGTAAAACTGTAGGGCTTCTCATACCTGGAAGCATTGCGATAACATCATCAAGCTTTGCGTCTGGCACATTCATAAGTACATACTTACTGCGTTCTCCTGCAAGTACAGATTTTATACGGAATTTAAGCGTTTCTAAAAGCTCTTTACGCTCGTCAGAAATAGTAGGTGATGCAGTAAGAACAGCCTCAGACGTGAGCATTTGCTCTACTTCCTTAAGATTGTTTTTGAATAAGGTGCTACCACTAGATACAATGTCACAGATAGCATCTGCAAGTCCAATATTTGGAGCAATTTCTACCGAACCGTTAATGATGTGTAGCTCTGCGTTTACACCTTTTTCAGCTAGGTATTCTCTTACTGTATTAGGATATGAAGTGGCAATGCGCTTACCTTCTAGATCTTTTACAGAGTTATATTCTTGTCCTTTTGGGATTGCTAGTGACACCTTGCATTTTGAAAAACCTAGTCTCTCTATAATAGGAAGATCCTTTCCTTTTTCTATAAGTGTATTTTCTCCAAGTATTGCGATATCTACCACTCCGTCTCTTAAGTACTGAGGGATATCTCCATTACGTAGGTATAAAACTTCTAGCGGAAAGTTTCTAGCAATGGCTTTAAGTTGATCCTTACCATTATCTATAGATACACCACAGTTTTTAAGCAGTTGTAAAGACTCCTCATTGAGACGACCTGACTTCTGAATAGCAATTCTAATTTTTTGACTCATTTTTGTTGGTTTGTGTTTGAATTACCCAAAAAAGAAAAAACCCGTTTGAGTATCTCAAACGGGTTTATATATGAATTATTTACATACCAAACTACCTCGCTTGAGCGAATAATGTAGTATGGTGATGATGTGTTTTGTTCAATTTCATTTCTGGCACAAATTTAAGAAGTCTTTTGTTAAAAACAAGTGAATAAAGTGATTTAATAATTACTTAACACACAGAACTTTTTAGTAGATTTGAAATAACGCTTTAAATCAACTACTAAAGCACATAAATTTAACTATGAAAGGATTTTTGGGGGCCTTCCTTGTTTTTTTACTTTGGTCATTTACGTGTATCTATTACGTAAGTGCTAAGGAGCCATCACCATTTATAGAAAAAAATTCATCTACTACAATTTCTAACAGTAATGATAAACAACCTATTACTAAACCAACTAAGACAAGTACTAGTAATAGCGAGATAAAAACTACAGATAGCATTTCAAAAACGCACATAGATAGGGAGGCGTCCATTTTTATTGCTGAGGAAATACAAAAATCTATTGCTATAAGTGATACTGTAGATTTTACAAAAGATGAACCGGTTATTACTTTTGAAAAAGAGCTTAACTTACTTTCAGGCCCTTCTTTTTCTAGCGAGATATTTTACCCGCAGTATAACAATACAGATTTAATACTTGATAAAGAGCTCGTTGCATATGCATCTGAACTCAAAGAATTATTGAAAAATAATCCAGATAAAAAAGTAACAATATTAGGCCATACAGATAACGTAGGAAATGCTCGAGATAATTTTAGCACAGGTTTAAAAAAATCAAGACAAATTAAATGGTATCTTACAGCCCGTAGAGGAATCCCCCGCAGTAAAATTACTGCTACCTCAAGAGGTGAAGAAGAACCTATCGCCTCAAACAACACCGTATCTGGACGACGCCAAAACAACAGAATAGAAATTATAGTAGATTAATGCTCGCATTACAGGAGGCCATATCAATACCCATTGCTTATATAGAGACATTTATAATGACTCTTGTTGCATTTTTGATAGGTTATGGAGGATCGCAACTATCTCAAAAATTTGCTCACAAACGTAAAGAACAACAGCATAAAAACACGTTACAGCAACTCAACAATACGATCAAAAATCTACAAGACGAGTTAGATAGAAAGGCCGATGGCGTTTTTAGAAAAGACCGTATGGATGAGGAATATGAGCATCTACAGATACGAAACCGAGCTTTTTCTGATGATGTGCTTACAGAAAAGCTCTCTAAAACAGAAATTAAGGACCCTATAAGTTATGAACGCATAGGAAGAGCCACAATGGCAGAACGTAATGACTTACAACAAATTACTGGAATAGGTCCATATACTGAGGCTAAACTCAATGAACTAGGGATTTACACTTTTGAGCAAATAAGCCGTTTTAATAATGACGACATCGCCGCAGTAACAAAGCTCATTAAGTTTTTTCCAGATAGAATTAAAAATGATAGATGGGTAGCAAAGGCAAAAAGACTTACCGAGAATACACAAGCAGAGGATAATGAAAAAGGAAACTCAAAAAAAAATATGATAAATGAAAAAACCACCTACTAGGTGGTTTTTTCATTTATATAAAACATAGATTTATTAATTTATCTCCTCACCTGCCTCATTAAACTCTACATCTTTATTTTTCCCTTTACGTTTAAATTCTACGTCATAAAATAGCCCTTTTTCGGCGCTTTGCACGCGTTCAATCTCTGTGATCTTCTCGTGACTATAATCTCTTTTTATAGCTTTTTTAATTGCCTTTGGCAATTCATTCTTATCTATACTTACCTCCGTCTCAATCCAATCTCCATTAGGACTAAAATCTGCACGGTGTCTTATACCATCTATTCTAAATCTTGACTCATAATTTCCATTTGAGTCTACGTGCCAGTCTGGATCATTTTCTCCTGGATATTTGGCTTGAAATGTTGCCTTTACTGCCTCTGGTGCATATCCTTTCTTACTATTTTGACTTTCAACTTTTTGACCACAACTCACTGCGAGTATAAAGCCAAATAATAAAAGTACTTTCTGATATTTAAACATAAAAAAATCTTTACAATCTACCCATTATGACGAGTAGACTGTAAAGATATAAGCTTTCGCGAAAGCGTCATCTTAACACTTTCATATAATTTTAGAGAGTATTCTAATTATTTCCTAAAATTAATGGTAGTCCAGATTCACCAGAACCTACAACTATCACCTTAGAATTTGGAGATTTTGACAACTCTATTGTTGCGTCAATACCTTTATCTTGTAGAATCTTATCTGTAAGCGATGCACTAAGAATCTTATTTGCATCTGCCTTACCTTGTGCTTCTATTCGAACTTTTTCTGCCTCTTTTGTAGCAGTTACTAGACGGAACTCATACTCAAGAGACTCTTGCTCTTGCTTTAATTTACGCTCGATAGCTTCTTTAATTGTATTTGGTAAGGTTACATCTCTTACTAGTATCTCATCTAGCTCGATGTACTGATCTTTTATAATCTTTTTTGTTTCTTCAAAAATTTCTGACTGTATCGCATCTCTCTTAGAAGAATATAACTGCTCTGGTGTATAACGCCCTACTACTGATCTCGCTGCAGATCGTATAGTAGGTAATAAGATACGCTGTAGATAATCTTCACCTATCTCTTGGTGTAACTTACCTACATCATTGTATCTAGGTTTGTACCAAGCAGATGCGTCTAGTTGTATATCTAGTCCGTTTGAAGATAGTACTTTCATTTTTTCAAAAAGCTCTTGACGACGCACTTCATAAACGTACACCTTGTTCCAAGGTGCTACTAGATGAAATCCTTCTCCTAGTGGTGGCTCATCTGTTACCACACCACCGCCAAATGTTTTATACAACACGCCAGCCTCTCCAGAGTCTATAGTGATGGCAGATTTTGTGATAATCACGAGTAGAATAACGAGGCCTATTACGACAGGCACTCCAATTTTAGGTAATTTTTCCATAGCTAATTTTTAATTTTGGTTTTAAGTAAGTCCATTATACTTGCGCATAAACCACTCCAAAGCGAGCAGTAATGCCAAAATTGCAAGTAGTAATTTCCAGTCTATAAAAGGTACACTATTTTTTGTACTCTTCTGTATAGGTTTATATCTATTATCTGCAACGAGCGACGTTATAAGTTTATCTAAGCTTACAGGGTTATATAAACCGCCATCTGTATGAGACGCTAGAATTTGTAGCTGTTTTACATTTGCATTTAAAAATTGTTGCTCTATATCAAAAGGAACAATTGTAAAAGATCCAGAACGTGCGATACCTTGATCTGTTACAGATACAGTAAACTTATAACTTCCAGGATCAAGATTATTCATATCTACCTGGTAGGTATTCTTTTTAAGTAATAATGGAATCTCTGTAAGCTTTTTTGACTCCTGGTTTATCACTTTTATAGACACCTTAGCCCTTGCATCAAAATTGTAATTTTTATCAAAGTACTGTGCATAAAGCATCACTGCTTTATTGCCATAGTAAAACGACTCATAATCTAAGTTAAGTCTACTTTTCTTCTTGTTTGAAGCAGCATATTGTACTAGATTATCTATAAAATTATCAAAAGATTTAAAATCACGCTTTTCTACAAAACTCTGTGCTCTCCACTTCCACAAGCCTTCACCTAGTATGAAAACCTCACGCCTACCATTATCTTCTGTTGTAGCTATAAGTGGTTGATTAGTCTCTACAAGGCCAATACTTTGTGATAAAGCAATGTCTGCTTTTGTATTAAAACGCGTCTCTCCAAAGGCAGCAACTAGGGGTGGAAAATCGTCAAAACCTATATCTTCAATTACAAATGCAGAAAAATTAGGATTAAGCCGAGCTTGTACTTCTTCTGTTTGACCTGTAATCTCTTGTGTGATTGTTTTTTGAAATTTATTTATAGCATTCCAGCCAGTGTGCTCTCCAGTTATTGTTATACTATTTTTAGCTAGCGTTTCTAGTTGTTTATAGACATCATTAAAGCTTTCATCTGGTTGATAGAGTATAATAAGTTCATACTCATTTATTTTAGAAACCGCGTCTGATGGTTTTGTGAAGGTAACCGTACGCAATCTATTACTCTCAATACTCTTTTTAAGCATTCCCACATCTGGGTGAACTATATTACTTATAAGAAGTACATTCGTTTTTTGATCTATAACCTCTATCGCAAAGTTTTTATAGTTATTACTCTCATTCTTTTCGCTTTCTACAGGAGCAATACTTATGGCATACTGAGTCACTCCCACCCTTTCAGCAGGGACGTTTACGGTAAAAACTTGTGATGCATTATCTGGGCTAAAATTTACAGACTGCTTATGTAAAGTTTTACCTCCAGAACGTATAGTAAGTACAGATTGTACTGTTGCTTTACCATTATAAGAAGCAAAAATCTCAACAGGAAATTTGTTATTTATATAGGCATATCGATTTACATTGATCTGACCCAGCTTAAGATCATCATAAATGATAGTGTCACCCAGTACAACAGGATACACTTGTTGATTATAATTTTGAGCAACATACTGGTAGGCCTCTCCATAGGTTTGATTCCCATCTGTGACTAATACTACAGGAGCAACATCTGTTGTATAAATATCTTCAAGACTACGCAAAGCGTTTGAGATATTAGTCTGCTTATTAGTAAATGAAAGGGAGTCTAGGGATTTAAAATCATCTCCAAATTGATAGTACTGAATATCAAAAGCATCGTTGAGTTTTACGCTTTCGCGAAAGCGAGATAACACATCTTGAGACACACCATCATAACCAAGGTGTGCAATACTAGAAGAATTATCTACAGCGACAGCCAGCGAGGGCTTTTCTGTATAGTAAGAAACTTGCTCATACTTAGGGTTAATAAGTAAAAGCAGTAAACCAAAGATGGTTGAAAACCGTAAAAATGCATAAACGCGATTGCGCTTACTTTTATATTTAACACGATAGAAATATTGAAAAACCGCTACTCCCAGTGCGAGAATAGCAGCTCCAATAATTAATAATAGTGTCTCTGTTTGCAATAGTATATGACTAAATTATATTGAGTTTCACCTTGTTTTAGGTAAGCATCCCTCCATCTACATTAATCACTTGACCTGTGATGTAGGCACTCATATCACTGGCAAGAAATACACAAGCATTTGCAATATCTTCTGGGCTACCACCACGTTTAAGCGGTATAGCATCTCTCCACGATGCAACAGTAGCCTCATCTAGCTTACCTGTCATTTCTGTCTCGATAAATCCTGGTGCAATAACGTTAGTACGTATGTTACGAGAACCTAGCTCTAGTGCCATAGATTTTGAAAAACCTATCATACCTGCTTTTGATGCTGCATAGTTTGCCTGCCCAGCATTACCTTTTACTCCTACAACAGAGCTCATATTTATGATACTTCCCTTACGAGCTTTGAGCATTGTGCGTTGTACGGCCTTAGTCATATTAAAGATGGACTTAAGGTTTACTTCTATCACTTTATCAAAATCTTCTTCAGACATACGCATAAGAAGATTATCTTTTGTGATACCCGCGTTGTTTATCAAGATATCAATCGCGCCAAAATCTTCAAGCACATTTTTTACAAGCTCTTGTGCCTGCTCAAAATCCGCAGCGTTACTTTTATATCCTTTTACTTTTACACCGGTTCCTTCTAAGCTTTTCTCAAGCTCATCTGCCGCGGCAGATGATGAGCTATATGTAAAAGCTACATTTGCACCGTGTTGTGCAAAAACCTCTGCTATTCCTTTTCCGATACCACGGCTAGCACCTGTAATAATGGCTGTTTTTCCTTCTAGTAATTTCATTATAAACTGTTATGTCTGTTGGCTGTTTATTCGTTAGTATTACTTCTTATCAATTACACACCTAACTAATTCGGTATGAAAGATGTCTTTTTATGCTTTCGCGAAAGCCTAATACCCCACCTATTTATATATCAAATATAAGAATTACGATAACCATAAAGCACAAAAAAACCTCTCGATACTTGAGAGGTTTTTTATGTATTAAAAATAAAATTATTTATTGATTGCCTTATTTAAAGCTTTAAAATCACTTCCTTTTACATTATATGATCCTCCAGTCTCTAAATAAACATATTTTCCAGTTTTTGCAGCTATAATTGCAAGAACCTTCTCTGCGTTGTATTGTGTGTGTAAAAAGTAATAAATATCCTCGCCGGCTTCTATTTTAGCATTAAGATCATCATCTGTAACTATCTTATAATCATAGTCATAATCTTCAAAAAACTCCTCTGGCGTAGAAACTTCTTTTAAAGTAGAAGAAACTGGGGCGTATCGCTTTAACACCCATTCTGGAGCATATAGCGTTTTATTTTTAAGACTCTTTATGGTATTGCTGTCCACATAACCATCTCTCATACTAATACTAACCCCTCTCTTTAAGTGATCATTAAGAATTTGAGTGAAGTTTTTAATGTAACCGTAATTAAAGGTGTAAAAACCAGGTTCTTCTTTATTAGCCGCAAGCGCTTTCTTATTGCTGGCTTTTGCTAGAAAACTTTTACGACCACCACTATAAACTACATTAGTTCGCATTTTGATGTTAGGAGAGAATACGATTTCGCCGAGCATTTTTGAATCGTACTTCAATTTACCCTTCTTCATTATTACATTATCGTATATAACTAGACTGATAAAGTTTGTTATTGACTCACCTGTACTGCGCTTTTTACCTGTAGCAATATTCTTTTTCCCGATGAGATATACGTCACCCACTAACTTTAAAACAGCACTTTCTTTTAGTATACGTTCTTTATTCTTCTTGTACTCCTCACCTGTCACAAATTTGAGTTCATTTACATCCCATACATCTTTAAGATTATTTTTAAACCTTTCTTGATCTATTCCTTCGGGTAAAATCACACAAGTAGATTTCTTTTTTAAATTCTCAAAATCTTCAGCTTTTAGAGATTTCGAATATAAATTGAGAGGACTTTTACTTGACCCAACATTAACCTGACCATAACAGAGATTTGCCACAAATAGTAGCACTACTAATAATTTGATTTTCATAATTGATTGATTGATAAATTGATTTAATAAAAAGAAAACCCTCTTGAAAATCAAGAGGGTTTATACTTATGGTTTAATTATAGCATCTTATCCTAAAACTTCTGCTACTTTCTTACCTATTTCTGCTGGAGAATCTACTACGTGTATACCACATTCTCTCATAATTGCTTTTTTAGCTTGAGCTGTATCATCAGATCCACCTACAATTGCACCTGCGTGCCCCATTGTACGTCCTGCTGGTGCAGTCTCTCCGGCTATAAATCCTATAACTGGCTTCTTGCTTCCGCTTTCTTTATACCACTTTGCAGCATCACCTTCTAGTTGACCACCTATCTCACCTATCATTACGACAGCTTCTGTTGCTGGGTCATTTATAAGTAACTCAACAGCTTCTTTTGTAGTTGTCCCGATAATTGGGTCACCACCTATACCGATAGCTGTTGTGATACCAAGACCTTGTTTTACAACCTGGTCTGCAGCTTCATAAGTAAGTGTTCCAGATTTTGAAACGATACCTACTTTTCCTTCTTTAAAAACAAAACCTGGCATAATACCTACTTTTGCTTCTCCTGGAGTGATTACACCTGGACAGTTAGGTCCTATAAGGCGACACTCTTTTGTAGCGATATAGTCTGATGCTTTGATCATATCTGCAACAGGGATACCTTCTGTAATTGTTATAATTACTTTGATACCTGCATCTGCAGCTTCCATAATTGCATCTGCAGCAAATGCTGGCGGTACAAAAATAATAGTTGTGTCTGCTCCTACTTTTTCTACAGCTTCTTGTACTGTGTTAAAAACAGGCTTATCTAGGTGTACTTGTCCTCCTTTACCTGGAGTAACTCCACCTACTACATTTGTTCCATAGTCGATCATCTGGCCCGCGTGGAAAGTTCCCTCGCTACCTGTAAATCCTTGAACAATTATTTTTGAATCTTTATTTACTAAAACGCTCATCAGTTTGTTTTAAAATTTTGCTCTGCAAAAATAGCAGTTTGATTAAGTATTCTCAAGTAAAATATTAATGAATTTTACTTCCAAGACTTCATAGCCTCTTTATCCTCTTCTATAGGCTGGGTCATCTGGTAACCACGGTACATTAATCCGTCTTTAAGTTCCCATATAGCCATAAAGTGTGCAATAGGCTCTTCTACCTCTGGTGTCTCTATAGTAGTTACGTGATATGTAAAACGTATCACGACATTATCACCATCAGACATAAGGTGTGTAATATGAGGTCGCACTGCATCAAAAGACTTACCAGCCTCTGTTGCCATATCCTTTACAGCCTGGATATCCATATGATTGTATCCAGTTTTTGCATTCCAGTAAAGTTCCATTTCTGGATGCATATACTTGTCAAGGTTAGAGGTGTCATTAAAAAAATCTGACTCATAAAACTCTCGCACGATCTTCTTCTTACTCTTAGCCATTATTGCTTATTTAATTTATCTAATAATTCTTGAACCTGGCGCAATGCCGCAAGCTCTTTATATTTTGTTCTAAAATCTCCTGCTGGAGATCCAAAATAACTTTTACCGCCTTCTAGTGACTTACTTACACCACTTTGTGCAGAGATAACTGCTTTACCACCTACGGTAATACCGCTAGTTACACCTACTTGCCCCCATAGCGTCACCTCGTCTTCTATTACTACACAACCTGCTATACCAGTCTGAGAGGCTATTAAAACCTTTTCTCCTATAACCGTATCGTGACCTATGTGAACCTGGTTGTCTATTTTAGTGCCAGCACCTACAGTAGTGTCTCCCGTAACGCCCTTATCTATAGTACAGGCAGCGCCTATATCTACATTATCTTTTATAACTACGCGACCACCAGATTTAAGTTTATCAAATCCTTCTGGTCGTTTTTTATAATAAAAGGCATCTGCCCCCAGTATACTACCAGCGTGTATTGTCACATTATCACCTATTACCGTATAATCGTAAAGGCTTACGTTAGAGTGTATGGTACAATTTTTACCTATAGTCACGTGATTACCTATAAAGGCATTAGGCTGTATAACGGTTCCCCCACCTATTGTTGCTGTTGTGGCAACACTTGCTCCTGCACCCTCAAAAGGTTTAAAATGCGTAGTAAGTTTATTAAAATCTCTAAAAGGATCATCAGAGATAAGTAGTCCTTTGCCTTCTGGACAATCTACCTCTTTATTAATAAGTATAACCGTTGCAGCACTGTTAAGCGCTTTATCATAATACTTAGGGTGATCTACAAATACGATATCTCCCTCCTCTACCACGTGTATCTCATTCATACCAAGTACTGGAAATGATGGGTCACCCACAAATGTGGCATCTATGAGACTAGCAACTTCTTGAAGTGTATGTTGTTTTTTAAATTTCACGATTACGAATATAATAAGAAAATCCCGCGAAATTGCGGGATTTTTATAATTAGTTAGCTAGTATTATTTATTCTTTAACACGCTCCTTGTACGTACCTTTTACAGTCTCGATTTTGATCTTATCTCCTTCATTTATAAATAAAGGTACGTTTACCTCTGCACCTGTCTCTACTGTTGCAGGTTTTGTAGCATTTGTAGCAGTATTTCCTTTTACTCCAGGCTCAGTGTGAGTTACTTCTAGTATAACAGAAGCTGGCATATCTACAGATAGTGGAGAGTTATCTTCAGAGTTAATAAGTACTGTTACTACTTCACCCTCTTTTAATAAATCAGAACGATCTAGCGCTGTTTCTTGTAAAGCAATTTGTGTATAATCTTCGGTATTCATAAAGTGATACCCTTCTCCATCATTGTATAAAAACTGAAACTTGTGTGTCTCTACACGTACTTCTTCAATTTTATGTCCTGCCGAAAATGTGTTGTCTAACACTTTTCCAGTTGTCACACTCTTCATTTTTGTACGTACAAAAGCTGGACCTTTACCAGGTTTTACGTGTAAGAATTCTACAATTTTATAGATGTCATTATTGTAGTGTAAACAAAGGCCGTTACGGATATCTGATGTTGTTGCCATAAAATAAAATTAATCGACTACCTCTTAGCTCGAGATACTCATATTGATATTGTTGTTAAAATAACGCTTTCGCGAAAATAGGAAAAGATTACCACTCTCCCCTCTTGTTTATTATTCTGTCACCTCGCGCCCAAAGCTAGAGGTTGTTTGATATGGTTTATATTCCGCTTTCGCGCAAGCGGAAACATAACTATTAAGAGCTAAAATACCCCTTCATAATACCGCGTTGAGAATTCTTTATAAACTGTAAGATCTCATCACGCTCTTGAGTTGCCTCCATCTCTGCTTCTATAATAGTGACCGCTTGTGAGTTGTTATAATTCTTTTGGTATAGTATACGGAAGATATCTTGTATCTCTCTTATCTTTTCTGTCGTAAAACCGCGTCTACGTAGTCCTATAGAGTTTATACCTACATAACTTAATGGCTCACGACCTGCTTTTACAAATGGCGGTACATCCTTACGTACTAGCGATCCACCAGTTACAAAGGCGTGACTCCCTATGGTACAAAATTGCTGTATGGCAGCCATACCTGCAAGGACCACATAATCACCTACGGTAATGTGTCCTGCTAGTGTACTATTGTTAGAAAAAATACAGTTATCGCCCACGATACAATCGTGTGCTATGTGACAGTATGCCATAATCCAGCAGTTATTACCTACTTGAGTTTTCATACGGTCTGATGTACCGCGGTTTATGGTAACACACTCACGTATCGTGGTGTTATCACCTATAATGGTAACGGTATCTTCGTCATTAAACTTTTTATCTTGTGGTACTGCAGAGATTACTGCTCCAGGAAAGATACTTACGTTCTTCCCTATACGAGCTCCCTCCATAATAGTTACGTTAGAACCTATCCAGCTTCCCTCTCCTATTACAACATTATTATGTATGGTTGTAAAAGGCTCTATCACTACATTCTTTGCAATTTTTGCACCTGGGTGCACATATGCTAATGGCTGATTCATATTAGTTATTTTTTACTTTAACGATCTGAGCCATTATTTCTGCCTCCGACACTAATTTTCCATTTGCATAAGCTCGTGCTTGCATCTGGCAAATTCCTCTACGTATAGGCGCCATAAGGTCTAGCTTAAAAATAAGCGTATCACCCGGCACCACTTGATGTTTATATCTTACGTTATCTATTTTAAGTAAATATGTAAGATAGTTTTCTGGATCTGGCACTGTACTAAGTACAAGTATACCTCCCGTTTGTGCCATTGCCTCAATCTGAAGTACTCCTGGCATTACAGGTGCACCAGGAAAATGTCCTACGAAGAATGGTTCATTCATCGTGACATTTTTTATACCTATTACGTGCTCTTCTGTAAGTTCTAGAATTTTATCTACCAGTAAGAATGGAGGTCTGTGTGGTAACATCTCCATAATTTGATTAATATCCTTTACTGGCGCTGCGTGTAAGTCTACATCTGGAACATAGTTACGACGCTCATTTTTTATAATTTTCTGTAGCTTCTTTGCAAACTGTGTGTTTACAAAATGCCCAGGTTTATTTGCTATAACTTTACCACGTATACGCGTACCTGCAAGTGCAAGGTCACCTATTACATCAAGTAATTTATGACGTGCTGCCTCGTTTGCGTGATGCAAGGTAAGGTTGTCTAAAATACCGTTAGGTTTTACCGAAATGTGATCTTTATTAAAGGCTACGCGCAACTTTTCCATTGTACTAGGTGATAATTCCTTATCTACATATACAATCGCATTGTTAAGATCACCTCCTTTTATAAGACCGTGCTCAAGTAACATCTCTATCTCGTGTAGAAAACTAAAGGTTCTACTATCTGATATCTCTTCCTTAAACTCTGAGATGTGCTCTATACTTGCATTTTGTGTACCTAGCACCTTTGTACCAAAGTCTACCATTGTAGTTACCTGATACTCGTCTGATGGCATAAGGATAATCTCACTTCCCGTTTCTTCATCTCTATAAGTGATGACCTCCTTTACTATATACTCATCACGTGCTGCATCCTGCTCTTGTATACCTGCTTCTTCTAGTGCTTCTACAAAAAACTTTGACGATCCATCCATAATAGGCGGCTCAGATGCGTCTAGCTCGATAAGCAGGTTATCTATCTCTAGACCTACACAAGCAGCAAGAACGTGCTCTGTAGTTTGTATAGCCACTCCACCTTTTTCAAGGTTTGTACCTCTTTGAGTATTTGTAACGAGAGAGGCATCTGCATTGAGAATAGGTTCCCCCTCAAGGTCTATACGTTTAAACTTATATCCGTGATTTTCTGGCGCTGGCTTAAATGTCATTTTTACATTTGCACCAGTGTGTAAACCTACTCCTGTAAGACTTACTTCTTTTGCTATCGTACGTTGTTGTGCTTTAGCGTTACCCATTGTTTTGTTGTTTTTCTAGTTTGTTTACCGCTTGTACAATTTTTGGTAAATTTTTAAAATGTACATAAGAGCGGTTCCAGTCTGCGTAGTTAAATGACGGAGAGCCTTGCAGCACTTCACCATCTTTTATATTTCTTCCTATACCAGATTGTGCTTGTATGCGCACTTTATCACCTATAGTAAGGTGACCAGAGATACCTACTTGCCCACCTATAAGACAGTGCTTACCTATCTTAGTAGAACCTGCAATTCCTGTTTGAGCAGCAATAGCGGTGTGTGCACCTATCTCTACGTTATGCGCAATCTGTATTTGGTTATCTAGTTTTACTCCTTTTCTTATAATAGTAGATCCTAGGGTAGCACGATCTATAGTAGTACCGGCACCTATATCTACGTGATCTTCTATAATTACATTACCTGTTTGTGGTACTTTGCTATACTCCCCATTTTCATTTGGCGTAAAGCCAAATCCATCTGCGCCCACTATAGCACCACTGTGTATATAAACAGTATTACCTATCACACTGTCTGAGTATACCTTAGACCCTGCAAAAAGCACGCAGTTATCACCTATAGTTACATTATCACCTATATATACATTAGGATAAATCTTTACATTATCACCTATACGTACGTTATCACCTAAGTAAGAAAATGCACCTAGATATAGCCCTTCACCATAACTAGCCGTGTCAGATATAAAGCAAGGTTGCTCTATACCGGACTTATTAAGTTTTACTTGATTATAATATTCTAGTAATTTTGAAAAAGACTTGTAAGCATCTTCTACACGTATGAGCGTAGGCTTGACTTCTTGATCTGCCACAAAATCATTACCCACAATGGCAATACTTGCCTCTGTTGAGTAGATGTATGATGTATACTTAGGGTTTGCCAGAAAAGTAAGAGACCCAGGGGTTCCTTCTTCTATTTTGGCTAGCTTAGAGACCTCTACTTCTGGGTTACCTTCTACGGTCCCTTCTAGTATGCCTGCGATTTGGGTTGCGGTAAATTTCATAAAGCACAAAAATAGGAAAAATTAACGTTTAGGTTTTGGGTAACACAGATAGTTTTTAACTACTTCTTTAGTAAGCGATTTTAAACTAAGCTGGTCACTAGCCTTTACAACATCTACAATCTTTCCATTACTCATTAATATATTAATCCCCCCTTTTTTATAATTATACGCTTGATTTGATATCGTACCCGTAATTACAAAGTAATTTGCCTCTTCTTGAGAGATACTATACTGCTTCATAAGAGCGCTTCTATGCTTCTCCAGCTTTGCCGGAGCAAATGGCTTCTTACGTATTTTTACTTTTAATAAGTCTCTATTTATGATACTCTTAGACAGCTCAGAAAGCACGAAGTCCTTATGCGAGCACCACTCCTTCATTGCCGAAATAATGTCATAATCATCAAGCTGTGCAAAGGTGTCTAAGCTCTTTTTTATGGTATCGCTATCTATTTGATTTTGTAAAAAGAACTGCAGTGCCTTGCTAGAAGGTAATATCTCACCCTCTCGCGAGAGCTCTTTTGCTCTTTTAAGCACCCTGGTAAGCAATTGCTCTGCAACAATACCTGTTTTATGCAAATACACTTGCCAGTACATAAGGCGTCGCGCCACGAGAAACTTCTCTACCGTATACACACCTTTTTCTTCTACTACTAGGTGGTCATCCTTTACATTGAGCATCGCGACTATGCGCTCTGTATTAATATTACCCTCTGCCATACCCGTATAAAAGCTATCGCGCTTGAGGTAGTCTGTACGATCCATATCTAGCTGCCCAGAAACCAGCTGATTTAAAAAGGAGCGATGATATGACCCTTCAAAAATCTGTATGGCGAGCGTTAAACTTCCGTTAAACTCCTCATTGAGAGCCTCCATAAATAAGGTAGAAATATCTTCGTGACTCACCCCATCTACAATGCTATGCTCCATCGCGTGCGAAAAAGGACCGTGACCTATATCGTGTAATAAGATGGCGATAAGTACAGCTTCTTGCTCTGCCTCAGATATGACAACACCTTTGTCTACAAGGACTTTGAGCGCTTTTTGCATTACACCCAGACAGCCTATAGCGTGCTGAAATCTGGTGTGATGCGCTCCAGGATATACGAGATAAGAGAGTCCCATCTGAGTGATACGTCTCAGTCGCTGAAAATATTTGTGCTGTATGAGATCAAAGAGCACCCCATTTGGTATGGTAATAAACCCATAAATAGGGTCGTTAATAATTGTAACTTTGGAAGACTGCAATAGAAAAAGTTTAAATTCTGTTGTTTTACGCTTTCGCGAAAGCGTACTCCTTACAAATATAAGGTTTCACCATACAACGGTAAGGCCACTAAAGAACTAACTATATATATGAGCAACATACAAATACTCTGGGTAGACGACGAAATAGATTTATTGAAACCACACATACTCTTTCTTGAAAAGAAAAACTATAGCGTGACCACCTGTGATAACGGTGCAGAGGCAGTAGATATGATAGATGAACAAAACTTTGACATCATATTTCTAGACGAAAATATGCCTGGCCTCACGGGGCTTGAGACGCTCAATGAGATAAAAAATAAAAGAGAAAATGTACCCGTCGTGATGATCACTAAGAGTGAGGAAGAGTACATTATGGAAGAAGCCATAGGCTCAAAAATAGTAGACTACCTTATAAAACCGGTAAACCCTAACCAGATCTTACTAAGCTTAAAGAAAAATCTTGACCATAGCCGTCTTATAAGCCAGAAAACAACATCCTCATACCAGCAAGAGTTTAGAAAAATTGCGATGGACCTCTCTATGATAAATAGTTTTGAGGAGTGGAGCGAACTGTACCAGAAACTCATTTACTGGGAAATGGAGCTAGAGGGCATAGAAGATAGCGGGATGTTTGAGATTCTAGAGTCTCAAAAAACAGAGGCAAATAACCAGTTTTGTAAATTTATAGATAAAAATTACCCAGACTGGTTTGACGGTTATGATGCTCCTACAATGTCGCACACCTTGTTTAAGGACAAGGTACAGCCTCATATTAAAAAGGGTACTCCTACCCTCTTTGTGGTGATAGATAATATGCGCTATGACCAGTGGAAGGCTTTTGAGCCACACCTTGCTGCCCATTATAAAAAAGTACAAGAAGAGCCTTACTACAGTATACTCCCTACCGCAACACAGTATGCTCGTAATGCCATATTTTCTGGGCTTATGCCAGAAGATATGAAAAAGAAACACCCCAATCTATGGCTAGATGATACAGATGAGGGAGGAAAAAATATGCACGAGGCGGCCTTTCTTGAGGCGCAACTTAAGAGATTAAGCCTAGATGTAAAGTGGGAATACCACAAAATCACTAATCTTAAAAATGGTAAAAAGCTAGCAGACAACTTTAAGTCTCAAAAGGATAATGACCTTACAGTGGTGGTCTATAACTTTGTAGATATGCTCTCCCACTCTAAAACCGAGATGGAGGTCATAAAAGAGCTTGCTAGTAATGATAAGGCATATCGCTCCCTTACAGAGAGCTGGTTTAAAAACTCACCGCTGCTCTCTATGATACAGCAAGCACAAGAGCTGGGTATGAAGCTGGTACTTACTACAGACCACGGTACTATAAATGTAAAAAATCCTTCTAAGGTAATAGGTGATAAAAACACGAGTCTTAACCTACGTTATAAAACTGGCCGTAGCCTTACCTATGAAGATAAAGATGTACTCGCAGCACCAGACCCGCGCACCATACACTTACCCTCTATAAATATGAGTAGCTCTTATATTTTTGCAAAGAGTGACCTCTTTTTTGCCTACCCAAATAACTTTAACCACTACGTGAGTTATTACAGAAATACCTACCAGCACGGCGGCGTGAGCCTTGAAGAAATGGTCATCCCATTTGTTGTAATGGAACCTAAATAGACGTATTACGCTTTCGCGAAAGCGTAAACTCAACTAAAAAACCACAGCCAGAAGCTGTGGTTTTTTTATGTTATTATGCAAAATGACAGTGCGATTATTATTAGGAAAATTTATAAAACAAGGCTGCTTTTTTATGATTCTTCGTAAACACATTTTGTACGTCATCTAGGAAAAGAGCATCTTTAAATTATAAAACAATTAAAATGCTCAAAGCAAAATACCTCCCCCTCTTCTTTTTATTATTACATAGTGTCTTTGGATTATCTCAAGAACAAGAAACCAAAAGAAAAAAGTTCTCCCTCACTATAGGGACAGAATACAGAATAACCCCCATACAAAAACTTGAGCCAGGTATTGTAACTCGTATAGCCCCTGTAACATTTAATACTGATGATATGTTAATAGGTCCCTCTATACACTATGAGTTGGGGTGGGAGTTTGTAAAAAATTGGAGTTTTAACTTTTCACACTCCTTACGTTATAACTTTGTCTATAACGAGAGAGCAAACGTTTCTAATAATTTCGGCATAACCTATGACAAGCCTATATATAGATTAATAATGGATTATAATTTTTATATAGAAAAACATTTTATGCTCTCACAAGGCAAGAGCCTTTACGTGAGGTTTGGAACAAGTATTGCAAATACTGGAACAAGATATGCCACTTCACGTATTTTAGATATACCTGAACTCGGTGAATTTGGTAGTGTACTTACTAGAAGAGATGGAAATTTTACGTGGTATCCTACTAATGCGGCTTTAGGTTATGAAAGCAATGGCATAAGCTTTACAGGTGGCATATACTTTTCTACACAACACGAGTTTGGTACGACCACAAGACCTAATGCTTCTATTATATTGCCGTACTTTAACCTGAGCTATAGACTTAAGAAGTTTTAAACACCCTCCTTTTTAAATAAAAAACCACAGCCAGAGCTGTGGTTTTTTTATGATGCTATAAAATGTAAAAACGTAGTTACCCCGTTTTATTAATTCGCTCTAAAAAGTCTATCACATTATCATCCTTTTTCTTCACAGCAGTCTCTTTAATGCCCTCTAGATTCTTAATAAAATAAGATACAGAGAGTCCAGTCACACGCTTAAAGTGTGTAGAAAATGATTTTACGTTAGAAAAACCTATCTCCTCTGCAATGGCGGCAACGGTATATGAACGTAGTTTGTGAGAAGCATACAGCTCCTTAAGCACATAATTAACACGTAAATCACTTAGGTAGGTAGAAAAATTATCAGATTTTTCTACATTAATGTATTTAGAAAGATAGGAGGCGTTTGTTCCTATTTGTGCAGCAAGGCTCTTAAGCGTCACATTATGAGAAGTAAAAAGGGCCTTTTTCTCAAAACGGTCTAGACCTTCTTGTATCTTTTCTAGCTGCGCTGGCTTTATGTGTGATAAAGGGCCGTCTTGCTCAGCTTTTACAACAGGTAAGGCTGGTTCGGCTTCCTTTATAGGGTTTGTTTCTTGTACGACCCACTCACTATATATGGCGCGCAATTTTTCAAAACGTTGTTTTAAAATACGTCGCTTTCTATATTGAATAAGCGCATAAAATAGGGCAAGTAACCCTAGGCCTATAAAAAAAATAAGACCAACGGTGCGCTGTTTTTTATCACCCTCAAGACTTTGTATAACTGCTTCTTTTTCTGAGAGTAATTGAGGGATTGTATAAGATGCTACAATACCATCACCTATGGTTTTACTAAGTGATCCAAAATCCTCTTCATAGGTTATCATTTTATTGAGGTACTCAATTTGTTTTGTGCTATTACCCGTGTTTTTGTAATGAATAAGGAGGTAATCGTAGGTGGTTTTAAGTTCTTGAAAGAAATAATCTGCACCACCAGACTCGTGTAAACTATCAGTCTTAAGAAACGCCGCGAGCGCCTCTTCCGGTTGCTGTAGTCCTTTGTGAGCTATGCCTTTAAATGCATAAGAGTGAGATAAAGCATCGGGATCTCCATCTAGATTTTCTGCCAAATATTGATTAGTAAGCTTTAATCCCTCTTTATATTTATGTGATTTTGTATATATGCCTGCTTGTAATCCTAAATAAGATAAATAATAGTCATTATCATTAGCATCTTTTGCGTATTCTTTAATCTTTGATATATAATATGTGGCACTATCTAATTCATTTATATCAAAATATGCCATAGCAATACAATATTGCACCGATGCCAATATTTCTTTATTGTTAGCTTCCCAACTATATGGAAATATTTGTTTAATCTTATCAGTACTATAGGTCTTTTCAATTTCTTTTAAAACTTGTATTCCTTCGACCTCTTTATTATTTTCAATAAGTAATACTGCTATTAAATTTTTTAGAGACCACTCATTTGATAAGTTTTTAGATTTTTCTGCAAATTTCAAGGCCTCTTGAGCTATGTCATAAGATTCTTGAAATTGATCATCATTATAAAGATGAATAGCCTTTTCAATTAATATTTGTTCATATAGTTCAGATGATTTATGTTTGTCTGTATGTTGAAGTGCATAATCTATACTTGCAATGTCTCCTCTAAAAGTACCTAGATTACTATAAAATTTAGCAAAATCATCTTTTAACTCTTTTTGCTGCGCTTCTATAATGAGAAACTTAGCATAGAGTTCTATAGTGAGTGAATCTACATCTGCAGGTGGCTCAATTGCAAATTTGAAAAACCGTTTTCTAAGTATTGAGTAATCTATAGAGGCTATAGAGTCTGGTACTTTTTGATCTGTGATATAGGGTAGGTCTTGGCTGGATACCAAAGCTGGTAGGCAAAGAAGTATTGTAAAAAAATATAAGGTGTAAACCTTCATAAGGGAAACTAACTAATAGCCGACAAAAATAGAGATTACATTTTAAATTTTACGAAATTTCTTACGATTTCACAATGTAGATTATCCTTTTAGCCACCTTTTTATCATACAATACTTAAATATTGCAAAGCGTGAGTACGCTTTCGCGAAAGCGTACTAAAAATCAATATACCTTAACCAGCTTTATTCACACGGTCAGAAAGGTTGATAACGCCGTCTTTCTCCTCCTTAGAAAAGCTGTCTGGCTCACTAGAAAGATTTTTTATAAAGTAGGAGACCGAAAGCCCAGTGACACGTTTAAAGTGTGTTGAAAATGATTTTACGTTAGAAAAGCCTACCTCCTCTGCTATAGCGGCGACTGTGTAAAATTTTAATTTTGGATTGTTGTAAAGCTCTTTGAGGACATAATTAATTCTCAAATCATTTAAGTAAGTAGAAAAATTCTCAGATTTTTCAACATTAATATATTTCGAAAGGTAAGAGGCGTTTGTCCCTATCTGTTTGGCTAGGCTCTTGAGTGTCACGTTATGAGATGTAAAAAGAGCCTTTTTCTCAAAACTGTCTAAGCCTTCTTGTATCTTTTCAAGCTGGGCTGGTTTAATATGTGATAATGCGCCTTCTATATGATTTTGCACGACAGGCCTTGTTACTGCAGTAGCTTCTTCTGGCTTTTCCTCAGTGGTTATGCGTTCACTATAAGTATCTCTTAAGTTTATAAAACGTTGCTTTAACTTGAGTCGTCTTCTATACTGGTAAATCGCAAAGCTTATCGCTGCCAGTCCCAATATTACAATTAGAATTATACCAATGTTTCTACTTTCTTTTTCTTCTTCTAATGTCTTTATCGCGTTTTCTTTTTCTGACAGTAACTCTGGTAACGTGTAAGACGCTATTATCTGATCACCTACATTCTGGCTAAGTTTTCCATACTCCTCTTCATAAGCAATCATCTTATTGAGATATTCAATTTGTCTAGCTACATCTCCTGTTTGTTTATAATGATTGTGTAGATAATCATAAGTAACTTTTAAATCTGAAAATAAATAATCTGATCCAGCAACATCACGTAAACTATCGGCTGTGAGAAATGAAGTTAAAGCCTTGTCAGGTTGATGTAAACCCCTATAGGCGATGCCTTGCATTGTATAGGAGTGAGAAAACTCATCATTATCTAGATTAACTGCTATGTCTAAATATTCATTGGTAAACTTTAAACCTTCTGTATAGTTTCCCTGTCTAATTAAAATACCACCTTTGAGGCCTAAATATGCGCTAACATATTCTGTGTTACCAGAGATATCTGAATACTCCTTTACTTTGTTTATATATTCAGAAGCTTTTTTATAATTATGAAGCTTAAAATATGCTAAAGCCATACTATACTGTATCTCTGTATGAGCTTCCTTAATATATCGATCTGTCCCAAACTTAAATATTTCATTAATTACATCAGTATGATATAACTCTTCAAGTTCTAAATATATTTTAATAGCCTCCTTAGTTTTACCACTGTCTTTTAACAATAAAGCTATAATATTTTTTGTAGTATATGCTATAACTAGATTATTAAAACGTTGATTCTTATCATAAGCTTCTTGAGCTAAACTATAAGCTTCTTCTAAATTAGACTCTGTATTAATAAAAAAAAGAGCTTTTCTTATTAACGCTTCAATATAGAACTCGTCAAGATTATGTGTTTTCGTATATTCTAATACATAATCAATAGTAGGTAAACTATTTTCACGATAATTACTTAATGTATCATAAAATGTAGAGACTTCTAGATGGTCATTCTTCTCTGTAGCTTTAATTATTAAATCTTTACTGTACAACTCTAATAATAGCGTATCAATTACTTGAGGGTCTTTGTAAGTAAGTTCAAAGAATTTTTTCCTTACTGTTTGATAATCTTGTAGTCGTATAGAGTCTGGGACTTTATCATCTATTAGGAAGGGTAAATCTTGAGCCTTACCAGAAATAGTTACAATAGAATAAAATAAAAAGAGGAGAAAAACGCGCTTCTTCATAAATAGCAAGTAAAAGTCAAAAATATACATTCATTAATAAACAAACGAAATTTCTTACTTAATTCATAATACTTATAACATCTTATAGTTCACACTTAAAACTTAAAGTAAGTGTATGTCGTACCGCTGTTTTATGCCGTTATTTTAGCAAGATTTTTGACTTCAAATGTCTATTTGAAATACATTATGCTCTTTTTACTTTAAAAGGTCTAATCAAGGATTAAACCATTGTTTTTCAGAATACTACAATTTCGGTAAAAAGATAAATATAGACGGTATATTTATAAATATACCTATACCCTAGTTGATTGGTATGGTATAAAATAAGACCTTTAAATTATTAATGTCGTTTAAGGACAATCAAAAAATGGACAAGTACCTGATGTTTTTTATTATTACAATGGAGTAATAGTAAAATAAGGTGCTATCACAATTCTAATGATCGGTGTTTATTAACTCGTTTTTATACTACATATTAGGGGTTTGCAACTGAAACAAGTTATATGAAGGGATCTAACAGTTAATCAAATGTTGCCTTCAAATCTATTACAGATTGACATCGATTTATTAGAATTATAGTAAGTATTGCTCTCGCACTACTTCTTTCAAAATTTTTATTTCTTTTTATTAGAAGACAACAGTTTTGTACTCCTTCCTCCTACCTCTTAAGGAAAGGAGTGAAATTCTATTCAAAAAATTCACCCCAGTTTTTCTAAATGAATTGACAATAGTCATTATTCGCATTTACTGAAAGAATATTCCTACAATAATAAATATCTTAAGACTCGTATATTGTATTTGAACGATAAAAGTTTAAAAAATTCTTATATTAGCAACGCCCTTAAACTACTTAATAATGCAAATATCTTATGATTTATCTGATATAGAAGCTATTGCAGATAAAATCGTCACTACTGTCCGAAGCAACGTTTTGCTTTTTTATGGAGAGATGGGTGCTGGTAAAACAACACTTATTAAAGCCATTGTAAAAAAGCTTGGTGTGACAGACACCATAAGTAGCCCCACTTTTTCAATTGTTAATGAATATGTCACAGGTAATGAGCAGCTCATTTACCACTTTGACTTTTATAGAATCACAAATCAAGAAGAAGCGCTTGATATGGGATTTGAAGAATATATATTTAATGGTGACTGGATATTTATTGAGTGGCCTGATAATATTTCAAAATTTTTACCAAACGAAGCAGATATTATCAAGATAGAGAAGCAAAACACAAATAAAAGAGTAATATCAATAAATTAATTATGTTAAAATTATGTTAATGTAATTTGGTGAAAATGTAGGTTTTTTCTGATAATTGAATTTTACTTATTGACAAAAAACATAACATAAAACTTTTAATCGAAAAATAAGATTTTAATAGATAACCCCTAACAAGTGTAAAATGTTGTTTTCGTGTATTTTTTTTTCAAAAAAAGCGCGAATATACAAAAAAAAGCGATTGGTTATAAATTGAGAGAATTGAGTGATGTTTGTATCAACAAATCATTAATACTCAAAACACTCTAAATTATGAAAATTAAAGCTTTACTATTAGGCCTGCTTATTGCGGGAGCAACAGCATTAACGTACACTGCAATAACAGAAAATGCAGAACAAGCAATCGACAAACGTGACATTAAAAAAATACCAAGCAACGGATAAAAGAAAAATTTTATCTGTAGGTACTATTATTGCATTATGTATAGTGCTATCGCCTATAGTCTCATACGTATATCAAGGATTCCCAAATGTAAAAACTTGGGAATCCTCTTTGTTTGGTACAATACACAGTAATTATTACGAAAGTATTCAAATCTTAGCTTGGATAGTTTTTAGCAAAGTTGTTCCCTTTATCTTATTATTAATCTGGTTTTTCACCTGTAAACACTGGTGGTATCATTCTATTTTAGTTCCAATAGCGATGTATGTTTTCCAAATTTATAGTACAATCAACGAAGATTTACTATTTGTAGATAGTGATGAATTCTACATTATCATACCTCTTATAGCCATTGTCGCAGCTATAACGTATACAATCAGAACCAAAATATTTGATCGTTTATATGGTGTGAATCTAGACCAAGAGCTTAAACGTGTACGTTGGAATGGTAAAATTGTTACCATACCCGCAGACTCTCCTTTAGATTTGCAACAAATTGATGATGAAGACGATGAGATTATAGAAGAAGAGGAAGAAGAAGATGATGTTTTTTAAGCTTCTCTTATTCCGCAAAAACTATACATTAGCTTAGATAATAACATACATCCTCTAAGATCATTATATCTTATTTTACGCTTGCGCGAAAGTAGCCACTCCTCTATTAAATCTAAATTAGCCTATTTTATATAGTATCTAGAAGATAGAATTATAGGCTATCTAATACAACCCCATAAAAAAACTCCCTACAGCCGTAGGGAGTTTTTTTAATTTGTAATGTGGTTGTTTTATCTCTTCAATGTAAAGTGACCATTTACGGTTCTCTGTGTCCCTAGGTCATCTACCTCTGTAAACTCTACTCTAAACCAGTAGTCGTTACTCGGCATCGGCTGTCCATTAAAAGTACCGTCCCATCCTGGGCTTGTAGGGCTTAGTTGTTTTAAGAGCTTCCCGTATCTATCAAAGATAAAAATCTTCGCATTCAGGTTAGGATCTACCCCTAGCCCTATGATATTCCACGTGTCGTGAAAACCATCTGCATTAGGTGTAAAGAAACGTGGGTAATCGATGATCCCTATCTCAAACTCAGAGATCGAACAGTTACCACTTGCTAGTCTTCCAAAAATGGTATGTGTTCCTGGAGTCACATTTGTAAAAGTCGTACTACTCTGGAACGGGCCATCATCTAGAGCAAACTCATACTCAGAGTTAGGATTTGCTCCCGTGATGTTGATCACCTCTACCGTGTATAATCCGCTACTGTTAAAAGAAGGTTCTAGTACAATCGCCTCAAACACCGGCGCGCTCTCTGCCGTATATACCGCCTCTGCTAGGTAATCACACTCCGTACCATCTACATACGTAGCTGTAACCAGCACCTGGTAGGTTCCTGCAGCATCTACAGTCACCACAGGATTTAGTGATATCAATGCACCATCTAGTGTCCACGCATAGCTATAAGTCACCCCAATCTGAGGATCTTCTACCGTACCATCTATCGTAAACGGATCAAGCGCTTCACCCGTAATCTCATCCACACAAATCTGTCCGCCCTCATTGCTAAGGTCTGTATATGGTAGTGGTTGTACAAAAATCTCAAAGTCTACCACCATCGTACTCTCACAGTTACTAGCTGTATTAACCGCTCTAGCATAAATAGTCTGTGGGTTACTTGTATTCACATAAGCACTAGGCGTGTCTATCGCATTTATCATTGCCTCTGCATCTGCCAGGCTGGTGTAGTAAGTAACAGAAGTGCCAGCTACCCCACCGGTAATCATCGCATTTTGCTGGGTAAGGTCAAAGGTAGCCTCATCTTGGTTAGGCGCAACATTAATCCCAAGATCATCAGCACACTGTACCATATTATCTGCTGGAGACACCTCTGGACGGCTCTCTACCGTAAAGATGATGCTTGTAAAGTTCACACAACCCGTGGTGTTATCTTCAATACGCACAAACAGCTCCTCACCATCTGCCACCGTGTATGGCGAACTTAGTGCAGCCGTGTTTGCCTCTGCCTGCACCAGTAACTGGTGATAGCTTATCGTAAAATCACTCGTTACCTGTGGCGCCGCAAGAATCCCTATCTCATCTGCCAGGGTCGTAAGATCAACACTTCCCATTGTATCATCTCCATCAAATTCTTCACAGAAGGTATAATCAATAGGTCCCGCTTCTGCCAATACAGGTAGCGGATTTACAATCACCTCAAAAGGCACAATCACATAACATAAGTTTCCGTCGCTGTCTAAGTCATCATCGCCCGGTACATTACGTTCCACACGTGCGTAGAGCGTTTGGTTACCAGATGTGGTATTGATAAAGTTAGTGACATCTGCCACTGCAAGCGTTGGGTCGTCTGGGTTCGCTTCCGCGAAAGCGAGATCTGTATACACTAAGATATCTACAGGCTCCCCTCCGCCTATCTGAGCAATCACACCCGTAAGATCAAAGCTCTCAAAACCATCGGTATCTGAACCAGAGCCAGCGTCAATCACCCCATCGCCATCAGTATCAATATCTGTCGTGGCATCACATACCTCCACGGCATCTGGCATTGTGTTAGGCGTAGGTAATGGTAACACCTCAATGTCAAAAGTAGTCTGGTCGGTACATCCTGCTGCGCTAGAGACTACTGCCTGTATCGTCTGTGGGTTCTGAATGTTTGTATAAGCTGTAGGGTCTGTAATAGGAGTATCACTCATCTGGTCTGCAAGACTTGCATAATAGGTCACAGATAGTAATGGATCACCACCGGTAAGACTTGCCTCATTAACCGTAAGGTCAAATACATTAAAGGTATCTGCATCATCATCACAAACCATTAGATCTAGATCATCATTTGCTGGGTTTGCCGTAGGTGGGCTTTCTACAGAGATTTCAAAAGAGCTCACTGCAGCACAGATATTTGGACTACCATCATTTACTTGTAAACGTACCCAGATTACCTCAAGTGGTGTCATCTGTGTTGCGTTATAGTTGGCTGGATCAATAATTGGGTTGTTACCCGTTTCTGCATCTGCTAGGGTATTGTGATAGGTAATGACAAGCGTGGTTGCATCTTGTGTCCCTATGATGGCAACCTCATTTTGAGTAAGGTCTATGATTTCCATCAGGTTATTATCATTATCACACTCGGTAAGTGTTTCAAGGGCTGCAGGAATCTCTGGGATAGGATACACCACAAGCTCAAACTCATAAATCTTAGTACAAGCCGTTGCCGTTGCAGGGTTGGTATCTTGTGCTACCACATACAGTGAGGTCATCCCTGTGATGTTGTTATAAGGAACGGTAATATCTATCTGCCCTGCTCCCGTGTCTGCCGTGGCATTATCTAGGGTTTCATAAAAACGTAGGGTGATATCTGTAAGCGTTGCTAACAAGTCATCATTATATTGTTGCAAGTCAAAGGCTCCAAAACCATCATTATCTTCATCACAAGCTATCGCTTCTGGTAAAGGTTCTCCAATAACAGGTAGCGGATTAACCTGTAGGTCTACCGTAGTCTCTGCACCACACATTCCTGCATCACTACTACTTACTAAGATAAAAAGCGTCTGCGGACTAGTACCATCATTGATATATGCCGCTGGTGTGGCAATAGCATTTGCAATACCTGCATCTAGGTCTGCTTGCGACTCATAGTAGGTCACGGTAAGGGCTGGATCTCCACCGGTAATACCTGCATCAAGGCTGGTAAGGTCAAAAGTAGTAATCCCATCATCATCGGTTCCTACGAGGGCACCCGCACTATCACAGGCTTCAAAAAGTCCTGGTGGGGTGATGGTAGGAATCATTGCGATGTTTAGATTAAAAGTACCTACTACAGTACAACCTGTTGCGGTGTCTTCTAGACGTACCCACAGCTGGGTTACCGGTGCACTGGCAAGGTAGTTTACAGGGTCTGCAATAGGCATATCTGCCGCACTGCCTACCATTGCTTCTGCACTGGCAAGTGTCTCGTGATACGTAAGGGTTACAGCTGCTGGGGTTTGTGTCCCGTAGATCACTGCATCGTTTTGTGTAAGGTCAAACAGCGCTTGCCCGTCCCCATCATCATCACACTCGGTAAGGTCTGGGATAGTGGTAGGTAGTACCGGTGCAGGTTGCACGATAAGTTCTAACTCTACGATACGGTAACACTCAGTGCTGGTAGCAGGGTCTGTATCTGTAGCTCTTACATAAATAGTTCTTGATACCGTCTGGTAGGCTGCTGGGTTTGCAATGGCTGGTGTACCTAGCTCTGCAGCGGCAATTGTCTCGTGGAAGGTAAGTCCCACAAAGGCCTCGCCATTAATAATGTCTGTCGTTACTTGACCTGTAAGATCAAAAATAGCATCCCCATCATTATCTGGGTCGCCATCATTTGCCATTGTATCACACTCCTCTACCGGTGCTATGGTGGTAGGTGATGGTAATGGATTTACCACTAAGGTTAAGGTGATGGTCTCATAACAAGCCGTTACAATATCTTCTACACGTACAAAGATGGTTTGGTTTGCCATTACTACATTCTGATACATATCTGTAAGTACGGGCGTACCGGCATCTGCATCTGCTTGGGTGAGGTGATAGCTCACACTCCAATCGTCATTACCACCGGTAATCTCATCATCACGGCTACGTAAATCAAAGCTTGCAAACTCATCGGTATCACTACCACTTTCTATATCATCACAGAGCTCATATTCGGCAGGTTGGGTAGGGGTTGGTAATGGGTTTACAATAAGTTCTAAAGGGGCAATATTACTACAGAAGGTCATTGTAGTGGTCATCTGTGCAGTGTCGGTTACTAGGGCATATACGGTAGCGGTATTGCTCGTATAAGCGTTAGGAGTTGCAATGGCAGGAGCTCCAGCTTCCGCGGAAGCGAGAGAAGAAAACCACTCTACCGTATGCATTGTAGGGTCTAAACCACCTAAGATATTAGCTTCTTGCGTACTCAAATCAAATATTTGAAGCCCATCGGTATCGTCATCACACAGCGCGTATGGAAGCGCATCTTGGTTAGGCATCGGGGTGTTGAGCACACGCAGGGTAAGCGGTGTAGTGCTGTAACAACCGGCATCGTTAAAAACGCGAGCATATACAATTTGCTCAAAAGGCTCATTGTTGATATACATCATATTATCAAGCTCCTGACCCACCGGTGCATTATCTGCATCTGCCTGGGTGAGGTAATAGGCTACAGTAAGGGTTGGGTCACCACCGGTGATTTCGGCGTCTCTAGAGGAGAGCACGAAGAAGTCAAAAACACCGTCGTTATCATCATCACACTCCTCATAATCTGCAGGGGTTACGGGTACCGGCACTGGGAAGCTACGCACACTAAGATTTACTGTTGAGTAGCAAGCCGTCGTATTATCGGTCACACGAGCCACTACAATCTGAGGGTTGGTGGTCATTGTAAACATTGTTTTGTCTGGGATACTTGCATCACCAGCATCGGCCCCAGCCTGGTCTAAGTGGTAGGTGATGGTAAGGTTTGCATCAAAACCACCCGTAATCTCAATATCTTTTGAAGAGAGGTCTACCGTGGTAAGTCCATCTATCACACCATCATCATCACAAACTTGAAGTTCGGTAGGCGTGGTGAGTACAGGGTTCTGGTTTACGATGAGCTCAAAGTTCATTGCCAGGTTGACAAAATCAAACGTAGTACAGCCCGTAGTGGCATTCTCAAGACTGTAATAAATGGTCTGAGGGTTGCTACTGTTTGAAAAAGCAGTAGGGTTAGCAATGGCATTCATCGCCGTGTAATTCCCTACATTTTCATAATAAGTAACTAGAATATTAGGATCACCGCCCGTAATCTCGGCATCGTTCTGGGTTAAATCAAATTGAGCAGCATTTGCGATAGGTGAACATTCTTCAAGTGAAGAGATGTTGGGTAGAAAAGTGGGGTTAGCCTCCACATTAAGCAATACGTGTATCCCTAGACCACGACAGTCGTTTGCAGTATCGCCATCTACACGTACCCAAATACCTTGCTGTCCATTTGTATCTGTATAGGTGAGGTTATTTGTATAGGCATCAATAGTTGCCGTAATAGGATTGGTCTCTGTTTCTGCTTCTTGCTGGGTTTCGTAATAGCTTACAGTAAGCATCTGTCCAGCAGGAAATAAAGCTAGCACTTGTGCTGTAGCATCAGAAAAATCAAATAATGACTGACCATCACTATCTGTATCACACTCAAAATATTCTAATTGAAAAGTATCAGGAATCTCTGAAGTATCTACCTCAAGGTCAATCTGAGCCTGACGTGTACATCCATTTATGGTAGAAATGGTAACGCTTATGGATTCGTTGTTTGCGGTTTGATTAAAATATGCCGTCGGGTCGACTATTGATGATCCTCCAGAATCAAAATAAACAAACGTTTCATTATTTGAATCGGCACTAAGTAAGGTCTGTGCTTCTGTGAGATTGAAAAAAGCAAAACCATCTTGATCTGTATCACATTGCGATAACAGTACAGGATTATTTAAAAGCACTGGAAGCTCTGCCACATCAAGCGTGATCTCTCTAATTGCGAAACAATTTACATCGCCATTATTTTCAACTCGCACCCATATCATATCATCCGTACTAGTATAAGCAAATGGTAATGGCATCGCATTGTTTGTTGCATCCATAGCAGTCTCGTGATAAGAAACACTGAACATAGCTGGGTCTTGAGTGTCAAGAATAAGACTATTTAACGATGATAAGTCAAATACAGTCTCTCCGTTTGTATCACTACCATCTGATGCATCATCACAAACGATAAAAATTCCAGGATCATTTGCAATAGTTTGACTATTTACCGAAATTATAAATGAGCCCACCTCAAAACAATCTGGACTTAAATCTGTTTCTACACGAACCCATATTTCTTGAGAAGCCATCGTATTTGAATAAGCATCTGGATTAGGTATCTGATTAATATTCATTTCGGCGTCTGATTGATTTTCGTAAAAAGCAACACTAACAACCATTGGATCTTGTGTATCTAAAATATCTGAAATCTGATCAGTTAAATCAAAAACTTCTACACCATCACCCGAAACATCATCGCACACTGTTAAATCCATAGGGTCATTATACATAGGATTTGCAAACTCGATAATAGCAGTGTCTTCTCCAAGACATCCTGTACCAGCATCAACTAGTACACGATAAGTAGCAGCAACAGTCACATCTACAGTAGGAGTTGTTACTGGAACTCCCATACCATCAAGCAAAGGGACAAACCCAGTCCCATTATCTACTTCCCAAGTATAGCTTATAGCCCCATCAAACGTCGCATCTAATGTTAACGTTTCACCCTCACAAGCAGCGTTAAATTCTGATCCTATTCTATCACCACCAATATCAACTCCAAGATTGAAACTCCCCGCCTCTAGAAAAACAGCAATATCTCTTACGGAATCACTTTGATCTGCAACAACCAATTTTATGGTATAGGGATTACCCACAACTACCGTTCCCATAGCTGTAAGGGAAACTGTTTGCCCCTGGAAGTTTATAGCAGAATTTGCTTCTGGATTAAATGGAGCAAAATTATAGCGGTCAAAAAATTCCTCATTTACTGCTGCACAGTTACCAGGAACTTCTGGACGAATATTTGTAACCTCGATTGGAATATTAGTTCCGGGAAGAACTGCCAAATTTTGAACAACACCGGTAGTGAGATCAGTGAGGATAAAGGCGAATGCGTCAGAGAAGGTACATTCAAATCCTTGATTATATTCTTCTGAGGCCATTATAAAATTAAAATTTAACTCATCTACGAATGGAGTAAAATCAAATTGTATAAAACTAGCGTCATTAGTATTTGTTGCTGTTGTATTTGCCTCAAGGTCTGTGTCACCTCCCCAGCCTCCTCCACTGGGTATACCATCTACTTCTGGACCCGGAACATTATTTACATTACCTGAGACTAAGACTATACCCGCTTCATAGGGAAAATCTGCTCCATTAGATTCAAAAGAGCCTATACCATTTATACCTGCACCTTCGTCAATACCTGTAGATTTTGAAACATTACTTATTTCTGCACAATCACTAGAACTACCTATAAGGATATCTGTAATTAATGTCTCAACATCTGCAACCGTGGTGGCACTGGCATCTACCGTTATTGCTTGTGCATTAATATGTACTGTAAAGAATAAAAATAAGACGGATATAAGTACTAAAGATGATCTCATAATGGGTATGGATTAAAGGGAGATTTCTTACTATTTCGTTTGGTTTTAATTAAACTGAGTAAAACCAAGCGAAAGATATGAAAAAACGTACTCAAACACTGAGTACGAACGCTTTGTAATATAACAAGCTTGTTAACATTTGTCCTAAGATTTGTTATAACTTATTTATACCGCTTTATCAATATTTAATTTTTAACGAGACTGAAGGTTAATGTATAGTAGTAATGGGTATATCATTTAATTTACAGCGCAATAAAACTAATTATGATAAACAAAAAAACCACATCTATAATAGATGTGGTTTAATGAATGTTGTGAGCCCTGAAGGATTACAAAATATTTTATCAAATTTACTTCAATCGAAGTAATACAGGCTCTTAACGCCATATTTTAAAGGATTTTAGATAAAACAAAGTTAAGTTAAATATATATCAATTAACAAATTAGCGGTACATTTAGCGGTACAATTAAAGCTATGGGAAGTATCAGTTTAAAACTAAGGGGCAATAAAATATACATCAATGTCAACTATGGAGCAAAAAAACAGAAACGTTATGCAACAGGTTACGGTGTAGAAGCACCTAAAAATTGGGATTCAAAAAGATTTAGAGTAAAAAATGTTTCTAGTGAACCGAGGAGTGTATTTATAAATGCTCAACTACAACAACTGGTAGTAACCGCACAAGATTTGATAGATGAATGTAATAGAAACAAAATAGAACTCACAAATGATCTAATTAAGAAAACATTAGATATTGCAACTTCAAAAACAAAACCAGTTGCAAATGATCATAAGAACCTCCTAGACTTCTATGAGTGGTTTATAGACTATTATAAAGAAAACCCACATCCAAAGACAAATACCCCTCTTGCCAATGGTACAATTAGAGGATATAAGACAGCACTCAAAAAACTAAAAGAATTCAATCCAAAAATCAACTATGATGATGTAGATTTAAACTTTCATAAAGAATATAGCTCCTATTTGCAATCTAATAATTATTCAAATAATTACATCGGCAACCAGATAAAGCAATTGAAAGCTATTATGAATGCAGCTTTGGAGCGTAACCTCCATCACAATCTGGAGTTCAAGAAAACGACTTTTGCTAAGGTTACAGAAAAGGTGGACGACATTTATCTTACCACTGGTGAAATAGCAATTATTGAAAATCTCGAACTGGAGCATAATGGAGTTCGTAGAGCTCGTGATCTTTTCCTCATACAGTACTACACAGGAATGAGAGTTGGGGATTTGAGGCAACTAACTAAAATGAACATAAAATTAACAAGAGATAAAATTAAATACCTAGAGTATAAACAGCGTAAAACAGGTAAAACTGTTCAAATACCTATTGGTCATAAATTTGAGCAACTATTGAATCGAAACAATGGTAGCTTTCCTAAAATAATGAGTGATCAAAAAATAAACGATTATCTAAAAATAATAGGACAAAAGGCAGAACTCAAGGGTAGCATCATTAAAGAGAAAACAATTGGAGGTAAGAAGCAAAAGTTAACTCATAAAAGGAAAGATATAATTACAAACCATACTGCAAGAAGAAGCTTTTGTACAAACGCATATAAAGCTGGTATGTCCACTATTGATATAATGGCAATGAGCGGCCACTCATCAGAAACAGTTTTTTACAGATACATAAAAATCACCCCTAATGAACGCTTAGATCGCTTGTCAAAGCATATTTTTTTTAAATAATTAAACACAATATTATGTCGCCAATTACTGAATTAACACAGGAGAAAAAAATTTTTAATTTAATTGAGGATCTATTACAAGATAATGAAATAGCTTCTTTGCCAGAAACGCTTAATTCTCTCTATATGGGTTTCATAGGTAGTGAGTTTTGCTCAAATCTCAAAGGAGAGGAAAGATTAAATATTCATTTAGATAAGGAGGTCATTTCTAAGTTTTTTAAAGATTTGTATAATCTCAAAGTTAATGCTTGGACTATCTCAAACGACAAGAATGAAACCAAATAGTCCTGCAATATCTGATCAAATAGAACATATGAGCATTAATATTGAATTGAATAAAAAATATAATCATCTTGAATGGCTTTTTATCGATAGTTATTCCCTACTCTCCGAAAAAGTTGACTTTATTAGGAATGAACCAAAAAAAAATGATGTTCAACTCACTTTCGAAGTATTACGTACTCTGGATGAAGATGTAAATAATTTGTATTTAGAAACAGGCCACAAATTAAATGAGCTTCAAAAATTCACAAATCAAAATAATTATTTCTCGGTATTTTCTAGCTTGGACTGCTTTATCAATTCTTATCAGAACGGACTTGAAAAATTTCTAAAATCAAATAGTGATTCTAGTGAAGATCAATTTATTGAGAAACAAATTTATTATCTAAAATTGATAGTGAATGATTTTGACTTACTTGAAAAAGACTTAAAATATTCGTTTCTTAATAAAATCAAATATCTTGAAAACCGCTTTGATTGCAATGATTCCATTGAAGTTGAAAATAATATTCAAACCATTCAAGCTGTATACTTGCTTAATAAGTTAGGAGTAATAAATTTATTGAGAGAACAAGGAAAATCTAACGTCAAAATTTCCAAAATTATAGGCAAGATTATAGGAAGGAGTCCGCAAAAGGTTCGTGAATTGCTAGGTAAAATAGATTTACCAACAAAACTTGGCTCTTCACAAATTGCTTCAATTGAGGAGATTGAGTCCTTTTTTAATTCGTTGTAACATTATCTGTACTATGTACAATAGATCAATTAACGCAAATCAAGATTAAAATTGCATCATAAAACAAAAACTTATGATGAATACAGTAACACAATTACACAGTACCACACCAGAGAAGTTTAAAGCTGAACTTCTTCAAGGTGTAACAGAATGTTTAAACCAGTTTTCAGAACAACAAAAAGCAACAGAACCTGTTGAGTGGCTTTCTAGAAAAGACTTAAAAGTAATGCTTCAAGTCTCATTAGTGACCATACACGATTGGTGTAAAAAGGGTATTCTTAAGCCCTACAAAATTGGCAGGATGGTTAGATTTAAAAGATCTGAAGTCGTAAGGATTTTAGAAGAATCTGCTACAAAGTAGCCCATCCTTAAGCCTCCACGTTTCCACTTTATTTATTTAAATTAAAATATTACAAGCTGTAAAGTTTGCGCTCTACTGTGCTATTACTTTATGCAATTGTGGTAAAACTTTGGGGTCTTAGGGGTAACACCCCTAAACAAAAAAAGCCTTCCATTATCGGAAAGCTAATTTCATCTTTTATGCAAAAGTTACGGGTTGTCTCTTCAGGCATTGCCCGTGACACAAAAATAAACTAATGTTAGAAATTATTAAAATAGATAGTCTTAAAATTAGAATACCTAAGTACTTAGTAAACTATGTAGATGACACATTTGCAGAGGAATACCAAAAGGTATATGTAAAAACAGGAATGATCGAAGATCACGTTAATCTCGATAAACATAAGGTAAATGTGACAAGTGGGATAAGTTCCAGGATAGCAGTATTTAACTCATTACAAGGTGGTAAATCTGAAGAGCAAATTGTCATACAATGCAACGCAAAGCAACTAAAAGAAAAGTATTTACAAGGTATAACAAGGGCAACGTTGCCAGCACTTTATCAGTATATTATAGATCTTAATATTGTTTACTTTACTTATGAAACCTTTTTAAATGCATACGTAAGTGATATAGATTTTTGTTATGATGTAAAAGTCACGCCTAAAGCTATGATAGAAGCCAACCAAGAAATTTACAACAGTGTTAAGCCAAGTTGCTTTAAGTATGTTTCAAAACCTTTTCGGCAAAAAACTAACGTAGGTATGCAATTTAATACAAGGGAGAAAGCTACACCTGGTAGACCCTATGTGAAGATTTACCACAAGACGTTAGAATTACAAACTAAAAGTTCAGAATTTGCTGAAAAGTATCTTGTAGGTCAAGATTATCAAGACATTGGTAGACTTGAGTATACTATAAAAAATAGTAAGCACAGAAAACAACTAGACATACAGGCATCAACGCTAAATGAGTTACTAAATATTGATCAAAGCAAAATAAAGTCAATCGTTTTTGGCGGTGTACCTAAATACACAGAAAATGATTCTTTTCATAGATCATTTAAAGCTGTTAGCCCTACAGACCGATTGATACTTATGCTTATTAATAGATGCCGCAAAAGAGGTGACAATAATTCGATATTTATGAACCTATTAAACTATTTTGATGTGGCTACAGAAAAAAGCAGAATTAAAAAGAAACTTGAAACCTTAATCTTTAAAGTTGATGAAAAATCTAGGATACTACCAGACATAGAAACTAGATATTTTCTTGATGCTGTAAAATTGAATTTTTGGCGTCCAAATTCCGAGCAATGATGCTCGGGATTCCATACACAAATATGTGTATAAGGCTCAAATAGTATAAAAGCATCAAAGTTGAAGAGCTTTGATGCTTTTAATATTTATAATTTTAATAAGTGCCGTTGATATAAAACACCGAACTACTTCGGTATAATTACACATATATGTGTAATAGTAAGTACCACTACTCTACCCCATTAATAAAGGTTTTCACAAAATCCTTTATTTTCTCGGTAATTCGGTTACCTATCGACTCTCTCTGCAATACACTAGGTTGTTTATCTAGAGCCTCAATTACTTCATCTTCGGTTGCCATTTTACCGGTAAATAGGAAGTCATTTATTATTGTCTCAACCTTGTCCTGGTGCAATGACTCTTCTTTGGTTAATTCCTTAAGTGCTTTTTTAGTTTCTATATCCCAATACTTTTTAAATGCATCATCTACATCATCATCATCACTTAAGTCTGGAAGATTGTTTTGGATAAACTTTTCTATTAGCTCTCTTTTACTTCTTAGTTCAGCTTCACCAGCAAGGAGGTCTATTATTTGTTTTTTCTGTTTTGCTCGATCCTTTGGCTTGGCATCTTTAAGCTTTGCCAGGAGTTTCATAATGTAAGCTACATTTATCTCATCTCTGTGTATAAGTTCAAGCTCAAAATCTATCTCATTTAAAATTGAAACGGATTCTTTTAAGTTATTGGTTCTAATTTTATCATATAGATCCAGGTACTTGCTTGTATAATCTGCAAATTCCTGCTCCGCCATATATGTATCATCAAAAGTGAACTCTATAAATGATGATAAAATGTTCTTTAAGCGCATAATTTCCCTAAACGCTTTCGCGAAAGCGAGCTCATCTTCTTCTGTAACTAGATCATTAACGCTATCGACTGTAGGAGCTATAGCCATTAGTTCCTTATAAGCTTGATTAAATTTCGTTACCTGTACTTCATAAGGATCAATGGTAATCGTTTCTTTTGCATTTTTATCAGAGAATAAAGCAATGGCATCATCTGTATTCTTTTTGAGGTTTCTGAAAGCTAAAATGTTGCCCTGTGACTTTTTATCACCGAGTATTCTATTGGTACGAGAATACGCTTGTATCAAACCGTGATAATTCAAGTTTTTATCTACGTACAACGTGTTTAGTGTTTTACTATCAAAACCAGTTAAAAACATATTTACTACCAGTAGTATATCAATCTGTCTGTTCTTTACTCGTTTTGAAATGTCTTTCTTATAGTTAAGAAAAGCATTACCATCTTTTGTTGAGTGTTTTGATTTGAATTGTTCATTATAGTCGGCTATAAACTCGTCAAGCTTTTCTCTACTATGTTTATTTACAGGTTTATCATCACTTACATCTTCTTCGTGTATCTGGCCGTTTGCATCCTTATCTACTTCATTTACATTATAAGAAAATATAGTCGCAATATTTAAACGATGCTCTCCAGCTTGTTTCTTAGCTCTAAGAAGTTCGTAGTACCTTATTAGTATATCTACGCTACTTACACAAAAGATAGCTGTAAATGCACGATGATGTGTTTTACGGTTATGATTTGCAATGATATAATTTGTAATAATCTCGAGATAATCATCACTCTCGTACACCTCTTGTGTATCTATATCCTCAACCTTAATATCTGGCACATTATTTTTAGACTTAAATACATTATAGTACTCAATAGAAAATTTTAAAACGTTTTCATCTCGTATTGCATCTGTAATAACATACTGATGTAAACACTTATCAAATAGGTTTGCAGTGGTCTGTTTTATACTCTTCTTACTTATGGCATTTTTTACAAAAATAGGCGTACCAGTAAATCCAAAAAGTTGATGATTTGTAAAGAAACTGACTATCTCTTTATGAGTTTTACCAAACTGTGATCTGTGACACTCATCAAATATGAAGATCACCTTTTCATTTCGCAACGCTTCTACTTGCTTTTTAAACTTTGACTTAGTAATAGCATTATTTAACTTTTGAATTGTAGTTACAATTAATGGTCTACTATTATCCAGAAATTGTTCTACTAGCATCTTAGTATTTTCTGTACCGTCAATACTATCCCTATCAAAAGCTCTAAACTCACGCACAGTTTGATCGTCTAGATCTTGTCTATCTACAACAAAAACTACTTTTTTAATCTTAGGGTTATGAGTGAGTATTTGGCTTGCTTTAAATGACGTGAGGGTTTTACCTGATCCTGTAGTATGCCAGATATATCCATTTTTATCAGAGTTTTTCACCCTGTCTATAATAGCCTCTACAGCATAATACTGGTATGGCCTAAGTACCATTAATATCTTATCGCTCTCGTGCAACACGATGTACTTAGTAATCATCTTAGCTATATGGCAAGGTTCAAGAAATATACTTGCAAACTTATCTAACTGCGTGATTTTTGTATTATTCTCTTTACTCCAAAACGATGTTTGTTTAAAGCTTTGTTTAGGGCTGTTTGCATAATACTTGGTATCTACACCGTTACTTATAACAAATACCTGTACATAGTTAAACAAGGCATTATTTGAGGCAAAAGATTCTTTTTGATACCGCTGTATTTGATTAAAAGCTTCTTTAAGCTCTATCCCTCTCCTTTTTAGCTCCACCTGGACTAATGGCAAACCATTGATAAGAATGGTTACATCATAACGGTTTTCTCTATGACCGTTGATAGTAATTTGATTTGTTACTTGAAACTCGTTTTGGCACCAGAAGTCTTGATTTATAAATTCTATGTAAGACTTATCACCGTTGTCTCTATGTAAAACGTACTTATCTCTTAAAGTTTTTGCCTTATCAAAAATATTACCTTTAGATAAGTGAATTAATACTCGCTCAAACTCTGAAACTGTAAACGTTGTTTTATTATGTTTCTCAAGCTGCGCTTTAAGGTTACTTACAAGATCTTCTTCAGTCTTAATGACTACAGCCTTATGTCCCAATCCTGTTAATTGAGCGATCAAATTATTTTCTAATACTTGTTCTGGTTGTGTCGTCATTACTTATATTTTCTAAATGCTTGTATAAATTGAAAAACTCCATACCCTACAAATAACCTACCTATAAAGTCAAAAATGTAGAAGCTGTTTGATAGAACGACATTGTCGTCCATATACTTGAAACTATGTGTTGGAATCATAAATTGAGCAAAGTATTTTGCTCCTTCTGATAAAGCCCATCTTGTTGGGATCAAAGAAAACTCAAAGGACTTTGTAGATATTAGAGAGAAATAGAAAAACAACCATCCAATGACAATGGTAAATACAAAAGCTCTACCGTAAGATGTGCTGTGTTTACTTGAAAACTCGTTGAGCCAGAGATTAAATCTTTCAAGAAGGTTTTCTATAGTACCCTCCTTATTTCTAAGATTAACTTGATAAGTTTCTTTCTCTAACCTTTTGTATTTAAGCGATTCAGGTACGTTATGTACGATTGCAAAATACATTTTCAATAATCTAAATGTCTCTTGCTTGTTATGTATAGGTATTTCCCCTGTATTTGCAACACTATCCTCATATTCATCTTCAGAAAGAATGTCGGCAATAACTTTATATGGCTTAGATGAGAGTTTAATATCAAATAATGCCAAGTCTCCTTTTATAATGGCTAATGATAGATCAAGACCTTTTTCAAAAACAGTATTTCTCATAATTACCTTATCGTCAAGTAAGGTGTATGTGAAAAGAGCGTTCTTTTTAAAAGTTGTAGCGCTCAATATTACTAAGTTTAAAAAATCTGTTTTATTAAAAATTACATTCTCAAGAAATGTTGTGTTATAAAAATCTACTATACTATAGAATTTCGCATTTTTAAAATTACTAAAACCTACTTCACATTTTTTTAACCGAAGCTTACCACCTTCTTTCCCAGCTCCGCCAAATGTAGCTCCCTCTAGATTGAGTCTATTAATTTTGCTATTCTTAAAACTTAAATTTGTAGAACGACTTATAATTTTAACTTCTTTCTCAAAAACACAATTAGATTCAAAAAACATTTCAAATCCGCAATCAATCACTGTCACGTCTTTAGTAAATGCACACGACATAAATTTATTCTTAGAGCTACGAAAGTATCGGTTTATATCACTCAAACCGCCCTGGACTTTTAGTTTGAATGGAAGTATAATATCAAAATTAAACTCAAAATTCTCAATGAGAACTACTCCTTTATCGTTAAGAAAGGAATCTCTATCTATATTCTTGAAAAATTCTACTAATTCATCGTGAGAATTTAAAACTACCTTTTCTTTCCCCATAATTTAAAGCCTAACTATTCTCATACCTCGCCATTGCTTGATATGATATGCCCTTACTAACAGAGATACCACCTACTGGTTCATATCCTTTCTGAATAAGATCTAAGATTTGTTGCTCAAAACTTGTTCTTACAGATTTATTCAGTGTAGGGTCTGGGTTCTTCTCGATTAACTCTAGATCTCTTTGTAATTGCTCTATTTGGAACGAATATTCAGAACAGCGATCTTCTATTTCTATAATGGCCTCATTAATTTTCTTTTGAGTGCTGATATACTTAGTTTGAGATTTTTTTATATTACTTTTTGCAAAGTCAGTATATACTTTGTCAGCTTTAAAGTGTTCATATTTTGATGGATGGTCATACTCACCAAAAGGAAATGATGAACCCTTATTTGCATTTTTATCCCACTCATTTTCTTCTTCAATAGTCAATGGAGGGCACAAGTCATTTTGGTATTTGTTGTATACCTCTTGAACAAATTTTAAGCGTTTTTTTTCATTTAGACTATTTTCTAAGTATGCCTTGAAATTATTAATTTTCTTATTTAACTCATCACGCTTAAGATCTATTCTGAGTAGCAAATTTTTACTGTCTTCAGTGTATTCATTAATAACTACATAATCAACTATTTTTCTGGTTTTCATACGCTACTCTATCTGTTTTTGGATGTAAATTATTTTTTTAGTGTATTAATTATTGAACTGTAATTATCTATAAACCCAAGTATTTGCTTTACAACATCTTCTGCCGCTTGCATATTTAATTCTGGAGCACTTAGTACCTGTAACATTGCTGGCGATGATACGTTTATTACAGAATCATTATATACTAATGGTTGATGGTGAATCCATTGCTTTGAAACTTTATCAAATTCTGTTCTATTGGGTACTCTACCGTTTTTATCAAAAATTCCAACAAATAATGCTCCATCCAAATGTCCCTTACCACTAAACGACTCTATAGCGAACCAAAGCTTATTAGTATTACAAATATCATTGTGTAGCCAAATATTAGAATGCTTCTTATTAACATCCTGCTTAGTGAGAATAAAACCGTTTATTGAAGCCGTAAGTAATTTAAACACATTATTTCTAAAATCTGTTTTGATTTGCTTTGCTACTTGGTGATATTTTCTACTTAGTACTGCCGCCTCTTGTAGATTACCTACAACCAGTGCCTTTAACTCCTGGTCTTCTTTATTTCCCAATTGATGTGTTATTTGTTGAATTAATATTCTATACTGCTTAATGCTCTCCCTTAGTATAGGTTGATCGTAGGCTAGCCTTTGACACTGCCCTAACCAGGTTATGATCTCATTATGATAACCAATGGTATGGTAATCTGCTCCAGCTATCAATTCTCCACTACTTGACACATCTGGATCGTCACCATATTTTGATAGATAAACGACAATGTTTTTGCCCTTGTTGTAATTGCAATAGCGTTCAATTTGTTGAGATTGATCTGTTGCATCAATTTTGTTTTCTATACATATAGAGTTTCTTTTACTATCTATTAAAAGTATATCTATCCTGCCTCCTACCTTGAGTAATAGATCAATTAACCCAATAGTATGCTCAACTTTTACTCTGGTGGTTAAGGGATCAATATGACCCTTGCATTTTTCTGGGAGCTGATCTAAAAAGGCATTTAAAAAAATATTACCCATTAAATGCGTACCCTCAGGATTAAGTAACTCTGCGATAAATGAAGAGTGCGTTCTTACCTCATTAGTTTTGAGATTGAGAATATTATATATATTGAAAAGCTCACCCTTAGCCCTATTGACTTCGTTACTGTGTTTGACTATCGACTTAGTCTTGTCTAGTATGTCTTTGTATTTATACATATGAGTTCTTTTATAAAACTAAGTGATGAATCATATTAGTAAATTACCCTGCTATATGCTACAGTATTTTAACTTCAAGATTTACAATTTTGTACTTTAAAATTCTACTCGCATATTGCCTTTCGGGAGTTCTATTTTTATCAAGTGGGTTTAAGTTATAGTTTAGAAAAGGAAGAATATCTCACTTAGAAGTTATTTTTTAATGTCTTTCATTCTCATAAATGGATTAAAAATATGTATTGAATTTTTTAATAGAATATAAATACGTGTGAAGATTAGGTCTTGTAAAGCTTTATTAATTGCTATAATCTGCTCTTCTATATTCATAATTGCCCTCGTATCTATGATCGTGATGGTAATTTAAAAAATCATATTTACCGCTGTCTTTATTTAATTTATAGTCTATCCCAAATGATGAAACATATCTAAATGGATAATCGGGATCAATTTTAAAATTTGATTCTATCAAGTAGTTCTCAATTTCTTCTTTGGTATTACTTGATAAATGAGCAATGATATCTAGTGATTTATTGCTATAGTAGTCTTTCTCATATAGGCAAATGAATTGCTTATTTTCTAAAAGAAAAAAAACAAAATTGGCCGGCACCCTGCGATCTATAAGCTCTGCATTTGCATTTTTGTAATAAGGCGTTATATCTATCTCAAAGTCTGAAAGAAATCTTTTCATTGTGGCGTGTCTTATACCTAACAATGAATAGTTAATGCTCCCCAATCTAGTCTCTATCAATTTTGCCATACCTTTATTTAATCACACAAACATCTGTTGCAACAATCCTTTCTTAAAAGTTTTGCTACGCTCTATTTGAGATTGTACACTCTCTATCTTGGCATCTATATCTGATAAAAAATTGGCTATTTTGGTTTGTTCTTCAATTGCAGGTATATCTATTTCTAAATCTTTAATACTGTTGAAATATAAATGAACAATGGTGATTCCTTGTGCCCTTGAAGCTATTTGATGTTTTTTATAATTTGACAAGTAGTATGCATAAAAGATATTATTAATTTCTTTTTTACCTCTCATTATAATTATATCACCACCTAACAAAATGTCTTCAAAATTCAATGCTGTTACGTTAGCTAAATCTATTCCTGTAGTAGTCGTTGATGAAGGTATTAATAAATCTCCTTTTTTTGATTTTAAGCCATCATCACTATTTGTTGAACTTACAACTTGATTAATCACTTCATTATAAGTTGTATATAGTTGACCATATAATACACATTTGTTTACCCCATCACTTGTTAAGTCCCCTTTTGGAATACCTTTACCCTTGAATGAATTAAAAACATTTCCTATTTTATTTTTTGACCACTCAGGAAACTCATTACCATCATCATCTTTAAACCGCAGCTCTTGATTAAAGAATTGTTGCATAATGCCTTTTTTGTATTGCTCTAGAAGCTCTTTCTTTTTTGTAAGCTGTGTGATCTTATTATCTACATCTGTGAGGAATGATGCTATTTTTTCTTGTTCTGGAATTGAAGGAATCATTACTGAAGCACTTCTAATTATATCATTATAAAGTCTGGGTATCGTTGATGTTTGAATTTTCCATTGAATTAGTTGATAAACTATATTTAGAAAAGCATTATAAACTTGCTCTTCATCATTATCTATCCAAACAATATTAGAATCTTGAAAAAATGCGGGTTTACCATCGAAGACAACAGTTTTTCCATATGTAGCACCTGAAGCAGCTATAAGAATATCTCCCTTACGAGGATAAGAATATTTGGTTTTGTATTCTTCATATATATCAATGTCAATAAAAGCATTTGCTTGCTTTCCAAATGTTCCTATCTTATAGAAAGGAATATCACCAAAGGTTTTAGTTTGGTCTTTCATTATCCTTTTACACATAGAAACTTTACCAATCCCTCCTAATTTCATCTTTTTCCATTCATCCTCAAATTCTGAAAATCGTAACTTTGGTAGTAATTGTTTCTCCATCTTAAAAAGGTGTTTCAACATTCAACTCCTTGCAATAGGCAGCTATTCTGGTGTCAGTTTCTTTAATGGCTAGATCAAGCGCTTTTATTTCTTTCGCGACAGCGTTAATATCTACAGGTTCTTCCTCCTCAAAGGTATCTACATAGCGCGGTATGTTAAGGTTGTAGTCATTCTCTGCGATTTCTTGAAGAGTTGCACGGTAGCTATACTTATCGGTTACTTTTCTATCTGCATAGGTTTCTACTATTTGAGTAATATGTTCTGGTAATAGCTTATTGTCTTTTCCTTTCTTTTCAAAATGATCACTGGCATCTATAAATAGTATATCTTCATTTACCTCTCTACACTTTTTAATAACAAGTATACACGTAGGTATGCTTGTACCAAAGAAGATATTTGCAGGTAAGCCTATAACTGCATCTATATAGTTGCGATCCTCAATAAGATAACGGCGTATATGTGCCTCACTACTCCCTCTAAAGAGTACTCCGTGAGGTAACACGGTTGCCATTATACCATTTTCATCTAGATGGTGTATCATATGCTGTACAAAAGCAAAATCTGCCTTAGTCTTGGGAGCTAGTTTACCATACTGGCTAAAACGGTCATCTGTACTAAAGATGCCCTTTGCACTCCACTTTGCAGAAAAGGGAGGGTTTGCAACAATAGCTTCTGCTTTAAGATCTATACCTATGTGCTGCGGTTCTTCAAGCGTGTCTTCTTGTTTAATATCAAACTTTCTGTAATGTACATCGTGCAGTATCATATTCATACGTGCAAGGTTATAGGTAGTACGGTTTAACTCTTGGCCGTAAAACATACCTACATCATCTACCTCCTTTGCTACTCGTAACAACAGTGAACCACTACCACAAGTAGGGTCATATACAGATTTTATACGTTTTTTACGTGTGGTTACAATCTTTGCAAGTATGGTAGAAACTTCTTGGGGTGTATAAAACTCTCCTGCTTTTTTACCTGCTCCAGCCGCAAACTCACCTATAAGAAACTCGTATGCATCTCCCAGTAAATCACTATCTGAGTCTTGCAGTTGGAAATCTATATCATCTAGGTGTGTGATGATTTTTGCTATGGTTTCGTTTTGTGCTTTTACCGTTCTACCTAGTTTACCAGAAGTGAGATCAAGATCTTCAAAGAGTTTTACAAAGTCATCTTCAGACTCTGTACCCATTGTGCTCTGTTCTATATTAGTAAGTATGCGCTCTAGGTCTTCTATAATAAAAAACTGTGTTGCCTCATCATTATCATTTGTAGTAATCTCAGAAAGGTTATTTCCTTTTTGTGCAATAGAGGTAAATAACTCTGATGGTTTAAGGAAGTATCCTAAGTTTTTAACACAGGCTTTTTTTACCGCTTCTATATAGATCTTACCTGTATCGCTGTTTTCATCTAGAGTTTCATAAGTAAGATTATCTGGTGCAAGAATTTCATCTGCATAGAGGTGTAGCTTTTCTGATAGATATTTAAAGAATATGAAGCCTAAGATGTAGTTTCTATAATCATCTGCATCCATCTTACCACGTAAAAGGTTTGCAATGGCCCATAATTGTTTCTCTAGTAGTTTCTTCTGTTCTTCTGACATTATGTAATTTGATTGTGCTAGGTTGTACATTTGAGCATCAAAAAGATAACTCAACGTAAATATAAGTGAAGTAAGGTATATTTACGTAAGTATTTTCTTAATGTATGATCTTGTTTTATTAACATCAAGTTTGATACGACGCAAAAGGATTAAGAAGCGTATAGCGCAACGTATCCAGTTGCAAGGTTACTTATTGCCACTTAGACGTAAATAAAGGAAATTACAGGCTTTTATATGAATGTATCCTATTATTGCAACGTCTATGGTTGCAACTGAGTAAAATTAACAAGAGGGGGATATAATAATTTGTGCAGTTCTAAAACAATGTAAATCTAGCGGTACAAAAAGCGGTACAGTAAGGTTTTTAAACAAAATAACCCCCTGTAAAACAGAGGGTTATAAGTATTGAAAGTGAGCCCTGAAGGATTCGAACCTTCGACCGCCTCCTTAGAAGGGAGGTGCTCTATCCAGCTGAGCTAAGAGCCCTAATCAACAAAAAGTCGGGGTAGCAAGATTCGAACTTGCGACCTCCTCGTCCCAAACGAGGCGCGATAACCGGGCTACGCTATACCCCGAGACCTGCACAAAGTGCATAATCCCATACATCAAAAAAAAATCTATAAAGTAGACTTTTTTTGACACTTGCGGAGAGACAGGGATTCGAACCCTGGGTAAGTGTTTCCACCTACGACGATTTAGCAAACCGCTCCTTTCGGCCACTCAGGCACCTCTCCTTTCACTAATAAATGAACTTGCTTATTGTAAGCGGATGCAAATGTACATCAAGAAATACAAGAAAACAAGAATAAAATGAGGATTAATTTATAAACTTTACCTTAAAAATTAATCTCTAATGGTAATGCTCTCAAAATCAATAATAAATTAAATTAACTAATGATAAAATAAATCTATTTTTTCGCGAAAGCGTACCTAATCTATTGTCGTCTTAATGCAAAATAGCCCGTAAAGATTACGTTAGACGCTGTATTTGCTTTGTACCAAAATCCACTATCTAATAATTGTCTTCCGTGGTAGGTTCCATCCCAGCCAAGACCATAGGGCAAAATGGTTTTTAATCGCTTACCGTAACGGTCATAAATCTCTATGCTAGTAACTGTCTCTCCATTTACTACTACTCCCCTTACCTGCCAGGTATCATTTATACCGTCACCATTAGGTGTAAAATATTTTGGAAAACCTGGGTCTGGACGTATTACTCTACTATCCATACCACAGCCCCCTATATCTCTCACGTATACTTGTATATCTAATGGATTTATATTTTGCAATAATGGGCTAGCTTGATAAGGTCCTGCAGGATTACCACTAGCAAATTCAAAATTTCCTTCCCCCTCTAGCTCCACAAGCACACTTGCCGTTGCACCTTGATTTGAAATAACTAGATTACTTATTACAGGAGCTGTAGATATTGTCACGTCAAACATATGTGTGGCTGTGCAGATTACAAAACCTGCCTCTACCATTGCCTCTTCATTTACTTCTAGCAAATAAGTCCCTGTCTGAGTGATAGCAATATTAGGATCTGATGAGAGAAGTTGTTGCTGCCCTTCTATAATCTCATACCAAAATATAGATTCATAAGGATCTGGATAACTTAACTGCAAGGGAGACTGTTCTTCACAAATCTCATAAGAATCTTCAAGATTAATTACAGGGTTAAGATCGACCATTTCACCTGTAATACCATCTGTATACGGTCCGCAGCCCAGGGTTGTTGTAAAACTAGTTTGCGTGCAATTCTGAGCTTGCCCAGCTGCATTAAAGGGTGTGATGGTTACATAGTAGGTAACGCCTTCCTCAAAGTCTATTACAGGTGTAGATGTGGTTAACCCTATGTTTGTATTTGCTAGTACATCATCGCCGTCTGGGGTTGAGCCTATTTTTATCAAATAGCCTTCTACATTATCTACCGGAAACCACTCAAGCAGTGGTGTAAGAGCGACCTCTATTGCCCCATCTATAGGACTAAAAAGTTGCGTGCACTCCGGTATCTCAGATGCTATGACCTCTGTAGTAAAGCTAGTTTCTGTACAGGTAGTAACTTGCCCGTTTTCATTATAAGGTATTATGGTAATATAATAGGTAGTATCAGACTCTAAGTCAAATGGTGGCGTAAAGGTAAGCGTGTTACCCAAATCTTGCCCATTTATAATATCTGTGGCCCCTGGTGATGTGCCTATGTTTATAATATAACCCGTAGCTCGTGGAGCATAAGACCACGAAATACTTGTGCTTACAGATACATCTACCGCGCCATTTATGGGAGAAACAACTTCTGTACATCCCGGTGGAAGCGTATTATCTTCTGTAGTAAAAAATTGAGCATCACAACTCACGGTATTTCCGCTCGGAAAAAAACCTCTTATAGTTATATATATTAATGTACTCTCTGGAAATCCTTGTGGGGCTGTAAACTGCGGAGTACTTCCTGCGTTATAATTATTAAGAATGTCTATGCCACCAGGGGTAGTACCTAGATCTACAAAGTAACTCACCGCACCAGGTATATCTTCAAAAAATATCGTTTCGGTTACTCCTACATCTGTAGCTCCTGGTACGGGTGAAGTAAGTAATGCGCAGGGATCATATGTAGTATACGCTTTCGCGAAAGCGGAAAAAAGAACAAATACCACTAAAGAAAGGATCTTTAAATTGATATAATGTCTTAATTGCTTCATAATACTACCACATAAAATAGGTCTAGTCTATCAAATATACGGCAAACTAATTTATGTTTTCGTAAGATTAAAAATGGATATTGAGTTCAAAATACTCAAATGCTGTGCTATTAAAATAAGGTAGTTTGCCCTTCGCCGTCATCCCCGTTTTCATCATCACTAGGCTTTGTGCCCTCTGCAGTAGCGTCTCCTGAAGGACTAATAACCTTCTCATCTACTACTTCTATCTCTGTTTTAGGTACCTCTTGCACTTCTTCATAAGGTAGAGAGTCTATCCAGTTGAGGCCTTTTAGCTTTTCAGTAAAGAACGTATTACCCATTGCCGAAATACCCTTAATAGCGATAAAATCTTCCATAGAGACTGTTTCATTCTCACGCTGGTCTTTACCACGTTGCTTGTAAAAAACCATCTCTGCAACAGGTCTCCAGTCTGTAGATACAAGTTCTAGCTGGCTGTTGCTATGATCTGAAATAAAGGTTTCTTCCTTATCTGGACTATCTATTAAAAAACGCTTACCGTAGTAACGTTCCTTTTCTCCATCCCAATAAATTGCGGTTATAGGCTTTTTAGGCACCCACTTCTCTAGTACAATCATATCATCATCAAAATGATGCGTTACCTCTGGTATAATGGTACGCACGTTACCGTGCTGGTTAATGATAAGTAATCTGTCATCTGGTCTAAATTCTCCCAGAAGATCTCCACGCTCATCAAGATTGAGTCTTTGCACAGTCTCGTCAAACCATATTTTACGAGGCTTGAGCGTAGAAAGGCCTTTCTCCTTAAGCTCTACAGATTTTACAGCATTTTTTGAGACAATATTTCCTTTTGAAGATCTCCCTTTTATGAGTACATCTGCAAAGTCTACCTCAAGTCTAAGTTTCTTCACAGAGGCTACAGCTCTTAAATAGACGGTAACAAGCTCTGCCTCACCATTTGGATTTGCGCTAAAATAGAGTACTTGTGCTCCTTTTTTATCACCAGCAAGCTGGTAATCATTATTACGCGTGACAGAGGTAACATTAAAACGTTTTACATAAGTAGGTAAACCACTACCTGCTCTGTAAATCATATTATAGGTGGTGCGTTTATCTTTTTTCTTAAAGATAGCTACGTGTATGATGTCTTTACCTATAAAGGTTTTAGACTCCACCTTAACCACCATCATAGATCCAGACTTTGTAAATACAATAATATCATCTATGTCTGAACAATCTGTAACATACTCGTCTCTTTTAAGAGAAGTACCTACAAAGCCTTCGGCCCTGTTTACATAAAGTTTAGTGTTTCTGAGCACAACCTTAGCTGCTTGAATATCGTCAAAAACACGGATCTCAGTTTTACGTTCTTTGCCTTTTCCGTAATCTTTTTTGAGACGCGTAAAGTAGTCTATCGCATACTGCGTGAGATTATCTAGATGATGTTTTACTTGGGCTATTTGATTCTCAAGTGCATCTATCTTCTGCTGTGCTTTATCAATATCAAACTTAGATATACGTTTAATTCGTATCTCGGTAAGACGTGTAATATCTTCAACAGTCACAGCACGTTTCAAGTGACCTATGTGAGGTTTTAAACCTTCATCTATAGCTTTAATTACACCATCCCAAGTCTCTTGTTCTTCAATATCACGGTAAATTCTATTCTCAATAAAAATACGCTCTAGTGAAGCATAATGCCATTGGTTTTCAAACTCTCCAAGTTGTATTTCTAACTCAGACTTAAGAAGTGCTTTTGTACGATCTGTAGACCTACGTAACATTTCTGACACTCCCACAAAAAGTGGCTTGTTATCTTCAATAACACAACCTAGTGGTGATATAGATGTCTCACAATTTGTAAATGCATACAATGCATCTATGGTTTTATCTGGAGAAATACCACTAGGCAAATGCACAAGAATCTCAACATTTGCAGAGGTATTATCTTCTATCTTTTTTATCTTGATTTTACCCTTATCATTTGCTTTAAGGATAGAATCTATGAGCGATGTAGTAGTCTGTCCAAAAGGTAGCTCAGTAATTACTAGCGTGTTTTTATCCTGCTGGCTCATACGAGCACGACAGCGTATCTTCCCGCCTCTTAAACCATCTTTATAGTCTGTAAAATCTGCAATACCAGCGGTAGGAAAATCTGGATAAATGGTAAATCGTTTTCCTTTGAGATGTTTTATAGAAGCATCTATGAGTTCTATAAAGTTGTGAGGCATTACCTTAGTACTTAACCCTACAGCAATTCCCTCTGCTCCTTGAGCAAGTAATAAAGGAAACATTACCGGTAAGTTTATAGGCTCTTTTTTACGACCATCATAAGAGGCCTGCCAGTCTGTAATCTTTGGGTTATAAACAACGTCTAGTGCAAATTTTGAGAGGCGTGCCTCAATATATCTAGATGCCGCCGCGCGGTCTCCGGTTAAAATATTACCCCAGTTACCCTGTGTATCAATAAGTAGGTCTTTCTGGCCTATTTGCACCATTGCATCACCTATACTCGCATCACCGTGAGGATGATACTGCATTGTGTGCCCTACCACATTTGCCACTTTATTATAACGGCCATCATCTAGCTCCTTAAGCGCGTGCATAATACGTCGTTGCACAGGCTTAAAGCCATCCTCTATTGCAGGTACAGCACGCTCTAGTATTACATAAGATGCATAGTCTAAAAACCAATCTTCAAACATTCCAGAGACACGAGTAATCGTCTCCCCACTTCCTTCTCCTGTTTGAGATGGAAGCATATCTGAGTTTAATTCTTCGTCTTGGTTATGGTCGTTTATTTCTTCGCTCATTGATTTGGTTTACGCTTTCGCGAAAGCGTTATTCTTTTACTCCTCTACTACTCTATCTAGTTCTACCTTTAGATTTTCAATAATAAACTTCTGTCTATCTGGGGTGTTTTTACCCATATAGAAAGAGAGAAGATCTTCTATCATAAGTGCTTTGTCGAGCATCACTGGTGCTAGCCTGATATCTTCTCCTATAAAAAACTGAAACTCGTCTGGCGATATCTCACCAAGTCCCTTGAATCGGGTAATCTCTGGCTTTGCACCTAGCTTTGCCATCGCATCTGCCTTTTCTTGATCACTGTAGCAGTATATAGTTTCCTTCTTGTTACGCACTCTAAAAAGTGGCGTCTCTAGTATATACAGGTGTCCCTCTTTAATAACTTCTGGAAAAAACTGAAGAAAAAACGTAATAAGCAACAGGCGTATGTGCATACCATCTACATCGGCATCGGTTGCGATTACAATGTTATTATAGCGTAAATCTTCTATAGATTCTTCTATATTGAGTGCCGCTTGCAATAGGTTAAACTCTTCGTTTTCGTACACAATCTTTTTAGAAAGACCGTAACTATTAAGAGGTTTCCCTTTAAGACTAAAAACCGCTTGTGTGTTTACATCTCGTGACTTTGTTATAGATCCAGATGCAGAGTCTCCCTCTGTGATAAACAGTGTAGTCTCTAGGTTGCGCGCTTTTTTACTATCTGTAAGGTGTATACGGCAATCTCTTAATTTCTTATTGTGTAAACTCGCTTTTTTTGCTCTCTCCTTTGCAAGTTTTCTTATACCAGAGAGATCTTTACGCTCACGCTCTGCCTGTAAAATCTTGCGCTGCAAAGCATCTGCCACTGGCGGATTTTTGTGTAAGAAGTTATCTAGGGCCGTTTTTAAGAAATCATTTATGTAGGTTCTTACCGTAGGTAAGTCTCCTCCCATATCTGTAGAACCTAGTTTAGTCTTTGTCTGTGACTCAAAAACAGGCTCAATTACCTTGATACTTATAGCTGATACTATAGACTTTCTAATATCTGAAGCCTCATAATTCTTACCATAAAACTCTCGTATAGTACGTACAATACTCTCTCTAAATGCCGCTTGGTGTGTACCTCCTTGAGTGGTATGCTGACCGTTTACAAAAGAGTGATACTCTTCTGAGTACTGCGTTTTACTATGTGTAATAGCAACCTCAATATCTTCACCTTTAAGATGGATAATATCATAAAGTCTATCCCCCTCTGCTATAGACTCAGATAGTAAATCTTTTAATCCATTTTCAGAAAAGAACTTCTCACCATTAAAAACAATAGTCAGACCCGGATTAAGGTATACATAGTTCTTTATAAGGCGCTCTACATACTCAGAGCGAAACTTAAAGTTCTTGAATATCTCACTATCTGGTACAAACGAAACCTTAGTCCCGCGCCTACGCGAAGTCTCATCTAGCAAGTCTTGATTTGTAAGCTCTCCACGCTCAAACTCTGCACTTGCAGACTTACCATCTCTGGTAGACTCTACTCTAAAATAATTAGAAAGTGCATTTACCGCCTTTGTACCTACACCGTTGAGTCCTACAGATTTCTTAAATGCACGCGAGTCATACTTACCACCCGTGTTCATTTTTGAAACAACATCAACCACTTTTCCTAGCGGAATCCCACGGCCGTAATCGCGTACGATTACTTTTTCGCCTTGTATAGAAATCTCAATGGTCTTACCCGCACCCATTACAAATTCATCTATACAGTTATCAAGGACCTCTTTTACAAGGATATAGATACCGTCATCTGCACTTGAGCCGTCGCCTAGTTTACCTATATACATCCCGGGACGCATACGGATATGCTCCTTCCAGTCGAGGGAGCGTATATTATCTTCGTTGTATTGTGTTTCTTGAGCCATAAAATGTCGTGGAGTCGCTAATATAAGGACTTGCGATGGGTTAAGTAAGCACAAAAAAAAGAAGTAATTAACAATTTTAAAATCTCTTTGTTGATTGCTATCTTTTTTACGCTTTCGCGAAAAACCACACCCTTATCATCACTATAAATCACTCTTATAAATGTGCACTATATTGTATATTGTGAGTTCTAATATTACAAATTTATGGCTGTATTAAGAGGTTTACAAAGAAGACTCATACTTATTGCTATCGCTGGTGGCATCGCAGTATTATTATATTTTTTATTTAGGACCAACACAGCTACTACACCAGAAGTAATGACTGGAAATGCATTATTACAAAAAATAATGAGCTCCAGCGGAGGAAAGGAAAACTACGAGGGTATAAAATCACTCTCTTTTGAAAAAGCATTCAAACTTTACGATAAAGACAGCACTACCGAAATAGACCGTCTCGAAAAACACACTTATGATTTTACAAATGGCGCTATGAGATCCATTATCTGGAAAGATAGCCTACACACGTATAAACTCATACAAAAGGATACTGCAATACTGCAGTTTAAGGATGGTACACGTGATACATCTGTAAGCAAGAAGGCTCTACAAAACAAATTATATGCCGCCACTTTTGTGCTGGGTCTTCCCTACACGCTAGACACAGATAGCTCGGTAAAAACGTACTTAGGTATTACAGATTTTCAAGGTAGACCAGCACACGAGCTTAAAGTGACGTTTCAAGATGGCACAGACACTTGGTATCTTTATTATGATGAGTCTACATTAGACTGGCTGGGGTACTGGGTACAAACATCAGATCATTATAGCCTAGTAATTAATGAGGAAATGATTAATATAACAGGGTTTACGCTTTCGCGAAAGCGTAAAAGCTACCGCACAGACGCACAAAAAAATCGACTCTACTTGAGAGCCGATTATGAATATTCCAACTATTTAATACAATGATCAGCTCACATTTTCAAGTTTGAGAAACTGTGTAGGTGTGAGATCACAAAATCTTTTAAATGACTTATTAAAAGTCACTTTGTTATTATAGCCTACCTCATAGGCTATGTCTATGATATTAAGGTTTTCTGGGTTGTTTTTTAAACGTTCCATAGCCTCTTCTACTCTATATTTATTTATAAGTTCAAAGAAGTTAAGGCCAAAATGCTCATTTATTACCTGTGAAGCATTGTGACGTGTTGTACCTAGTCGCTCTGCAACATACTCAAGTTTGAGAGTACTTTGTCTATACAGTTTATCTTCTTCTAGCAGCTTGACAAGTTGCTCTTTGAGTTCATTTGAGAAACTCGGTGTGAGACCAGAGTTTTGATATTTGTTTACCGCCTTTTTTACTTTAACAACCGTAGTCCCTATAAGCGCCTGTGGATTTGAGTAAGCCACATACCCAACATATAATACAAGGCCTGTCATCGCTAAGAGTTGAATATGCAACAAATCACTTCCAAAACTATACTGTATTAATATAAATGCATAAAGGGCATAAAACACTGCATACACGCTATGCACAATAACTATGTTACGACGTAAACGCAATTGCTTTATCTCAACGTTTGCTGCTTGCTTATTATTGAGATAGAGTTTGATAGTAAAAAATCCGTAGACTACAAGAGATATTACTTTACATATAGTAGCTGGAACTAAGTATGGTAATGTAGAGTAAGAGCCTTCACCAAGCATAATCTCTAATTTTCCCTCGGCAGACATTGCAAAGACTGGAATAAGCAGTATTAAAAATATAACCGTAGGTATTAAATGCAGCGCATCTGTCTTTTTAAACTCATAATTTTTTGTAATTCGCTTAAAGTAAAAATAAAGTACAGGACCATACAAAAATGAAAACGGCGCAGACATCGATAATGTGTGCGGCTCATAATACACATAATTAGATAAATAAAGTGCTACGTGTATTAAGAAAAAAGAGTGCATAAAGACAAATAGACTTATGAGACCATTTGCCATTTTATCTTGCTTTTTTCTCGCATTTAGAATAAGGGCAATAAATATACCTATCAACCCTACATACAAATAGAAAAAAGTACCCATACTAAACTTAACTAAGTACTTATCCTTTAATTCAATAAAGCCGTTGTTTCGTTTTAGAACTTCATATGCGCTATTTTCTAAAATAGAAAAATCACCAGTTTTTACAATATAGGCTTCGAGAGATGCTACCGCCTTATCTTCTTGCCCATTTTTGGTATACAAAATGGCCTCACGCTCTAGCGCACTTGCTGTATCAATATAAAGTCCTTCTTGAGTTTCTTGTGTAGCATTTTCGTCTGGGTCTATCGTAGGATTTGAAAAAGCGACTAGCGGGATACTTAGAAAAAGTAATAATGCAATGAGTGATGATTTCATAAGTGTTCGTTTGATTGATGTCTGTAAGGTACAAAAACATCGTATAAACCATTGATTATAAGTATGCACCGATAAAAGTTTACTTACAGACTAAAATTACAAATTATATTAATCCCAAACTATACTAAACTTAAAAAACTATAAATCAATCTATTAAAAAGTAAGTTTTTATCGGTTAGCACAAAAAATAAAGTAAATATACTTCGGAATAAAAATGCGTTATTTTTAATAAAGAAATCTACTACAAATAAAAAAGCCCCATATCGGGAGCTTTTAGAATAACTTTTTTACTTCAAAAAGCCTTATAAAACCTTTGCTTCTATAATTTCTATAGCAGATTTTACAGTTTCCATCTTTTCTATCTCATCATCCTCTATGGTAATATCAAAATGATCTTCTACGTCTAATACGATGTCTACCAGATTTGCAGAATTTATATTAAGCTCTTGAGTAAGATGACTAGTAGGTTTAATATCATCTACAGATACATCTTCTGGAAGATAGATTTTAATAATGTTTTTTAACTCGTCGTAATGCTTTATGTTCATATCTTTAAATGTGTGATGAGATTCTTACTCATCAGGTTACTATCATATTTATTTTAAGCTGTAATTTTTTTAAATATCATACAGCAATTTACATCTCCAAAGCCAAAACTAGCCTTAGCCGCTATAGAAATTGTTTTATTTACGGTATGACTAGGCACACAGCTATCATCTATTATACCCTTTATATCTGGATGTAAATTACCTGTATTTATATTGCCAAAGACCTTATTATCTTTAAGTTCTAATATGGTTGCCACAGTCTCAATGCTACCAGCGGCAGCAAGGCAATGACCAGTCATACTCTTGAGAGAATTAATATAAGGAAAATCTTTACCCCTTAACTCTAACGCTTCACTCCAATTTTTTATCTCTGTAGGGCACATTCCTGTAGATGTAAGGTGACCATTTATGGTATCTATATCTCGACTATTAATATCACTATTTCTTACAGCAGTACGTATACAGTGCTGCACCGCCTCACTGTTAGGTGCTGTCATTGTGCCTCCCATACGCTGTCCTCCACTATTTACAGCTCCTCCTAAAACTTCTGCATAAATGCGAGCCCCCCTTGCCAGTGCACTATCTAAAGATTCTAGTACAAGTGCTCCTGCCCCACTGCCCGGTACAAAACCATTTGCATCTTCTTGCATAGGCCTACTGCCAGCCGTAGGGTTCTCATTATATTTTTTAGTAAGTACACGCATAGCATCAAAACCTCCCCATATGTAAGGACCACTGTCATTACAGCTCCCTACTAGCATACGCACCGCATCACCATTGCGCACGCGCTCATATCCCATTAAGACACTCTCAAGACCTGTAGTACAGGCACTACTATTTGTTGTAACTTGATTACCACAACCTATGTAACCGCCTAAGTAGGCGCTTATCCCGCTTGCCATTGTTTGGATAACTGTAGTGCTTCCTAATCGGCGCACTTTACCCTCATCAGTTTGGTAAATAGCGCTTCTAAATTTTTCTGCACCCAGTAGCGAAACGCCAAAAATTATCCCACTATCATAGTCTACAGCATCCTTAGCAATAATATTGAGACCAGCATCTTTCCAAGCGTCTACACCTGCTATCATACCATACTCAATACCCGAACTTTGTAAATCACGTAACTGTAAGGGTGTGAAGTATTCTTTTAAAAGCTCAGGAGTAACATCAGGCTGTCCCGCAATCTGACAGCCAAAATTCAAATCAGCTAGCTGTTGATGAAAAGTAACACCACTTTTACCCGAAAATATAGCATCAGAGAATTGTGCTAATCCTATTCCGTTAGGAGCACAAACACCCATACCTGTAATCACTACTCTATGCTTCATCTTTTGTGTTAAAAATTCCTGCTAGCTCACCTTGCGCACAAATATCACCTCCTTCATTATATAGCTTTACGGCACAATTTAATTTATTAAATCTAAAATATTTTTGTACAGCTTTTACTATTACTCGCTCTCCTGGTAATACAGGTTTTAAAAACTCTGTTTGTGCATTTGTAAACGCTACTTGTAATTGAGACAGGTCCTTATCTTGCATTTTAAAAATACCTAAGCTTACAAGACCTATTTGTGCCATACACTCTGTAAGAATAACTCCAGGAGTAACAGGTAAATCTTTAAAATGGCCTTTGTAAAAAAAAGCCTCAGGTTTAAAGGTATAACTACCGTGTATCTCCTCTTTTGTCACCATATCTATAGTATCTACAAATAAAAATGGCTCGCCATATGGTAGTGCTGCAATGATTTCTTCTCCGCTCATTATCTTATGTGTTCACCACCATCTACTGGTATTGTAGTACCGTTAATCCACGAGGCTTCGTCTCTTGTTAAAAGATACACTGCATTTGCCACATCATTAGGAAGTGTAAGTCGTTGGTATGGATTTCTCTTAACCGCCATTTCTTTCATTTTATCACTACCCGGTATGAGGCGTAAACTTTCGGTATCTGTAACGCCGGCTTGTATGCAGTTAGACGTTATACCCAGCGGTGCAAACTCAAGGGCAATTCCGCGAGAGATACTCTCTAGGGCAGCTTTTGCCGCCGCAACTGCTGCATATTGTGGCCACGCACGACTACTACCCTCACTCGTAAACGCAATGGCTCTTGCAGATGGGGTAAATAATTCCGCTTTCGCGAAAGCGGAAACCCAATCATAATAACTCACTGCCATTGCATCCAGCGTGCCCTTGAAATCTTCATTAGAAAGTGTATTCCCGCCTTCTGTATCATACAACGGTTTTAGGTTACCGCGTGCAATACTATGTACGATTAATTTAATGACACCTTTACCAAGTTTTGCTAAAATATCATCTACAGTCTCTTGCCTTTTCTTAGGGTTAAGTGCGTCTGTGTTATAAGATATAATCTCACAGCTAGAGATCTCCATCTCCCGCACAGCATTTTCAAAAGCTGCGACCACACTACGTCTTGACCTGTGTATGATAATAATATTCATACCCTCGTGGGCTAGCTTCTTTGCCGTGGCAAGGCCTAATCCAGCACTTCCACCCAGTATAACAGCATATTTATTTTTATAGCTTTGACTCATCTCTTATTACCATTTTAAAAGTACGCGTTGTGCCGAAAAGCCTGGACCAAAACTCAACATTATTCCTAGATCCCCCGGAGCACACTGTCGGTCTAGAAAACGTTCTAAAACGTACAAAACAGTGGCACTACTCATATTACCATACAACTTTAGAACTTCTTTTGTATCATCTATATTTTTACCTAGTTTACCAAAAAGGTCTTCTACCGTCTCTACAATTTTACGGCCTCCTGGATGAAATATAAGGTGGTTTACATCTTCTATACTAAATCCATTTTGTGCGAGAAACGGATGTATAATATCTGGAAACTTATCTGCTATTTGTTGTGGTACTTGCTGATCTAATATCATTTGTAAACCTGTATTTACCAGCTTAAAACCCATCATCTCTTGTGCATTGTAAAAGTGATACATTGCGGTATCTACTATCTCTGGTCCCTTATCTTCTTCTCTACTCGATAATAAAACACAGGCAGCTCCATCACCAAAAATTGCCGCACTCACCACGTTTACCATAGAGTAATCATCGTGCTGAAAGGTAGCCGTAGGACTCTCTATAGCAATCACCGCCGCTCTCTTGCCAGGATTTGCCTTGAGAAACTCATTTGCATAAACGGTACCACTTACACCAGCTGCACATCCCATCTCTGTTACTGGAAGTCGTACAATGTCTTGTCTTAAATTTAAAGCATTTATTAAATAGGCATCTAGTGACGGTATCATAATACCTGTACAGCTCACTGTTATTATAAAATCTAGCGATTGCCCTTCCCACGCAGCTTTATCAAGTGCTTTTGAGAGCACTTGCTCTCCTAGCTTTACAACCTCTCGCGTGTAGATATCGTTTTTTTCTTGAAAACTAGTAGCAGTAAATACCTCCTCTGGTGCCATTATACTGTAGCGTTTGTCTACAGCGGCATTGCCAAAAATCTTTTTTACCTTTCTCTTAAAGCGATCTTCCTGCTCGTCTAACCATATGTCTAAAAAAGGCAAGATTTCCTCTGTGGTGCGTGAGTACTGTGGCAACTGCTTTGCTACCGTTGTTATTTTTACGCTCATATTGTTTTTATAACCCACAAGTATCTAAATGCCCATTTCCACTGTATGAAATAACTATCTAGTGCGAGTTGTTTTGAATAGGTTTCTAATTCTTCTTTTTTAAAGGCTCTAGCTATACTCACCTTACCATCATACTTAGCAATCTTACTTTTCATAAATATACCGCTAAAAAGCTGAAACAAACGATATGCAATCTTACTGCGCTGCAAATCATTTATAATCACTCCTGTACTTGCAAGCTGCACAAAGGTTTTAATAAAGGTACAGATTTGCTGGTCTGTAAAGTGGTGCATTGTCAAGGTGCATAATATAATATCGCACCCTGCTGTAGCAGCGTCTAGCGTAAGTATATTTTGAGTGCTAAACGTGAGATGTGAGATACCTTCTGACTTCTTTATTGCTCTGGCAATGCTCTTCTCATTTATATCAAGCCCTATAAAATCTATCTTATAATCTATCTTATAATCTAGGTTTTCAAAATGTCTTGCAATCTGTCTTAAAACCTCTCCATCTCCACAACCTACATCTATCACTCTCCAATGTTTTTTATCGGGTTGTGAGGTTATCATATCCTCAAGTGCATTGATTGTTATCTTGTTACCGCCTAAGTATTTGTTTACCACAGCTAGATCTTTGAGAGCAAGACGTAGGTCTGCTTCTGGCAACTCTGGGTCATCCATTAATTCTGGAGCATTACTACGTTTATCAAAATTCATTACAAAAGGTTTTTGCCGTGAGTAGATGTTATAATCTTAGTGAGTAATCTAGGTGATTGCTGTAAAACTCTCACACCTACTTTAGTGATAGTATCGCTTTGCAAGCCTCGCTGTATGATAGCACCGTTGCGCATTCTGGTTGTAAATGCAGCCTTCCACTGCTTGGTATAATTTTGCTCTAGGTGCGCTCTACTTTTTGGGTATAACAGATATTCTAATAAACACTCACTAGCAATCTTAGCACTATGTATCGCCATCGCCATACCATTACCACATAACGGGTGTATAAGACCTGCACTATCACCTATCATAAGTATGTGATTCTCCACAGTCTGCTTGTTTTGAAAGGATATCTGACTTATGGTGAGTGGTTTATTAAACAAGGGTTTCGCTTTCGCGAAAAATGACTTGAGCTCTTTATTCTTTTCTAATACTTCAACTCGATAGGTATCTAAATCTTTATATTTTTTAAATGATGCAACATCTGCCAGATAACAAACATTTACAGCATCTGTCTCTACTTTAGATAGACCGCAATACCCGCCTTTAAAGTTATGTAAGGCAACCTGATCTTCTGGAAAATCTGCTTGATAATGTGCCTTCACACCGAGCCAAGGAGAACGGGTGGAAATAAATTTTCGCGAAAGCGTAATATCTAGCGTACTCCGCTTTCCGTAGGCTCCTATTACGTGTGGTGTTCTATAGCTTTTATCTGTGATGGCTACTTCAAACATCTCATCACAATACGTGATGTCTAAAACGCTTGCTCTCTCAACGGTGACGCCGTTTTCAATAAGCTTATTGTACATCATATAATCTAGCGCATACCTACTTATACCGAAACCGCCTAGTGGCAAATCTATATGAAGCGCCTCAGCACTTAAGCCCGAGAAGGCAAACTTTGTAATTTCCTTTGCTCCGTGAGCGATGGGATCTATACCTAAACGTTTGAGATACGGTAAAACCTCATTTGAGACATACTCACCGCATACTTTATGTCTTGGGTACTCATTTTTTTCTATAAGAAGAATGCTGTGAGCAGATTGGGATAAATGGAGAGCTGCGGTTAGTCCCGCAAGGCCACCTCCTACAATAATGATGTCATAATCTTGTCTCACATTGTGAAGTTACGAACCGCGAGACAATAAAAAATCCTTAAAACTAAAGTTTTAAGGATTTTATGAATTCTGTTGAGGCTAGTTCTTAATTACCTCCGTTAGCCTGATTTATTGCATCTTCTTTCATTTGCTCATTAGGCACTATTGCAAGTTGCACTCTTCTATTTTGAGCTCTCCCCTCAGCTGTATCATTACTAGCTGCTGGTTGGGCCTCTCCATACCATACGGTTGTAAAACGCCCTGCAGAGAGCCCTGTACCTATCATATAATTTGTTACTGCGTTTGCTCTGTTTTGAGATAATGTGAGGTTACTTGCATCAGATCCTACACTATCTGTGTGGCCTGCTACAATAACATTAGTCTGGTTGTATTCTTTCATAATATTAGACAGTTTATTGAGCATAGTCTGGCTATTTGCATTAATGTTATACTTGGCTGTATCAAAGTACACACCAGAGTTCTCATCAAATGTTACCACGATACCATCATCTACACGCTCTACACTCGCACCTGGTATTTCTTGTTCTATCTGTTGTGCCTGCTTATCCATTTTATTTCCAATAAGAACACCAGCACCGCCGCCTACTACACCACCTATCACTGCACCTAGTTCTCCATTACCACCTTTACCGGCATTGTTACCTATAATGGCTCCTAATATGGCACCTCCAGTAGCACCTATTACGGCACCTTTTTGTTTATTATTTGCATTTTTTGTGGCTTCACAGCTAGTAAAACCTGTAAGCATTGCAGCACCTAGTGCTACCACCGTTATATTTCTTAATATATTTTTCATTTTTATGATTTTTTGATGTGTAATAATTACTCTGCGTTCTTAGTAAAATTCATTGTGATTTTAAAAGGAGATCCCTCTACATTTACCGTTTGTGTCATTTGCAACTGGTTATCAGACAGGTAAGAAATAGCTATTCTAAAACCAGTATTGGTCTCAGATTTCATTTTTGCATCTGTAGGCTTTAGTAAAATATCATAATTCATCTCATCACCTTCATTATTAGGTATAGACCATACGAAGTATCTTTTTTCGGTATCGCAGCTTGCGCCCGAGAGCTCATAGTTTCCAAAATTATTGTTAGGTATAAACCTCCAAGTACTACCTTCCATACAATCCTCAGAAGCATCGTTCAAGAGGTTTATATTATAAGTTCCTACACGGTCATAACTCACGTCGTTAAGTGTCCAGGTTCCTTTAAGCGTTTTCTTTGATTGTCTTATAACAGAGGTAGAACTACAACTGCTAATCACGGCTAGCACTATAACTAACAATGACATTTTAAAATATTTCATAATAGTTAGGTTTTAATGTAAAAATGGCAATCTCTCCACTATAGAAAGATTGCCAAATATGGGTTATTATAAAGTCTTATCTCTTAAATAAACGACTTACTAATGATAGTACAAATAATACAATGAAGATAAAGAATAAAATCTTTGCAATACTCTCAGCTCCAGAGGCAATACCACCAAATCCAAAGATTGCAGCGATAATTGCGATAATAATAAATATGATTGTGTAACGTAACATAATGTGATTGTTTTATTGATTAGTATGATGTAAAAGTATCGCCATTTGTTGCGTTTTTTTTAGACTTTAGCAGCCTTTAACGGCTAAATGTTAACCAATAGCCAAGATTCTATCTTTTAACTCATTTTTACTTAAAACATTAACATTTTAACCCTATAAAAAAAATGGGCTTCATATTTGAAGCCCATTTTAAATAATAATCTAGTGTAAATTCTTAATAATCTATGAGCTCTTGTAGGGCACTTTCTAGGCGTTCTAATGGTAAGTACTGCTGCTCTAGATTTGCATCAAAAGGTATAGGTGTGTCAAGACTTGTCACCCTTTTTACCGGTGCATCTAGCTTCTCAAAACAAGATTCCATTATAAGAGCCGAAATATCTGACATAATAGATCCAAATCCAGAATCTTCCGTAAGTAATAATGCCTTACCGGTTTTACAAACAGATGCGATGATGCGCTCCTTATCCAGTGGTTGTAATGTTCTTAAGTCTATAAGATCTACAGATATTTCTGTTCTTTTATTTAATAAGTCAAGCGCCCAGTGCACCCCTGCTCCATAAGTAATGATGGTAAGCTGCGACCCTTCTCTTACGAGTGCAGCCTTACCTAGAGGTAATGTATAATAATCTGTAGGCACTTCTTGTCTTATACTTCTGTATAGCTTTTTATGCTCAAAAAATAGCACGGGATTTGGATCTTCTATAGCGGTTGCAAGTAATCCCTTTGCATCTGCTGGAAAAGCAGGAAAAACCACCTTAAGACCTGGTGTATGTGTAAACCAAGCCTCATTAGTTTGAGAGTGAAAAGGTCCAGCAGCCACCCCTGCACCACAAGGCATACGCACCACCACATCTGCCGGTTGTGACCATCTATAATGCGACTTTGCGAGATAGTTTACAATAGGGTTGAAACCCGAGGTTGCAAAATCAGAAAACTGCATTTCCATTAGTGCCTTCTTTCCATTTATAGCAAGACCCATTGCAGTCTCAACAATGGCGCTCTCACAAATAGGTGTATTGCGCACGCGTTCTTTACCAAACTGTGCTACAAAGCCTTCGGTTATTTTAAAGACGCCTCCATACTCTGCCACATCTTGCCCCATTATCACAAGATCGTCATACTTTTCCATAGACTGGCGCAAGCCTTGAGAGATAGCATCTATGAGTCTTAGTTCTTCTGTAGTGTTGCTGGGTACGCTTTCGCGAAAGCGGAAAGGAGCATAAACATCTTCCATCTCTGTGTTGAGATCTGGAGTGATTTGCTCCTCTTTATACGACTTTTCTAGGTGTTCATTTATTTCATTCTTAATCTCAACGGCATAGCGTTCTTTTACCGTAGCCGAAAGTATACCTTCTTGCTCCAGATATGCCTCATAATTGGACAGCGGATCTTTTTTTGCCCACATATTCATAAGCTCTTGAGGCACGTATTTTGTGCCACTAGCTTCCTCGTGACCTCGCATTCTAAAGGTTTTAAACTCTATAAGTACCGGTCGCGGGTTATTGCGTATGCCTTCTGTTATTTTTGAGATTTGTGTGTAGACTTCAAGTATGTTATTTCCATCTATAATGTGTGATTCCATACCATAGCCCTTTGCCCTGTCTGCAAGATGCTCACAATTATACTGCTCGCTAGTAGGTGTTGAGAGTCCGTAGCCGTTATTCTCTATGCAAAAAAGTACGGGCAGTTGCCATACCGATGCTACATTGAGCGCCTCGTGAAAATCTCCTTCACTTGTCCCTCCTTCTCCTGTAAAAACAGCCGTTACTGCTTTTTCTTCTCTTAATTTATGAGCAAGAGCGATCCCGTCTGCCACACCAAGTTGTGGCCCCAGATGTGATATCATTCCCACTATATTGTATTCTTGCGTACCAAAATGAAAACTGCGATCTCTTCCTTTAGTAAAACCGCTCATTTTACCCTGCCATTGTGTAAACAATCTATACAAGGGGATTTCTCTCGTAGTAAACACTCCTAGATTACGGTGCATAGGCAAGATATATTCTTCATCACGCATTGCAGATGTAACTCCTACAGAGATGGCCTCTTGACCTATACCAGAAAACCATTTTGAGATTTTGCCTTGTCTAAGCAAGATGAGCATTTTCTCCTCAATCATACGAGGTTTGAGCATCGCTCTGTACAATTGCAAGAGTATTTTATCATCAAGAGTACCTCTATTGTAATTAAATGAGAGTGTGGTTTTTGTATGCGTAGCCATTAGGTTGTGTTTGATATAACCAAATGTAATCATTATTGCCTAACGATTACCTGCAGTAAAATCTTGATGTTATATTCTGACTAATAAGCAGCTCTATAAAAAAAGCTAGTAACTCATATGTAATACATACAAGCTACAAGCTTCTCATAAAATCTGTAAATAGTTTTTAAAAAGCAGTGATTATGCTTCCTCTACTGCTACTTTATTTAAGGCATCTGCTATGAGCTTATCTCCTTTTATAATTTCAAAAGTTTCTCTGTTTGCAACGTCATCATTAAGAGAGCGTACCAGCGTTTGAGCTACATCGTTACGACTTATCTCCCCCTGTTTACCAAGTTTTTCGGCTAGTTCTATCTTATTGGTAAGCTCATCATTTGTTAAGCTTCCTGGGCGCACTATTGCATAATTAAGACCACTTTCTTTAAGGTACACATCTGCATTATGTTTTGCTTTTAGGTAATCTTGTAGGTCTTCTGCCTGCTCTGGATTGTCTGCTCCCATAGAGCTTAACATTACAAACTTCTTAATGTTATTCTGTTTTGAAGCATCAATCATTTTCTTTGCTCCTTCTTGATCTACAGCAACTACCTTCTTACCTCCAGATCCGGCTGCAAAAAGTACTTTATCATAAGGCTGGTTAAATACTGGAGTTACATCTTCTTCTAGATCTCCCATTACAGTTGCTACACCCTTTGATGCAAAGAAAGACTTTTGCTCCTCCTTACGCACCATTGCTATAGGTGTGAAGTATTGTGATTCATTTAAAAAGTTTACTATTATTTTTCCTGTGGTACCGTGGGCACCTGCTACTAATATCTTTTCCATAACCTCAAGATAGAAAGATACTGGCGGCAAACCATAAATTACTAATCGGTTTAACTTCGATTTAGTATGAAAGTATCATTTTGAGAATCAATTACTAATGAAATTAACATAAAGAAAGTGTTAATGTATTGCAATACGCTTTCGCGAAAGCGTACAAAAAGTTACTAACAATTTGAGGCTCCAAAATGTGAAAAACGCTGTTAAGCCCCTAAAAATGCTTACCTTCGCCACACAACAGTAAAGATTACAAGATGAATAATATACCAAGTGTAAACCTTGCAGATTTTTTGAGCGATGATCCTGCAACTAAGGATAAATTTGTTCAAGAAATAGGTAAGGCATATGAAGAAATAGGATTTGTATCCCTTAAGAACCATTTTCTAGATGATGAGCTTGTAGATGATTTATATAAGAATGTAAAGGACTTTTTTGCTCTTCCAGAGGCTACAAAAAAGAAGTATGAAATAGAAGGTGGCGGTGGCCAGCGCGGTTATATTTCTTTTGGTAAAGAACACGCAAAAGGAAAGAAAGAAGGTGACTTAAAGGAGTTTTGGCATTTTGGACAAGAGGCAGATGAAGATGCAAATCTTATTGAGGAGTATCCAGAAAATGTGATAGTAAGTGAGATACCAGCCTTTAATGAAAAAGGTATGGAAGCATACCGTATGCTAGAAAAAACAGGGATTTATGTACTACGTGCACTGGCTTTATATATAGGTCTTGATGAGTTTTATTTTGACCACTGGGCAAGAAACGGAAACAGCATCTTAAGACCTATACACTACCCTCCTATTACCGAAGAGCCTAAAGGTGCCGTACGTGCAGGTGCTCACGGTGACATAAACCTCATAACCTTACTTATGGGAGCCTCTGCCGGAGGATTGCAAGTACTACGTAAAGATGGTGAGTGGATAGATGCCATACCTAATGAAGATGAGCTTGTAATAAATGTAGGTGATATGCTAGAGCGTCATACTAATAATAAATTACGTTCTACTATACACCGTGTGGTAAACCCTCCAAAAGAGCAATGGGGAACGGCTCGCTACAGTATACCTTTCTTTATGCACCCTAGGTCTGATATGAAGCTTAACTGCCTTGACGAATGTGTAGATGAGAACCACCCAAAGGCTTTTGAAGATATTACTGCTGGAGAATTTTTACACCAGCGCCTTGTAGAAATAGGGTTGATTAAAGAATAAGTATGGACTTAAGTGATCAATTAAAGAATCTTTTTCCGGATCACACTCCAGAAAAAGATGCTACAGAAAATCTTGACATAGAAGATACCCTCTGGATACAAGATGATCCTCTCATTTGTAAATATGAGAAGCGCAAAGGAAAACCTATCACGATTATAGAGGGGTATACCGGCGCTACCTCAGACTTTAAAATTCTTGCAAAAGAGATTAAAGTTTTACTAGGTGTAGGTGGTAGTTTTAAAAATGAAAGTATCATTATACAAGGTGATTATAGAGATCGCATTATGTCTTTTCTGAAAGACAAAGGTTTTAAAACTAAACGTGTAGGCGGATAAACGTATCTTAACCGCAAGTAAATACACCATCCCTATGTCACAACTCTTACACGTTACAAACGGCGATAGCCTTAATGATAGATTACTTGCAATGCAAGTAAAAGGAGATTATGCGGTATGGCGAGAGCTGCTGTGTGAAGGTAAGACGGTGGCAAACCTAGCCAGTGAGGAGTTTAGAGCGGCACGTATATCCTTTTTTGAATCAAATTACCCGGAGCACGCTGGATCTTATGATGATATCTTTGGTAGTCAGCTAGCTATTGTTGCAGATGCCCATTTATATGAAGAAGTCGTCTTATGGTTTGAATATGATCTCTTTTGTCATATTAATATGCTTGCCTGTATAAGTTTTTTACGTGCTATAAATTACAAAGGTATTGTCTCACTTGTGTGCAGTGGTCGTGTATCTGGCGAAAAAGAGCTTAAAGGCCTCTCGCAATTATCTGACCAGCAACTACTGGCTCATTATAAAGACAAGACTACGCTTACAAAGCACGATATCTTTCTTGCAGATGATTTATGGAGACTATACTGCGGTAATGATCACTTAAAACTTAAGCCACAACGTGCAAAAGATACTAGCTTCACCTATTTATCTAACTGTATAAGTGCACACAAGGAGCGGTTTCCGCACGTGCAGAGTGGACTTAACACACTGGAAACAAATATGCTTAGACTCATACGCAAGTATGAAATTAAATCAGAAAAACAACTATGTGGTTATATGCTCAATTACCAAGGTTACTATGGGTATGGAGATATACAACTATTTAAAATGATAACTAGAATGCGACCATTTTTCATCCTCGAGAATGATGTACTTACTCTCACAGAAGAGTCTAATAACATTCTGGATAAGGGTAAAAATGTATTTCAAAAAATCGCTTATTCTTGCAACCTAGGTGGTGTATCAAAGTATGATTACACCTATGATGAAAATAACCACCAGCTTACAAAATTATAATATGGCCATAGCCTCTTCAGAACTTATACTTAACCCAGACGGGAGTATCTATCATCTTAATATTAAACCGCAAGATATTGCTACAACAATTATCACCGTAGGTGATCCAGATCGTGTAGATACGGTTACAAAGTACTTTGACAGTATACGATTTACAACACAAAAGAGAGAGTTTAAAACTACTACTGGAACCTATAAAGGAAAAGAGATTACCGTCATATCAACCGGTATAGGTACAGATAATATTGATATTGTCCTTAATGAACTAGATGCTCTTGTAAATATAGATCTAGAGACTAGAGCTGTAAAAGATACGCACACAACACTTGATATTATACGTATTGGTACAAGTGGGGCGATTCAAAAAGACATCCCCGTAGACTCGTTTTTAATAAGTCGTTACGCAATGGGACTAGATGCGCTTTTACATTTTTATGATAGTAAGCACATACAGCACTTTGAGATACAAGAAGCGTTTATAAAACATATGGACTGGGCTCCAGAAAAGAGTGCTCCTTACGTAGTTTCTTGTGATGAAACGCTAGCAGCAAAATTTAATGAGCCAGATTTTTACCAAGGTTTTACTGCTACAAACATAGGTTTTTATGCGCCTCAAGGTAGAATGCTTAGACTTAAGACGAGTGACGTTGAGATGAATGATAAATTGGGTTCTTTTAGCTTTCGCGAAAGCGGACTCAACCTGCGCGTTACAAATCTAGAAATGGAAACCTCTGGAATTTACGGGCTCGCAAAATTACTGGGACATAGAGCTATATCTCTTAATTGTATCCTAGCAAATAGAGTTAATAAAACCTTTAGCACACAACCTACAACACAAACCGAAAAGCTTATAGAAGAGGTTTTAGACCGTATTTAACACTTAATTAAAACTGTAGGGACATCGCTTTTGTACTTTTGTGAAAATTGCTCTATGATTAATCTAGATGAAACTAATTTTAAGCATCGCGATATAAACTGGCTTGCTTTTAATGAGCGTGTATTACAAGAGGCAGAAGATGTAGAGAATAATCCGCTTTATGAACGCCTCAAGTTTCTTGCTATTTACTCTACTAATCTGGATGAGTTTTTTCGTGTGCGCGTGTCACAACTACGCCAGCTTAAACGTGTAAAAAAGAAGATACGTAAAGAACTCTCACTACGACCTAATAAGATTGTAAAAGAGATAAAAAAAACTGTAAATACTCAGCAAGAGCGTTTTGGCAAGGTCTTTAGGCTACATATTATACCAGAGCTTAAGGCAAATGGCATACATCTTCTTACCTCAAAATTATATACAGAAAAGCACGATGCTATTATTGATGGTTTCTATGAAGAAAAATTAAAACCTCTTCTAGAAGTAACTGTAGTAAATGTAAAACAAGGTGATATCTTCTTGCAGGATCAAGCGCTATACTTTTATGTTCTATTTAAGGATACTCAAAAGGTAGGATTTGTAAATATTCCTTCAGATAAAATAAATCGTTTTCTAGAGCTATATGAAGAAAATGGAGCGCATTATCTCACGTTTATAGATGATATCATTCATCATAAAATGCAAGATATTTTTCCTGCCGAAACTATTAGAGGAATTTACGAGGTAAAAATATCTAGAGATGCAGAGTTATATCTAGATGATGAGGTAGATGGTATACTTGCAGAGCGTATTTATGAATCTTTAAAACGAAGACACCGAGGACAACCTACGCGGCTACTCTATGACGCGTCTATGGATAAAGAAGATGCAAAGCGCTTAAGAAAATTGCTCAAAGTGGGTAAAGTAGATATGATGCCTGGAGGTCGCTATCATAACTTTAATGATTTTTTTAGTTTTCCCGACCCTACAGATAACCCAAAACTTCATTATCAAGAACAACCTTCCATACCACACAGCACGCTAGCCCATACAGACGATTATTTTACAGCATTAAAAGAACGTGACCATCTCGTGCATTTTCCTTTTATGTCTTTTAACTATGTTGAGCGCTTTATAGAGCAAGCGGCTATAGACCCAGATGTAACAGAGATTAAAATATCCCTTTACCGTGTTGCAGATGAGTCACCCCTCACCTCTGCCCTACTTAAAGCCTTAGATAACGGTAAGAAGGTATTTATTTTTATAGAAGCCAAAGCACGTTTTGATGAAGAAAATAACATAAAATGGGGAAGAAAATTTGAAGAGAAAGGCGCGGTAGTTATTTACAGTTACCCTAGAATAAAAGTACATTCTAAAATTTTACTCGTAAAGCGTAAAGAAGAAGGTAAAAATAGAAGATACATCTACATAGGCACTGGTAACTTTAATGCAAAAACCTCAAAAGTATATGCAGATCACGGCTTCTTCTCTGCAAATAAGAAGTTAAGCAAAGAGCTAGATAGGGTATTTAAAGTACTACAGGGAGACCTTATTGTACCGCGCAACAAACACTTACTTGTAAGTCCGTTTACCACGCGTCGTACTTTTGAAAAGCTTATTTATGATGAGATAGAATATGCTCAAGCAGGTAAAAAAGCCGAAATTAAAATAAAAATCAACAGCCTCGAGGATAAAGAAATGATTCAGTTGCTGTATAAAGCTAGTCAGGCTGGAGTAAAAATACGTATGCTGGTACGAGGGTTTAGCTCTCTTGTACCTGGTATTGAAGGGCTCAGTGAGAATATCTATATGACTTCTATACTAGATAGATACTTAGAGCACGGTCGCATCTATTATTTTTATCACGGTGGTGAAGAGCAAGTGTATATGGGAAGTGCAGACCTTATGACGCGTAACTTAGATAGACGTATAGAAGTACTTGTACCTATCACACAGCCTAACTGTAAGAAGGAATTACTAGATATATTAACCCTACAACTTGAAGATACGGTTAAAGCCCGCATACAAGATGCTGTGGCTTCAAATACATATGTGGGACAGCAGGATGAAAATAAAACGGCTATTAGGTCACAATATGCTATTTTTGACTACTTAAAGAATAAGCATACCTAATATATGATTAAAATACGCATAGGCGGAGTACCAGAACACTTTAACCTCCCTTGGCATCTTGCTATAGAGGATGGAATGTTTGCTCATCACGGCATAGACCTAGAGTGGATAATGTTTCCAGAAGGAACTGGAGCTATGAATAAAGCACTGCGCAACAAGGAGATTGATCTTGCTGTTATCCTCACAGGAGGGATCATAAAAGACATCGCAAATGGCAATCCTTCAAAAATATTACAAGTGTACGTTTCTTCACCGCTGCAATGGGGAGTACACGTAGCAGCAAATAGCGATTTTAAAAGTATAGAAGAACTTGAGAACGCGACCTGTGCCATAAGTCGTTATGGGTCTGGCTCGCACGTAATGGCACACGTACAAGCAGAACAGCGCGGCTGGGATACAAGCAAGCTTAAATTTAATGTAATTAACACCCTAGAGGGTGCGATAGAAGCACTCACAGAGGGCACTGCAGACTATTTTATGTGGGAGCATTTTACCACAAAACCTGTCGTAGATAAAGGTATCTTTAGACGTCTAGGTGACTTTCCTACACCCTGGAGTTGTTTTGTAATTGCAGGTAGAGAAGATTTTATAGAAGCACATAAAGCATCCATAGAGATTGTGCTCGATGTAATTAATACCGTTACAGCAGATTTTAAGAAAATACCTTCTATAGATCGTACACTTGCAAATAGATATGAGCAACAACTAGAAGACATACAGCAATGGCTCTCTATGACCACTTGGTCTCAAAACCAAATAACAAACGAAGAATTATCACGTGTGCAGTCAAAAATATTTGATCTAAAAATGATTGAAAATCAGATAGATATAAATAAATTTAAGATTAATTTATAATTTTTTTGATTTTATACGCAACCATTCCTATTTCTGTGCATCTATAGCACAACAACCAACCTTCAATACCCTAGATGACGACGTTTTTTATTGTTATAGGAATTCTAGTCGCTGTAAATTTTTTACTGCTACAGTTTTCTTGCAACAAGGGGTCAGAAGTAGAAACTGAGGAAGAAGAGTAAGCTAATTATATATTAAGTTAAGAACGGCGCTGAAAGCTAATTCAAATTTTCGGCGTCGTTTTTTTTATGTCTTGTTTTACCAGTTTATTGGTGCTTCTCCTTTACTTAGTAAAATCTCATTTACTTTACTAAAATGCTTGTTACCGAACCAGTAACCGCGGTTTGCACTTAGCGGTGATGGATGCCCAGAGAGTAGTATAAAATGTTTTGAAGCATCTATTTTCTTTCCTTTCTTTTTGGCAAAACCTCCCCAGAGTAAGAAAATGATGTTTTCACGCTTTCGCGAAAGCGTATCAATTACCACATCTGTAAACTGCTCCCAGCCTTGCTTTTGATGAGATCCTGCCTCGTCTGCTCTTACTGTAAGCGTTGCATTAAGAAGTAAAACTCCTTGTGCTGCCCATCTATCTAGATTACCAGATGCTGGTGTAGGTAGTCCCATATCTGTCTCAAGCTCCTTGAAGATATTTTTAAGTGATGGAGGATGCGCTACGCCATCTTGTACAGAAAAGCAAAGTCCGTTAGCCTGTCCAGCTCCGTGGTAGGGATCTTGGCCTATAATCACAACTTTTACCTTATCAAAAGGGCAATGATCAAAGGCTGCAAAAATCTCCCCAGCCGGTGGGTAGCAGGTGTGGGTAGCATACTCTTCCTTTACAAATGAGGCAAGCGATTTAAAATAAGGCTTCTCAAATTCGGTAGTGAGTTCTTGCTTCCAGCTGTCTTCTATATTTACGTGCATAATCCGTATTTTTGTATAAGAGTTTGTCATTGCTATTAGACAACTCAAAGCTAGAGAAAAAAGAAATAATTAAAGAGCCGTTGTGGTTCTATTACGCTTTCGCGAAAGCGAGATCCCTATGATAAAAATCAATAAAAAGACACTTCAAGACTTAGAATTTGATATTGTTTGTGAGCAGGTTTCTGAGCGTTGTACGACAGAAAAAGGTATAGCAAAAGCGCTCACCATAGAGCCCTACCCTACACCTAAGCAAGCGCTTTTTGGCCTTCATCAGACTAATGAGTATCTGTCTTCTAGAACGGCAGATAGTGCAATACCTAATCACGGCTTTGATAGTCTTGACCACGAGTTAAAATACCTAGCCATAGAAGATAGTACCCTTGAGAAAGGGAGTTTTAAAAAACTATCTAGCATCTCTGAGACGGTAAATATTCACCTCAAGTTTTTTAAAAAGTTTGAAGAACTCTACCCTACGCTTTATAATACTGTAAGGGAAACGGAGTATACCACAGCGATTATAGACGCTGTCACAAGAATTATAGATAAGTATGGTGAAGTGCGCGATGATGCAACACCTACCCTAGGCACCTTGCGTAGAGCAATAAACCAAACTAAAGGCCGCATAAACTCGAGCTTCTCTAGCGCGCTAGGGCAGTATGCTGGTTATGGCTATCTAGATGATATACGTGAGACTATAGTAGATAATGTGCGTGTACTTGCTGTAACTGCAATGCATAGACGTAAAGTAAAAGGTTCTATTATGGGTAGCTCAAAAACGGGGAGCATTACTTATATACAACCAGAAGCCACACTGCAAGCGCAGCGCGAACTCAACAACCTCATTTTTGAGGAAGATGAGGAGGTAAAACGTATTCTTAAAGAACTTACTAATGCGATGCGACCTTTCATCCCGCTTTTTGAGGAGTATCAAGAGCTACTGAGCGACATAGATGTAATAGCCGCAAAAATGAAGTATGCCGAAAAGCTGAATGGCTTACTTCCTAAAATTACTACAGATAGAGAACTTACCATAAAAGATGCCTATCACCCACTACTTCTTCTTAATAACAATGCAAAAAATGAGAAGACGTATCCCCAAGACATACACCTAGATCAAGGCAGTCGGATTATTGTGATTTCTGGGCCTAATGCCGGCGGTAAGAGTATCACTTTGAAAACCGTAGGGCTGCTGCAAGTAATGCTACAAAGTGGTATGCTTATACCGGTACACGAGTATTCTAGAATGTGCCTCTTTAACAAGATTCTTACAGATATAGGTGATAACCAGAGTATAGAAAATCACTTAAGTACCTACAGCTACCGCCTTAAGAATATGAACTACTTCCTTAAGAAGTGTGATAAAAACACGCTTATTCTTATAGATGAGTTTGGTACAGGGTCAGATCCTGAGCTGGGTGGTGCGCTGGCAGAGACGTTTCTTGAGGTTTTTCACGAGCGTGAGGCCTTTGGTATTATCACGACGCACTATGCAAATCTCAAGATGATGGCAAACGAGACGCCAGAGATTGTAAATGCAAATATGCTCTTTGACGCACGCACGCTGGAGCCACTTTTTAAACTTCATATGGGAGAAGCGGGAAGCTCTTTTACCTTTGAGGTAGCACAAAAAAATGGCATCCCCTACTCGCTTATAAACCGTTCTAAGAAAAAGGTAGAGCGTGGCAAAATACGTTTTGACAAGAGTATTGCAAACCTACAAAAGGAGCGCAGTAAACTCTCAAAGACTACTAGTTCGCTTAAAGCGAAAGAACAACAAGCCGCAAAAGAAAAAGCTCAACTCGCCGAAATAAACGAGAAGGTACAAAGCAAGCTAGAGGCTTACCAAGAACTGTATGACAGCAACCAGCGCTTGATTTACTTAGGTACAAAGCTAGATGGCATAAGCAAAAAATTCTATCACGATAAGAAAAAACGCGAACTCGTAGCCGAGTTTATGAAAATCGTACAGATAGAAAATAGTAAGCGTAAGAAACAAAGTGCAAAGGAAGCCAAGGCACAAAAAGCAAAAGAACTAGCCACAAAAAAAGAAGCTGAAAAGCACGTAAAGGTTATACGTGAGAAAAAGAAAGAGGCGAAGAAAACAGCACCAGAGGTTGTAAAACCAAAGGTGATTTTAAGAGAAGGAGATCGTGTGCGTATGTTTGACGGGAAGGCTGTGGGAGTGATAGACGCTATAGAAAAAGGTAAAGCCACCGTAGATTATGGGATGTTTACCACAAACGTCTCTCTAGAACAACTAGAGCTCGTACAACGCAAGAAGAAGAATGCTAAGTAATAGCCTATCATTAGTATGACTAAAAAAATCATCCTTTTTGACGGAGTTTGCAATTTGTGCAACGGTGCCATCACCTTTATTATACAACGTGATAAGAAGGATATATTTAGATATGCGCCATTGCAAAGCGAGATAGGAAAAGAACTTGCTGAAAAACATCATATAGACCTCAATAAGGTAGACTCTATCATTTTAGTAACTGAAGATAAAGCATATGCAAAATCTACGGCGGCGCTTCGCATTGCAAAGCAACTCTCTGCGGGCTGGCCTTTGCTTGTAGTGTTTCTAATTCTTCCGAGATTCTTGCGTGATGGGGTTTATGATTTTATTGCCCGTAATCGTTATAAATGGTTTGGCAAAAAAGAAGCCTGTATGATCCCTACTCCAGAGCTTAAGAGTAAGTTTCTGGATTATGAACAGCAATAACATTACAAAACAACTAAAATCCTTATTTACCTAAATAACAAAAATTTATTTCTTGAAGACTTGTTTCAAATTCGTCATCCCAAAACTGATTATTCTTCAAAGCAATTATCAAATCACTAAAGAAGGGAGCATCTATTACAGACGTAGCTGTGCAAGCAGAAAATTCTGCTTTTCTATTAATTCCAGCAAAATATCCTTTGATTCTATTGATTTGATTTTTTTGTCTTCGTTGACTTAATTGTGTGATATCCCCATCAATAAAATTTAATCTATAAATTGCCTCTAAATCATCTACTACTAGTAACGAAAGAATTGCACGAGGCGTAACAAAATGGTGGCGATCGTTAAGTGCGCAGTAATCAATAGTATTCTGTCCAATCCCTTCAGTATCTCTACTATACAAACGACCACTTAGAAAAAAAATATATTCTCTAGGATTATCCTCAAAGGGATTGATAATTGGGAATTTTTTAGTGTCAGTATTACTCTTTGAAGTGTTACATTTTTTTGAAGATGGGACTAGATTACCCCACCGAACTACTTCATCAGGATACAAATCTTTTGGATAAAAATGCTCAATCTCCGTATATGTGCTTCTCGTATCTAGCTTTATCTCACTGAAACAGCATTTACCATATGCTAACGCTTTAACAGCTTTCTCAATATAAGACTTTTTATAAACTGTTGTTTTCTTCCCAGAATCTTTAAATTCTTGGGTGAGGCGGTTCTGCTCTTCTTGAGTGAGTTCAATGGGTTTTTCAGAAAGTGCTAATTTAATCATCTAGCCTCTGGAAATTGCTGAATTTGCATAGACAAAACTCTTTTCTGTATATCTTCCTCTGGAAGTATATCCATAAGTTTATCAAATGCTTCCTTAGATTGATTGTAATCTCCGTTATCTAAACCTCTATCAAACTTCTCCATAAGATCAAGATATTCGTCAGACTTTACTTTCGATTCTAGACCCATAACTTTATTTAAAATATCCTCAATGCTCCAGCCAACAAAAGTTTTATTTGGCATTCTTGAAACAGAAACCCCATCTACATCTTTATTTAAAACATAGACATTAGCTTCTTCGAGCGATTGCACAACTAAAGGGCTGTGAGTAGTAGCTATGAATTGAGTATTAGGAAAAAGATTGGATAATATTTTTGTTATAGACCGTTGCCAAGAAGGATGTAAATGCAAATCTATTTCATCTATTAAAACTATCGCAGGTTCTTTTAAAGGGTTTAGAGAATCCGGATAGCGATCAAACATTTTCTTACAAAAGTCGATAATCCAAGATAAAGTAGATTGGTAACCATAAGCTAAATTCTTTAACTGGAACCAACCTTCTGCAGTTTCAAACTCTACATAATTACTTAACTCTTCATTTGTTTCAAATCTGAAGTTTGTAATTTCAGGAAAAATTTCTCCGGTAATAACCTCCCTAATAAGCTCTAGTCGTCTTTCTGCACTTTTTTGTCCGTTTTTTACTGCGTAATCAGTTTGAAGAAGCCACTCATCAAGATCTAACAAACTGACATTTGAATTAAATAATGTTTTGTTATTAGCTATCTTTTCTTTTGATGAAATTTTAGAATTCTTAGATGACTTCCTATTTACACCGTAAGCATAAATTAATATCCCAGGAAATTTTTCGTTATCATGATATCTCATAGAGCTACCATTTATACTATATTCTGATTCCCACAGATATTCTCTAGAATTATAAATTAATTTAGAAGCATATGAATGGTCTTCAACTAAAGAAATAGGAAGATGAATAATAGAAATAGTATGACCCTCTTCACGAATGTCTCTCTCCACCTCCGATTCAAAAGAAGAAATAATTTTTAGTAGATTAGTTTTACCTGTTCCATTATTACCTAAAAAAATTGTCCAAGGATAAATATCATTATCATCTGTTAAAAAACTGATGTTTTCTACTCCTTTGAAATTTCTATAAGATAGAGATTCAATATTCGCAATATATACGCCGTCGTTTTCCAATGTTTGTCGTTGTTATAGCTAACATAACAAAAATAGGATATAAATTAAGAACATATGCTTTCTATTAACTTTAATAAGAAAATTTTACTAATTAATTAGACTATTCTCTTGCCAATCCAAACGATGGCAATTTATACTTTACAACAAGCACATCTTTTATATAGTTTGACTTAATTTTCATTACATTTTCGCGAAAGCGTAAACACCTATAAACACTGTGCGTAACAAGGTTTTTCTATTTCTGGCACGCTGATTGCAAACTAACTAGCAAGCGTACACCGAAAGACGGTAACGTATCAACCCTAATACTTTTATATTATGAAAAAGCTATTAATCGCAGTATTGTTTCTAGGAGGAATGACTGCACAAGCAAACACAGTGACAGATCTCGATCACACTACAGAAAGAGGGCCACGTTACAATGTACCACAGTCTATCACATTTACTGAGCGAGGTATCACCTTTGAAGTATATACAAATGGACAGTTTGATTTTACACAACGTGGTAATAGATATCAAACTCGCTCACAAGGGCGCAGAGGTTTTAATCAAGGTACGCCAGGACACGCTTACGGTGTAACATATCCTTACAGAAATAACACCTTTGTAAAGTATAACCGTCAAGGTGAAATTTATAAAGTAGGTCGCAATCTCATAGATTACAACCGTCGTGGTAAAGTAAGACAGATAGGTTCTGTTGCCTTGAGATATAATAATGGTCGTCTAGATCGCGTAGGAGATATGAAGGTGATTTATAATAGAAGAGGTCACATTGTAGATCTTGTAGATTATAACTACCGCACACATAGAGCACAGCGTGCAAACGGAAGAAATACAAAGATTAAGAAGAATAAAAATATACGTGTACGAGGATAATTATTAATCCTCAAATACTAACGATAACTTTGGTTGGTTTGTTAAAGCCTCGATTTACAATTGTAAATCGGGGTTTTTCTATGTTATTAAGCAAAGTTTCTATCTTTTAAACACAGTACCAAGCACGCTATCAATCGCATTATTAATATCTAGAGAAAGTTTGAGTTTATAAGAAAGTATGAGGTATATACTTCCTAACATAGTGCCTTTTACAGCAATTGCCACTAGCGGATTAAAAGAAAAATCCCAAAAGTAAAACCCACAAAACAAGGTAGCAATCACTCCAAAGGTTAATAGCGACTTTTTAGAAAATGGTTGCATTTTAAATTTGGCCTGTACCACAAGTAATTTGGCAAGCGAGTAGCCTACTGTTGCGATAAGCGTTGCCACTCCAGCACCATTTATCCCTAGTGTGGGAATCAACACCATATTTAAAATTACTGCTACAATTACCGCCACAACTCCTATTGCCAGTACAATTCGATAATAATCACTATTAAATACAATAGCATTATTTATACCCAGACAGTTATCTAAAAGTTTTGAAGCACTTATACAAAGTACTACATAAAGTGCCGTCGCATAGGCTGGACCTACAATGAGATAAAGGCTTTTGATATTACAGCATATTAGTAAAAATAACAAGCCAGAAATCACTAATAAACTCAGACTACTTTTTTTGTAAAGTATGCGCATTTCATCCCATTGCTTATTATTGAGCATACCAGCCACCATCGGGTACGTAATCTGGTGCATTGCCCTCGCAGGCACACCTATCACCGTTGCGATGTAGATAGCAACTGCATAGTAAGCTACATTTTCTATCGCCACATATTTACCTATCATAAACTTGTCTATATCGATAAGCAAAGTCGCCACAGAACCCGCAATAATGATAAGCGTTGAGTACTTTATAATAGCGGTGCGCTGTCTATCAAGTTTTGAGGGATTACGCTTTCGCGAAAGCGTAAAAATAGGCTTTCGTTGCTTAAAGGCATAGAGTAGCATCACAATCATTCTCACTACATAAATGGCAACCGTAAGCACTAAAAAAGTATCCACATTTATGATAGAAAAAGCCAGTAAAACAAGGAGTAAGGTCACACCCAAACGATGAAAAACCTCCTTTAAAAAATTACCAAACGTACTTTTGAGCTGCACTTTAGACCAAGAGAAAAATATCTCAAAATAAGCCGACGACAAGGCGATAATGAAGATATACCATACGTAGCCAGCTACAATCTCATTTTTTGACGAAAGGAAATCTGCAATTTGCTGATGTAAGAAATACGTGATTCCAGTAATGGGTAAAATTAAAAATAGTGGTAAAACCAGCATCCAACTTAAAAACCGATCTTGATCTTCTCCCTTAAAAGATGAGTAAAACTTGACTATCGTGTTTTGAACCCCAAAGGCTAGAAAAGGCACTAAAATAAAAGCCGTAGAAAGAATAAAACTTACCAAGCCATAATAGGTGTCACTCATAAAGTTTACGTACAAAAACAGCGTGTTTACGGCACCTAAACCAAAACCTAGGTAGGTCGTGACAAGATTCTGAAAAGATTGTTTTAATACGATTCCCACAGTATTCCTTTATAATTGTGCTAATAGATAACTGAGCTGTGCTGTGAGTTCTCTTCTATGATATTTGGCTACTTCGGTTATATTGCTAGCGCACTTGTAGTCACCAGTAAATAACATTTTTATTACAGATTTCAACTTTATTTCTTGACTGTAATCTACAAAACTACCTGTTGCTGTTTTTTCTATAATAGCTCCTATATCTGCTCCCTTTGGGCCTATAGCGACTATAGGTCGTTGTGCGCTTAGGTATTCAAAAAGTTTTCCGGCTATAATGCCTTTTGTCTTTTCGGCGTTAATTTCTATGAGGAGCAAGACGTCTGCTTGTTCTTGTAAACGCTGTGCTTCTTGATGACTTACATAACCTACAAGGTTTAATTGTGACTCTAGACCGGCTTTCTTTATAGCATCAATAATCTCTTGACTTACTTTGCCTACAAGTTGTATTTCTAACGCTTTAGCAAAAGCTGGCACCTCATCACACAATGCTCTCAACACCCTCCACAACAACTGCGGATTACGTTCTGAGAGTAAAGAACCTATGTGAGATAATACAAACCGCTCTGTAGGTTGATGCGGAGTGATTACTCTATCATCGAACCCATTTGTGATAACGGTAATAGGTCTTTCGGTAATCGCTTGAAATTCTCTTTTTGTTCCTGGGCTGGTTACAATGATATGATCTGCAGTGGTGAGTACTTGCTTTTCTAGCTGCTTGTGACGCGCTTTTGTTTTGGCGGTCATTCGGAGTTTATCGTGATACCCAATAGTCGTCCACGGATCTCTAAAATCGGCCACCCAAGTTAGGTTGGGTTTCCATTTTTTGAGTTGGTTGCCTATGAGATGTAGGCTGTGTGGCGGACCTGTGGTGATGATTTTTTGAATATCGTTTTCTTCAATATACTTTTTCAAAAATGCCACAGAAGGTGCTACCCACCCTACTCTTGCGTCTGGCACAAAAAAGTTTCCACGCACGTAGAGCATCGCTTTTTGTAACAAGCTCTGCTTTCCTTCCTTAGGTAAAATACCAGATGAGATGGTTTTAGTTTGCTTTCGCGAAAGCGTACTTGCCCACCCATACGGCTCTTTAATAGGTTGTTTAATCACAGTCACCTTACCTGAAACCTCAGCAACTAAAGAATCATCTATAATAGGGTAACTAGGATTTTCCGGAACGTAAACAATAGGTTCTATCCCAAATTCTGGCAGGTACTTTGTAAACTTGAGCCATCGCTGCACACCAGGACCACCAGCGGGCGGCCAATAATATGCGATGATAAGTACCTTGTTATTCATTAAGCCTGTGCTTCTGTATCACGGTTTTTTACCGTGTAGAATATTCCTCCGGCAACTAGTAAGAAAAGTAATAGACTACTACCCAGCATAATCATCCCTCCGGTTTTTACCACTTGTGGCTCAAAAGTCATTACTACTTCGTGAGCACCTGCAGGCACTTTAATACCTCTCAAGGCATAGTTTACTGGTAAAATGGTAGTTTCTACACCATCAACGGTTGCAATCCATCCATTTTTGTAATAGTTCTCTGCAAAGACCATAAAGCCATCGCTACCATTTTCTACTTGGTACACCAGTTTGTTAGGCTGTACCTCTTTAGTTTTCACTACCGCCGTACTATCACGCTGCGGCTGGAAGTTTCCTAGTTCCTCACGATATTCTTCACGGATGAGTACTGTATTTTTTGTGTCTACTTTTGTGAGCCCCTCAAACTCTGCATTATAATCTGGTACGTACTGTATTTCATTTACAAACCAAGCTGGGCCGTTTGCTTCTGGGTTTTTGCTTATCCCCATACCCTGCTCGCTGTCTTGAAGGATGTATTTTACATTGTACATATTAAGCACCTCAGCATTACCCTGAGCAATCTGCTGATTGTATAAGTCGTCAATCGTACGCGGTTGTACGGCAGAATATCCGTTAAGCGAATTGAAATAGTACGAAGTATGGCTATTATTAAATCCTCGAGCAAGATCAATCACGCGGAAATAGCTATCATCCTTAAGCATCTCCTCATCTGCTGGAGTAATCTGGAAGTTTTGGTCATACTGTCGTTGGGTGATGAAGTTTTCTTCATTTACAGAACGTCTATCTACACCTACTAGGTCAAAAACTATGAGGGCACCAATGGTGATTATTGCAATGTTTTCTGAAATCTTCTTCTTGAGCGTTAACCACAAAGCGGTTCCTATAAAAAGCACAAATAGTAAAGACCTCAACACATCACTTTTTAATACAGCGAGGCGATCTTCTTTTATGGCATTTAATATTTCTGGTTGCTCGATGGCCATCTGTCCTTCGGCGGCAGAGCGTAGGTTAAATAAGCTTCCGCTAAAAAGGTAGAGTATCACAAAAAGACCTGCTAGCGAACCTATAGCGATGAGTAACTTTTTTTGCTTTTCGGCTTGATCTACTCGGTCGTTTAAAAATCTGTGTAAACCTACCATTGCAGCGATAGGTAACAGTAATTCTAAAATCACCTGTATACTCGTAACTGCTCTAAACTTATTATACAACGGCACATAGTCTATAAAGAAACGTGTAATTCCTTCTACGTTCTTTCCCCAACTCAGTACTAAGGAAACAATCATACCTGCTAGTAACCACCAGCGTAGTCTTCCATTTACTAGAAACAGTCCTAATAATGCAAGTGCAAAAACTGTTACCCCGAGATATGGAGGAGCTTCTACAAACGGTTGCTCTCCCCAGTACAATCTCGTTCCTTGCGCATAGTAACTTACTTCATTAGGAGGAACTCCTAATTCGCTTAACTTTTTCGCGAAAGCGGACTCACGCCCCAAATCGGCAGCAGTACCTGTTCCCATAAAATCTGATGCAATGAGATTGAGAGACTCTAGCTTTCCATAACTCCACTGCGTGATATAATCAAAACCAAGACCGTCTTCTACGGCGTCTTTGGCAAGGTCATCTTTTAATAATTGCTCACCACGTATACTTGTCTCTGCATACTCTGCAGTAGCAAGTAAGGTCGTTGCGTTTGTAGCGAGACCTAATAGTACGGCAATGACTAATATTCCCGAAGCTTTAAAGAAATGTGGAAGTTGTTTTTTCTTGATAGCATCTATGAGGTATGCAATCCCTAAAATCACACAAAGCAACCCTAGATAATAAGTCATCTGGTAGTGATTAGCCTGTATTTCTAGCCCCATTGCAACAGCAGTGAGTAAAAATCCCCAGAGATATCGTTTCTGATACGTGAGTATAATACCCGCAAGTACGAGCGGAAAATAACCTATGGCGTGCACCTTTGAATTATGCCCTACGCCTATAATGATAATTAGATAAGTAGAAAGGCCAAAGGCAAGCGCACCAACTACAGCGAGCTTCCAAGGGACGCGCATCACGAGCATTAACGCATAAAAGGAGATAAAATAGAGAAAAAGATAATCTGCTGGGCGCGGTAAAAAGCGAATCACACGGTCCAACTTATCCATCATATCATACTCAAACCTCGCTCCCATCTGGTAGGTAGGCATCCCTCCAAAGGCACTATTAGTCCAGTAGGTCTCCTCACCCGTCTCTGCTCTAAAGTCACGATGTTGCTTTGCCATCCCTTCATAGAGCTTGATATCATTTTGATAAATGCGCTTTCCAGATAACACCGGATTGAAGTAAACTAGCGCCACGACTATAAAGCCAAGTACAACTAGAATATGCGGAAGGAGTTTTTTAAAATCGATGTTCATAGGTGTTATGTCAATAGTCGTTAGTGGCGGAGCCTTTCCTTTCTTATAGGCTGGCTCTGTTTAAATTTATTTCAAAGCTGCTACTAGCTCGTCTATGGTTACAGTCTCTTGTGAGCCTTCTGCCATATTTTTGAGTGTGTATTGTTTTGCATCCATCTCTTCTTTTCCAGCAAGTACTAAAAACGGAATATTGCGACGATTTGCATACGTCATTTGCTTTTTCATTTGCTTATTGCTCGTCACAGCATCTGGATATAACTCGGCTGAGATTCCTGCTTGGCGTAGCTTGCTTATCGCTTGCATTGCATAACCAGCTTCTTGATCTCCAAAGTTTACAAAAAACACTTTTACACCTTCTGTGGCCTCTTCTGGAAATAAGCCTAGCTCTTCTATCACAAGGTAAATACGATCTAAACCAAAAGAGATCCCCACGCCACTCATATCTTTAAGTCCAAAAATACCTGTAAGATCTGCATAGCGACCACCGCCACCTATACTTCCCATCTTTACACCTTCTGGAGCACTTACTTCAAAAATAGCACCTGTGTAATAGTTAAGTCCGCGTGCGAGTGTTACGTCTAGTTGTAGTGTTGCGGTTTGTAAACCTAAGCTCTCTATAGCATCATTGATAAAAAGCAATTCGTTTATTCCTTCCATTCCCGTCTCAGAATCTGCAAGCAAGGTTTTAAGCGTCCCTAGCTGATCACCAAAAGTGCCAGATAGTGTAAACAACGATGCTACTTTATCTATCGCCTCTTGAGTAATGCCTTTGGCAAGCATTTCTTTAGTCACACCTTCCTCTCCTATTTTGTCAAGCTTATCCAGCGCTACGGTAAAATCTATGAGTTTATCACTTGCGCCTATCACCTCTGCAATACCAGAAAGTACCTTACGGTTGTTCATCTTGATAGTCACTTCTTCTAGCTTTAATGTGCTAAAAACAGCATCGTATAACTGTACAAACTCCACTTCTTGCCATAGAGAATCACTTCCTACCACATCTGCATCACACTGATAGAACTCGCGGAAACGTCCCTTTTGTGGGCGATCTGCTCTCCATACAGGTTGCATCTGGAAACGTTTAAAAGGGAAAACGATGTCATTTTGGTGCTGTACTACGTATCTCGCAAAAGGCACGGTAAGATCGTAACGAAGTGCTTTTTCTGAAATTTGTGGTGTGAGTGCTGTAGAGTCCGCTTTCGCGAAAGCGTCATCCTTCACCTTACGTAAATAGTCACCACTATTAAGAATCTTAAATATCAAGCGGTCACCTTCTTCTCCATACTTCCCCATCAAGGTGCTGCTATTTTCAAAACTAGGCGTCTCGATAGGTTGAAAACCAAAATGCTGAAACTGGGTGCGTATGGTGTTCATAATATAGCTGCGCTTTGCAACTTCTTCTGGTGAAAAATCTCTGGTTCCTTTAGGTATAGAAGGTTTTGTACTCATATGTTACAGTCGTATTCTTTAAGGTAATTACTTTCAAAATTAATAGAAGGAAAGACTACCTGAATTTTTTTTATGCTTTCGCGAAAGCGTATATCTCTTTTTTTTAATGTGATTTACCACAAAAATTGCGGTTGTGGCATATTTAAAATGCACTCGCAAATATCTTAAAAAATGAAGCCACGAGAGAATTATTTGAAAAGTTTGGTAACTTTTTGACGAGTTAATAGTCTTATCGTACATTGTGTACAGAGACAATTGTGTTTCTGAAATGCTTAATTCATACTTGAACCTATGTTTTCACTATTTCGCGAGAATTTAAGAATCGCCTTTGACAGTATTAAAAGTCAGCTGTTGCGCACTATTTTGACTGTATTTATCATTGCCATAGGTATCACGGCACTGGTAGGGATTTTAAGTCTTGTAAAGGCGCTTGAAAATACAATAAGCTCAGATTTTGCAAGTATGGGGAGTAACACCTTTAACCTGCAACGTTATGAGTTTACCTCTAGACGCTCTGATGAAAAGCAAGTAATTAACCCCGTTATAGGTTATCGCCAGGTAAAAGAGTTTACAGAGCAATATAATTACCCTACCGCACGTACGGCTATCTCTTTTCAAGGAACACGAACTGCAGAAGTGAAGTATGAAAATGAAAAGACAGATCCAGAAGCAAGCGTAGTAGGTGTAAATGAAAACTTCTTAAATAATTCCGGCCTCAAGCTAGAAAAGGGTAGAAACTTCACCTCTTTTGATATAAATAACAATACACGTGTTTGTGTATTAGGAAGTGACTTTTATAAAAATATATTTAAGGATGATAACCCCATAGGGAAAACCATAAGTATACGTGGCACCAAATTTAACGTAATAGGAATGCTTGAAGAAAAGGGAGCCACCTTTGGCAACAATCAAGACTTGCGAGTTCTAATACCGATACAAGTAGCGCGAACAATGTTTACACAACCTAACATAAACTACAACGTGAGTGTAATGGTAGAAGACGCAGAACTTCTAGATAGCGCCGAAGAAGAAGCGATACTCACCTTTAGAAACATACGTGGGCTTACCCCTATAGAAGAAAACAACTTTGGTATAGGACGCAGTGACGACCTTATTAATCAAATAGCCGAAATAACGGGTGTGCTTAATGTGGCTGCCTGGGTAATAAGTATCATTACGATTTTTGGATCTTGTATCGCACTTATGAATATAATGCTTGTCTCTGTAACAGAGCGTACACGTGAGATAGGCGTGCGTAAGGCGCTAGGAGCAAAAAAATCTACCATTGCAGCACAGTTCTTATACGAGGCAATTATCGTGGGGCAACTAGGAGGTCTTACAGGGATTGTACTAGGTATAAGTATAGGTGCACTTATAGCCTCTATTGCAGACTTTGTATTTACCACTCCTTGGGGAGCAATTATTGCAGCGACTATTATCACATTTGCAATTGCAATATTATCTGGTTTATTTCCCGCAATAAAGGCAGCAAAGCTTGACCCTGTAGAGTCTTTACGTTATGAGTAAGAGAAGCTCTGTATAGAGAAATCTTAACTGCACAATCTGCAATCATTTATCAAAAGAGTATATTCGTATTCTTAATATAATTGATATGCAGCCCTTACATATATTACTTCTTATTGCTGGTTACTTTGGTGTGCTTATGCTCATAAGCTACTTAACGAGCAAAGGAGATTCTAACACAGATTTTTTTAAAGCAGGCAAGCAATCTCCTTGGTATCTTGTTGCTTTTGGGATGATAGGAGCTTCACTATCTGGAGTAACCTTTATATCTGTCCCTGGATGGATTGAGGCATCAAGCTTCAGCTATTTTCAAGTCGTTCTTGGGTATACTGTCGGTTATGCGGTAATAGGCCTCGTACTACTCCCACTCTACTATAAATTGAATCTTACTTCTATCTACACCTATCTAGAAGGGAGATTTGGCACCTATTCTTATAAGACTGGAGCATCCTTCTTTTTACTAAGCAGAATTATAGGTGCGAGTTTTAGATTATACCTAGTTGCAAACGTATTACAGCTACTCGTTTTTGATGAGATGGGTGTACCGTTTTTTGTAACAGTTACCCTCACCATCATACTTATCTGGCTCTATACCTTTAAAGCTGGTATCAAAACCATTGTGTGGACAGACACATTACAAACACTCTTTATGCTTATTGCGGTGGGTGTGGCGATCTATTTTGTGAGTGACGAGATGGGGCTCAACGCAGGAGCGGCTTTAGATCTTATTTCTAATAGCGATATGAGTCAGATATTCTTTTTTGACGACTGGAAAAGCGGTGACTTCTTTGTAAAGCAATTTTTATCTGGAGCCTTTATATCTATTGTAATGACAGGACTGGATCAAGATATGATGCAAAAAAACCTTACCTGTCGTAATCTAGATGATGCTCAAAAAAATATGTTTTGGTTTACAATCGTTCTCACCATTGTAAATCTTGTATTCTTAGCACTGGGATTATTACTCACTGTATATGCATCACAAAACGGTATAGACGCACATAAAGATGAACTCTTCCCTACCATTGCTGTAAATAGCGGCTTAGGAATAGGACTCGCTATTGTTTTCTTACTAGGATTAATTGCAGCTGCATATTCAAGTGCAGATAGCGCCCTTACATCACTTACCACGTCTTTTAGTATAGACATACTAGACATAGAAAAAAAGTATGATGCCGTAAAGCAAGTAGCAGTGCGCAAACGCATCCACATTGTAATGTCGCTTGTACTCATTGCCGTGATCATCATATTTAAATACGTAATTGCAGATGCTACAGTAATCGCAAAACTATTTACGTTTGCGGGATATACCTATGGACCTCTCTTAGGCCTTTATGCTTGTGGACTCTTTACAGAATGGGATGTAAAAGACAAGTTTGTCCCAGTAGTTGCCATTGCATCGCCTATTCTTGCATATATCATAAGTACGCTTTCGGCAGGAGTGGGATTTGAATTTGGGTTTTTTATATTAATCTTAAACGGTGCGTTGACCTTTTTAGGATTATTATTTATAAGAAAGTAGTTTATTACGCTTTCGCGAAAGCGTACTTATAAAATCTAGAACATTTTAATACTGATTTGTTCCCAGTAAAACTAGCGTACAAGCAACATCAACTTCGATATTGTGCTCTTGTAACTTTTTATAAAATACGGGATTTTCTGTTCCTGGGTTAAAGATGACACGCTTAGGAGACAAATTAATTATGAAGTCATAATAAGCCTCTTGCCGCTGCGGATTAAGGTAAAGTGTGATGGTATCTAAATCTTTTTTAAGCTCATCTACGGTCTCTATGGCTTGGTCAAAAGTGATGATACCTATATCACCTACCTTTCCTCCTCTTAATCCTACAGCAATCACGGGATGATTTTGCGCATTAAGGCGGATGATTGCTCTATGTGAATATCGTTGAGGTTTTAAGGATGCCCCGATAACCATTGTGGTTTTTAACATAAGGTAAAGTTAAAAAATTATTACGGTGTAACAGACCGCTATTTTAAACGTCTCTATTATAAGTTAACTTACTTGTTAGGTACGTTTTTAATTCGTTTTGATGGTTAGTGTTAATTTTAGATGCTACCTAACAAAAAATCCCGAGATATCGAGTCTCGGGATTTTGTTGTTTACGACCTAATCTACTGATACTACGGTTAAATAATTGTTAATTGCCCTATGTAAATGAAACATTGAGCACTTTTTTACGTCTTATATATAAGTAATAGTCTCAACTGAATACTCAAATCAGGATTTTAAATTATTTGAATTAGCCTTTATAATATTTTAAACCTATTTTCTAAGAGTCTATTAGGTTTCTTAAGGTCTCTGCTCACGCAGAGACCTTTTGTTTATTTAGAATAATCTTTTTTATATACACTAGGTAAGCTCCACTCCTTTACTACTGCCAGCGTTCTTACAATAATGATAATACAACCTGCAACGAGCATTGCTATAGATTGCGGCAGGCCAGCTGTGGAAGAGGCTAGATATACGCTTCCTCCTAGTATACACACCGTGGCATATATTTCTTTATGAAATATTATAGGGATCTCATTACAGAGTATATCTCTAAGCACACCTCCAAAACACGCCGAGATTGTACCAAGCACCACACAAACTACAGGGTGTAAATCTGCTGCCGTAGCAATCTGAACTCCAGCAATGGTATACAAGGCAATACCTATAGTGTCAAACAAGAATAGAGATCTCCTCACGTATTTTAAATAGCTTCTAAAAATAATTGCTACTAGTGTTGCTCCAAAAATCACATAAACAAAAGTCATATTAAGCATCCAGCTTACAGGCGTCTTCCCTATGAGTATATCTCTCAGTGTACCTCCACCTACAGAGGTAACCAGTGCGATAATTAATATCCCAAAGACGTCAAGCTTTTTACGCATAGCGGTAAGTGCTCCAGATATGGCAAACGAGACCGTACCTAGTATGTCTATAATGGTGGTAATCTCCATTTACTGCTGTGTGTAATAATTATAGTCTGCAAGCACACGCTCTACAAAAGCTACATTAGTCTCTTCTGGAGTGACATCCATTTTTTCTTTAAGTCTGTCTGCTAGTTTTATGATCACGTTGTGATTTCCATTACGCTTAGCATCTTTAAAGAGCGTTTTAATAAGTTGTACGTCCTTATCATTAAAAACGGTAACCTGAGGATAAGTAGGTATATAGTTTTCTGGTATGTCTACAATAAGACTGTCTGATAGACGTGCTCGCTTCTTTTCTGTAATGACTGTTGTACCTGCTGCCATATCACCTAGTCTTTGCCCCTTATCACTCATAAGAATACTTACTACAGCAATCCCTCCAGAAGAGCCAGCTATATCTATAATGCGCATAAGCCATCTTACAAAGTAACTCCCAAAACCTGGTTTTGAGCCGTCTAGTTTTACTACTCTTATTTTCATCACAGCTTTACCCGGTGTTTTACCATCCCAGAAGGTCTCAAAAAGTATGTAGTATAAAAATATAGGTAGCCCTAATACAAGGTAGTATGCCCAGATATCACCCATTGCTTGAGAGTCTAACCCAAACTGAGCTATGATAAAAATGGAAACAACCCAGTAAGCAATAATTATAAGCAAATCGACAATGTATGCTAGTATACGATCTCCTATGCTTGCAACATTCTGATAAATGCTCACATTTTGAGCAGTTTCTATTTGAAAGTTATCCATATATTCTTTTTCTTTACCTGTATAATTAAGTGTATATGCGTGAAGCTGCTTTTGTTAAGCAAAATAAGGATAAATGGTTAACATTTGAAAGTGTTCTGGTAAACAAAGACCAGATTCACCCAGATGAGCTATCTAGCCTGTATATGGAAGTTACAGACCACTTAAGTTATGCACAAACGTTTTACCCTCATAGTAAGACCTTAGAGTATCTCAATCACCTTGCTTCACAATCACACCAGATTATTTATAAAACAAAGCGTGAGTCTAGTAAGCGCTTCATCACCTTCTTTACAGAAGAGTTTCCGCTGGTAATGTATCAATACCAGCGACAATTGCTTATTGCCTTCTTGGTCTTTCTATTATTTAGCATTATAGGTGCTTATAGCGCTGCCAGTGATGGTGCCTTTGTAAGAAGTATTATGGGTGATGGCTATGTTAATATGACCCTAGATAATATAGAAAAAGGCGACCCTATGGGCGTTTATAAGAAGCAGGGAGAAATAAATATGTTTTTAGGTATTACCATAAACAATATCAAGGTAGCCCTATTTGCTTTTATCTATGGAATATTCTTTACGGTAGGTTCACTGTATATAATAATGCGCAATGCCGTAATGCTGGGTAGTTTTCAGTACTTCTTTTTTGAGCAAGGTGTAGGCTGGGAGTCTGTTCGTACTATATGGATTCACGGTACTATAGAGATTTCTGTTATTATAATTGCGGGATGTGCAGGTATGGTACTAGGTAACTCTATCCTCTTTCCTAAAACCTATACACGCCTAGAATCTTTTAAGAGAGGAATGAAAAACGGGCTTAAGATTGTAGTGAGCACAATACCACTTTTTGTTATTGCAGGTTTTCTAGAAGGGTTTGTAACGCGCCACACAGAGATGCCAGACTGGCTAGCGATTACGATTATAAGTTGCTCACTTGCCTTTATCATATTCTATTACGTCTATTACCCTATAAAAAAACATAAAGAAGAGAAAGCTCGTCTAGCTGCGCTTCCCACATTATAAAAATTATAAGAATGAGTATTAAAAAATACGTTGAGTTTAGAAAAAAACGTGAACTAGGTGATGTTATAAGTGACACCTTTAAATTTTTAAGGACTAATGCAAAACCACTTTTTAAAGTACTTGTACGCACTTGTATCATCCCATTTATTCTACTCATCGTTGCAATAGGTTTTTATACAAACGAGTCTTCTGGGGCAAACTTAATTGCGGCACTAAGTACTGAGAGCGATATAATAGGTTTTGTACTAGCCGGTTGTGGTCTTGCTATAGCTGGCATTATATACAACTCGATGTTATATGGCAGTACTTCTGAATATATAAAAGCATATGTCGCAAGTGGTGAGGCACCCGAGACAGATGCAATCGTAGAGACTATAAAAAAGAAAACCGGAAACTTTCTTGCTCTAGGCTTTGTAAATCTCCTTATCGTACTTGGAGTTGCACTTATTCCCGCTGCGCTGGGAGGTTTTTTAATTGCCTCTGGATCTAATGCAATGGGCGTTATCTTATTATTACTCTTGTTTTTCCCACTGTTATATATTTACACAAAGCTTATGGTTATTTTTCCATCAATGGTAAATAAAGACCTTACCGTTGTAGCCTCATTAAAAGAAAGCTGGAGACTTGTAAAAGATGAGTGGTGGATTACCTTTTTTACCGTACTCATCATTGCATTTTTAATCGGTATTATAGGGTTTGTATTTCAAATACCTGCGGTTATCTACCTTATGATAAAAACATTTACAGCCGCAAGTGCTGGTTCTCTTAACGACCCTGCATCTCTATATGATACCGTTTCTATAGTGCTTCAAACACTTGCCTCTTCTATGAACTATATATTATACGTAATACTTGCTATTGCAATAAATCTTATCTACTTTAATCTTAATGAGCGCAAAGACCAGTCTGGAAGCTTAGATCAAATAGACAGTATAGGTCGCACTAATGCATAGAAAGCTCTTTCTTATTACATTTTTCCTTATTTCGCTTTGCGCGAAAGCAACCATCGTACAACAAAATGACGATGAGACAACCGCCGAAGAAATAGCTATAGAAGAAATAAATAGACCAGAACAAGTTTATAATGACCCTAGAGGCGTCTTAATCTATGATGAAGAAAAAGTCACACCCTTTACCATAGATAAAGCTACAGTAAGAGACTATCAAAACGACGATGAGTTTAATTACAAAGAAGCGATTCCAGAAGATACCTGGTGGACTCGCTTTAAACAAAAACTCAATGATATTTATAGCAGCTTTATAAGATGGCTTACTGGCGGTGATGAAGCATCTGGAGTATGGAGGTTTGTGGTAGAGCTACTTCCCTACCTACTTATGGCAGGACTTCTAGCCTTATTTGTCTATATATTTATGAAGATAGATAGTGGCTCACTATTAATGGAAAATGTAAAAGCTCCCGAAGCCTTAATCTCAGATGATGAAGAACTCATACAGCGCCAAGACCTAACTGACCTTATAGACGAAGCCATAAAAGACGGTAATTACAGACTCGCCGTACGGTTTTATTACTTATTTATCCTTCAGCAATTGAGTACAAAAGACCTTATAGACTGGCAGGTTCAAAAGACTAATCACGACTATATCTTTGAGATTCAAAACACGCAGCTTCAGGGTGATTTTAGAAAAGTAACAGCTATTTACGATTATATCTGGTACGGTAATTTTGAGGTCGATAAGACCGCTTTCGCGAAAGCGGAAACCCATTTTAAATCTATAAAAAATCAGTTATGAGTAATAAATATAAGGTCTTAGCCGGTGTGCTACTCCTTGCTCTTGCTCTGGTGATTTATATGGAGTCTGGGGAGAAAGATGAAGTAAACTGGTTTCAGAGTTATTCTAAAACAGATAAAATACCTTACGGTACATACGTAGTGCACGACCTGCTCTCAAACAGCCGAACCCAAGATAATTTTAAGGAGGTGAGACAACCACCTTATGAGTTTCTTGATGATAGTACGACGGTCTCTGGCACCTATTTATTTATAAATCAATACATACTCTTTGACGAAGCCGAGTCAAAAAAACTACTCTCGTGGGTAAGTAAAGGTAATACGCTATTTATAGCCTCAAGAGGTATAGGCGAGACTATACTAGATACACTTAATTTGAGTACAGATTTATTTTATGATCTGGATAATCTAGAACGTAAGCCTCTCGTAAACTTAGTTAACCCTGCACTACATCGCGAGCGACCGTTTTACCTAGATAGAGAAACTACAGCAGGTTATTTTGACCAAGTAGATACACTCGCTACAGTAGCCTTAGGAGAGTTTAGCCTTATGGTAGATAAAGACACACTGCATATGGAGGAGCCTCGAGTAAATTTTGTCAAGCAGTCCTTTGGCGATGGAGAGATTCTCATACATTTAATGCCAGAAGTATTTACAAATTATTTTGTTTTAAGAGAAAACAATTATAAATACACTCAAAACGTACTTTCATACTTAGATCAAGACAAAGATCTTTTATGGGACAATCATCATAAAAATGGTAAGACCGTTTACTCGAGTCCGTTATACATTTTCTTAAAAAATAGATATTTGAAGTGGGCATACTACATTCTACTTATAGGTACGGTGCTCTGGGTAATCTTTGAGGGAAGACGCAAGCAACGTGCAATACCTATTGTAAAACCACTGCCTAACCAGACGCTTACTTTTACAAAAACTATTGCTGGTATGTACTTTGACAAAAAAGACCATAAGAGCATAGCCATTCATCAAATTAATCACTTTCTAGAATTTGTACGAGGTACCTATAATCTAGATACCAATTTTATAAACGATGAGTTTATAAAAAAACTGGCGCTTAAGAGTGATAATACTCTTGAAGAAACGAGATTACTCATTAATTACATAGTATCCTTACGTTCTAGACAAGCACTTACTCAAGAGGAACTTTTAGAACTTAATAAACGTATTGAAGCATTTAAAAAACAAAACTAATGGACGATATCACACCACAAGATTCTGAGCACACTACAGATGGACTTCCACAAGAAAACGTACCACAAAGTGAAGGTATGGCTTTTGAGAATCGTATACCGCTAGAAGAATTACGCACTGCTGTAGAGGCAATACGAGCAGAGCTAGGTAAAATTATTATAGGTCAGCACGAGTTTATAGAGCTTCTTATTGTGGCATTGCTTAGTGATGGTCACGTGCTCATAGAAGGTGTTCCTGGTATTGCAAAAACGGTAACAGCAAAGCTATTTGCCAGAACACTTGATACCGCCTTTGGACGTATACAATTTACACCAGATCTTATGCCTAGTGATGTACTAGGTACCTCTATACTTAATATGAAAACTAGTGAGTTTGAGTTTAAGCAAGGGCCTATATTTTCAAATATTGTACTTATAGATGAGATTAACCGTGCTCCTGCAAAAACGCAAGCAGCCCTATTTGAGGTGATGGAAGAGCGCCAGGTTACTATAGATGGTACAAAGTATAAGATGGATCCACCGTTTATGGTACTAGCAACACAAAACCCTGTTGAGCAAGAAGGGACGTATGCGCTTCCAGAAGCACAACTAGATCGTTTCTTATTTAAAATAAAAGTAGACTACCCTACCCTTGAGCAAGAGGTTGCTATCTTACAAAGTCATCACGACCGTAAGGGAGGTGCACCACAAGCTGCTATTGCATCTGTACTTGATCCTGCAAAACTTGCTGCCTTTAGAAAACAAGCACAAGAGGTGATTATAGAAGAGAAGATTCTTAACTATGTGGCAGAGATTGTTGTAAAATCACGTACACACCCTCATTTATACTTAGGTGGTTCTCCTAGAGCCTCACTAGCCATAATGAATGCTTCAAAAGCATTTGCTGCAATCGCTGGACGAGACTTTGTTATCCCAGAAGATGTAAAACGTGCTGTAGTACCAGTAATGAGACATCGTCTTATTATGGCTCCTGAGCGTGAGATGGAGGGAATGACTACAGAACAAGTGATAGATATGATTGTACAATCTGTTGAAATACCTCGATAGTATTGGCCATTATTAGATTCATAAAGGGATTATTTTTACACCAGCGCCTATTTTATGGGCTAGCTGTACTAGCTTTGTTGTACCTTCTCTCCTACTGGTTTCACGGCCTTTTTGGAATTACAAACATTTTATTATTGGTGTTTTTGCTTTTGGTATTTATAGATGCTCTAGTCCTCTTTCGCGGAAGCGGAAAAATTAAAGCAACACGTGCGCTTCCAGAAAAGTTTTCTAATAGTGACGTTAATGAACTTAAGGTCACACTAGAAAATAAATATCCATTTTCCGTATCTCTTGATATTATAGATGAGATCCCAGTGCAGTTTCAAAAGCGAGACTTTAGTAAGCATATTGAGATACCGGCAAGGGAGTCTAGTTCATTTATTTATACATTACGACCTACAGAGCGTGGAGAGTATGTTTTTGGACATCTTAATTTATATGCTAGCACAAAACTTAAATTAGTAAGAAGACGTTACCGCTTTGAGAAAGACCAGATGGTCAAGGTGTATCCCTCTTTTATACAGATGAAGAAATATGCCTTTCTCGCACTAGACAATAGACTCACCTTACACGGTATGAAAAAAATACGCCGTATAGGTCACACTATGGAGTTTGAGCAGATTAAAGATTACGTACCTGGTGATGATGCTCGTACTATAAACTGGAAGGCTACGGCAAAGAGAGGTAGCCTTATGGTAAATCAGTTTCAAGATGAAAAGTCACAACCCGTTTATGCATTAATAGATGCTAGCCGAGTGATGAAAATGCCTTTTAAAGGACTAACGTTACTAGACTATGCCATAAATAGTACGCTTGCTTTTAGTAACATAGCGCTTAAAAAGAAGGACAAAGTAGGTATGCTCACCTTTGCCGAAGAGGTGAAAAATCACTTACCTGCTAGTAGCAAGAAAACACACCTACAAACCATACTAGAGGTACTTTATAATATAAACACTAAGTTTTTAGATAGTGACTATGGTGGTTTATATAATCAAGTAAAACGTAAGATCACACAGCGCAGCCTTTTATTATTGTATACTAACTTTGAACATATTACTGCGCTAGAGCGACAGTTACCTTATTTAAAAGCGCTTTCGCGAAAGCATATTCTCGTCGTTATTTTCTTTCAGAATACAGAGTTAGATCAACTTATTACAAAACCTGCAACCTCCTTACCTGATGTCTATCATAAGACCATTGCTCAAAAAGCAGATTATGATAAAAAAGTAATGGTAGCACGTCTAGAACAATATGGAATACAAACCATATTAACAAAACCAGATGATCTCACCGTAAATACGATTAATAAATATCTAGAGATTAAAGCACGAGGTATATTATAATACTGCGATTTATCTCTCATAATTCGTTCAGACGGAGTCTAATTTTTATATTTGTCCCTTAACTAAACCCACAACAAATGTCGTTGTCACCACTTCAAGCCATCTCACCTATAGATGGTAGATATGCTTCAAAAACCGAAGCCTTAGTTCCTTTCTTTTCTGAAGCTGCTTTAATAAAATATAGAGTAAAAGTAGAGATAGAGTATTTTATAGCTCTTTGTGAGTTACCACTACCGCAACTTACCGGTGTAAATAAAAACATCTTTACAGACTTACGTGATATCTACCAGAACTTTACAATACAAGATGCGCAGGCTATAAAGGATATAGAGAAGATAACAAACCACGATGTAAAAGCAGTTGAGTACTTTATAAAAGAAAAATTTGACGCTCTTGAGCTGTCAGAGTTTAAAGAGTTTATACACTTTGGACTTACTTCTCAAGATATAAACAACACTGCAATTCCTTTATCACTTAAGGATGCGATGAACCAATCTTACATCCCACAACTACTGGAAGTTGTAGATCACTTACGCCAGCTAGTAGATGAGTGGGAGAATGTACCACTACTGGCGCGCACGCACGGGCAACCAGCTTCTCCTACTCGTTTAGGTAAAGAAATACAAGTCTTTGTAGTACGTATAGAAGAGCAACTTAACTTGCTTAATGATATCCCGAGTGCAGCAAAATTTGGTGGAGCTACAGGTAACTTTAATGCACACAAAGTAGCATACCCACATATAGACTGGAAAGCTTTTGGACAGTCTTTTGTGCACGATACACTTAAGATGCAACACTCATTCCCTACTACTCAAATTGAGCACTACGACCATATGGCGGCACTCTTTGATGGGTTAAAGCGTATTAACACCATTCTAATAGATCTTGATCGTGACTTCTGGACATACGTCTCTATGGATTACTTTAAGCAAAAAATTAAAGCCGGTGAGGTAGGATCTAGTGCAATGCCACACAAAGTAAACCCTATTGATTTTGAAAACAGTGAGGGTAACTTGGGTATTGCAAATGCAATATTTGAACACCTTTCTGCAAAGCTACCTATATCGAGACTACAGCGTGACCTTACTGACAGTACGGTTTTACGTAATATAGGTGTACCGCTAGGACACACACTTATAGGTTTACAGTCTACGGTAAAAGGGTTAAATAAACTTCTTATAAACGAAGCAAAAATCGCTGCAGATCTTGAAAATAACTGGGCAGTAGTTGCAGAGGCAATACAGACCATTTTAAGACGTGAGGGCTACCCTAATCCTTATGAGGCACTTAAAGAGCTTACACGTGTAAACAGTAAGATTACACAACAGTCTATGGCAGAGTTTGTAGATACCCTTGATGTAAGTTTAGATATCAAGAATGAGCTTAAAGCCATTACACCTCAAAATTATACAGGTATATAGTTTAAGAACGCTTTCGCGAAAGCGGAATTACAATAATCAAAGAGATGGCTATAAGTCATCTCTTTTTTTATACTATAAACCAAAGCACTGTAGACACCACAAGCCCAACAATAGCAATAAGTGAGGTCATTACCGTCCACGACTTAAAGGTTTCTTTTTCTGTAAGGCCAAGGTACTGTTTTACAAGCCAGAAGCCGCTATCATTTACGTGAGAAAAGATACTCGCTCCAGAGGCTATGGCTATAACAAGCACAGCTAGCTGAGGTGCACTAGTCTCAGAGAGACCTAACAGTGGCGCGGTAATACCGGCAGCGGTAATCATTGCAACGGTGGCACTCCCTTGTAAAACACGGACAATAGCTGCGACTATAAAGCCAAAAATTACAGGAGGAAAGATATCACTGCTCAAACTTTCTGCTATCATTTTACCGGCTCCAGTGTCTATTAATATCTGTTTAAAAGCACCACCGGCACCCGTAAGTAATATAATAACTCCTGCTGGGTACAGTGATTTTGTAGATATATCTAATAATTCACTTTTAGTAAATCCTTTCTTTATTCCTAAAAAGTACCAAGCAACTAGGTTTGCAATAATAAGCGCCACAAATGGGTGCCCCAGTAAGTCTGCTCCATAGACAAGCCACGCTGGTAACTCCCCTTCTGCAAATAACGGACTATTAAGCACCGTGTTACATACTATTAAAAATATAGGGATTGCTATGATGAGTAATATGGTTCCAGCACTAGGAGCGTTATCTGGGATTTTCATCTCAGACACCATTTCTTCTGGTGTCTCGATATGCATTCTTTTTGATAAATACTTTGCAAGCATAGGCCCAGCAATTATAGCAGAAGGTATACCCGCTATAAAACCAAAGATAATGACATAACCTAAATCTGCTCCTAAAATTTCGGCAACGGCTATGGGACCTGGTGTAGGTGGTATAAATGTATGTGTGATTGCAAGTCCTGCAAGTAAGGGTATAGCATACAACAGTAATGACTTCCCTGTTTTCTTTTGTAATGCATAGATGATGGGGATAAGTATAATAAATGCCACATCAAAAAATACGGGTATCGCTACAAAGAAACCTGTAAGCATTACTGCCCAAGGAGACTTTTCTATTCCAAATTTATTCAACAAAGATGCTGCGAGCCTTTGAGCACCACCAGAACGTTCTAGTATGGCTCCAAATAAAGCTCCTAGACCTACCACAGTGGCAACAAAACCAAGAGTCCCGCCCATTCCATTCTTTACAGAATCTAGTATAGACGATGGTTGCATTCCAGCAATAACTCCCACGGCAATACACGTGATAAGCAATGCAAGAAAGGCTTGCATTTTTAATTTTAAAATAAGAAATAGTAATATTGAGATGCCTATTATAACAGCAAAGAGTAGTTGGTAATCCATAAATTATGCTTCTATTTCTTTTAAAATGTCTGTAAGTATTTGATCTGTACTTTGGGCAACAGATACTTTTATGCCGTATGTCGGAACTTCAAGTGTGTCATATTGTGATTGTAATAACGAGGGATTAAAAAAGTGATTTTGCCTTGATGCAAGTCGCTTGCTTATAGTCCCAAAACTCGCATCAAGATAGACAAAGTTTTGTTTTGCTTTCGCGAAAACGTTATCACTATACAATCGCTCCCTGTACACCTCCTTGAGAGCAGAGCACGCTAGAACCGCACCTTCAGCCTGTGACCACGTATTTATTTTAATCGCTAGCGCATCCAGCCACGGCCACCTATCACTGTCTTGTAAAGGTTTCCCAGAAGTCATTTTATCAATATTTGCTTGTGGGTGAAAATCGTCGGCATCATAAAATGGTAGGTTTAGAGCTGCCGCAAGTTTTTTACCTATAGTGGTTTTACCACAGCCAGAAACGCCCATAACTACATATACCACACTCATTAAAAAAGGGTGTTTGTCGTGCTACTTGCACTTTGTGGTACGCGTAAATTAATCCCTAACGCAGGGTTGAGTCGCTCTATAAAATAGGCAGATAGTAAGGTGGACTCCTGCTCGATGTTTTGATGTATAAAAAAATGGATTTTACGTAGGCCAAGACTCACCCAGTAAGTAAGTCGCTCTACCCAAGCATCTAGTCGTGCATAGTCACTAGGATGATTTGCCCCTACATAACGTATAAAGGCCTCTCCATTTGTTAACCTCATATGCATAATGTCTCGCCTTCCTGCAGTGTCTACCAGGACATTTGCCATATTATGCTCTTCTAGAAGGGTATATAATCGCTCTGCAGTATCTGGGTTATTGAACCAGTCTGTATGCCTAAACTCTAAAGCGATGGGAAGCGCTTCTGGCCAGTGGTTTACAAAATTATCTACACGGTCAAAATCTTTGGGTTGAAAGTTATTGTGCATCTGTAAGAATACGGTACCCAGCTTTTCTTTGAGCATCGCCACGTGATCTACATACTCTGGGATAAAATCTTGAGCATCTATGAGTCTTTTACGGTGACTTATCATATTTGTGATTTTTGGGAAGAATTTAAACCCATCTGGCGCTTTAGTATACCACTTCTCAAACTGCTCTTTTGGGAACAGCCTGTAAAATGTAGCGTTAAGTTCTATACTATTAAACTGCTTTGCATAATACAAAAGTTCGTCTTTAGTTCCTCTGGGGTAGAAACCTTTGAGCTCTGCTTTATTCCATTTTGCACAACCTACATAGACTTCTAGGTTTTTGTTTTGCGCTTTCGCGAAAGCGTCCTCAATCACACCTCTAGTTGCTGGGTGATCTGGAGGTAAGGTGAAATCAATAAGCTCTGGTTGCTCTACGGCGCCAAATTTCATACTCTTAAATTTTTATAATATGTTCTTCACTGTGACTAAAAATTTATCATATCTAAAGAACTACGGGTTTAAAGATAATGTAAGTACATAAAAGATGATATTTTATTGAATAACTTGTAACATTATGCGCTCTTAATAGTCTTATGTGCAAACAGGAATCATTAACACAACATCATATGAAAACTATCAAATTATTACTAGTTGCCGTTATCGTAAGTTTTACCACAATGGCACAGGCACAAACAGCCGAAGAAATCATTGCAAACTATTTTGAAAACACAGGCGGGATGGATGCTTGGAATTCTCTTAAAGCTTTAAAATTTGAAGGAGCGGTGAAAGTTCAAGGTATGGAACTACCTATGACAATGATACAGACTAAAGAAGGAAAACAACTTTCTGTTGCAGAATTTCAAGGAATGAAGTTTTACCAAGGTGTTTTTGACGGTGAGACTATGTGGAATACAAACCAAATGACAATGGCTGCCGAAAAGAGTGATGCAGAGACTACTGCAAATGCAAAGCTAGAGATGAATGACTTTGGTGATCCATTCTTAAATTATAAAGAAAAAGGATATACGGTTGAGTTATTAGGTAATGAGACTATTGAAGGGACAGAAACTTATAAAATTAAACTCACAAAAGAACCTACAATGGTAGATGGAGCAGAAGTACCTACCGTAGCATATTACTATTTTGATATGGACAACTTTGTACCTATTGTAATAGAGCAAGATCTACTTACAGGTCCAGGTAAAGGAATGACAGGACAGACTAAGTTAAGTGACTACCAAGAAGCTGGCGGAATATATTTTCCTTTCTCTATTGTAGCTGGTGCAAAAGGGCAACCTGGAGGACAAGAAATTGTAATTAAATCTGTTGAAATTAATCCCGAAGTATCTGATGAGATGTTTGCTTTTCCAGAAGGGAAATAAAAAACACATATAACATAATCCCCAAGAAATCTTGGGGATTTTTTTAGCGCATATTTTAAGAAAATATCAATCCAAACCAACCCATATGAAAACTAAACACATCCTCCTAGGTCTGTGTATTGCTTCCTTAAGCATACCTAGCCAGGCACAAGAAATTGCCCTCAAGGGCAAAGAACTCTTTGGCGACATTACCGCTAGACAGATAGGACCCGCGCTTATGTCTGGTCGTATTATAGATATGGAAGTTCACCCTACTAATGCTCAAATAATATACACCGGTACCGCAGGTGGTGGGGTATGGAAATCTCAAGATGGAGGTGCTAGCTACGCTCCTATTTTTGATGATCACATACAGTCTATAGGTCAAGTGGCTATAGACCCTACAGATCCAGATCAAACGGTATGGGTAGGTACAGGAGAAATATGGACTCGTAACTCAGTCTCTGTAGGAAATGGACTTTATCGCACAAAAGATGGTGGTAATAACTGGCAAAAAACACCAGGTTTTGATAACAGTGAGCGCATCTCTGGTATTGAGATAGATCCTAATGATGGTAATACAGTGTATGTAGGTGTGCTGGGTGCTTTATGGAGCGATAGTGATGATCGTGGTGTTTATAAAACAACAGATGGCGGTAAGACTTGGGAAAAAGTTCTTTACATAAATAATACTACAGGTGTTGCAGATCTTATTATGGATCCTAGCAACTCAAACATACTCTATGCTTCTATGTGGGAGTTTAGACGTACGGCTTGGGATTTTAACTCTGGTGGTGTTAACTCTGGACTGCATAAATCTACAGATGGAGGTAAGACCTGGAAGAAAATACACAATGGTTTTCCAGAAGGTAAATTAGGACGTATAGGTGTTGCAGTAGCATCTAGTGAGCCTAGCATTGTCTATGCGGTAATCGAGTCAGAACAAGAAAAAGATAAAGGATTATACAGATCTGAAGATGGCGGAGCAAACTGGAAACGTACTAATGGAGACTTCTCACTTACTGTGCGCCCGTTTTACTTTTCAAGAATAGTAGTAGACCCAAAAAATCCTGATGTAGTAGTAAAAGGTGGCCTTAGTGGTTCAATATCTCGTGATGGTGGTAATACCTTTAAACCGCTGGGTAATATGCACTCGGATATACACGATATTGTTTTTGACATAAACAATTCTGATATGATGCACGTGGGTACAGATGGTGGCGTATATCGCTCTTGGAATGGTGGTACAACAATGGAAATAGTATCTAACCTTCCTTTATCTCAATTTTATCACATCTCTGTAGATAATGCAGAGCCTTATAATATTTACGGTGGTTTACAAGACAATGGTTCTTGGTACGGTCCATCTTCTTCTCCAGGTGGGATTGAAGCTAGAGACTGGACACGTGTAGGCGTAGGTGATGGTTTTAGAGTGCTACCCCACCCTACTAAGGACATCTTATATTCTGAGATGCAAGGGGCGGATAATGTGTGGCGTTATGATATGAAGCGTAACTACACAAAAAATGTAAAACCACTACCTGCAAAGGGTAGCGCAGATCTACGCTTTAACTGGAACCCTCCTATGGCAACAAGTACGCACCAGCCAGATCGCTTTTATATGGGGAGCCAGTTTTTACACGTGAGTGAAGATATGGGTGACACTTGGAAGGTAATCTCTCCAGATCTCACTACAAATGATCCAAAAAAACAAGAAAAAAACTCTGGCGGACTCTCTGCAGATAACTCGGGAGCAGAAACACACACAACGATATTTACCATTGCAGAATCACCTATAAATGAAAAAGTTATTTGGGTAGGTACAGATGATGGTAATGTGCAAATAACACGCGACGGTGGTGCAAACTGGACTAATGTAGTTGCAAATATACCTGGCCTACCGTCAAATACTTGGGTATACCACATAGAAGCTTCTGTACACGGTGCCGGAACTGCATATGCAGTTTTTGAAGGACACGCAAGAGGTGATATGAAACCTTATGTGTATAAAACTACAGATTATGGTAAAAGCTGGAAAAGTATCACCTCAGATGATATTACAATGTTTGCCCGCAACATTCAAGAAGATTATGAAAATGAAAATTTACTCTTTTTGGGAGCAGAAAATGGTCTGTATATAACTGTAGATGGAGGTCTTAATTGGTCAAAATTTACAAATAACTTTCCAGCGACCGCTGTTCACTTTCTTGATTTACAAAAACAGACTAATGATCTTGTCGCTGGTACTCACGGGCGTGGTGTTATTATCATAGATGATATAAGTATCTTGAGGGATATCAAGCCAGAAATACTAGACAAAAATGTACACTTTTTTGATACTAAGCCAGGTACAATGGTAGAAGAAGGCGGTTTTGGCGGCGGTAGCACAGAGCTTGAGTTTGTAGGCCCTAACCCTGGGAATGCTCTCAAAATCAAATACTATCTAAAGAAGAGACACACCTTTGGTAAAATGACGCTTGCCATACAAGATATGGAGGGTAATGAGATAACAACACTTGCCCCAGGTAAATCGAAAGGAATAAACATTGTCTCTTGGAACTATGCAAGCAAGTCACCTAAGCTTGCCGCGGCAAAGACATTTGCCTTTGGAGGGTTTACGCCAGTAAGAGTACAGGCAGGAATGTATAAAGCAGTCTTAAAAAAGGGTAAGGAGACCTATGAAACAACCTTTGAAGTAAAAAATGATCCAAAATCATTTATTACAGCACTAGAAAGAAAGGAGCAATATAAAACTTCAAAACAACTTTTTGATATTCAAGAAGACCTAGCCTATATGGTGTATCAAACTAACGTGATGGTAAACAGCGCTCAAGATGCCATAGAGGCAAATGCAAAAGCAGCAAAGGTGGCACAACCACTTATAGATGATCTCAATGAGCTTAAAAACACACTCGTAGTTACCACAGGTGACAACTACGTAGGTACTGCCCCACCACAACTTAGAGAAAAACTAAGTACACTGTACAGTGATGTTGCTTCAAACTATGAGGCGCCTAGTGCTACTCAAAAGGAGAATATTAATTTACTATTAGAACGCTTTAATACCGCAAAAGCAGACTTTGAAAAAATTAAATCAAAACGCCTAGTGAAGTTTGAAAAATACTTAGAAAAGCAAGAGATGAAGCCTATTACCTTTGATACTAAAGAAGCCTTTTTAGATAGTAAAGAGTAAAAGATAATCACTCATAAAAAATCCCGATGTGCAACTACATATCGGGATTTTCTTTTTTTACGCTTTCGCGAAAGCGGACTTCTACTTAATATAAACCGTTTTCTTGTTTACAAATTCTTGTATTCCATCTAGCGAGAGTTCTCTACCATAACCAGAGATTTTAGTTCCCCCAAAGGGTAAGTTAGGGTTACTCTTAACCATATCATTTACAAATACAGCACCATCATCAAAGAGAGGTATGAGTTTTTCTATACGCGCCGTGTCTTCTGTAAAGATAGAAACGCCCAGCCCAAAATCTGACTGATTTACAAGTTCTACAGCCTCCTCATCACTTGAGAAACGGGTCACTCCTATCACAGGTCCAAAGGTTTCTTCTTTAAAAATGCTCATCTCCGGCGTTACTCCAGTAACAATCGTAGGCTCAAAATATGCTTTTTGTCTATGACCTCCTACGAGCACTTTGGCACCAGCATCTACCGTTGCTTTGAGTTGTTCTTCCAGTTCTATAGCTAGATCCTCTCGTGCCATCACACCTATATAAGTATCCTTATCAAGGGGATCACCAGATTTGAGTTGTAATACCGCTTTCGCGAAAGCGTCCATAAATTTATCATATACCTTATCGTGTAGCAAGAGTCTTTTACCAGCAATACAACTCTGCCCCGTGTTTTGAAAACGCGCCTGAACGCAAGTGGCAACTGTTTGCTCAAAATCACAATCATCAAAAACCACTAAGGCATTACTGCCTCCTAACTCAAGTACAGATTTCTTAATCTCACTAGCTGCTGTACTAGCCACGGCAGCACCAGCCGGTTTACTCCCGGTAAGAGTAATAGCCTTAATACGAGGATCTCTCACAATGTTTTCTATACGATCACTTCCCACAGGCATATTTTGAAAAGCACCCTTAGGTAATCCTGCTCGTTCAAATACTCTTTGAATATTTTGCGCGCTTTGCATCACATTACTAGCGTGTTTGAGTACTCCTATGTTACCCGCCATTAATGCTGGTGCAATAAATCTAAAAACCTGCCAGAACGGATAGTTCCAAGGCATTACGGCTAGCACAACGCCTATAGGCTCATAACGTACAAAACTTTTTGTAGCGTCTGTTTCTATTGGTTTTGGTGCGAGGTGATCTGGAGCATTATCTGCATAGTATCTACATACCCAAGCACATTTTTCTACCTCTGCGATTGCTTGAGATATAGGCTTTCCCATCTCAAGTGTCATTGTTTTTGCATAGTCCTCCTTATTATTTTCTAGCTCTAAAGCAACATTGTGTAAATGCTCTGCACGTTCTGAAAAACTTGTGGTACGCCATTCTAAATAAGTGTGCTGTGCTAAGGCAAGCGTCTCTTCTATTTCTTGAAGATTAAAAGCCTTAATTTTTGCGACCTCAGTATGATTATATGGATTATTTGAGATAATATTCATTGGGATTTTTTTTTATAAAGTTACGCTGCTCATAAGTGACGGGCATTATGCTTAAGAGCATTTTAACGGTATATAGGTAAAAGGTCTTAACAAAATGTGAATTGGTTTTGTTTTAAGAAAGTTTGCAAACTTTAAACGTACTTTTAAATCTACCAACTATTATTATGAGCATTATACAACAATCTACTACAACTACAATTTCTGAAGCATTTAATAATGCGACAGAGAGCTTTATAGAACAGCTACCGCAAATCACAATGGGTGTACTCATTATTGTGCTAGGAGTTTTAATAGCTGGATGGATAGGCCGTTTTGCAAGAAAGAGAATTTCGGCTAGAACAGATGATCCTTTAATGAGCAAATTTTTGGGCACCGCTATTAAGTACCTGATAATTATAATTACTATAATGCTGGCTTTACGCGCAGCGGGACTTGCTGGTGTCGCTACGGGAATACTCACCGCTGCTGGTGCAAGTGCTGTAGTACTAGGGTTTGCATTTAAGGATATAGGCGAAAACTTTATAGCAGGTATTATTCTTGCGTTTAATAGACCTTTTGATGTAGATGATACCGTTATGGTAGGGTCAAATTTTGGGAAAGTAAAAACTCTTGATTTAAGATATACAAAGCTCAAAACCTTTGACGGTAAAGATGTTTATATACCTAATAGTGATGTACTCACAGAGCCCGTAACAAACTACACAGAAGATGGTTTTTACAGATGGGACTTTGTGATAGGTATTGCTTATGAAGATAATATAGAAGGTGCAAAAGAAACTGTACTCAGAGCTCTTGCAGATGAACCTAATGTTATTAATGACGAGATACACGAAAACTTTGTTATAGAAGATGAACTTGCAACAAGTACCGTAAATCTTAAAGTTTTCTTTTGGGTAGACACTAAAGACTTTAGAAAACAAGCAATGATCACAAAGGGTAATGTGGTACGTAAAGTAAAAGAAGCACTAGAAAATGATGGCTATTATATGCCAGCAGATATACAAGAAATTAAACTCTATGGCGGTGTAAAGGAATTCCCGCTTAGTTTTAATAAGAATACTAATTATTTTAAAAATAGATAACTATGGAAATAATATTTGAATATCACGACGTAACTGCAAGTGCTGAGTTAGAAGCTTTCGCGAAAGCGCAATTAGAAAAACTTGCAGATAAATATCAATTTATACACAGAGCAGATGTTTTTTTTAAACTTGAAAATACCTCAAGTGACGAGACAGGAAAAATCTCTGGAGTACGGATAAGTATGCCTGGTCCAAGATTATTTGCCGAGCATAGCTCTGACGACTTTTACCCTTCACTAAAGGAAGCGATAAATGAAGTAGAAGTGCAGTTAAGAAAGAAAAAAGAAAAAATGCAAGCTCACCACTAAAACCTAAAAGAATGCCAACCGATATGACACTAGCAATAGATAATAATGAACTCATTGTGATTTACTCAGAAGAGTCCAGTATAGGAAAACAAGTAATAGGCTATGCCAAGAGTAGCGAGAGTAAAGTAAATCTGATTAATATATCAGAAGCTGGACTTACAGGTACCCAATGGAGCGAGGTAGCAGATATGCTAGGCGCTAGTATAGATGAACTTGTTTCTAAGGATCATCCAGATGTAGATGATTTTGCAAAAGATGCTACGCTAAGCGATGACGACTGGATTCATTTTATACAGAACAATAGCAATGCTATACAGAAACCTATCCTTATTAAAGGTAAAAAAGCTATGCAGGTTGAAACCCCATCAGACGTTTTACAGTTTATTGATGTAGATTCGGCTGGGCTAGAAAAGCACCCTGTAGGTGATGACCCAGAAATAGCACCTAATACTGATGATGAACAACAAGTATAAAATTTAAAATTCATCTCATAAAAAAGGAGCCACTTTATTAAAGTGGCTCCTTTTTGTTATAATAGCTTACAACTATTTTTCAAAGATTTGCTCATTAAAATCTCCATTAAAAGTAAAAGAATGTTGAGATTTTCTTGATCTTAATTTTGTCTCTTCTTCCTGAAGATCATCAGATAGTTTATCTAAGTCACCTCCATAATAGCCTATAGCCGTTGCCGTGGCAATATGATAGTTGTCTGGCATAGCAAACTCTGTCATTGCTTTCTTATAATTTACACCGGCCATTTGATGTAGCGCTATTCCTAATTGTTGTGCTTGTACAGAAACATTACCCATAAAAAGACCTAAATCGTGTAGCGCGTGAAAATTATCTTTTCCATCTGGAGTAGTCTTTTTATAACCGCCTAGCATAAGTGCCTGTGCATTATTTGCCCACGACTGGTTAAATTCATCTAGGCACGAGTAGATACGATCATATGCCTCTGTCCCTTTAATACCCCATATGATAACCCACGGCTGATGGTTATTTGAACTTGGTGCCCACCTACCCGCTTCAAATAGTACTCTTAGCTGTTCTTCAGAAATGGCTTCTGTTCCAAAAACTCTTGGACTCCATCTGTTCTCTATAAGCGTGTTAATAGGATATGCTGTTGTTGTCTCTTTTTTCATATTATTTTTTGCATAAAAGTATTTTTATCATATCAAACCACTAGTCACATTAATAATAATTAACGTGTAGAAGCTTAACATTTTAACTATTCTTTATAAAATGGGAATATTCATACAAAATACTCAATTAAAAAGTTCAATTTTTGAATGGATTATAACTAAAATTCAGCGTGTTAAGAATATGATAAATCTTAGTTAATAAGTACGAATATTCTTGTTTAGGTAGCATTAAACATTAATTTTGCGGCTGAATTTGAACTAACAATAACAATTATGAAAAAGATTACACTTGCTATAATCGCATTAGTAGGAATGCAATTAGCAACAAATGCACAAGAGAGTACTGAGACAATGTCTACTGACTTTAACAAGTGGTCTGTAGAGCTTACAGGAGGAGTTAACAAACCAGTTCGTCCAGTTTCTGGAGGTTCTTTTACAAACACTCCATCTCTATATACAGTAACAGGTGGCGTACGCTATATGTTTAATGAGAAAGTAGGTCTTAAAGGAGGTATTGCTTACAATAGCTTTGAAAACGACGATAATAGCAATGAGTTTAATACAGCTCTTTACAACTTCTCTCTTGAAGGAGTAATTAACGCTGGAAACATTCTTGGTTTTAGAGAGTGGACTAACACTTTTAACGTACTTGTACACGGTGGTATGGGATATTCTGCATTAACTACAGATGCTCCAGCTGTCGAAAGAGATTTTGGAGATGCAGACCAGATGATTAGCTTTATGGTGGGTGTAACTCCACAGGTAAGAATTTCTGATAGAATTGCTTTAGTTGCAGATCTTACTGCAGTAGGTAATGTACGTCAAGATTTAACTTTTAACGGTGCGCCAACTGACGGACTTAGAGGTTTTGATGGTTTTTATGTAAACGCAACTGCAGGTATAAACATATACTTAGGTAAAGCAGAGAAGCACGCAGACTGGTACTCAAGCAAAAACGTTGCTGAGGAGCAAATCGCAGACTTACAAAACCGTCTAGCAAAAGTTGAGACAGATCTTATCGATACAGATCAAGATGGTGTTGCAGATTACTTAGATCGTGAGCCTAACACTATTTCTGGTGTCGCAGTAAATACTAAAGGTGTGGCTGTAGACCAAAACAAAAACGGAGTACCAGACGAGTTAGAGTCTACACTAGATAACCGTTATGCTAAGAAGGGTGATATCCCTACTTCTACTCCAGCTATCGCTTCAGGAGATGACGTAATCAAAAAATTAATCGAAGATGGATACGTGAACGTATACTTCCAGTTCAATAGCACTAAGCCTGAAACTTACAGCCTTGAGTCTATTAACTACCTTATTAAGTATATGACTGAAAACGCTGGTGCATCTGCTCAACTTGTAGGTTATGCAGACGAGATTGGAAACGCATCAACTAACCAACGTCTTTCTGAGAGAAGAGCTCAAAAAGTAAAAGATATTATGGTAGCTGCAGGAATCTCTGCTAGCCGTCTTACTGCAACAGGTAACGGTGAAGATGCTTCTGTAGATAAAAACTCTGCTCCTGCTCGTCAGTTAGTAAGAAGAGTAACTTTTAAACTTAACTAATCAATTATAGATTACTTTAAGTGTTAATTGCAAAGCCTCCGATTTTTCGGGGGCTTTGCTCGTTAATAAGGTGTTGAGAAGTATTGAGTACGCTTTCGCGAAAGCGCACAATGATTACCTAACTTTAAAGAAAACACAAGGAGTTATGAATGATAGACCAAATGATATTAAGAGAATACGTCCAGAAATTCCAAAAGCACGTGTCAACGACCAAATGAGCGATGAGGAGCGTTTTCAAAACATTACTCTCCGCCCGGTTGTAAAATTGCAAAATCCACTGCTTATAGAAATGTTTAGAAACTACATTTCAAAAAGGAAAAATGTGTTTTATAACTTATCTCTTGAGAAGCGACTTGATTATATCGAAAACGCGGTTAATAAGGATATGAAATTCCGAAATAGCCTTAAAGGAATGATAATAGGACAATTTACTGTAGAGGAGTATCTTGTTTATATACAAAACTCATCTGCACTCAATAAAAGAATGGCAAACCTCATAAGAGAACGCCTTATAAGCCAGATACAATTATTTGACAACCCCTCAGACGTACTTATTAAAGCAAGTTAATGCAAATACCTACAGACATACCAAAGCCGCAAAACAATAGCCCTATAGATCCCTCATCACCTCTAGAGCTCATTATCTTTATTGCGTTACCCATATTACTTATTGTAGTGTACTTTGTAAACAGAAAACGTGTTAGGGATAAAAGGAAAAAAAAGTAATTTATAATATGGACTCGCCATTGAGATCAGTTGTGAGAACGTCACTCATATAATTAAAAAAGGGCCTTAATAATCTAAAATGCTTAAGTACACGATCGCTAAAGTCACTAGCCATCACTTCTTGATCTGTAAATTCTTTACGTACAAAGAAACTCTTGAGTTTTATTAAATCTATATTTGGGTCGTCTTTTTCAAAATCTCTAGGAGCAGTTTTTACAGCATTACTTGTTTCAAATCCATTAGGAAACGCTTTCGCGAAAGCGGAATAATTAAGCATATCTCTTATCTCACTAGGATCAAGATGAAACTCTGTGCGTATGCGCTTGAGATCTTCCTTCTCTGGGTTGAAAAAACCACCTGCAATTACAGATTTATTGCCAGGCTCTATACGTAAGTAATAGCCGCCACGTCTATGGGCTCCCGCCCTACTATAACTCGCAGACCTATGTACGTTATAAGGGGTTTTATCTTTACTGAAACGTATATCACGATTAATACGAAAGACTTTGAGCTTCTCAATGTCATCAGTTTCATTAAGTCCCGTTTTAATAGTAGCATAGAGGTCTTTCAAAACCTTCTCACTATCTTGATATCGAGATTTATGGTCTGCCATCCACTCACGTGTATTATTCTTTTTTAGATCTTTAAGAAATGTGAGAGAAGCCTTAGGTACAGCTGTAATCATATAATGTCTTTAGGTTGTCTAAGTTACTTATATAAATAAAAATAGCCACCACAAAATGTGGTGGCTATTTCAATCATCAATCAAATCAAACCTGAATTACGCGTGTTGTAATTCGTGCTTTCCTTCTTTTATTTCTTCAATGAGCTTAGCATTAAAAGCTTCTAGATCTCCAGGGTTACGACTTGTTACAAGAGCCTCGTCTACTACCACTTCTTTATCTACCCATAATGCTCCCGCATTTTTAAGGTCGGTCTTAATACTGTTAAACGATGTCATCGTTCTCCCATTTACTACATCTGCCTCTATGAGTAATTGCGGTGCGTGGCATATTGCCGCTACTGGTTTGCTTTGTTTGAAGAAGTCTCTTATAAAAATAAGCGCGTCATCGTTACGTCTTAATTTATCTGGGTTAATAACTCCTCCAGGTAACATTAGTGCATTATAATCTTTTGCACTCACGTTATCTACTGTGTCTGTTACATCATACTCACCAGACCAGTTACCGTCTGCCCATCCTTTTATGGTTCCTGTTTTTTCACTTATAATATCTACGGTGAAACCTTCATTTTTCATCGCCTCAAGTGGTGATTTTAATTCACTTTCTTCAAATCCGTCTGTTGCTAATATTGCTACTCTCTTTGTCATAATCTTTCTTCTTTTTAGTTAAACAATTAATTATGATACAAAGATACAGGGAGGCTCTACTGGCCGTCGTTAAAGAGATGATAAGATAAAATTCATAAGGGTTAAACCTTTATTAAATGACTTGCAAAGCTGTTAAGAATGTTAAATCTGAACGTCCTGCAACAATAAACCGCTTGCCTGGGCAATGCGTGTGAGCTTAATTTCGTTACTAGCATCTAGTGTCTTTTTAAAAAACTCAAGATCAATATTACCCTGCCCTAGATCAAAAAGTGCACCCATCATAAGACGTATCTGGTGGCGCTTAAACCCTTTACCGCTTACGCGAAAAGCATAACTCTCCTCCGGGAAGAAACTAGCGGTATACATATCATTAATCTCAATTGTAGATGATAGTACGTGACCAATAGTTTTAGTTTGTGGATTAGGCTTATAAGTATACGATCTAAAATCGTGCTCACCCTCAAAAAGCCTTGCAGCCTCTTTCATAAGTTCTAGATCGAGCTCACCCGCTATATTAATCATATAAGGTGCGGCAAATGGATGATTCTTTTCTCCATAAGAAAAGAGATACACATATTCCTTTGCGATGGGAGCATCCATCACATTAAATTTTTTATCTACCTGAGTAATTTCAAGACAGCGTATGTCTTGAGGTAAGTTATCATTAAGCAGCGTAAGAAAACCTTCTGCTGGCAGTGGGCTATCATTTAAAAACAACTCAACATAAGCCACATTTGCAGAGACCTTTGCATCTGTTCTGCCAGAAGCCAATAGTTTAAAATTTTTGCGATCTAGCACATAGGCAAAGGTACGCTCCATCATACGCTCTACAGTGAGAACATCTGGCTGCTTCTGCCAGCCGTGGTATCTAAAACCTAAGTATTGAATCTTTAAAAGATAGTAGTATCGCTTATCAAACATCCTTCAAAAATAGTTGCCTCATTTTAATTTTAGATTGATAATTAAAAAATAATTGTAAATTAAAACTCAAATAACTTAAACCAATTATTATGACGACTACACAAAAACCTTCTACACTTTTCTGGATTATTGGTATTGTGCTCCTCCTCTGGAATTTAATGGGGGCTAGTGCCTTTATAGTAGACAACTTCTTTACAGATATGATTGCAAGCGCTTATAATGAAGAGCAAATGGCTGCCATAAATGCAACTCCTTTATGGTCAAAAATACTTTATGGAATTTCTACCATAGGTGGGCTTCTAGCTGCAATATTACTACTTGCCAGAAAAGTAGGTGCCGTGCGTATTTATGCAATATCGCTTATTGCTATTATTATACACACAGTATATAACATAGGCTTTGCAAATGCGATGGAACTTTTTGGTGTGGCAGCTGGTCTTATATTTCCTCTTATCATTATACTCCTCGCTATTTTTGAATACTGGTGGAGTAAGTATAGTGCATCAAAAGGGTGGTTGAAATAAAAGCCACTCCATATTATTTAATAAGCTGTCACATTATTGTGATGGCTTTTTTTGTATGTAAATGTTTACAATGAGTATTTTTAGACAATGAAGCAATATGCTGGTTTTCTCAACACGCCTCCCTTGTGGACGGGCACGCAATTCTCCCTTACTCAATTTGAAATACCTCGTATTGATTTATCTACATTCAGCGCCACGACAATACCACCTCATTTAAGATTAGGCCACCAGGTAGAATATATCTTTAAACAACTACTAGATCATTCTGAAAGATATATCGTGCTCGCTCACAACGTCCAGATTAAGCGAGATAAAATAACACTAGGTGAACTTGACTTTGTGGTAGAAGACCGCTTTCGCGAAAGCGTAAAAATACACATTGAGCTTACCTATAAATTCTACATTATAGATAATGCGGTTACTAGCCCCATACACCAACTTATGGGACCCAACCGAAAAGATCACTTCTACTTAAAAATGCAAAAAACAAGAGATAGGCAACTACCTCTTGCCTACTCTGCAGAAGGACTTGACGCGCTACAGTCTATAAATGTTAACCCAGAGCAACTAGAACAATGCACACTTTTTATGGGTCAACTTTTTACGCCCTATAATAAAAACGTAATACTCCCAGAGGAAATAAATCCTCGTGCCATAATAGGTTACTGGATGCAACTAGATGACTTTTGCACCGCATCCTTTCTAGATTACAGATACTATATAACTACTAAGCCAGAATGGTTACACAAGCCACATACTGAAGTAAACTGGCTCAATCACAAAGAGACACTAGCCATTATAAGAGAAAAACATACACTCAAGAGGGCACCTCTTGTATGGATACAAAAAGATGACACCACAGTTGATAAAGCTTTTGTGGTATGGTGGTAAAATTTACAGGACACTTGACTGGTAATGATGTACTTCATAAATTGAAGCAAAATTAAAGTCTTGCAAAAATATCCATTTGACCAAAAATTTAGCAGCTATCTATTTACTGCATTAGGGCTGGCTATTTGGGTATTTGCATTTCTCTTTCTCACAGAACCGCTTGATGTAAATCAATTTAAAACAAGCGAAAAACTCATTTATCTCCCGCTATATGGTATGCTTGCCGCGATATGTTATCTAGGTATTTATCCTATGCAAAAGCGTCTCTACAAGCATAAAAATAAACAATGGACACTATTAAGCGAGCTGCTGTTTTTCTCAATGTTTATAACGATTACATTTATCGTTATGCGGTGCTTTTACCTATATGTTGTGGTTTTTAATGAGCCTAACCCATACTCTCTAGGCTATTACTTTACCTCAATATTTTTACCAGCCGTAATCGTCATATTTCCTATAGTAGCTATCGCTAGATATGCCTTAGGTAAGTATGCAAATAAGAAAATAGAAAATTCTAAACTTTTTATATCTGGTGATGGTAATTATGAGGGTATAAGACTTCTAGAGTCTGATTTGATCTTACTAGAAGCATCAGATAATTATGTGGAAGTCCATTATCAAAGTCAAGGTGTTTTAAAAAAACAACTGGTACGTGCTAGGTTATCACGACTAGAAAAAGAACATACGCAACTACTGCGCACACATAGATCATATCTTATAAACAGAGCCCACTTTGCTTCTCTGAAAACACAAAATAACAAGCTAGGAGTTATACTTACACACGATATTTTTGTTCCAGTTTCAAAAACCTATATCTCACAGGTAAAAGAGGCGTTTAGTTTCGCCACAAACTAAGGGCATTTCGCCCCAAGACCTATTATATAAAGAGATTTAAACATAACCAAGTTTAGATTTGTTGCATCAAATAATTGTTCAACTTCTTTAAATAATGCGTTATGAAAATCTCAATTTCCTACTTTCTTTTATTATTCTTTGTCTTTTTTGCTTTCGCGAAAGCGCAATCACAACAAACCTGTAATTGTAAAGATGAGCTTGCTTTTATAGATTCTCACATTACAGAAATGACTTCTTTTAAAAAGCAAATAAAAGGAGACCTCAAAGAAGCCTATGAGCAAACTTTAAACGAATTAAGTGAAGAGGTAACAACGAGTATGCTTATTGCAGAGTGCTATAGAGCTCTTAATATATTACTCTCTCAAGTAAAGGATAAACACGCTCATATCAAGCATATAAAACCGAGTATACCTGCTAGCACCTTACTAACAGATAAAGATATAAACCAATACCGTAAGAGTAAATCGTTTACAAATCACCCTAGGTATGATGAATCGCTCACTTCTCTTGAAAAGGAGCTTAAAAAAGCACCTTACAGAAGTGTAGAAGGCGTTTACCAGAGGGAAGGTGTATTTACAATAGGTGTTGTAAAGAATGGAAACCTTTATAGCGGTGTGGTACTAGCCTCACAGTCGCCTTTATGGATCCCAGGTCAAATTGCTTACACAATTATTCCCAATGGAGAGGGTATGTATGATATTATAACTAGTGATATACCGGGAGGAGCACTGAGATTCATAAGGGCTTTATATTTACACAATGGTACACTATGGCATCTTAAAAAAGAAAATGCAAGTCCATATGCGGAGGTGAGCAAAGAAAGCGGAAATTGGTATTTTAAACAAATCTCGCCTAATACACAGTACCTATATATGGGCTCGTTTTCTAATAGTGAAGAAAATGTAGCTGCTTTTACTTCATTTTACAATTCACATAAATCAAAAATTACGGCTCAAAACATAATTATAGATTTACGCAACAATGGAGGTGGTAACTCAAAATATTCTGATCCATTTTATAAAATACTTAAAAAGAGTAAAGCAAATGTCTATGTCATTACCAACTTCTGGTCTGCAAGTAATAGTGAGCAATTTACCCTCAAATTAAAAAGTTTAAAAAACACAACTCACTTAGGTATGCGCACCTATGGTGCGATAGCTTATGGATCTAATTATGGTAAGCTCTTAGAAAGCCCCTCTGGTCTATTTGCCATTTACCCTACAGATATGAACTTTCATAAATATATAGATTATGAATATGTAGGGATACTACCAGACATTGTACTAGATTATAATGAAGATTGGATTAAGCAAACACTAGATTATATTAAAAAACAAGATGCTGAATATTGAGAAAATCCTTTTTAAAGAACACACATTCTAATCCAAAAAAAAGCATCAATAATAATTGATGCTTTTTTTTCAAGATTTGTCCCGTCCTGAAATAAGTTGACACAATTTCGACTTATTTATGAATCATTCAGAAAAACCAAGGAAGAAGCGTAGTCAACGCGATTATAATTTAGGCTTTAAACTAGCTGTAGTATCACAGATAGAAAAGGGCGAGATGACTTATAAGCAGGCACAAAAAGCTTATGGTATTCAAGGAAGGAGCACTGTTTTGGTTTGGTTGCGCAAACACGGTACCTTAGACTGGACAAATCCAATCAAATATCAAATGCCCAAATCCAAAGAAACTCCAGCTCAGAAAATTAAACGTTTAGAACGAGAACTCTCCGACGAAAAGTTGAAGAACCAAGTTCTCAACACGATGATCGATATCTCTGATCAGCAGTATGGAACTTCTATTAGAAAAAAGTATTCACCCAAACAATCCGACGAATCCAACAGCAACAAGGCCTGAGTCTATCCCATTGCTGTAGATTGTTTTGGGATAAGTAGACAGGCTATTTATCAATCAAAAAGCGTGCCTTGAAAAGAGCTCACCAATTAACTCAAATCAAACCTTTGGTTTTAAAAATGCATCAAGAAATGCCAAGGCTCGGAACTCGAAAGCTTTACTATCTACTCAAGGCTGAATTTGAAGCAATAGGCATCAAAATAGGTAGAGATGCACTTTTCGATTACCTCAGATCTGAGTCAATGCTTGTAAGACCAAAGAAAAACTATACGAAAACAACTCATTCTAAACATTGGTTGAGAAAACACCCTAATCTAATGAAAAATATAGTTGCCACAAGACCAGAACAGTATTTTGTAAGTGACATCACCTACATCAAGAGTAGAGAAAGAACTCATTACCTCTCTCTGGTCACAGATGCCTTTAGCAGGAAGATTATGGGGTATCATCTAAGTAATGATATGAGTGCAGAAAATGTAGTGAAAGCTATGCAAATGGCTGTAAAAAAAAGAAGCACTTCTCAAAGATTAATACATCACTCTGATAGAGGACTCCAGTACTGTTCTTCTGTCTATCAGAACGAATTAGAAAAGTGTAACATCACACCATCAATGACAGACGGCTATGACTGCTATCAAAATGCACTTGCAGAACGTATAAATGGTATTTTAAAAGGTGAGTTCTTCATTCATACCTGTAATACAGCAAAGGAATTAAAACGGCTCATCAAGGAATCTATTACAACATATAACAACAAGAGACCTCACTTGAGCCTTAATTACAAAACACCTAACTTTATACGTAACAAAAAATCCTTCGAAGCTAGCTTCGAAGGATTCATTTAATTATTTAAAAACTGTCAACCTATTTTAGGATGACACATTTACTTGTTAAGTATACTCGCGATATCTGGCTTAAAATAGTTAGGCCCTTTAAGCACTTTACCATCCGCTCTATAGATAGGCTTTCCATCTTCACCCAGCTTACTCATATTAGATCGCTGTATCTCATTAAAAACTTCCTCTATTTTATCTTGCATACCGTGTTCTATAATAGTCCCGCATAAAATATACAGCATATCCCCTAGCGCATCTGCCACCTCTACAAGATCTCCATTATTTGCAGCTTCTAGATACTCTTCATTTTCTTCCTTCATCAAGTTATAACGTAACTCATTTTTGGCTTTAGAGAGTTGAGCCGTAGGTGAAGCCTTTTTATCCAGCCCATAAGTGTCGTGAAAAAGGGTTACGGCTGCTATTTTATTTTTCATAAGTTAAATTTGTTTTATTACGCTTTCGCGAAAGCGTACTCATACGTATTTTTACACTTCTAAAATACTCCAAATGTTTAGCACTGGTCAGGTTATATTCGTACTTTTTTTTGTGATTGCTTTCATAACGCTCATTATATGGAGTTATCGCAAAGATCTTAACCTGCATAAAAAGCAATACAAAGGAAGTAAATGGGTATTGCTTGGTTTTATTGGGTTTGTGGTGCTTCTGTTTTTAATCAAACTGGTTTTAAAACCTTAAAGACTTACACAACCTACATACTCACAACCCATAAATAGGTCCTTACCCTATTTTTAAGTGGCTTTCTGACTTACTTAATAGAAGCTCGTTTAATTTTTGCAAATCTTCTGGATGAATTCCTTTTGCATCAAAAGTAATTTGCTCGCCATTGGTTTTAGTTACTATAAGAGTACTTTCTGTAAGATCTGTACTAGCGATGTGGTCAAAATATATGCGTTTACCATTCCACGAATTGAGACGTATCATTATTACATTTTTAGTTACCTGCACATCATTCTTATAAATAAAATATCGAAAAAAGTATATCACCTGTAGCAAGAAGCCAGCTGCAGCAATCTTCCTGTTTATACCAGGATTTTCAAAATTATAAAACTCAAAGGTGCCTGCGAGTATACATAGCAGAGAAAGTACCAGCACGGTTACCCAAAACCAACTATTCTGGTTATAATGTATATGTTTCATAAATTTTAATCTGTTATAGTAAGTCTGTACTATTAAGTTTTTGTTACAAGCAAACATAAAAAAGCCAGTAATAAAATTACTGGCTTTTTAAATATACGTGTGTGTTTACTAGGCTTTAAACAATGGTCTGTGGCCCATCATTTCGTTTACACTCTTTGCAACGTTTTCTAGCACCTCGTCATTATCGTGATGCTGTATTGCCTTGTCTATAAAGTTTGCAATCTCGTGCATATCACTTTCTACAAGACCACGTGTAGTTACTGCTGCAGTACCTATACGTATACCAGAAGTTACAAAAGGTGACTTGTCATCAAATGGCACCATATTCTTGTTTACCGTAATGTCTGCCTTACCTAGCGCTTCTTCGGCAGCTTTACCTGTTACATCTTTGTTGCGTAGATCTATAAGCATCATATGGTTATCTGTACCTCCAGATATAATATCATACCCTTTAAGCACAAGTGCATCTGCTAGTGTAGTTGCATTTTTCTTAACCTGCACCATATAGTGTAAAAACTCATCTGTAAGTGCTTCTCCAAAGGCAATTGCCTTTGCTCCAATTACGTGCATTAATGGTCCTCCTTGGTTCCCTGGGAAGATACCACTATCAAGTAGAGAAGACATCATACGCTTCTTTCCACTCTTAAGTGTGATTCCAAAAGGGTTTTCAAAATCTTCACCCATAAGTATCATTCCACCGCGTGGCCCTCTTAGGGTTTTGTGTGTAGTAGTTGTTACTACGTGACAGTGTGGTATAGGGTCTGCTATAATTCCTTTTGCAATAAGACCTGCTGGGTGAGCAACATCTGCAAGAAGGATAGCTCCTACTGAGTCAGCAATTTCGCGAAAGCGTTTATAATCTATCTCACGTGAGTATGCAGAGGCACCTGCGATAATCATTTTAGGCTGCTCTACAGTCGCGATTTCTTGTATTTTATCATAATTAAGTAGTCCTGTCTCTTTATCTACTCCATAAAAAACTGGTGTATATAAACGACCAGAAAAGTTTACTGGCGACCCGTGTGTTAAGTGACCACCGTGAGCAAGGTCAAAACCTAAAAATTTATCTCCTGGTTTTAAACAAGCGTGAAAAACGGCCGTATTTGCTTGAGAACCTGAGTGCGGCTGTACGTTTGCATAGGCGGCTCCAAAAAGTTCCTTTGCGCGCTCTATAGCAAGTGTCTCTACCTCGTCTACTACTTCACAACCACCATAATAACGCTTACCAGGATACCCTTCTGCATATTTGTTAGTTAGTACAGATCCTGCAGCTTCCATTACCTGGTCACTTACAAAATTTTCTGAAGCAATAAGCTCAAGGCCATTAAGTTGGCGTTCTTTTTCTTCTTGTATTAGGTCAAAAATGGCGGTATCTCGTTGCATATTTATGATGTTTGTTAAAGTGATACAAAAATACTATAAACTCTTTTTAAGAATGCTATAAATCCTATATTTGAGGAAGAGATTTACAAACAACTTATTAAAACATATAGAATGCCTCTATCTGCAAACGATCCTTCTAGAAAAACGTGGCTTGACACGCCTAAGAATACAGACTTTCCCATACAGAATATTCCTTTTGGGGTGTTCTTAACTCGTGATGATGTAATTACAATAGGTACACGCATAGGTGATTATGCGATAGATCTAGGCGCGCTACATCAGTTAGGGTACTTTAAAGGAATACCTCTTACAGATGATATCTTTTTACAAGACACGCTTAATGACTTTATTGCAGATGGTCGCAAGACGTGGCGACTCGTACGTAATCGCATTTCTGAAATCTTTGAGGAAAGCAACGCAGCACTGCGTGACAATGCAAAAGATCGTGACGTGGTTATCTTTAAACTGGATGAAGTAGAAATGCAACTTCCAGTACAGATAGGTGATTACACAGATTTTTACTCAAGTATTGAGCACGCGACTAATGTGGGTACAATGTTCCGTGGAGAAGAAAACGCGCTTATGCCTAACTGGCTTCACCTACCTGTCGCATATCACGGTCGTAGCTCTTCTGTAATACCTTCTGGAATACCTGTACACAGACCAAAAGGACAAAAGCTACCTAATGGAGCGACAAACCCAATATTTGGCCCATCAAGACTTATAGATTTTGAACTTGAGATGGCTTTTATAACAACAGATGCAAATAATCTAGGAGAATCTATCTCTACAGAAAATGCCGAAGAAAATATTTTTGGACTTGTACTATTTAATGACTGGAGTGCACGTGATATTCAAAAATGGGAGTATGTGCCATTAGGACCATTTCTTGCAAAAAACTTTGCCTCATCTATCTCTCCGTGGATTGTCACACTAGATGCACTTGAGCCTTTTAGAGTAGAAAGTCCAGCGCCTAAAAAAGAGCTTTTACCTTATCTTAAGTTTGAAGGTAAAAAGAGTTTTGACATTAACCTTGAGGTGGCATTACAGCCAGAAGGTATGAAGGAGACTACCGTGTGTAAGTCTAACTTTAAATATATGTACTGGAATATGAGCCAGCAGCTTGCACACCACACAGTAAATGGTTGCCCAGTAAATGCTGGAGATATGATGGGTAGTGGTACACTATCTGGATCTACACCAGACTCATACGGTTCTATGCTTGAGTTATCGTGGAGAGGTGAGAAACCAGTAAAACTTAAAGAAGGTGGTGATCGCAAGTTTATAGAAGATAATGATACGGTAATTATACGTGGTTACTCTAAGTCTAAGGATTACCCACGTATTGGTTTTGGCGAAGTATCAACTAAGCTATTACCAGTTTTTGAGCCTAAAACAAAATAAGCATACCGAGTAAATGAAGACAATAGCTTTATACCTTGTAATGCTACTAGCGGTCTCTTTTTATGCTAGTGCACTGCTACTAGCCTACTGGTTACTATGGCTTATTTTTGGCAAAATAGCCGCGGCGACCATACTGCTCGTACTAATAGGGATAACGGTAGTAAGAGTACAATTAAAGAAAAGAAGATCGTAAGGTCTTCTTTTTTTTTACGCTTTCGCGAAAGCGTATACACAACTCTAAACAATCATTCTTTGTAAACACCTTGTAAAATAGGTGTATATTTAGAGACAGTATAAGAAACATCCCTCCTGCTTAGACATACTATATGCTCACATCTACATTTAATAAACTTTACGATTACCTCAATAATGAAAGTAAAGACCGTGTATGTAAAGGCATAACAGATGAGGCGTGTGATCACGTTGCAAAAAACTTTTTTGCCATACTCTTGACTCACACTTTTACAAAACTAGGTGACACGCTCAGTAACCCAAAAACTGTACTCACCTGGTTAATGAATTATGTAAACGCCCCTGTGTTCCTTATAAGTCTTATAGTTCCTATACGTGAGTCTGGTGCTCTTATCCCGCAAGTAGCCATCTCAAATTATGTTAAAACAAAACCCATACGTAAATATATATGGATAGCCGGATCTATTATACAAGGCCTCTCCATCGCAGGTATAGGTCTTGTGGCCTTACATTTTGATAAACAGGTGGCGGGATGGTTAATAATACTTTGCTTAGTGATATTTAGTCTTGCGCGCAGTCTAGCCTCGGTAAGCTCTAAAGATATAAAGGGTAAAGCCATACCAAAAACTCGTAGAGGAAAACTAGGTGGGTACACCTCTTCCTTTTCTGGTATACTCGTGCTCATAGCGGGTTTATATATCACCTATACTTCAAAAACTACAGAAAACATACAGTTTTATACTAACCTAATCTTTTTTGCGGCCTCTATGTGGATTATTGCATCATTCATTTATGCCTCAATAAAGGAGTTTCCGAGCTCGGTAAACAAGGATGATAGCGAGCGCAATGGAATCATAGATAATTTTAAGTTGCTCAAAGAAGATACACATCTAAGAGATTTTGTAATCGCTAGGTCACTCTTATTATGCTCTGCCCTGTCTGCTCCATTTTATGTGACAGCAGCACAAACTAATGTAAAAGACACGAGTTACCTTCTAGGTTTACTCATCATATCTAACGGGCTGGCGTCAATTGTAAGCTCACCATACTGGGGTAAAATGGCAGATAAATCAAGTAAAAACACAATGGCATATGCAATTACTATTGCCTCAATTTGCGGGCTTGTGCTATTTTTTATTATCTCTTTTGGCAATGACCTTAAAACGCAACTATGGTTATATCCTATTGCATTCTTTATACTGGGTATCGCACACAGTGGCGTGCGTCAAGGAAGAAAAACCTATGTCATCGATATGGCCACTGGTGATGATAGAACAAACTACGTCTCTGTAAGTAATACTATCATAGGTCTTATACTTCTCGTAACCGGTGGGATAAGTGCTCTTTTATCACTTATCTCTGTAGAGAGTGTGATACTTGCACTCTCCATAATAGGTCTTCTAGGAGCCGTAAAAAGCTACAAATTACGCAATGTAGAAAAGTCTACAGAAGACGATGAGTAATCTACTAGCTATAAATACGATACGTCTTACGCTTTCGCGAAAGCATAAAACACAACAGTATAATAAAATAAAGGGCTATCTGAGAAGATAGCCCTTTATACAACTTAATAACCTTAAAAATTAAGCTGCTCTATAGACAGGTATAACAATCACCCTCTAGTGCATAGAGCTGACTGATTTCAGTAGGATTTAAAGTACTATTATACACTCTAAGGTCATCTAGATAACCCTGAAAGCCCTGTCCAAGTGTGTATACATTAAGTGCTGTACTTCCTATATCTAGTACAGCGTTTGTAATTTCATTACGTAAAATACCGTCTCTGTAAAGTCTCACCGTATTACTCTGATCTACAGTTACCACAAGGTGATGCCAGTCTGTATTAGTCCAAGTAACATCCACCTCGTTAGACCAGTCTTCATCCCAAATACTAAAGTTTCCACTAGAAAAAATGGGTGCGTTAAGGTCATATGCACCTAGTTGAAACCCTTCTCCAGAAGAAGTTCCTTTTTGAAAAAACACCTCGTAATCTCCAGGGTTTTCGTTTTGCATTTTAAACCAAATGCTTATAGAGAATGCGTCTCCCTGTAACAGTGTATTATCATCTGTCACGGGTATTGTAAAATCATTTTGTGCAAAAGCAATTGCACAGTGATCATTACCATCTCTGTCTACCACACAGTCATTAAGAGCAGTCTCATTATAATAACCGCTCAAAAGTTCTAATGGATACTCAGACATAGGCATATAGATTATAGCCTCTTCAAGAAACAATTGTGGGTTGTCACAACAATCTACCACAGTGAGGTCTAAGAATATAATTTTATATGTACTAGGATCACTAAGTAAACTTATACGAGACCAGATTACTATATCACCAGTAAACTCATACGTTTCTGGATTAGAAATAGCATTTATCTCTGCCATTGCATCTTCTTCAGAAATGTAGTAATCTACATTTACCTCTGTGGTATCACAACCTAAAAGAGCAGCTTCTAGATCTAGGCTAGCTTCATTTGTAGTACCATTATCGCACACACCCAGTATGGCACTTGTAAAACAATCTAGTGGTTCATTAAAACAGTTACGTTCAAAAACTAGGGTGTCGTCACCTCGTTGCATTAATAATGTGGTCGCGCTGCACTCTGTAACTGTCCAGTCGCCTTGTAACTCTTGACTAAGCACTGGGATACTTGTAAACGAGAGAACACCACCTAAGTCAGACTGTGAGGTAGACCAAGTAGACTCAACAAAAGTGTTTACATCATAAAAGAACATATAACCATCTTCTGAACTAAAGAAAAAGGTATAATTACTTAAGGTATTTTCCTCATTATATGATGTGATTTGCCAGTAACAACTCGTCAGGTATTGATCTATTTGCTCTTCTGGACAGCCTTGTTGCGTCTCGAAGTCTACACCATCATCCTCATCACAACTTGATACCGCTTCAACAAGAGCATCTTCTAGGGCTGTATAGTCTGTAATCTCTACGATGGTACCATCGTGATTTAATAATGATATAGGAAATGCAACTCCTACTACATTGCTACTGCCTGTGTAAGAGGTTATAAATCCTAGTAGCTGTGCATCGCTACTTACAGTGACAGTTTCGGCAACCTGAAATACTGGATCAAATGTGTTGAAGGTAATAGGATATTGAAAATCTACACATTCTATATCTATATCTGATAATGAAGGATCACTACAAGTCTCTACGAGGGCATCCATTTCATCTTGTGAAGTTGCAGTAACAACTTCGTGATTCATTAAAATCACATCTACAGGATAGTTTATAGTAATAGAATCTTCAGGGTGCTCATAATGATGTTCTTCTACTGTAATTAAATCTTCTTGATTCTCTACGGTAAAGGTAGATGAGCCTAGCTCAATAGTCATAGGCAACACCATCTCAAGGCAGCTCGCTCTGTCTATAATATTATCTATAGAGCCATCATTAAGCGCCACATTATGCATAAACTGTAACAGTTGTGCACTTGCATTTGCCTCGTTTATCACCTCTATAAGCGACTCATCTTGAGATAAATCGTCTTGACAACTCACTGCGCCTATAAGCACTATAAATAGCGATAGGCTAGCGAGGTAATAACGTAAAGACAGGTTTTTAAAAATCATAATGAAGTAATCGCTTGAGTGATTACAATTATAGAACATCTACATTTAAAAAACTCCTACCTTGCCTTAGTAATTATAAGTGTTTATTTAATATTGCAGTATCAATGAGTAGTAAAAATAAAGAAGGTGTTTGCAAAGAAACTGTTTATAACAGGGTCTTTAACGCGCATTCTAAAAACCTATTCAACTTTTTATATTACAAATACGGAAGCCTCTACAACCCTGAGGATAAGGTGCAAGAAGCATTTGTGAAGTTATGGGAAAATTGCTCAAAAGTACCCGAGGCCAAAGCAAAGAGTTATCTCTTTACCATCGCAAATAACCTTACACTTAATGCTTACGCACATCAAAAGGTAGTTTTAAAGTTTAGACAAACTAAGCCACAAAGCTATACTAATGAGTCTCCAGAATTTGTACTAGAAGAACAAGAGTACAACGCACGACTACAAGCGGCCATTGCAAATTTAAGTGAAGCACAACGTAGCGCATTTCTATTAAACAGAATAGAAGGGAAAAAACACAAAGAAATTGCAGAGATGCTAGGCATCTCAAAAAAAGCAGTCGAAAAGCGTATTTATGGAGCGCTAGCAAAGCTTAAAAAAGAAATTACAGAACTTAAGTAGGACTTTCTTAACGCACACTGTTATATACACAGGTAATACTATGGAAAGAGAACAATTAATATCAAAATGGCTAGACAACGAGCTTTCTGAAGCAGAGCTACAGGCGTTCAAAAGTCTTGAAGACTATGATGATCTCGTGCGCATCGCAGAGACCACAAAGCAACTAGAACCGCCAGTATATCATACTCCCGGAGAGTACAAGAGACTAAGAAAAACATTAGATACAGATAAAAAATCTGTTACAATATATTTAAAACCGCTACTTAAAATTGCAGCAGTTCTCATCTTATTTGCTGGTATTTACTATGCAACAACCTCAACTCAAAAAACAGTAAATCTACAAACAGACATTGCCCAAAAAGAAGTTATTACCCTACCAGATAACTCTGTAGTTACTGTAAATGCAATGACTACTTTATATTATGACCCAACCACTTGGGATGATAACAGAGCCGTAACGCTAGATGGTGAAGCATATTTTCTGGTAGCTAAAGGCGCAACTTTTAGTGTAGAAACCCCTAATGGGCTCGTCTCAGTACTAGGCACACAATTTAATGTACGTACAAGAGATCAATATTTTGAAGTATATTGCTATGAAGGCTCTGTACAAGTAGAGACAGCAACAAAAACTGTGATATTAAAACCTGGAGACCGCTTTCGCGAAAGCGTAAAAATCTCAAGTAACACACCTCAATCTACCACACTACAACCATCTTGGGTACGTGACGAAACTTCTTTTGAAAAAACACCTCTTAAAGAAGTGCTTAAAGAATTTGAAAGACACTATGATGTATCTGTAAAGGTTGACAAGGAGATTGAAAATGTGCTCTTTACAGGTTCTTTTACTCATACCAATATGAAAATTGCCTTAAAGTCAATAAGCTTACCGTTTAATTTATCCCATAAAAAACAGGGAAATAAGGTAACTTTATCTCGTGACTAAAAAAGGAGTACTTATATGCTGTACCTTACTTTGTTGCTTATTTTTTTCTGATTTAAAATCTCAAGAACAAAATACAGCAACCGTTCCTCTAGCCACAGTTTTAAGCAAAATAGAGACACTCTTTAATGTGAGCTTTTCTTATGCAGATCATATTGTTGCTCCTGTATATACAAAGGATTTACTAGATAATAGTACGCTAGCACAAGCACTATCTCTTATAGAGAACACCACAGATTTAAGCTTTGACTTTCTTAATGAACGTTTTATAGTCATCACAGAAAATATTATAAATGAGGTCCAAGAGCTTGACCAGATTTACATCTCAAACCTTCTTACTACCGGGATTTCAAAATCTAGATCTGGGGTAACACGCATAAAACCGGCACAGTTTGGTATACTACCGGGTATTATAGAACCAGATGTTTTACAAACGGTACAGGCATTACCCGGTATTATAAGTACAGAAGAAACTGTGTCTAATGTTAATATAAGAGGTGGTACAAATGATCAAAATCTTATTTTATGGGATGGTATAAAAATGTATCAATCTGGACATTTTTTTGGTCTCATATCTGCTTTTAACCCTTATCTAACTAAACGTGTAGAAGTAATTAAAAATGGCACAAGTGCACGATATGGAGATGGTGTATCTGGAACTATAAATATCGAGCTAGATGACAAGGTTGCTACAGATTATGAAGGGAGTATAAGTGCAAACTTACTCCATTTTAAAGGCTATACAACTTTACCGCTTTCTAAAAAAATCACCCTCTCACTCTCTGCAAGAAGGTCTAATACAGACTTTATACAAAGCCCTACATATACCAGCTATACAGATCGCATTTTTCAAGACACAGACTTGAGTGTAAATAGTGATAAAGACTCACAAGTATCTGACCTTAACTTCTACTTTTATGATGTAAGCACAAACCTTATTTACGATATCACAGAAAAGGACAATCTAAAAATAAGCGCCACTAGTATTTACAACAAATTAGGTTATGATGAGACTATCAAAGCACTAGACATTAATGAACGTAGTGGTATTAATCAAAGTAATAATGGAGTGCGACTAGCTTATACCAGAAAGTGGAATGATAAGCACACTACAGATTTTACACTTTATCTATCTAACTATAATCTTAATGCACGTAATTTTAATTTAGAAAATGGCCAGCAACTAGATCAAGAAAATGAGGTACTTGATATAGGGTCAAAATTACAGCTAAGCAGTAAACTAAGTGACTCCTTTATATGGAACAATGGATATCAATTTACAGAGGTAGGCGCACGTAATCTCGCTCAGACTAATAGACCTGTTTTCTTTAATAATACCCGCGATGTGATACGCACACATAGTCTATACTCTGAGCTTTCATATTTATCACCTTCTAAGGAAACTCAATTTATTACTGGTGTAAGAGGTAATTACCTAGATGCGTTTAATACGGTTATTATAGAGCCTAGAGTACGCTTTAGCCAGCGAGTTTTGAGTTATTTTAAATTAAGCGCCTTAGGTGAATTTAAAAGTCAATCTATCTTTCAGATCATAGATCAACCTAATGACTTTTTGGGATTACAACGCAGTCGCTGGGTCGCTGCAAATGATGACACGCTACCCGTTTTAAAAAGTAAACAAGCCTCGGTGAGTCTTGATTACACTCAAAACAAGTGGTTATTAAGCCTAGAAGGCTACATAAAAAATGTAGATGGAATTTCCTCTCGTAGTCAAGGCTTTCAAAATCAGTTTCAATTTACAAATGCGGTAGGCTCATATGATGTGATGGGTATAGACTTCTTAGTAAATAAACAGTTTAATAAGTTTGGCTCTTGGCTATCTTACTCGTTTAGTAAAAATAATTTTGATTTTGAAAGTTTAAATAATGGCAGTCGCTTCCCTAATAACACAGATATAAGGCACTCTCTCACTTATGGCTCTACGTATACCATTAATGATTTTAAATTTTCTTTAGGTTTTAACTGGCGTACAGGCACACCTCTTACACAACCACGAGAAGAACAACCCATTGTAAATGGAGAAATTATTTATGACTTACCCAATAGTAGTCTCTCAGATAGCTTCTTACGTTTTGATATATCTGCTATATACAAGTTTCAACTTTTTGATAAAGACGTACAGGTAGGAGCATCTGTCTGGAACTTACTAGACAACAATAATATTCTCAACACTTATTATCTAATTAACAGTGAAGATGAAATTCAAAAAATCACGGTTAAGTCGCTAGGTATCACCCCTAACTTTAGTCTTCAGTACAGTTTTTAATAAGTTATAGCAGCAGCAACGTGTTTACCTGGCAGCTTGCTTCTACCATTTAAGAAATCGAGTTCTATAATAAAATTACACTGTACTACCTCTCCCCCTAGCTCCTCAATCATTGCAGCTACCGCTGCAGCCGTCCCACCAGTGGCGAGTACATCATCGTGAAGTAACACTTTATCTCCAGGCTTTATAGCGTCACTGTGCATCTCTAGCACATCTGTACCATACTCGAGATCATATTCTTTCTTAATGGTAGTATAAGGTAGTTTATTAGGCTTGCGCACGGGTACAAATCCAGCATTGAGTCTTTTTGCAAGTAGTGGTCCATAAAAGAAACCTCTCGCTTCAATTCCTACTACTACATCTATTGCTACTTCTGGCACTAGTGTGTATAGAATTTCTTCCGCTTTCGCGAAAGCGGTCTTATCTCCCAGCAAAGGTGTAATATCTTTAAAAATAATTCCTTCTTTAGGAAAGTCTTGAACGTCTCTTATGTAGTCTGAAATTTGCATAGATAAAGCGAGTATTTATAGTACTAAGATATATAAAAGTTTCTGCCTTAAATTAATCTATGATGTAAAACACTGAATGAACGACAACTATACTTTTGTATAGAAAAACAATCTCATTTTTTTTATCTTTTACTTGTGCATAACAATAAAATGATTGTATATTTGCACCCCGAAACAAATAAGTAATTATTGTTTCTAAAAGGCCTCGTGGCGCAACTGAATAGCGCACTTGATTACGGCTCAAGAGGTTACAGGTTTGAATCCTGTCGAGGTCACAAAAACCTTACAATCAAATGATTGTAAGGTTTTTTTATTTCTACACATTCTTATAATTGAACTTTTACATCTTAGTTGTAGCTACGAGTTCAAATTGTATAACCCCACCGTCTATACTTGCTTTTATAAGTCTCCCGTCTTTATAGAAGTAAAGGTTTTCTAGGCCTTTGGCATTTACCTTTTTATAAGAGTGATTACCCAGCGCTACTAGTTTATTAATACTTCCATCCTGCTCAGAATAACAGCTCGTTAAACCTATGGGCTCTTCAAAATATAATTGGATGGTCGTATAATTAATAGGTTCTTTATAGAACTGAGGCCTTTTATAATCTCTAGAGATTATAAAAAGGCTGTCTTGTTTTCTTGTATATGTTTGAGCACGCGGTTTATCATTTACAAATATATCAACGTCTGAGGTTTAATTTATAGTATATCTCACAACTCACGTTTAGAACGAGCTTACTTATGATAAGTTAAACGAAATTTTAATCCCTTCTATTATCATCCCAGTACCTATTATACCAATGATTAATCCCATAATCTTACCTATCACAGAGATCACATTATTACCTAAGACTTTTACGATAAAATCGCTTGCGCGAAATGTGATATATGTCAATAAGCACATAAGCCCAAAAATTAAAATTACAAGACCTATTTGCATATAACTCGCATCTGCAACAGAGTTCATCGCAGTAACAATGGTACCCGGTCCCGCTATTATAGGTATAGCTAGAGGTGATATCGCAATATTTTCATCTACATCTACCGTTTTGAGGTGCTTTACACTAGACTTCTTAGACTGAAGTAAATCAAAACCTATAAGAAAAACGAGTATCCCTCCAAAAATTTTAAAAGCTGGAATTGTTATGTGAAATAATTCAAAAATAAACTTACCTAATAGTACAAACAGAGCTACAATAATAAAGGCCACTATTGTGGCTCTCTTATTAATATCCTTTTTTACCTTTTTACTGGCACCATCTGTAAGTGACAAGAAGATTGTCATATTTGATATAGGGTTTGTAATCGCAAAAAAACTGGTAAATACGGTTAAAGAAAAAGTAAGAAGGTCCTCCATTATTACGAGTGTTTGTGATTTATTAGACCATTTTCAATTTAGAGAAATTGCTCTATTTTAAAAATCATTAAGGCATACTAATGTACTATAAATAGTCATAATTGATGTTTTTTGTAGTACGCTTTCGCGAAAGCGTAAAAAGAAACTTGCAAGCTAGCTTAATTTTAATGTAGATTCCCTTACTATAAGTTCCGTGTTAATCTCTACGGTTTTACTAGTGGTCATTTCTGTATCACTCTCATTCTCTATCTCACTAATAAGATATGATACTGCAGTCTTCCCTATCAAATTACCAGGCTGACTTACAGTCGTGAGATTGGGCTCTACTATTTTTGAGCTTTTTGAATTACTGAAGCCCACAACGGCAATCTCCTCTGGGATTCTAATATTTGATTTATTAAGAGTCTGTATGACCCCTATTGCGGCACTATCTGTTATGGCAAAAATAGCATCTGGTCTTTTTTTGAGACTTAATAAAATATTAGTCATACGCTTCCCTTGAGTTAGAGAGATGTCATCTACACTTAATATAATTTTATCGTCTACAGCAATATTATGAGCTTCTAGGGCTTTTATATATCCTTTGTAACGCTTCTGTGAGGTATAAGAAAACTCACCCTCTTTTATAATGGCTATTCTTCTCTTTCCTATATTAATAAGATGCTCTACTGCATTAAAAGCGGCTTGCTCATCATTAATAGTTATTTGAGTACAAGGTATTTTTTCTGAGACTTTATCAAATAGAATTAATGGTACTGTATGTGCGATGGGTAATATAGTATCTATGTTGCGAGTCATCTTTGTAAGAGAGGCAAGTATCCCATCTACGCCAAATTGTATCATTGTATTGAGCATCTCATTCTGGCTGGTAACATCATTATTAGACTCAGATATAATAACACGATATCCTTTTACAGCAGCTTCTTCTAGTATACCCCTCACTATGGTAGTTGTAAAATAGTGCGTTATGGTAGGTACAATAACCCCTATAATATTAGACTTATGTTTTCTAAAACCTTTTGCAAAAATATTAGGCACGTAGTGTAACGCATTTGCAAGCTCCTGTACTTTTGCCTTTGTTTCTTTACTTATGTCTGGATGATCATTAAGTGCTCTAGAAACGGTTGATATTGAGATATTTAATTTTTTTGCAATAGTCTTAAGGGTAGTTACCTCTTTCTTCATAACATAAAATTAACTAAAATTTAAAGTTGCAAACGTTACCGCAATCGTTTGCATACAAATATGATAAATTATTAGCATCATTTTTATGAATATGAAAATATATTTACATAGAAAATCAATTAAACGCATTTATAATGAAAAAGATACTACTCAGTTTACTACTCGCTATGAGCGCTGTTGTAAGTTTCTCGCAAACGGAAATTTCAGGAACAGTAAAGGATAATACAGGTATGCCTATACCTGGTGCAAATGTGACTATAGATGGTACTACAGAAGGTACCGTATCAGATTTTGACGGAAACTTTATTTTCTCTACAAGTCTTACTGGCCCACAAACGCTTCTTACTTCGTATGTTGGGTATAAAACATTTACAGAAACTATAACATTAAACGGATCCCCACTTAGTTATAATATTGTCTTACAAGATGGTAATGCCCTAGATGAAGTTGTGCTTACTGCATCATCTACTTTTAGATCTCAAAAACAGGCTCCTCTATCTATAAGTTCTGTAAAACAAGAAGAGATCACAAAGTTATCTGCAAACAGTCAGGCAGATATCCTTCGTGGTGTCCCAGGTATTACCGCAGAAGGTGGTGGTGGTGAGACTGCAACAAATCTCTTTGTGAGAGGTTTACCCTCTGGAGGACAGTATGTATTTAACCCGTTACAATATGACGGTATGCCACTTATGAGCACCTTTGGTCTTAACTCATCTGCTCACGATGTGTATGCAAGACCAGATATAGGCTTTAAAGGTGTAGAGTTTGTTAGAGGTGGTGCTGCAGTTTTATATGGTGCAGGGTCTGTGGCTGGTATTATTAACTATACTAGTAAAACAGGAGATACAAATGATGAAAACATCATAAATCTAGAATACGGTACAGAGGGTCGTCTTAAAACAGATTTTTACACCGGAGGAAAACTAGGTGGTGAAGACTCAAATACATTTTATGCATTTACGGGATTTATAAGAAAAGATAGCGGTCCTATAGATACAGGTCTTGATACGCGTGGAGTACAGTTTAGAGCAAATATTAAAAAGAAGTTTGATAATGGATCTTTTACTGTGCACGGACAATTTATTAACGACAGAGCCCAGTTTTACTTACCTCTCCCACTGCAAGGAGGATCAAGAGACCGTATAAATGGTAACGATGGTGAACCTGTAGAGCAGTTACTAGCAGGAGACCTTGCAAATACGTCTTTCCGTACACCAGGAGGTGCTTACACAAGCCCTATAGATGATGGTGTTTTTACAAGTGGAGGCTACCTTATGGCAGATTTTGATTATAATCTTTCTGACAACTTACAGTTTGATGCAAAAGCAAAATATGCAAACTATGAGCACAACTTTGCTCTTTATGTAGGTGGTAATGGTGATTATGGAAACCCAATTACGTTAAACGACTATGTAGCAGCCGTTGCTCCAGATAATACTGGCTTTAATGCAACTTATCAAAATGGGGCTGGTGGACAAATAGATGGTAATGACCTCGTAGTAGAAAATCTACACGTAGACCGTTTACGACCTATGACAGACTACTCTGGGGAGGCTAACTTAGTTTATAAAACAGAAAATAGAAATCACACGTTTACATTAGGAACATATCTTGCCAGAACAGAAGCAGAGGATGTAAACTATCAATACAGAGTGCTGTCTGAATTTAATAATGATCCTCGTCTCGTAAACCTTAATTACACAGATGCTGGAGGTAGCAATGTCATCTACTCTACTGGTGGTTTATACAACCGTATAGGTATGACCTCAAATAACTTTTTAGATCAAAGCAGGACTGCTTTTTATCTTACAGATGAGATGGTTTATGATAGATGGCGCTTTGATGTAGGTGTACGTATTGAGAATACTGCAGGAACATTTAGAAGAGGTGGTATTGCTACCTCTGAAGTATATGAAAATGATGAACTTACAGATAATCTTCAGAATGTATCATATGCAGATGGCAGCTTTGCCGTAGGAGAAATAGATGCTACAGACTGGGCTGTATCACTTGCCGGTCTTTATGAACTTACAGAGGCTACAAACTTGTATGCAAACTTCTCAAGAGGTTTTTTCTTCCCTCAACAAAGAGGTTTTGCTCCTACCCCAGGCATAAGAGAGACTAACTATGATGCAGAAACAATTATACAAGCAGAAGCTGGAGCAAAATTTGGTACAGCAGCCTTCTCTGGATCTGTGGCCGGTTATTATGTAAACTTAAGTGACCGTATACGTATAGATCAAGCTATCGTAGGAGGACAACTTGTAGACCAAGCCAGAAGTGAGCAAACCACACGTACTGTAGGTCTTGAAGCAACAGGTAACTACAGATTATCTGACGCCTTTAGTATAAATGCTACGGCAACATATCAAAATCACGAAATTACCCAAAACGAAACCCTGAATCTAGTTGATAATACCAGTGCCACTATAAACGAAGGTAATGAGATCGCGAGACAACCTAAATTTTTAGGAAGTCTAGGTCTTAACTACAGTCAGAAAAAGTTTGATGCAAACTTTAGCCTAAATCATACAGGAGCAAAGTTTACAGATGACACAAATAATGTAGAGCTAGATGCGATAACTATTGCAAGACTTGGCGCTGGTTATACTTTTGAGACACAAGATGACAACTCCCTTAGAGTTGGTATGTCTGTGTTTAATCTTTTTGACAGCAGTGGCCTCACCGAGGGTAACCCTCGCGCAGGTATTGCTGGGCAGTCTGGAGATGGAGAGTTCTTTTTCGGGAGACCTATCCTACCACGCAGACTTTTCTTGACTGCTACTTTTAATTTTTAATTTACTTGTTAATTAGTTTGTTAGGGCTCATTATTTACAATAGGTAGATAATGAGTCCTTATTAATCATTTTACTATATGAAAATATTACAGCAAAGAGCGATTGATGTATTAAATAAAAACTGGAAAGATACCTTTAGTATTCCTTGTGCAAACCTCTACCCTTTTCAATGGTTTTGGGACTCTGGTTTGATTGCTATTGGTTTTGCACATTTTGATATGCCTAAGGCAGAAAAAGAAATAGAAACACTACTAGATGCACAGTGGGATAATGGATTTATACCTCACATCATTTTTCACACCGAAACAGACACCTATTTTCCAGGAGCAGATTTTCATAAATCAAGTTTACACCCACAATCTTCAAAAAAATATAAATCTACTGGAATGACCCAACCGCCAGTTACAGGATTTGTGCTTAAAGAACTCTATGATACCAGTGATAACAAAAAAGCCTCACTAGCCTTTGTACAATCTGTAATAGATAAGGTATATCACAATCACGAATACTTTTATAATAAACGTGACCCTCAAGACGAGGGCCTTGTTTACATTTATCACAACTGGGAGTCTGGCACAGATAACTCACCTATATGGGATGATATCTGGAAAACAATGAATCCCCCAGATTATACTTTTGAGAGGAGAGATACTACACACGTAGATGCTTCTGAGAGACCATCAAAAAGAGAGTATGACCACTACCTACACATCATTGAGATAGCAAAAGCACATAACTATGATGATGCAAAAATTGCAGAGCTGTCTCCTTTTCTGGTACAAGACCCTCTTTTTAATGCAGTTCTTATAAAGTCTAATAAATGTCTTATTGAACTGTATGAACTGCTAGGAGATAACGATGATAAAATTGCACAACTCAAAAAATGGCAAGACAAGGCTGTAAAGTCATTTGATAACAAATTATTTGATAAAGAGGTAGGTGCATACATTCACTACGACTTACGTAATGAAAAGCCACTACCCTATCTATCCTCATCATCATTTGCTCCCTTGTTTTCCGGTATTCCTTCACCAGAACGTGCAGAAACAATGGTGAAGACTATGATGAAAAAATTTGGAGGTGACCGTCAATACCTATGTGCATCATTTGATCCTACTAGTGAGCGCTTTAATCCAAAAAAGTACTGGAGAGGACCAGTATGGGTGAACCTCAACTGGATGCTTTATAAAGGTCTCACCTCTTATGGATACAAGGATATCGCAGCGCGCGTAAAAGAAGATACCATTGCTCTTATAGAAAAAAATGGTTTTTATGAATATTTTGACTCTAGAAAGGAAATGCATACGGACGGCAGCGGCGGTTATGGTGGTAATGACTTTTCTTGGAGTGCAGCGCTATTAATAGATTTATTAAGCAAAGAGTAAAACATACTAAGTTCCCCCATTTATTCTAAGTATGTATCTCCCTGTAGGTTCTTATAAGAAGTCTAATACATTACTTTTAAATATTTTACAGGGAGTATTACGCTTTCGCGAAAGCGTAAATATCACAACTACTAATCATCAAAGCATAAGAAATGAATTATATAGATTACATTATCATTGTCGTGTATCTCCTCGGTTTCTTAGGAATAGGCTATTTCTTTAAAGAAAATAACAACTCAAAAGATTACTTTCTAGGAGGGCAGTCTATGGGGTGGTTTCCGCTCAGTTTATCGACTATGGCTACGCAGCTGTCTGCCATAAGTTTTATTTCGGCACCGGCATTTGTAGGGCTTAAAGATGGTGGAGGTTTACAGTGGTTAACTTATGAGTTTGGGGTGCCACTTGCAATGGCGTTCTTGCTTATAGCTATAATCCCGTCTTTATATAAGTCTGGTATCGTAAGTGTTTATGAGTATCTAGAAAAAAGATTTGATGCCTCCTCACGTTTGCTCATTAGCTTTGTTTTCCAGATAAGTAGATCTGTTGCGACAGGTGTGATGGTGTATACTATGGCGCTTATTTTACAAGCCACCATTGGTATAGATTTCTGGATTTCTGTGCTTATTATAGGTGTCATCACGATGATATATTCTTTTCAAGGAGGTATGAAGGCTGTGATATGGGGAGATGTGATACAAATGTGCATTCTCTTTTTTGGTATTATAGTGTGTCTTGTTTATGGAATAAGTGAGCTAGGTGGTTTTGAAAATTTCTTAACTAATGTAGATCAAGATAGGCTTACCGCTGTAGATTTTTCTAAGTGGGGATTTGATAATGCAGATAAGAATGATGAATTTGGATTCTGGCCTATGGTAATAGGAGGTTTCTTTTTATATGCCTCATATTATGGTACAGATCAAACACAGTCGCAGCGCCTTCTCTCTGCAAAAGGAATGCCTACCATAAAGAAATTACTACTTGCAAATGGCCTCTTTAGATTCCCAATAACACTTACCTATTGTATAATGGGTCTCGTGCTAGGAACCCTACTTATACAAGACGCAGGTTTTCAAGAACTTTTAGATAGTGTGTATCAAACTAACATCTCTTCTTTAGAAGGTAAAAAAGCAGATTTGATGGTGCCTGTTTTTATCATCAAGTATTTACCTAATGGTATTATAGGTATTCTTATTGTAGCAATTATGTCTGCAGCTATGTCTTCATTGAGTTCTACGGTAAACTCCCTATCTGCAGTGACTCTTGAGGATTTTATTAAACGTTTTAAACCTAATATGACAGATAAGCAATATGTAATGAACTCTCGTTTACTTTCGGTATTCTGGGGGCTTGTATGTTTATTTTTTGCCTTTTTTGCAGGTAGTATAGAGGGTACTGTAATAGAGGTTATAAATAAAATAAGCTCCATCTTTTATGGACCTATTCTTGCCGCATTTATACTTGCTATATTAACTAAAAAGACACACGCCCTAGGCGCAAACATAGGTATTGTAGCGGGTGTACTCTTTAATATGTATTTATGGCTTTATGTCCCTGCTATATTCTGGTTCTGGTGGAACGCTATAGGATGTATCGTTACTATGGCAGTAGCTTACAGTATAAGTCTTATTATAAAACGAGAGCTTAAAGAAGGTCTTGAAGTCTTCTTCTATAAAGCAGGAAAAAGGGAAGTAATTATCCTCTTGAGCTATTTTATAGTCATTGTGATTCTTGCAATGTCTATGCAACGTATTTTAAGCTAATTTGAGATATTGTGAAGATAGTTTTAGCACCAGATAAGTTCAAAAATTCCCTTACAGGATTACAGTTTTGTGATGCCGTAATAGATGGGATACATTCTGTTTGTACAGATATTGATATTATAAAACTTCCTCTGGCAGATGGTGGAGATGGTACCATAGAGGTTGTAAATTATTATCTTAAAGGTGAGCATATAGATGTGGCTGTAAGTAATCCATTTTTTGAAAAAGTAATAGCTACTTACCTTTATGCCCCACAAACTCAAACAGCCTTTATAGAAATGGCAGAAGCCTCTGGAGTAAAATTACTGTCAGAACAGCATTTAGATTGTAAAAACGCAACCACCTTAGGCACTGGTGAGATGATTGTAGATGCTATAAATAAAGGCGCTACAAAAATTATACTAGGTATAGGCGGTAGTGCAACAAATGACTGTGGTATAGGTATGGCTACAGCTTTAGGATATCAGTTTCTTGACAAAAATGGAAACACAGTACATCCCATAGGTGCAAATCTCTCTAGCGTTGTCACAATAGACGCTAGTGCAATACACCCAGGTCTTGCAAATGTAAATTTTGAAATCGCCTGTGATGTGAAAAACCCCCTTTACGGCACTAACGGTGCTGCACAAATATATGCAGCCCAAAAGGGAGCAACACGAGATGATATCACTTTGCTAGACCAAGGACTTAAGGATATAGCGCAAGTTATAGAGAACCATTCTAATATAAACCCACAACGTATAGAAGGTGCAGGTGCTGCTGGTGGTATGGGCATAGCCGCAAAGATTTTTTTAAATGGTAAACTTAGCCCCGGTATAGACCTTATAAAATCACTTTCAGATTTTGACAATCGTATCAAAGATGCAGACTGGATTATCACTGGTGAGGGTAAATTAGACAGCCAGACACTCTCTGGAAAGACCATTCAAGGAGTAATCACTTCTGCAAAAAGAAACAACAATAAAGTTGCCGCTTTCTGTGGGGCAATTGATCTTGATAAAATTAAACTAGAGCATATAGGGATTGTATATGCAGCCTCTATAATGGAAAAAGCGAGAGATCTTAATGACGCTTTCGCGAAAGCGGAATACTATCTACAACATATAGCAAGCACATTTGCAACAAAAAACTTACTTAGATGAAACTCTATCCCCTAAAATTCACCCCCGTTTACAGCTATCGTATTTGGGGAGGTGAAAAGTTAAAAACTGAACTCAATAAAAACTATGATCAAAACTCAATAGGTGAATCTTGGGAAGTGTCTGGTGTGCCAGGTAACGAGACTAAGGTGAGTGAAGGACCATTATCCGGAAAAACCTTAAAAGATCTCATAGAAACTTATAAGGATGAGCTGGTAGGTCAAAGTGTTTATGACAACTTTGGTTCAACATTTCCGCTATTAATCAAATTTATAGATGCAAAAAGTCCATTATCAATACAAGTTCACCCTAACGATGACCTCGCAAGACAAAGACATAACTCGTATGGGAAAAACGAGATGTGGTATGTTATGCAGGCCGAAAAAAAGGCCGAACTTATAGTAGGATTTAATAAAAGAGTCACTCAAGAAATCTATCAAGAACATCTACAAAATAACACGCTCCCAGAAATTCTTAACACCGAAAAAGTGAAAGAAGGTAGCGCTTATTATATTCCTGCAGGACGTGTACACGCTATAGGTGAGGGAGTATTAATTGCCGAAATACAACAAACCTCAGATATCACCTACCGGATTTATGATTATGACAGGATAGATAAGACCACTGGCAAAAAGAGAGATTTACATACCAATCTAGCGCTAGACGCTATAGATTATAATCATTATGCCTCTTATGAAACAGGTTATGAAACCTGTACTAATAAGGTTAATAAACTGATTTTTAGCCCATACTTTAAAACGAACTCATTGCATCTAAAAGATAGTTTCTCTAGAGATCTCAGCTCCATAAAATCATTTGTGATATATATATGTGTAGAAGGAGAGACTAGTTTACAATGTTTTAATACTACGTATGAACTTAGTAAAGGTGAAACTATTTTAATTCCAGCTACTATAGAGCATATAGACTTTACAACAAAAGGTGTAAAGTTACTAGAAGTACATATTACGTAACTCTTACCCTCTCGTACGTAACTATAAATTAATTCTTAAAAACGGTGATGAGGAATTAGAAAAAACAATCCGCAAACAACTTTTTATAGTTGATGCGGATTTATTTATGATCTAATAGTTCTGCTCTGTAATGCTTAATCTATTTAATGTAACAATAACAACAAAGTACATTATAGGTTTACAAAGATTTCTAAATCATAGATTTGTTGATTAATCAATATACACTTCTAGAAATTTTGCATTCTGAGCAAAAAAATATGCTTCTTCACTTTGTGCTGGTAAGAGAAGTGTTTCTCCCATAGATACTATCTCAGTTTTACCATTTACAGTTACAGATGCACTACCCTCAACACACATAAGGATTACAAATGAATCTAGGTTAGTAAATGATCTTTGAAAAGTACTATTTACATTAAAGCTATTTGTAGTAAAGTAATCACAAGCAACAACATTTTGTGATACATTATCTTCTACTTTACATTCTTTCTTACATTCTTCAGTAAACTCCTTAGTTGCTGCAACAGACTGGTCAAGGTGTAAATCGCTTTTTTGACCTTCCTTATCTGTGCGATCCCAGTCATATACTCTATAGGTGATATCTGAGGTTTGCTGTATTTCTGCTGCGAGCACCCCCGCTCCTATGGCGTGTATCTTTCCTGCCGGGATAAAATAAGCATCACCACGATTTACTTTTTCTTTATTAAATATATCATACACATTATCTCCTGTTACATCACGTAAGATCTCTGTATTTGCATTTTTATCTTTAAGACCTAATATAATTTCTGCTTCTTCTTCGTGATCCATTATGTACCACATTTCTGTTTTACCGTATGAGTTATGATCTCTTTGAGCCATCTCATCATCTGGATGTACTTGAACAGAAAGATTTGTCTTTGCATCTAGAAACTTTATAAGTAGCGGAAACTCATTTCCAAAACGCACATAATTTGCAGCTCCTACAAACTCACTGGTGTGGTTTTCTAAAAGTGATACTAATGACTCACCTTTATAATCTCCATTTGCTACTTGTGATATATTTCCTTCTATTCCAGATATTTCCCAGCTCTCACCAGTCGTATCGCTTGTACATTTCTTATTAAGTACCGTCTGAAGTTTTGATCCTCCCCAGATTTTTTCTTGAAGGATAGGTTCAAATTTTATTGGATAGATGTTCATAATAGTAGATTTGATGTGGATAAATGATGTTTTATGGGGACTAGGAAACAGTATTTATTATGCTGCTATAGAAAGTTCTGGAGTAATAGTATCTAGTGCAAAGTTTGTAGGTATGATATTTGCTGCAGTATTTCTTTGAAAAGCATAGTTGAACCAGATCTGTGTAAGATTCATAGGGATCTGTAAAGCGTCTTTCATTCCTAATTTTGAATCATCTACGTGTACCCATCTCATAAGTGGCTGCTCAAAGATGTTGTTCATCGTGTTTTCTTTTCCTAAGTAATTTTTAAGACGTAAGAAGATCTCTACGTCAAATAACCATCTACTAGTAAAAGCATTATCATATACTGCAGGTACGATGCTTCTTGTAAATACTTTTGCTCCACACTGCGTGTCTCTTATAGGTAATCCTAAGATTAATAAGATAAACTGCTTCACAAATTTTGAAAACATATTTCTCATAAAGTTGCGCTCTATCTCTCCGCTTCCTAAAGCGTTTCTAGAACCGAATACTACGAGCTTTCCCTCAGTCTTCAGAGTTTTAACGAGGTCCTTAAAATCTCTGAAGTCTGTAGAAAGGTCTGCATCCATAAATCCTATCGTAGAGATAGTAGACTTACTGTATAAAAATCTAGCTCCTGCTCTTACAGCGGTTGCTTTGCCAGAGTTCTTTTTTACATCTACAATGCTTATTGCATTAGGCGCTTGTTCTTTCATACTATAAAGAACCTCTAGCGTTTTATCTTTACTTCCATCGTTTACAAAACATAGGTGGTAATCGCGGTTTTCTTTAATGAAGTTTACAAATGCTTCTGTGTTAAGTCTCTTTTCTTCGTTGTAGCAAGGGATGATTATTCCAGTTTTCATAATGTGTGTTTGTGTGTTGTTATTGTTTTACAGGACAAACATACCTCCACAAAGCAGCTATTTTTTTGAATTTTCGATGGCTGGATTCTTTGTATCGACGGTTACCATTCGTCGAAGGATGAACCATTCGTCGAAAGAACTATCTTTGAATCAGAATATTAAAAAGGGTATCTTTTCACTCCCAAATGAAACAGTCTAAAACAAACAAATATTTAGTAAGTGCCGTACTCCTCGGAATGATTTTCCACGGGACGGCAATGTTTTTTACTGTAGAGCGCACTTATGACGCTCTTATACACCTGTTTTTTGCAAATCACTATGCGACTAACTGGTTTGAGCCTTGGAGTTATAGCTGGTATACTGGCTTTACAGTAATGGGTTACCCACCACTGGTGCATCAAACTATAGGAGCACTCTCTTATATAGGTGGTCTTAAATTTGGGATGTTTACCGTCGCCCTCACGGGAGTTGTACTATTTATTACTGGAGTGTATCGCTTTACGATGGTGCTTATACCTAATAAAAAGGTCGCTAATTACACTGCAGTGCTAGCCGTATTTAGTTCGTCCTTTGTAGAGACGCTCCATATATTTGGCCAACTACCTAGTATTATAGGGATCTCTGTATTAATGCATTGCTTACCGGAGATATATCTATGGGTAAAAACTGCGCGCAAACGGCACCTCTTTAAAGCACTGGCATTACTCTCGGTTACGGTTACTTCTCATCACGTGACTCCTATCTTTGGTATGGTTTTCTTCATATTCCCACTGTTAGGAATGGTGGTAATGGATGCTGCGAGAGAAAAAGTTAATAGTACAAAGGAGGTGACTGTTATCGCTTTCGCGAAAGCGGTATGGACCCACCTTAGACGCATCATTATATTTGGAGGATGTTCTTTGTTTCTTATCATCACGTGCATCTTGCCATACTGGGTAAATACTAAAAATAATCCCATCACGCAGGTGCCTATACCGCACGGATCGCGTGACAGCTTTCTTGAAGTACTCTCCTCGGGACTCGTTTTTTTTGTGATTCCTTGGGGACTTTTAATGTTCTTACTGCCTTATTTCTTTTATAGATATTATAGTAAGCGTCTTCTATTTTTTGGCATCTCGTTTACGTTACTTTTTATTTTGGGTACTGGTGGCACCACACCTATCCCGCTGGCAATGCTAGGCGAAAATGCCTTTAATATCCTCACCCTAGACCGCTTTACCTTATGGGCATCTATAATGGCACTACCGGTTTTTGGGGAATTTTGTTACCGATTTGTAGAGGGAGATTATAAGGACTACTTGCAAGAAAAATGTGGAACGCTGGTACATAGAGCATCTGGAGCATTTTTATCGCTACTATTTATTTTTATCGCCATATTTACAATTACCCTAGGAAAATTTAGACCGAGCCAGCCAGATGTGATTAAAATGACGCCTATCGTAAATTTCTTAAATGAAGATGAACATTATAAATGGCGATACTTACCACTAGGTTTTGGAGACCAGATGGCGTGGCTTTCTGCACAAACTAAGGCAACCACGGTAGATGGAGATTATCACTCTGCCAGAAGACTCCCAGAGCTTACCACACGAGCAGTAGAGCGTCTCGAAAACTCAAAATATAGAGGTATAGAAGGGATAGGCTCGCTACAGCAGTTTCTTACGGTACCAGAAAAGTATCATTTAAAATATGTGTTTTCTAATGATAAATTTTATGACCCACTACTCTACTTCACCGGTTGGCATAGATTGAGTTTACTAGAAAACGGTATTATGGTGTGGGAAAAAGCAGGTATTGCGCCTTTACCTAGTGTGCTGCCTAGAGAAGATGCACCGCTAGTTTTAAAACTTATGTGGGGAATCATTCCATTTTCAACAGTAATACTCGCAATACTATTGCATCTAGGTGCCTTGTGGACGCGATCTTTTAATAGAAAAAATGAGCTTCCATTATATTTTGCATTTGCTGCAAAATACAAACGAGCACCCTCCTTATTATACTGGGCTTCTATTTTATGGACGATTGTTTTGCTCATTATAATAGCCTATGCGGGATATCTATTTTATGTAAAAAACACTACACAACTCTCTGCAAGAAATGTGGTCACTGCCTATTATGATGCTGTAGATTTTAAAGAATTTGAGCGTGCGCACTCTTATATTGATCCAGAGAGTGATAAAAAACTCTCACAGTTTATGCTTGAGATATCGGTCTCAGATGGCCTGTTAAGTTCATATGCAAAGCTAGATAGCTTGCACATAGATATAACTCCTAAGACAGACACAACTGCTCAAGGTGTCGTAGATGCTACCTGGATTACACCCCTCAAGGAGATACAAACTCAAGATGAGCTGGAGCTCATTAAAAAGAAGAGCAAGTGGTACATTATACCTCAAAAGGTAGATCCAGACATCCCACCAGAGCAATTACTCATACAAAGTGGCACTCGGTATTATAATCACGGTAAGCGTGCCGTAACCTCAGAGCAAACCTTTCACGAAGATGTACTTAAACAGCCCGTTGTAGAGGTACTCTCTGCAAGACTGGTACAGCTAGACACAACCTATGCTATTGTAGGCGAAATACAGAATGTAGATAATATCCCTGCAGATATCTCTGTGACAGGAGCTTTGTATAATGAAGAAAATGAGGAGCTGGCAAGATTTAATGCAAAAGATGTAGTGAAGCATAAACTACTGCCTAAGGAAACAACGCTATATCGTATAAACTTTGAGGGTATTGCTTGGGCATCTGCGCTAGAAGAAAAGCCTACTACCTACGAGCCAGATACATTTACAGAGGTAGATCTTACAGATATCCCAGTAAACTTTGAGGTACAAGTAAGCGCAAACGTAGCAACAACAGATCTTTACCAAGCTGCAGACCTTTTTAATGTCACACAAAAAGACACAACCTTAAATGGTTTTCTCTTTAATACGAGTATAGAAGAAGCGACCATACCACAACTACTCATAGGTTATTATAATGAAGACAAGGAGTTGTTATGGGTAGAAAGCAGGTATATAGATGAGAGTGTGCGCCAGCAACGCAAACGCCCTTTTTCTGAAGTACTTTATACAGATGCATTACCTACAGAAGTTGCATCTGGACTAGCTACGGCCTCTGTAAATGGACTACCTAACCAGAGTATCTCTGATAAGGTGGTGCCTCAACGCAACGATGCTGGAACTAACCGTACGTTTATACCTGTAGCAAATATGCCGTATGCATATATCACCATCATCACAAATAACTATGTAGGTAATCCAAAATAATGAAGCGCTATACCCACATATCGCAATTAGTTATTTATATGAGTATACTCATATGCTTCGGTATGTCTAGTTGTAAAGAAGAACCCGTTGAAGTAACATCTACGCCTATAACACTGTCTATAAATAACATAGAGGATACTACAGTTACAGAAATGGGAATCTACATTACCACGATGGGTGACACTACTATTGCTTCAGGACAGGCTTATCTCATTCTCTCTAGTACCTATGCTACGATTGTTATAGAGCCAGAAGCGATTAATAATACACCACAGTTTTATATTCCTCCTAGTTTTACAAAACGCAGTGGCGTGGTACATTATAGCCTATATCTTAATGATAAGGTTACGCAAGAAGGCACTTTTAGACTAGTGCCCAACGCTACTCAACTAGGCACTGTAGAGACTTATCTTGGGCCACGTAGTATTGTTGCAAATGTGCGTGACTACACAATGCTCGTGAGTATCCCGACAGATACACTAGATAACACACTGCCAGATAATACAAAAGTGACTCTCAAGTCACAGTTTAAATCTAATATCACGACTACATCTCACGAGCTTACATCTGGCTTTGTGTGGAAACGTATTTATGCTCCACTTAAGACCGGCCGAGTAAGTACGGGAAGTACGATTGAAAACATTTCGTCTAAAGAGCTCGTTGCAGATGTGTTTCCAGATGTTGCTCAAGATTTTACAATCACCGCAAGTAGTAATCACAATTATGCAGATGGTAATGAAATCATCACATTTAATAGTTCGCAAATACGCGATGCACACGGTAATGTAATGACAGACGGGACACTCGTTACCTTTTTTATGACAAATGCTACAGGTGCCCACTGGCAGCTTACAGCGAGTACTATAAATGGGTACGCTTTCGCGAAAGCGTTACACCCACACTTCCCTACCACTTGGAATGTACGGGCAGCAGCGACAGGTATTGCACAGAGCAAAACCATTACTCAAGAGTTTACAGCTATCATAGACAGCATCCCGGCACCACAAATCAACGAAAGAAATCTAACCGTAGGCCCTCTAACAAGTTACCTGGGGCAGCTAGTACAAAATGGAATAGATGTACAAATTACTATAGACGAGAACACTTACAACGGCTTAACCAAAAATGGATCTAGCGTCTTTTATCTTAAAGAAGAAGACTATCCCGCAGGAACATATGATGTAAACATTGAGACCCTAGGACTCGAGGCTACATACAAAATCACAATTACAGATTGAAAACCAATAAAACGCTATATCGTATCTTAATTTTGGCTGGATTTATTCTCATAAATGCGGGTATCCTCTATGGTATAAGTCAGGTGATTGCATTTTTAAACACGGGTGCAGACAGAAGTAAGATGCTTCACCTAGATGAAACAAAAGAGCGTCACTATGTACCACAGGTGACGTGGGAGTCTATTGAGAATCCTGGTAGACCTATGGAAGAAGCAAATCTCACAAGCATAGAAGAAGATTATCTAGACGCCTGGTATGTAAAGAATAGAGCTTTTTACACAGGTGAAAATGCTGGAGTTTTTGATCATTTTACAGAGCAAGCCCGCGGAAAAGTTGAGGACTTAATCACATTAAACAATGAGGAAAACGTATATATAGAAAGTACAACCCTCACCCATCACCTCACGCTAGAATTTTATAGCGCAGACGGCACACTGGTTGTACTAACAGATCGCAATGTCACAGGTGTAGAACGTGTTTTTAAGAACGAGCAATTTCTAGTAGAGCGCTCTTTTAATGATGATTATAAAATCATACTACTACTAGAAGATGGCTTCTGGAGAGTACGACATTTTGAAAAGATAGCCTCACATCCAGTAGATGATGCTCAAAAAGAGACAATCCCACTTGATCTTGCAATGTTAGAAGGAATCAACTATTACCCACAAGGGAGCCCTTGGGATACCTTTGGAGCTATGTTTAGTAAAGATACCCTCATCACAGATTTTAAAATTGTTAATAACCTCAAACTTAATTCTATAAGAGTCTTTGTGGGATTTGAAGATTTTGGCAAGGCGCGTGTTCCGCGAGAAAAGCTTGAGAAACTCACATCACTTCTAGATGAAGCGCAAGCAGCAAATCTTAAGGTTGTCGTCACTCTTTTTGACTTTTATGGAGATTATCGCATACAAGACTGGACTATTACAAATGCTCATCTATATAGTATCGTAACACATTTAAAAGACCATCCTGCTTTATTAGGATGGGATATAAAAAATGAGCCTAATCTAGATTTTGAAAGTCGTGGGCAACGTGAGGTTTTATCGTGGCTGAGTCAAACGATAGATTATCTCAAGACCATAGATAATACACACCCAGTAACTATAGGCTGGTCTTCACCAGAGGCCGCATTGCATCTGGAAGATAAGGTAGACCTTGTCTCTTATCATTATTATAAAGACCTCAAAAATCTAGGTGCTGCTCACAAATCTATTACAGATATAACTAGCAAGCCTGTGGTTTTACAAGAATTTGGTCTAGCAGCATACAATGGCTTATGGAATCCTATAGGCCCAGATGAAGAAGACCAAGCGGCATATTATACCGAGTTTTATAAAACCCAGAAAAGAGATAGTATACACTATCTCTCTTGGACACTTTATGATTTTAGGGATATACCGAGTGAAGTGGCTGGCAGATTACCGTGGCGAAAGAACAAACAGGCTTTTTTTGGAATTGTTAATACACTTGGGGTGAAAGACGATGCCTATTTGGTCATTAAGAACAGGTAATTATGCTACCATTAATGTGGTGTTTTTTGTTCTTCTTGATGTGCCATTAAAAACATCTATATACATTTGAGCAATACGGCTCATAGGTAATGCTGTTGCTGCTTGATAATTTGCTTTTGCTATTTCTGTTCTGTAAGCTTCGTTTGTTACTAGATTTTGGATTCCTGTAGCAAGACTGTGCATACTTTCTGGATTAAAAAACTCACCTCTGTATCCTTCTTCTTTTACAAGAATACCAAGATCTCCAAGGTCTGGCATTACTACTGCCTTACCATAACTTCCTGCTTGATGTAATACTCCTGAGCTTCCCGTTGTAGATGTGTATGGAAAAACAACCATCGCACTTTCTGAAAAGATTACAGGTACATCTTCTTCTTCTACATAACCTGTAAATGTAAGATTAGGAACGTGCTTATATACTTCTTGAACTTCTGCTAGGTATCCTGGTATGTTAGGACTATCTGTACCAGCAATTACGATCTCAAGATCACGACCAGTTTGCTCTCTTACGATTTGAACAGCTTCTATAAGTATTTCTACTTTCTTGTAAGTTCCAAATTTTCCGAACGTCATTATTTTTAAAGGACCTGGTGCTACATCATAAGATGGCTCTTCTGGAATTTCAAAGGTACCGTGAGGGATGAGTACACAATTTTTTGCGTTATACTTGTTTTCTAATATCTCTACATATTTACTGATGGTAAGTGCCACAGTATCTGCTTTAAGTACCACACGGGTGAGCATCTCGCCAATGAAGTTATATGCCTTTATTTTTAATTTATTACTTGTAAATCCTGCACTATCTAGATCTACAGTTTCCATTATATTGTGAAGTAATACCGTTGTTTTTACTCCCATCATTTTTGATACCCAAGGGGAAAACAATCCTAGCGCTGCAGCTACCTTATTATCTCCAAACTTCATAAACTGTAGGTTATAAAGTACTGCGTCTGGTTGTGTTGCTCTTACGGCTTTTGCGATAGAGAATACATTTTTAAGGCTATTGAATTTCCAGCATTGCTTTACTGTAATCTCACATCCGTCTTCTTCAAAGGTTATATCTGCTTGGTCTGGAGTTACATCTGTAAGAAGTACTAGTTCTGTTACTTCTTGGTTTTGACGAAAGTGCTTTACTAAGTGGTATGCATATTCGTTTAAAGTTACTTTGCTCGGTGGATAGGCCGTTACGATTGCTAGTTTCATAATATATAGATTTGATGTTGTTGTAGTGATTTGTATTGTCTTATGCTGCTGCCTGGTAATAGTTAGACTGATTATTAATTTGCGCATATAATTCGGCAACTGCTGGCTCTGGATAGCTGAAAAACTTAAGTGATTTTTCTTCTGAGATTTCGGCTTGTAAGCTTTCTAAAACTCTTACTAGTTTCTTAGTTCCTTTTTTAACCTCACATAGATTTATGATGACATTATCTTCTACAGATAATAGTGCTTTAAAGTATCCTTTTACTTCTTGTACGTGTGTGTTTGATACTTTTCATTTGATACAAGTTATTCCGTAAATGTTGTTTATTTATAGTGCCATAATATTTGTTTTTAAGTAGTTATGTTTTTTTGATAGTACAAATATGGGGCTTTGTTTTCGCGAAAGCGGACGAAAAACGTTTACTCGACCGTTAGTATAGACGAATGGTATTTGATCTTCGATAAACGATTTTTGACTTTCTTACAATTACAGCTCACATAGGCTAAGTCACTATAATGCAGCTACTAAGGTTAGATATCACCAGATGGAGATTTGATATGGATAAGGTGTATATAAAAGGGTATTATACCCCTCCACAATAGACTTGAGTTAGTCAAAACAAAAACCCTCTCACAAAAGCAAATGCTTATGTAGGAGGGCAACTACAATTTGGGGAAACTGTTACTTTACTTGCATCTTCCAGAAATAAAGTAATTGAGCAATGAGTAAACTTCCCATTGCAACTACTTGGGCTAAAACAACTTCAAACAATGAATCGTGGAATAATATGATTAACACTATTTGTAACACTCCAAAAATGGCAGCAATTACTATAGGTTTATAATGATCTAGGGATAGATAGTAGTAGGCAAAAATGTTAGATAGGGCAAAAAAAGATGTCGCAAGTGCATACCAACCTAATAATGGAGCAATAGACATATACTGTTCTCCAAATAATATTTGTACTGCAAATGATGGAAACAGAAATGTAAATAACACAATACCACTAGCAAGGGCTGTGATATACCCTACATACTTCATAAGTACAGGTACAGAGTTCTTACCTTCCTTGCGCATAGATACTACTGTAGGTAATAGTAACATTACAAACATCCAGGTTACAAAATAAACTACGCGACCTATAAGGGCTAGAGATGCATATAATCCTGCATCATAAGATGGAAAATAGTGTTTTACTAAGAGTATATCACTGCTGTTACAAATGATCTGGGTAAGCTCATAGCACGCAGTAAGTACAAAGAAGTTCATAACTGCCTTGCTCTCTTTTGAGGTAAGGGCAGATTGCACTGCCTTTTTAGACGTTAATTTTTTAAATGGAAATACACCTGCAATAAATGAGATTGCGATTGCTGTAGCTACCGCGACAGACGATTCTATATTGAAGAAAAGTAATAATGCAAAAGTAAGTGCGAGTCTGTATACCATTTCTAATTGGTAGGTGATAGATAATGCAATAAAGGATTTACGTCCTTGAAGATTTCCTCTGTTTACGCTCATTATGAAATAAAGTGGGACTGCTATTCCAAAAATGGTAAACATTACAGAAGATTCTGTTTGAAAAAGTGTTTGCAACGATCCTGCAAAAACTACAATTGCCGCACCCAATATGATTCCAAAGGTGGTAGCTTGTTTATAAGCTCTTTGTACAAATGCTTCTTGTTTTGACTTGTCAAACTCCGTTGTAAACTTGGCAACTGCTAGCTGAAAAGTCATTGCAACAAATGATAGTACAAGCAGCAAGGTGATGAGAATAGCAGCATCTGCAAAGGCACCAGGGCCTAGTACTCTACCCAGTCCTAAATTATAGAAGTAGTTTCCTCCGTTTACCACAAAGGCACTGAGCATAAATATTTGCTCGGGAGAGAGTATCTTTTTGATTTTGTGTTGTATAGCGATCATAACTAATGATTAATAAGTCATTAACTGGATAACCGGCTTATCTACCTTTCTGTGTACTACACTTAATGTATTACTAGCTTGTGTATTTCTAGCGTTTTGTACTACTCTTAATGTGTTTGAGTTATTTATTACTGTAAGTCCCATAATTGTTTTGTTGTTTGTTTCTGGTACAAATATGCGAGCAATTAAGAGGCTTTCGGTTGAAATTTCGATGAGTAGAATTTTACTGTAGACGAGTGGTCGTGTTTTATCTTTAAAGCATATTTTGTGTTATGTCTCTTTCGCGAAAGTTTAATGTGATACTATATAAGGTGTGGGTTTTGGGGGTTTGGGGTGTGCTTCTTACTAAGATGTGAAGCATTTTCTCCCAGCCTCCTCTTCGAAGAGGAGGAGTACACAACAATGAAAGCCCCTCTTTGAACTTGCCTCCGACGAGTGAAGTATGAACGAGAGGAAGGCACCTTGGGGAGATGTTGGCAACCAACTTCTCACTCAAACTCAAAACATCTCCTCCCAGCCTCCTCTTCAAAGAAGAGAAGCACACAATGAAAGCCCCTCTTTGAACTTGCCTCCGACGAGTGAAGTATGAACGAGAGGAAGGCACCTTGGGGAGATGTTGGCAGCAAGTGACTTTAAAAATAAAAGGAAGGCAACTTTGGGGAGATGTTGGCAACTAACTTCTCACTCACACGCAAAACATATCCTCCCAGCCTCCTCTTCAAAGAGAAGGAGTACACAAAAATGAAGCCCCTCTTCGAAGAGGGGTTGGGGAGATGTTGGAGGCAAGTGACTTTAGGAACAATAAATAGAACCTTGGGGAGATGTTCGCAACCATCCCCCCCTCAAAACTCCATTCACACTTTACGCAACCTCCACCAGTCGACGATAAGTATCGACGAATTGCAGATACATTAAGATTGAATCCTTTATATATTGCCATAACTTGCACTTGTAAAACATACGCAATGAGACAACTAACATATATTATTCTTTTCCTACTAGGTGCCACAGCATACAGCCAAGATATGTCTGCAGGTTTCACTTTATTAGAAACTGGGAAATATGAGGAGGCAAAAACATTTTTTGGCGAAGTGCTTGAAGACTACCCAGATAATAAAACAGCAAGACTCTGTTACGGTCGTGCTCTAGGGTTGAGTGGTGAGAGTGGCAAAGCAAGAACACTTTTTACAAACCTCAAAGCAGACTACCCTACAGATTTTGAAGTGGGCTTAAACTATGCAGAATCTCTTTTATGGGATAGTGATTTTGGCGCAGCAAAGGATTTTTATGAAACCCTTGTTGCCAAAGACAGTACAAGCTTCTCTGCCTTACTCGGTTATGCAAACACGCTTTCTAACCTTAAAGAATATGACGCTGCAATCACTTATGTAAATAAAGCACTTACTGTACAACCTGGCAATGCAAATGCTGCGGGGTCAAAAAAGTTTATGCGTTTGGGTAAAGCAAACCAACTTACAACCGCTTTTCAATACGATGCGGCTATACAATTGCTTAAAAGTGCTCTAGAGGATATGCCTAACGATGAGCAAATCATAAGTGCTCTTGCAAATACGTATATCGCAAAAAAGGATTATGACAATGCAAATACGATGTATAACCAACTTTCAGACACATTAACATCGCAGGTAGGTAAATCACTAGTTGCTCATTTACAGAAAGACGACAAGCTTGCATTAACACTGGCGCAGGAGAGTATCGCTTTCGCGAAAGCGGACACTACAAAAATCATCACCGCAAACGAGCGCTACATACAAGCACTCATCTGGAACGGAAAATATGCCACAGCAAGAACTGCCATTGAAGATCTTAAAAGTACCTTCCCGACTAATGCGCGCGTGGCTGCGCTTAAGGCAACTTTAGGGATGTACACGGGGACTTTTAAAAAGAGTATCGAGGTGTATAACGGTATCCTTGAGAAGGACAGCGCCTCTTTTGACGGAAATCTCGGCATTGCAAATGCATACCGTGCACAGGGTAATCTGGATGAGGCGTACGCTTTCGCGAAAAATACCTTAACCTTCTACCCTAACCAGAAAGACGCTACTGGGTTAATGAAAACAATAGAAAGTAGCCTCGCTCCCGTGATCGAAACACGAGCTGCATACACCGAAGATAATGGTGACAACCAAGCATACTCGGCTGGACTGACCGCTACGTTGCCATTTACAAGTAGGTTTAAAGCTATATTTTCTTACAACTACCGTACTACCGAAAATATGACCACAAACACGATGGCTTATAACACAAATGCAAGCCTTGGAGCTCATTACAGAGTCATAAATAATACCTGGCTAGAAGGTACATTGGGGTTTGTAAAAGCAGATTCAGATGCAAATGAGTATACAGATGTAAATGGATCTATTTTTGTAAAGTCAAGACCTTTTCCGCTTCAGTTTTTAGAGGTGGGTTATAGCAGAACGTTACAAGATTTTAACGCCGCACTGCTAGATGAAAAAATCTTTATGAATAACTATTCCCTTAACTACAATATGGGAACAAACATAAATCTAGGTTGGTATACTGGTTTAATGCACACGCAGCAAACGGATGGAAACTCTCGTAACTTATTATTTACTTCTTTATACTATAACTTTACAAAAAAACCAACGCTCAAGGGTGGTATCAATTACCAGTATGTAGGTTTTAAGGATCAAGTACCTACGTTATATTTTAGCCCGTCAAAATATCAAGCAGTTGAGTTGTTTTTAGATCTTACTGGGCAGGCAGGAAAGTGGAGCTATGCAGGAAACGCTGCAGGAGGTTTACAAGTAGTAGAAGATGATGAGGCTACTACCCTTTTTCGTGTAGAAGCCAGAGTACAATATGCCATATCAAGCCGCTTCCAGATGGGAGCCTATGGTAAGTACAGTAACATAGCCTCTGCAACCGCAGCAGGATTTGAGTTTATGGAAGTAGGCTTAAAACTGAGATGGCAAGTGCTTGAAAAAGGAATTATAAAGATGTAATCTTGAAGGCTACGAATTCAAGCAATAGAAAAGTCCGGACAACTATCTAGTTCCGTACTCTCTTCATAGACTTTCCTGTTAGTAGTAAGCTAATAAATACCAAAATTAACATCAACCAAAACACTCTTCGCCTTATATTTGTAAAACATTTACAAATTAAGACTAAAAATTATGATAATTAATTTTAGTATACAGAATTTTGGTTCAATAAAAGAAAAACAAACACTTTCCTTTGAAGCAACTAAATCAAACGATTTAGAAGATTACTACGTTATTAATACAGACAACAACCTTAGACTATTAAAGGTTGCCTTAATATATGGCGCAAATGCTTCTGGAAAAACTACTATTTTAAAAGCTTTAAACTATTTTAGAGAATTGGTTCTAGAACCAGAAGAAAAGAAGACTGATATCTTAGATTTTAATCCTTTTCATTTTGATAACAATTCTCTGAATGATAGTACTATCTTTTCAATTGAATTTATACAGAATAATATTAGATACTCATATGAAGTAGAATATTGTAAGAAAGCCATTTTAAGTGAAGAGTTGAAATATTATGACCCTAAAAAAGCTAGTGTTTTTAAAAGAACAACTGATTTAAATAAACAATTAACTGAAATCACTTTCGGTAGTAAAATAAAAAAAGACAAAACCTTTGAAAAAAACCTTGAAGCGAACACTTTATGGAATAATACGGTTTTAGGAGGTTTTCTAAAAACAAACATAGAACTCTTCCACTTGAAAGAAGTAACAGACTGGTTTTCTCAATACCTAAACCCCTTAGTACAAACTAAAACTGAACTTGATGGATTTATCACTTCTGAAATAGAAAAATCCAAATTAAAAAAAGAAATTTTAGTAGATATACTGAAAAAGGCTGATTTTAATATCTCTGACATTCTAATAAATGAAGAGGAAAAAGTAGTTGACGATAAAATGTTAAAAGTTTTAGAGGTACTTGAGATGCCAGAGGATATGATTGAAAAAATTATATCAAATCCTTTAAAAAAATTGGAACTTGAACACACAATTGACGGAAAAAGATATTCACTCCCTTTTAAATTAGAATCTCAAGGAACTCAAAGATATTATGGTTTTGCTGGATTATTAAGTTTATTAGTTAATTCAAGTATAGCTTTTCCTATTGATGAATTAGAAGATTCATTACATCCTGATTTATACATACATTTTCTATTATCTTTTTTAGTTAATTCTAAAAAATCTCAAATTATTGCAACAACCCATAATCGAGAAATATTAAATAATAAAGATTTATTCAGAAATGACATCATTTGGTTTACAGACAAAGATGATTCCTGTTCTACTCAATTATATTCATTATCCGATTTCGATAGTTCTATTGTTAGAGATACGACTAACGTTTTAAATGCATACAAAGCGGGAAAATTAGGTGGAACACCAAACCTTGGCGATTATTACTTGAATTTTGAGTATGAGAACTAAAAGAAATACACCCAAAAGAAAACCTAGATATGCTTTTATTGTTGAAGGGGAATGTGAATTTTGGTATATCCAAATGCTTAAAAGAAATGAACGTTCTTTAAGAGTAGATTTAAAACCTGAAATTCCTCAAAAGAAAAAACTAAAAGACCAATTTAAAAAAGTAATTGAATCTTCTAAAGAGTATGATAAGGTATTTTGGTTATTGGATTTTGATGTTTTAATCAAAGAAAGCAGAGAAGTGAAAAAAGGAGCCAAAACGCCTATTCAATCCTTAAAGGAATATATTCAAAAAATCTCTTCCAAATACGATAATGTTGAGGTTATAATTAATAATCCTTGTATAGAATTTTGGATTTTGCTTCATTTTGAAAGAACTGGAAAATTTTTCAATAATTGTGAGAATGCTATTAAGCAATTAAAAAAACATTTACCAGATTATGAAAAAACTCAAAAATATTATACTAAACAAAATAATGACATTTATAAGAAATTAAAACCACATTTAGATGTAGCCATAGGTAATTCTAATAGAGTTAATGATTTTGATTTCAATAATCCTGAAAATGGAACTTGTCAAATGCATTCAATTTTTGAAACGAAATCGATAAAAGATGGACTTGAAAAATAAAACCTACTGCCAACAAACAACTCATTTAAAACACAAGCCTAGCTCAACTCCCCTCAGTAAGCACTTCTAAGCTAATCTTAACCTATAATTTTCATTATAAAGACTTCCTGATTTTATGAGGATAAAGACTTGTTTTGACAGCTTGTTTACCACCGTGATAAATTCTTTTTACTTCTCATACTTGAGGTATGCTTTCGCGAAAGCGTACTAAGCAATGTACTATTATCGCTCAGAAATACATTTTACCCCACCCACAAAAAAAAGCCACCACCGTCCCCGGTGATGGCCAAACATCAAATCAAATAAAAAAAACTACTTACTTATCTCTTTATGACAAACTTGCCACTGTGTTGTTGTGAGGCACTATCTATTATTTTATAGGTATAGATGCCTGTCTGTAGGTTTGGAGTTGTATATACAGCTGTTAACCCTCCATTATTTGTTGTTATATCTTGCGTGTCTACTATGCGTCCTAGCATATCTACTACTGTGATTTGTACCGTTGCACTTGGTTTTGCTAGACTTATGGTGGTTTCTCCTATAAAAGGATTTGGGTAGTTTGTTAAGGCTAGCGCCGCTGGTGTAGTCGCTCCATCTTCAACCGAAAGGGCTTCTGAGTTTGCAAATCTTATGTCATTAAGAAACATCTCTTTAGTTTGTGCTGTTCCGTCTTGAGATACCATTGTAAATACTATCGTTACAAGATCATCAAGTACTAGTGGTGCACCAGAGCCATTTACAAAATTCTCTAGCGAGAAGTCTATCTCTTGATAGCTATCTGTAAGCTCAATGGTTGCTTTGTACTGCTCTTCCCAGTTTTCTATGCTTGCTTTTACAAAGGTTACTTCTAGGTTACCCGTTCCTTTTGCACTCATCTGTAGTGCGTTATAGTTACTTACATCTACTGCCTGAAAACGTGGAGTAAGTGCTCTGTAAGCTCCTACATAACTCGTTGTTGTTGCTGTGAAGGCAAGGTTACGCTCTATAGCATATACCTCATCACTATAGGTATTCTCATTTTCTATAATCTCATAAGAGAGTACTTCTGTACCATCTTGTGAAGCATCTACTCCCCACGGGCCGTCAGATAGAAATAAGTCATCTGGTGTGTTTATACCATCTCCTATTCTAAAGCCTATGTCAAATAAATAACCAGTGTCAATAGTAACTTCTGTGATGTACTGTTCTCCTAGATCTATTGTAGAGGTAGTTGTCACGAGATCACTTGTCTCTGTGGCTCTTATACCTGCATCAAAGGTTACACTCTCTGTGGCATTTGTGTTTACAATCTCTAGTTGTAATGCACCATTTGTATAGCTACCGCTTTTTACAAAAACTGTAGGTGGTGTTGTTACCTCATAAGATGTTACTGGTTTTTGTACTTCAAGTAAGTTTAATAATTGCTGTCCTAGTTTATGAAGGTCATCTATTGAATTTGCCCATATTTGGAAGTTGTAAAAGGTTACTTCTTCTTCATAGCGATCTAGATTCCAGTGGCTCTCTACGGCAAACTCTGCTCCGTTATTTACTTCTTTCGCCGAAAGGCTTAAAACAAATTCTACACTGCCATCTATATTTTTTATAAGGGATTTAATAAACTGCTGTCCATTAATCTCTATGGTAGACACAGAGGTAAGCTCTGCTCCTAGTAAACGATCACAGATATACTTAGTGTGCTCATATACGCCATTTTCAGTTTTGAGTGCTAGTATAGAAGCGGTAGAGATGTCATTTTTAATATAGTCTACAGCATATACTTCTGTAGCGTTTGTAATATCAACAAGGTCTTGAGGTGTAGACTCTACTACATAGTCTTCATCTATTTCTTCTAGAGGGATGAAATCTTGTAATGTAAATGACTGTGCATTTCTCACTCCATAGTTTGCTGTTTTTTCTTTAAGTGGGGCTAGGTCTTTATTAAATGTATAGCTCTCTTTTGCACGGTTAAAATTACGTTTTGCAATCGCATTAGATAATCTATTGTTACTCTCAAGACCGCCCTTATTACCAGTAGAGGCTTCTGGATCTATAGTTGCACAGTCTCCATATCCAGAGCAAGATGGATCTTCACAATCTGTAAGACCGTCTCCGTCATCATCTATACCATTATCACATATTTCTTGTAACACTGGTGCCGTGGGGCAACGTGCGCCATCATTACTAGCGCTTGATGGACCAAAAGCAAAGAGGTTTGAGTCCATACTATTACTTCCCGTTAGGTCTTGTACACTTTGTATTACATAAATAGTTCCTGTTTGGTTTGCAGAAACATAAAATCTCCCTGATGCATCAAAATATACAGCGCCATAGGTGTAGTTTAATCCTGAAAGAATTGGTACAATGCCTAGTGGTGTAACAACACCATTATCAGGGTTTATTCTATATATTATGTTTGTACCTTTTTCTACGGTATATAATTGATTATCTACTGCATTAAAAGCCCAGTCGTGCACGTTAATGCTTTGTGATAGCGTCTCTGTGCTTAAAAGTTCTGTATAGGTACTTGAGGTTGGGTCTAAGTCTACTTTATAGTAGGTACTACCTCCAGCTTTAAAATAATACTGTCCCGTAGCGCTTATGTCTCCTACATACTTATTACCCGTGGTAAGTGCATCTATAGTAAAAACGGTTGTGTTAAAGTCTTTACCTATTCTCACAATAGATTTTGATGGGCTAGATAAATATCCCCATATAAAACCATCTGCAGGGTTATATGCTGCAGCATTAATGTTACCCGAAGTTACATTTTCGGCGGCTAGAAAAGAGTTTCCAGAGGCAAGATCAATCGCATAAACATCATTATACTGAAATAAGTATGCACTGTAATCACAGTTAAAAGGAATGTCTTGTGCACTTACATTAAAAGTACATACTAAGCAAGCTACTAAGAAAACTTGTTGTGCTAGTGAGTAAAAATTTGATTTCATAATGCTTCTATGGATTTGATTATAGAAACAAAATTAGGTCGTTTATACCCTGTATTTTTTAATTTTCGATAGCACTAGTCGTGATATCGACGAGTGGCAGTTTACTGTAGACGAATGGAAATACCTAAATTACAACAAGTTAAGTCGCTTAATAAGTTCTGGTCTATTAGAACGACTTATAGGGATTACATCTCTTGCTATGAGGACGCTATTATCCTCAATATCAACAATTTTCTTAATATTAATGATATAAGAGCGATGTACTTTTAAGAACAAGCTGTCTGGCAGCTTCTCTTCTATCTTTTTAAGTGTAGAGTGTACGGTGTAATTTTTTCCTTCGGTTTTTATAAGTACGTAGTCGCCTTTTGCCTCGATAAGAAATATGTTATCAAATACAATCTTTATGAGACGCCTGTCTATATTTACATACATCTCTTTTTCTGACTCTTCTTGCTTTACTTCTTGTACAACAGGAGCTGCTTTTTGAACCACAGGTGCTTTAAAACTTTCTACCTTTTGCATCGCCTTAAGAAATCTAGGTAATGTGATAGGTTTTACAAGGTAATCTACAATACAATCATACTCAAAAGCCTCTATAGCAAAGTCACGGTCTGATGTTGTGAGAACAATCTTTGGCGGATTTTTAAGCGAGTCTATAAAGTCAAAACCCGTAAAATCTGGCATATGTATATCCAAGAATATAAGATCGACCTCGTTTTTATTTAAAAACTTAATCGCTTGCATCGCGTTAGGGAAGTCATCTACTACAGTAAGGTTATCTACTTGATTACATAAATGCGAGACTATGGTTCTCGCAGCAGTTTCATCATCTACTATTATACAATTCAACATATGAGGCATTTATTGTTGTATATGCAATTTACAGATTATAAATCTTTTATAAAATCTATGACACTATTTAAGATGTCTTTAAATGCTTGTTCCAGGCGTGTGTTATCTTCTTTAAGTTCGGCTTCATAAGTGATAGCAAGTTCGTACCCATCTACGAGGCCTACTATGCCTAGTTTATGCTTGATTTTATGTACGTTTTCTGCCGCTTTCGCGAAAGCGGAATTACTCATATTCTCTTCATACTCTGCGATCTCTACAGGAAGCTCCGCTTGTACCAACCCGATGAGTACTTTTTCAAAAGATGCGTCTCCACCTGAAAGTTCTTGTATGTAACTTAGACTAGGTTTTTCCATTTATGTAGTATGTGGTAATGTAAAATAAAAAGTTGTGCCCACTCCTTCTTCGCTCTCAAGCCAGATCTTACCACCGTAAAAGCTTACAATCTTTTTTACTATGGAGAGCCCTATGCCTGTACCTGAAGTGTCACTATCTAATTTTTGAAAAATTTGAAAAATTTTCTCAAAGTAGGCTCTATTGATACCCTTACCATTATCTACTATTTTAAATCTGGGAGCACAAGCGATGATCTCGCAACTTACGGTGACCTTACCTTCTGGTTTATCCATATTTGCAATGGCATTACCTACTAGGTTTTGAAATAATTGCTGGATTTTCACCTTGTCTGCTACAATCTTGGGTAGATCTTTTATGATTACCTCAACATTACTAGGGACAGCTTGTAGATTTAACACATCATCTAGTAATACATTAAGATCTATCTCTCGCTCTTTGCGTAAGTCCTTATCTATAGAGGAGTAGCTCAATATACCAGAGATGAGGGCGTCCATCTTTTCTAAATGTGATACAATGAGTTTTATTTGCTCTTTACCGTCATCACCCAGTGCCTCTTCATAATCCTCTTGTAACCAACTTACGAGAGCTTCTATACTGCGCAGTGGTGATTTTAAGTCGTGAGAAACGATATGAGCATAATCGTTAAGTTCTTGATTTTGTAATGCAAGTTCTTGTAATAACAACTCTTGATTTTCATTAACTCGTATAAGCTCTTCTGCTTGCTCACTTATGTACTCTGCTAGGTTTCTCTCCTCTGCATTCTCATCAATATTATCTGGATTTGCTTTATGAATTACAGCTTGTAACCTATCTAGTAATGACTTTTGCTGAGCTGTTTCTTGTCTTAATAATTTATTTGCCTCAAAAAGCTCTTCTGAACTGAGCATCATTGCTCTCTGGGTCATTTTGAACTGATTTTCAAGGGTATCATAAGAACCGCTAATAGCATCCATAAACACAGCTAGATCTTCTCTATCTTTTAAATCATCAGGCAGGTACTTGCGTATTTGTCTTTTTAAGAGCGGATTCATCTATTCGCTTATTAAAGTGATTGTCATTGTCTGGTTATGCAATTTACAACTATGCTCACCATAAAATGGTGCAATCTCACCATAGGAATATATACCTGATATAGTTACATCTTCTCCTATCACACTTATCACTTCTTCTACCTCTTCTTCTACACGCTGGTCTAGTACGAGTTTACGGCCTATGCAGCTTATAAGTAGCGCGAGCTCTGGTGGTGTTTTTCTTCCTTCCATCGCTCTACTTGCTGCAGTCTCTGATGCAATGGCTATGTTATCCATATTAGTCATCATAAGTTGTACTGTAGCCTTCTCTGGAACATCACCAGCAAGTATCATCGCATTTTGCTCTTCATCTATATTAAGTATGGTGCGCACAAAAGATTGTTCATTTTCCTGACTTTTCACATTGAGCGGATATATGAGTGCAGATCCAGGTAACTCCTCTGCTTTATCTCCTAAGTATCTCTTGTATAAATCTAATGCTGGTTTACCATCTATTTCATAAAGAACGTTTCCTTCAGACTTAGTAATAAGCCGCTCTGGACCAAAAGGCGTCCAACCGCCATAGATTGAAAAGGAGGCTTCAAAGGTTTCTCCATAAAATCCTATAACTATAATTTCTCCCTCTTTGGGTTGCTGGTTATATGAAGCAAGCGTTCTCTCAAAACGAGCATCATCACCACAAAGACCTCCAGTGATAAGAACTTCTGGTGCGGCTTCTTGCATTCCTTTTGTAAGTGCAGATCCATTTACAGAGCTACCTTCAGAAATTACAAAAATGTGTTTAAGTCCCTCTTTACTAAGATTTTCTACCACTGTTCTTCCCGCTTGCTCACTATCATTATGAGCTTCTATAATAGACGTTGTTTGTACTTCAAATCGCGTCTTTTCAAACTCAATTGCTGTAATTGTAATGTGCTCATCATTTACCGCACCAGCAACAATCTCACCACTAGAAGAACCAAAAATGAGATGGCCATCTGGAAACAGTGACCGTACTTCGTCATAAATAGCAGCATCCTCAAGCAAATATCTGTTACCAAAAACGAGAACCAAAGGCGATTTTAATAAAACATTTTCAGACAGGTACTGCCATTCTTTATCTTTTTGTCGCTGTAACTGTACTGTTTTCATATTATTATTTTTTTTAATGTAAAGAAAAATGTTGTTCCTTCTCCCGGGGTACTTTCTAACCAGATCTTACCAGAATAAAGATCTACTATCTTCTTAACTATAGATAAACCTATACCTGTAGAATCTTTGTGTTTGTTAAGTGATTGGAAAATTTCAAATATTTTATCGTGGTATTCCTTTTCGATACCGATGCCATTATCAGATACAGAGAATGTATTATACTCTTTACTTTGCTCACATCCTATTTTTATAATGCCCATCTCTTTATCTGAGTAGCGTATGGCATTACTCATTAAGTTCTGAAAAAGTTGTTGTATACGTACCCTATCTGCCTTAATGGTAGGTAAGGTGTCTTCTCGCTCTATGCATATGTTATCAGGGATGTGTAATAACTTTTCTATATCATCTATTACTCCAGAGACAGCTACGTCTTGTACCTCCTTTTCGTCTGACGAGACACTTGAGTATTCTAATACATCAGATATAAGTTGCTCCATCTTCTCCAGGGTAGTACCCATTAAGTCTAGATTTTCTAAACTGTCGCTAGATAGCACATCTACATTATCTTCTTTTACCCAAGTTAATAGGGCATCAAGACTGCGTAATGGAGACTTTAAATCGTGAGAAACAACGTGTGCATATTCTTGCAACTCGTGATTACTAGAAGCTAGCTTTTGTAATAAACTCTCTTTTTGTAATTCAAGTTCTTTAATGGCTGTAATATCAAGATGGATACCTATCGAACCTATAATGTTCCCACTTACATCATAATTTGGAGCGCCACTTATAAGCCAATGTCTTTTTTCTCCTTGTTTTGTAATAGCAACCACTTCATATGAGTTTGAAGTACCTTTAAGGCGCTTTTTATTTTCTTCTAAAAGTCTTTGTTGTGATTCTTTATCTAATAGTATATCTCGACCTCTTTTGCCTAGAAGCTCTTGCTCTTCATAACCAGACATTTCTTCGAGACTTTGGTTTACCATAAGTATCTTGTCATTAGTATCAACCTCAACAAGACCCAGTTCCATATTTGCAATAATGCTACTATACTTAGCCCTTTCTGCCTCAATATTTTTTCTAAACCTTCTATGAAGTGTTACATCCCTGTAAGTGGTAAGGTGACCTTTGTAAATGCCTTCTTCATAGATGGGTATAAAATCTCTTTCTAGTATCCTACCATCTTTGAGTTGTAACTCATCACCTACCACTTGCTCTTTGAGTTTAATAAGTGTGTTAATTCTAGTTACAAAACGCTCTTCATTCTCAAAAAGGTGTTTGTATCGCTCTGCAGCATTTGTGCAATCTTGACCTATGAGCTCAGCTGGAGTAATAGCTATACTAAAGAAGTCACAAAAACGCTCATTTGCAATAACTACTTTTCTGTTTTCGTCTTCTAGTAATATCCCGCTCTCAAGATTTGAAATCACTGCAGAGAGTCTGTTTTCAGAATTAATGAGTTTTTGTTCTGCTGCTTTCTGTTGTGTAATATCCCTTACAATTCCTTGCGCGGCTATAGGTTGTTTGTTTTCGTCGTATACAATACTAGAATTAAGCTCTAGAAGAATTGTGTTACCGTGGGCAACAATGCGTATATTAAAACCAGTAAGAGAGCCCGTTTTATATAACTTTTGAAAACCAATAGCAGCCTTTTCATAATCATCTGGATGAAGCGTATCCATTAGATTTTTTTTATCCTCGATAGTAAAATCTAATAAAGCTTCTGCTGCTTCATTCATTTTTAAGACATCGCCCAGTAAGTTAGTCACCACATAGGCATCTACTATATTTTCAAAAACACCTTCAAGCTCAGATGTTTTTTCTTTTACGAGTTTTTCAAGCTGAATGTTTGCTTTTTGAAGTTCTTGGCTTTTGTAAAAAAGCTCTCGTGACTTATCTTCAAGAATACGTTCGGCCTCTTTACGGGCTGCTTTTTCACGAGCGAGCGCTCGTTCATACATTTTTAATTTATCTTCACTCATTAGTCGTTATACTAAACTTAACTTCAGTTCCCTGATCATTAAGTTTCTCGACTAAGATAGTAGCTTTTTGATTAAAATGCTCAAAAGTTTTATTCATTAATCCTTTTCCAAAAGAGTGCATTGCTCTACTAGATGTATAAATCATTACCAGCTCATTTTCAGTCTGTTTAACAATTTCAAAAGTAGGTAGCTCTGCGTCTGGATATATTTTTATCACCTCTACGTGTATATGATTTTCTATAGATGCAAGCATCTGTAAAGGATCTGTAAACTGAAGTAAAAACTCTGGATAACTTCTCTCTACTACACTAAAAAAGTGCTCTCCATAAACTAATAATAAGTCGTCTATAGCGATACCTGTTTCCTTATTTAGATTAGTAAGTAAACTCACCATCTCTGCAAAGCTATAAGTACCTACTGCGGTATAAACTCCATTAGACGGAAGTTCTGAGTTAGCAAGAAGCGTGTCAACCATCTCTAGTCCAAACTTATCTTCTACAAGATCTAAAAATTCTGTAAATACGATTCCTTTCATTATGCTTTTATTAGTTCGTTCTGACTCCAGTAGTTAAGTGTGCATTCTATTTTCTGAACGTAATCATCATACTTAAGCGGCTTTAAGATATAACCAGCAACTCCGTGTTTGTAACACTCTAGTACGTCCTTTCGGTTACTTGATGTTGTAAGTATGATGGTAGGTAAATACCTCAACACCTCATCTTCTTTTAAAATTTTCAAGAATTCAATGCCATTTATACGTGGCATATTGAGGTCTAAAAATATGATATCTGGAACCACATTTTCATCCTTAAGAATAGCAAGCGCTTCTTCTCCATTTTTTGCTTCTATGAGGTCGTGTTGCATCTCGAGCTTTTTTATCGCTCTCTTAAGCTTCATAACTTCAATAGCATCGTCCTCTATTAAAAGAACTTTTAATTTTTTTGACCCCAAATCATTATTTTTAAATGTCAACAAATATGAATATTAAAAATTGATTCTTAGATGGAAAATAGTTGAACACACATTTTACTGTAGACGGATGGTAGAAAAGTGTCGACGAGTGGTAAAAAAGGGTGTTTTTTACGCTTTCGCGAAAGCAAAATGATATTTTCTACTAGTATATTACTTTACAACAACTTATATGCTGAATTTGAAATACTTAGCAAATGTCGTAATTATAATGCTCTCAATTACTTATTTTTTTTCTCAAGGACATCCTCAAAGAAAATCTAACGCCTGTTTAATTTAAAAAAGAGATATAGTCTATCTCGTGAGGCTTGAGTAAACGGTTTGTTTTGGTCCTAACTTTTAATAAGTCCTTAAGTGCGTTAACCTCGCTTTGATTAAAAACCATTGCCAGATTTTGCTGCATAGATTGTATAGGTATCTTGCGCTTGAGCAAGGTGCGCTGGCAAGAAGCTTCCCAATAATCTATATCTATCTCAAATACAAACTTTGTAAACGCCTTAAACTCTCTAGGAGTAAACTGAAGGTATATATTATTAAAATAAAGATGATATACCTTACACCCCTGGCAGTATGAGAGCTCTCCTTCTATATTTTTTGAAAGTGTTTTTAGATTTGTACACATAAGCATTGTTTTTAATAGCAATCTGTTTTTAGCTGTCCAGACTCCTTAAGGCTTGCAATATCTGTTGTGCCGTATTGAGCAAGCGTTTCTTCTAGAAGGTCAAGTACATCGTTTTGCATCGCCAGCGATCCACATATCATTATGACGCCCTTATCCTCTATCACTTTAAGCAGTACGTCGCGACGTATTCTTAAAGCATCTTGCACATACCGCTTGTCTCCCTCTCTGGAGTAGCTTTTATAAAATTGTATACGCGGGTTTGTTGCATTCTTTTCTAAGAGGTAATCATCATAAAGTGCAGTAGATGCCCCTGTACGACTTCCCCAAAACACGTAAAACTCCGTAGGTGCTTTTGTATCTAGCATCCCTATAAAGGGTGCGATACCAGTACCATTTGCGATCATTACCACTTGCCTAGCTTTTTTAGGTAGATGGAAGTGGCTATTATCATTTATACTTGCTTTAATGATAGCACCTTCATTAAGGCTGTATAAATAAGAAGACCCTTTACCCATACTGTGCTTTTTTACACTTAGAACTATGGTGTTTTCTACCCTAGCTATGGAGTACTGCCTAGCGACTGTTGTATCTGGCGGTGTGATTGCAAGTAAATCTCCAGATGTAAATGAGGTCTTTTTTACAGGCAGTAAGGTAATAATGAAGGTTTCATCTACATTTAATACAGTTCTTTTAAGGACTTTGAAGTCTTGTAAAACGGCTGCCTCTTTTACTTTTTTCTTAGTGTCTAGCGGTAATGTTACACCTATACGTTTTCCATATTGTGCACCCCATTCTTTTACTTGAGCCACATCTCCATTATTAATTTTATGTAACGGCAGTTGTGGTATAAAACCGGCTTGAGCCTGTAAAAGTCCATCTACTTGTATGGCAAACTTACAGTAGTCTGGATACTCACGTGAGCCAAAACCTACCACAGCATAGGCAATCTCGTTGGGTTGTGATATAGTTTTAAATTTTTCAATAAACTTTCTGGCATTTGTAGGTGCCTCACCTTCTCCATATGTTGATGTAAAAATGATGATGTGTTGCGCTTTCGCGAAAGCGGAATACGTGTTAAGCATCGTCATAAACACATTTTTACCGCCAGCAGTAAGATCTTGATACAGGGCGCGTGCATATGAGTGACTTGTACCCGTCTCCGAACCTACAAGAATGATATACTCACAGTCATCCTTATCTGGCATTTTGAGCGTTCTCCCCTTCTTTGACAGTCGTTTTATGCTCATTACACAACCCGAGTACATAAAATACAAAATAGAAATACTAGCAAGTAGTAGTACGATAGACCATAAGACGGTTCCTTCTCCGGTATGTAATACCCAACTTATCTTAGATACAGCTTCTATAAATGGATATGTAGTACTCTTTACAATCTCCCCAGTAGCTTGATTTACATAAACCTCTCTATCTGAAAGTGTAATCTCATAATACTCCTCTGGATCACTAGAAAATGGAAAAGCTACCTCACGTACCTCACTGAGCATTGTTTCTTTAAAAAAGGGTATCTCTGTAACACGATCATAAATCACAGCATCATCTTGAGGGGTGTACTCCACTACTTCTGTTTGTGGGGTAGGTATTAATTCAAACTTTTCGGCAGAGAGATAGACGCCTGTAAAAGCAATTATGATTATGGGGATGATAAACCACCTACTAAGCAAGACGTGATATTGTAACTCTGGGTAATCTTTATGAACTCTAGCAAATATCTTCCTTAAACCACCTTGTCGCTGTATAAGCAATAGAAAACCTGTAAGAGCTATAGCGAGTAATAATAGCGCTATTATACCCACAAAGACACGCCCCAGGGTTTTTAAAAACAGTGATCTGTGCAAGTTAGTCGCAAAGCTATAGATGGCTGGGCGCTCTTGTACAATGGCAAGGGTTTCACCCGTAAGCGCATCTATGTAGACATCTTGCGTCTCCATCTCTGAGGTAAGCACAGCCGCTTTTACAAATCCGGCAGTGGTTACCTCTAGCGCAAAAACCTCATCATAGTTTTCTTTAACTACACCTATTGTAGTGCCTAGTGATATGCTATCTAACTCGCGTACATCATATCCTTTTGCTTGATGAGCAATAGGTTCAACCGCAAGTATAACACCCGTTATAGCTGCGACAAGTAAAAATAAAGATGAAACTAAGGCTAGTACAAAGTGACTATATCGCCAGATAGATAGGGGCATAGTTTTCTTACTGAGGTAACATTCTTACATAGCGTATAAAACCTTTACCTTCTTTTTTGGCTTTCAGATTTTCTGAAGTAAGCTCAAATTGAATATCATCTTCATAATATTCTTGATCTTCTACAGAGGTTTCAAAACGTAAACTATAACCTTTATCAATTTTATCTTCTGGTATTTGTAATACAGTCACTGTGCGCTCACCACCACTTATGGTAGCCCCAGAAATTGCATCTATATTAGGGCGGCGCTTCCCATAAAATTGCCACCAGGCAGTAATCTCACTATACCACTCGCTGTCTTTACCTTGCACATAAAGTGTCTCTTCATACGCACCGGTAGGATCTAGAAGCGATACTACAAGGTAGGCTCCTTCTCCACTATAGTTAGTCATCTGGATAAGGCACTTTACAGGTTTTGTAGTTGCTGTAGTAAACGCACTTAATAAAAGCCCCGTGAGTAACAGGGCTGGTATGATTTTATAGATACTTTTCATTATTTTAAAAATGTTAGAGGGATGTTATTTTGTTGTAATAGTTCGTTTTCGGTAGCGAGGTCTAGTACAGATTCTTCAAAATCTGTTTTTACTTTGTGATCTGCACCACTCGCTATGAGTAATTTCATAAGACGGTCGTCTTTTGCTTTCATTGCTGCAATGTGAAGTGCGGTAAGTCCTTCACTGTTTTTTGCATTAATGGCTGGTTTATATGCGAGAAGCTGCTTTACAAGGTTTACATCATTTTTTAAGACTGCAAGATGTAATGGTGTATTTCCTTCGGCTTGTGTAGTGGTAAGAGACACTCCTTTTTTTGATAATAAAGCAAGCTTACTTTCAAAAGCTTTTGGATTCCTAGCGCTATATAATTGTACAAGGTATGATGCTAGTGAGTTACCGGCTTTATCTTTTGCGAAAGCGTCACCACCATTATCTAGTATATATTGTACAACACTCATATCATTACCGCCCACAGCAAGCATAAGAGGTGTTTGCCCCTTATCATTTACTGTATTAATATCTGTAAGTTGCTTTGCGAGTAACTGCACGATTGCGAGATTATTTCTGGCAGCAGCATTATGAAAGGCGGTTGTACCACTTTTATCTTTCTGATTTACATCTACGCCTGCATTTATAAAGAAGTTAAAAATAGCTGCGTCTTTGTTGCTATACGCAAGACGGTGTAAAGGTGTCGTACCTTGTTTTGTAACCACATTTGCCTCAAGACCTAGCGATTGTAGATACTCATAAACGGCTAGTGAGTTACTATAACCACGACCACCTTGAGCTGCAAACATAAATGCATTACCTCCATCACTGGCAAGCTCTTTATAAGCCACACCACGTGCTACAAGGCTTTTAAGAAAATTAATATTTCCTTTTTTTGCGGCATAGTTAAAAATGCCATTCCCATTAGTATCTGTAGCATTTATGTCAAAGCCTTTGTTTAAAAAGTAATCAAGATCTGCATCTGTTTTTAACGATGGTGCTGCTAGTAAAAGTAGATTTACGCCTGTATCACTTTTTTGAGCGGTAAGGTTTACGCCTGCTTTTTCAAAAGCTTCTATAATCTCTGGATTAATCTGCCCAGCGTTGATACCAAAGGCTAGCGGAGTAAAACTATGGCTATCTAGCGCCGTAACGTCAGAACCTTGATCAAGTAAATAGTTTACCGTTGCCAGATCACCCGTGTAAGCCGCCCAGTGAAGGTATATACGACTATCGTGTGTTTTCTTTGCAACGTCATTACCAAGTTGAGAAATGAGGTACTTAATTACAGCTACATCTTTCTTTTCAAGTAGTGCATACACCGTAGCGTCAAAGGCGTTTGCATTGAGCATTGCTGGGTCGTTACCCTCTTTTATTTTTTGTGTGACCGTACTTACTGTGACTTCACCTTTCCAAAAATCTCTATTTAGAAAAATGTTATCGTCTTGTGCGTTTGCTAGCGTACTTGCTAGAAGAATAGCCAGTAGTAATATATTATGTGCTCTTTTCATAATTATTCTTTTACAAATGATTCTATAAGTTGGTCTATACTTTTTTGATCTTCATATCCTTCGCCAAAAAGGTGCTTGTATAATACTTTATTATCTACTTTTTGCTCTAGATGTAGGTCTTTGTTCTTATTGTAAACTTCATCCCATTTAGTGCGCACAAGCGCCCATTTTTCTTGGTTATCTACCCACCACTGTGCAGCAGCAGCACATTTACTATCATCTACACGCTTGTAGGTGTTGTATCCTTTCTCTTTGGCTATTACTCGATCTTCTTGGTTTGCGGTGCGCACTACCTTACTATTATCTTGATCGTGTACCCATCCATAAGGAGTGATCTCCTGGCGATTACCACGTACCGTAAGGTTATAGTCGCTTCTAGTGGTATACTCTCGTCTAGGTAAAGGTGCGTTTGCAATATTCTCCCAGTAGCTCTTACCGTCTACGTGTACCCAGGTTGCAGAGCCTTCGTAACGCGGACTATCGTCTACTTGATACACCTTTTGTGTCCACTGTCCAGCTACCTCATCTGCACTTTTATTTTCGTAAGTCCATACATTATCTGCATTGTATGAGTAGAGGTTTGTGTTTTCATAAAGCCAGTTTTGTCTCCAGTGTTTTACAATCATAGGTTGTTCTGGGCTTCCTACTTGTAATAAGTGTTGTATCTCAATTTGATCCTCCTTATCTGTAACAAGTTGCGCCCACTCTAGTCCTTTGCTAACCTTATTTTTTGAAGGCTTATATAATGAGTCATTACTATAATTAAAGGTCTCTGCAAAGTTAAAAGTCACTTCAAAGCAGCCGCACATCTTCTTTATAGCTTCTTTATCGAGCTCCTTCTTATTAGTCTGTGCTGTGGTTTGTAATCCTATACTTATTATAAGTAGGGTAAATAATATTCTTTTCATCTGATAGGTATGTTGTTAAGTAATTTCTGGTGTAAAAATAGTTATTTTTATTAAATCTAAATAACAATAAATACTATATTTGCTCACTATTAAGAATCAATCTAAATAAAATGAACCCTAAAACACTAGTAATAAGCCTAGTACTTATTATAACCTCACAAACACTTTTTTCTCAAGAGCAACCAGAAGCTGTAACACCAGAAGAACTAGAAGAAGTTATCCTAACAGCTACGCGCACAAAACGACAATTATCTTCCCTCCCACTACCCGCAACTTTAATCTCACAAAAAACCATAAAGCAATCTGGAAGTTTACGATTACAAGAGATACTTAATGAGCAAACAGGTATTATCACCATTGCAGATGAGAGTGGTTTTGAAGGGGTGCAAATACAAGGAATATCATCAGACTATATACTTATCCTTATTGATGGTGTACCACTAGTGGGTCGTAGTGCGGGAAACTTTGATTTGAGTAGACTCACCGTAGGTAATATCAAACAGATAGAAGTGGTAAAAGGTCCCTCTAGTAGCCTTTACGGCTCTGAGGCGCTGGGCGGAGTTATCAATATTATTACAGAAAAGCCACCATCAGAACAGCTAGATGGTGATGTGAGCTATCGCATAGGCTCAAATACCACACAAGACGTGCAAGCCAGCATCAAGCAGGGGTTTGAAAAATTGAGATATGCCCTGTTTGCAAACCGAAACTCTAGCAATGGTTATGATCTCACACCAGAAAGTGAAGGACAGACAGTAAATCCATTTGTAAACTACACTGTAAATGGTCGTGTGTATTATGACTTTAGTGACAAGCTTTCTTTGTTTGGCTCTGCTAGATTATATGATCAAGAGCAGGAAGCTGGCCTTACGGTAGATAATATGAGCTACGAGGGTGATACAGACGAGCGTGAGTATAACACCCATCTCAAATTAGATCAAAAGTTTGATTCCCCACTCACTACTACCTATGAACTTTATTACACAAACTATCAAGCGAGGGAGTTGCTACAAGACCCTATTTCGGCAGGGGTGCTTAGTGATAATGACTTTAACCAGAAGTTATGGCGGCCAGAGGTACGTGGTAATTACGCTTTCGCGAAAGCGGGATCACTCACAACAGGTATAGGCTTACAGTATGACCAGCTAGATCGTACCTTTTTTGACGAGACGGTACGTTTTAACTCGCAATACATCTATGCACAGTATGACACCACACCACTAGACAAACTGAATGTTATAGCAGGATTACGTTATGATAATCACTCCGAATATAGTGATCAACTTAGTCCAAAAATTGCCCTACGCTACGAGGCTACAGATGCAATTGCCATTAAAGGCTCTGTGGGCTATGGCTTTAAAGCGCCAGACTTTAGACAGCTATACTTTGATTTTACAAATGCTGCCGTGGGTTACACTGTTTTGGGCTATAATGTGGCGCTAAGTAAGCTTCAAGAACTACAAGATCAAGACCAGATACTAGATGTACTCATCTCTCAAGATGACTTATCACAACCGCTCGCCGCCGAAAGTTCTGTAAGTTACAACCTAGGCGTCACCTATAAAAAAGGAAAGTGGAATGCAGAGCTCAACGGCTTTAGAAATGACTTTAAAAATCTGATTGATACACGCATTATTGCTAGAAAACAAAATGGCCAAAATGTCTTTAGCTATGCAAATTTTGATAAGGTATTTACCACAGGTTTTGAGCTTAATGCGACCTACACCTTCTCAAAAAAACTTCGTCTTAGTGCGGGATACCAGTTGCTGTATGCATATAACAATACAAACAGAGAGGCAGTGCGAGATGGACAAGTTTTTGCACGAGACCCAGAGACTAACCAGACGGTTGTTATAAAAGAGCAAGACCATTTTGGACTCATAAATAGATCCCGCCATAATGCAAATGCAAAGCTATTTTATAACATCCCATCGCTAGACATAGCTATGAATGTACGTCTACTCTACCGCAGTAAGTACGCACAGTTTGACACAAACGGTAATAACCTAATAGATCGCTACGACACCAGCTTTGTAGACGGGTATCTCACAGCAAATGTTGCTGCATCAAAAAAATTTTTTAAAACGATGACGCTTCAAGTAGGTGCAAATAACTTGCTTGATTATACGGATAGTAACATCCCTACATTACCAGGTATACAAGGGTATGCCTCTATTAATTATCAATTTTAACTATTTAACTCTCTTATTATGAACAAGAACATTTTATCACTAGCAACCTTACTTATCATCGCCTTTACCTCGTGTAGCAGTGATGATGATACTACAGTTGCCCTTACTCCTGTCGAGACGGCACAAGTAAGTAACCTATTTGCCCCTCAAACCGGTGGACAGGGCCAGCCTATAGGCGGCGAGTTTACAAAATTTGATTTCGAAACTGGTGCAATTACTACCAGCGATACAGAATGGGATATTGCCTTTAGAGGTACTACCATTGCTGTAAATGGTGGTGTAGCAACAGGTACAGATGATGAGCCTACCCGCACTGGTGATGCGTCAGCAGCTATCGTTACTAGTACTTTTGATAATGTGACTACAGCAGAAGGTCTTACGTTTACTCAAGACTCAGAAAGCGAGTTTGCTATCCCCACGGGAAGTGATAATGGATGGTACAATTACAACTTTCAAAACAACGTGGTCTCTCCAATACCAGGACAAATACTTGTATTTAAAACTACCGAGGGTAACTATGCAAAAGTTGAGATACTGAGCTACTATCAAGATGCACCTGCCAGTCCAGACCCACAGACAGACGCGAGTAGATACTACACATTTAATTATGTCTATAACCCTAATGAAGGCGAAACAACTTTTAACTAAGTTGTTTAATTAGTCTGCTAGTTGAGCCCATCGTTATGATGGGCTTTTTTTATGAACGCTTACCTCCCAGGCTACTGCTTCCCATATGGAGGTCACTGTTAAGCAACTCCTCTTGTTGTGCAATTTCCTTTCTTGCTCTAAAGATGTATTCTTTCTCGTCTTTTGGGCTTACTGCAAGACGTTTCAAACTATCTACATCCAGCTGTATAAACTTGGCTGCTTGCTCATCTGTAGCCTCTCGATCAAAGCCCATAAAGTGCAATACATCACTCGCCATCTTTACAGATGTATCTAGCGACTCTCTGTAAATATGATCAATTCCCATATTGTGAAGTTCGTAAGCATCATATCTATTTCTGGCGCGCACGAGTAGTTTAATGTGAGGATACTTATCCTTTACCTTTTTTACAATGCGTCGTACCAGCTCTGGGTTATCTATGGCACAAATAAGGTAATCTGCCTCTGCAATACCAGCAGACTCAAGAAGATCCATTCTATTTGCATCGCCATAAAACACCTCAAAACCCATTTTACGCAAGAAGTCTACTCTATTTGAGTCTAGATCAAGTACTGTAGTTTTTATGCCGTGGGCACGTAAAAATCTGCCCACTGTACTCCCAAAATGACCAAAACCTATAAGCAACACTTTATGGTTAGACTGTATATCGTCCATAGGTCTATTTTCTTGTTCTTTAGTTCCCTTGCGAGGTAAAATAAGGCGTTCGTTTACAATCCAAAGTACAGGTGTAATAGTCATTGTGAGGGCTGTAACAACGAGCATAATATCTAGCTGCTCTCTCTCAAATATATTGAGCTGGAAAGCAAAGGATAACAATACAAAGGCAAACTCCCCTATTTGTGCTAGCCCTACAATGAGTAGTAATCGCTGGTCAAGTTTGAGCTTAAAGGCTAATCCCGTGATGAGCAGTATAATTGCCTTTACAAGGATGACACCCACCACCAGACCGGTAATCAATAAAGGGTTCTCAGCGATAACAATAAAATTTATAGAAGCACCTACTGCCATAAAAAATAAGCCTAGTAATAATCCCTTAAAAGGGTCTAGCGTACTTTCAAGCTCGTGCTTAAACTCACTAGTAGCCAGTACGACCCCACCTAAAAAGGCTCCAAGAGCAGGACTGAGCCCTACTAACTCCATAAGAAATGAGATACCCACTACTATAAGTAAAGCAGAGGCTACTAGGAGTTCTCTTACTTTTGATCTTGCTACTAAACGTAGCATAGGAACAATAAGATATCTACCAGCTATGATAATAATAGCAATAGATGAAATAATAGCCAGTGCTTGAAATCCTAGTGGTAAACCTTCTAGTACACTTGTGTGACTATTATGAATACCCTCACTTGTCGAAGTAGCATTACTTACGTTAGATAGAAGGGGCAATACGGCAAGCATAACAATAACAATAATATCTTGAAACAAGAGAATAGAAAAAGAAGACGTACCGTAGGTAGTTTCCATAAGACCCTTTTCCTTATTAGTTTGTAACGTTATTGCAGTAGATGACAAGGCAACGGCCATACCACAAGTAATGGCTATTTTCCAATCTACACCAGCAAAATATAGAATACCATACGTGAGCAGCATCGTCCCAAATACTTGGATACTTCCCATACCTATAACGAGTTTTCGCATCTCCCAGAAACTTCTAGGTTTGATTTCTAGCCCAATAATAAATAGCATTACCACAACTCCAAACTCGGCAAACTCAAGTATATCTTGCCCTTCTTGCCCTACAAAACCTAGAATGTACGGACCTATAAGCATTCCTGCTAGTAGATATCCTATTACAGAACTGAGCCCAAGTCTTTTTGCTATGGGTACACAAATCACGGCTCCGGCTAGAAATATAATTGCCTCAAAAAGTATTCCTCCACTCATACATTAATATTTGATTAATTATAAAACGAGTAAGTCTTAAACACTCACACCGCAAGAAGCTCTTTTAAGTAGCATATACTCCCCAGCATTTTTAAACTCTCTTACAGAAGAACCTGTATAGCGTTTAAAGGTTTTTGAGAGGTGACTTACGTCTGTAAAGCCTAACTCATCTGCGATTTCAGTAAGGGTAAAATCTGAGTTGAGAAGACGTATTTCTACTAGTCTAAGTTTGGCTTTTATAATATACTCACGCAAGGACATCCCTACCTGTTTTCTAAAAAACTCACTTACATAGGTGGCAGACATCATAAATGTTTCTGCAAGTCTATCTACTTTAAGTAAATCACTTTTTGCAATATTCTCGTTGATGTAGGTGAGCATTTTTGTTGCTCTATCATCACTTGTTGTATTTACAATCTCATAGTGACTACCTTTTTTTATATTTCTTATAACCACTTCTAAGATACTCACCATAAGACTTGAGATAAGCGATACAGAGACCTCTCCATAATTTCTAGTCTCTCTTAAAATAATTGCCGTAAGCTGTTTGAGGTGCTCCCTATCTGCATCACTTTTAATAATATCGCCAGGCAGCTGGTTATAGTTAGACAAGATGTAGGCAGCTTCTTTAAACCACTCAGACTTATCTAGGGTCATTTTATTTGAGCTTTTAAAAAACGAATTGGTAAACTTTAAAAAGACAAATTTTGTACGCTTCTCTATATTAAAAGAATGACACTTTAAAGGAGGTAGTAAAAAAATACTATCCTTCTTATAATCGTAAAAGTTATAATTAATACACTGCGTACCCTCCCCACTCTCAATAAGTACAAGCTCAAAAAAGTTGTTTTTAACTGGGCGTTGTTTCCACTCAGACAACTCCATTTCTTGTATTTCAAAAGGTTTATAAGCTTCTAATACTTGCATAGTAGTATGATTTAGGGACAAATTTAAGGTTTTTGTGCGTTAAAATTATCATAACAAACCTAACAACCTCTATTTATACCTAATTAACCATTTAATATACAAATAGATCAGCGACCTATCCCACTACATTTGTATCATCAAACAAACTCACAAACTAAAACGACTAAGATGGATTACAAAAACTTCCAAACGTTTACGGCTTCACAAACAGAAGGCGTACTCACCGTAACAATTAATTTTGGCCCTGTAAATGTACAAGGACAAGAAATGCTAGCAGATCTCAACAGCCTTGCACTACGTCTCGAGAGAGATAGAAGCGTTAAAGTAGTCGTTTTTGAATCGTCAAATCCAGATTATTGGGTATGTCACTATGATACAAATCTTTTGAGAGATATGTCTACAGAGGCAGTACCAAGAAATGAAGTACAGCTATTGGACTTGCAAGCTGTTTTAGAGAGATTAAGCAACTTACCACAGGCAACAATCGCAAAAATAGAAGGATTTGCACGTGGCGGAGGTCACGAGATGGCACTAGCGCTAGATATGCGATTTGCAGCGAGAGGAAAAGCTAAGTTTATGCAGATGGAAGTAGGTATGGGTATTCTTCCTTGTGGAGGTGGCGCATCACGTATGGCAAGACAAGTAGGTCTTGGTAAAGCACTTGAAATTATTCTAGGTGCACAAGACTGGGATGCAGACCAAGCAGAGCAATATGGAACCGTAAATAAAGCCCTAGACCCAGATGAGATTGGACCATATGTAGACGCACTTGCCACACGCATATCAAAATTCCCTGCAGAGGCAATTACAGCTTGTAAACGTGCCGTATATGCATCCATAGACTTACCAATTAAAGAGGCTTTAAAAGAGGAAGCGTATCAACTTTATCAAGCTACAAGCAGAACTCCGGCAATAAAACGTTTTACCATCGCAGATGAAAATGGAGCTCAGTTTGACCATAACAATCAGAAAAACTGGGAAGGAATGTTATTAGACCTTCAAGAAATACAATAAAACAAATCACACAACACAAACTATAAAAAGAAAGCATATATGAAAGCAATGATCATAAACGAATACGGTGAGAATGCCGCATTCACAGCAAGCGAAGTAGCAAAACCCGCAGTAACTCCAGGTCACGTGAGTATCAAGATTGCAGCTTCTAGTGTAAACACGGTAGACACAATGATACGTAAGATGGGGTCAGACCTACCTTTATCACCAGCAGCACCAGCTATATTAGGAATGGACTTTGCAGGAGTGATAGACGCTGTAGGTGAAGGTGTAAGTGACTTTAAAGTAGGTGACGAAGTGTACGGTTGTGTAGGCGGCCTTGCCGACTTACAAGGTACGCTAGCCGAATATATCGTTGCAGACAGTAAACTTATTGCTCATAAAGCTGCCAACTTATCTATGACAGAGGCGGCATCACTACCACTTGTAGCAATTACGGCCTATGAAGGATTAATGCGTGCAGGTATTACAAAAGGTCAAAAAGTTCTTGTACACGGAGGTGCTGGTGGTGTAGGCCACGTAGCGGTACAACTGGCTATCTACTTTGGGGCAGATGTATATGCTACTTGTGGAGGACCAGAGCAACAAAAAATTATAGAAGGCTATGGAGCCACTGCCATTAATTATAAAGAAGAATCTGTAGCGTCTTATGTAGCAAAGTATACAGATGGTGCAGGTTTTGACCTTATTTATGATACCGTAGGTGCAGATAATCTTACGAAGTCTTTTGAGGCAGCAGCACTTAATGCACAAATAGCTACTACAGTATCTATGTGCAATCTTGATCTTAACCCAGCACACTTTAAAGGATTATCACTACACGTTGTGTTTATGCTCATCCCTATGTTACACAACTACAAGCGAGAAGAGCACGGAGCGATTTTAAAAGAGCTAAGCAACATCGCACAAGATAAAGCATTATTACCGCTTGTAGACAGCACATTTGCGCTAGATAATGTAGGTGATGCTTATGCAAGACTAGAGAGTGGAAAAGCAATAGGTAAAGTAGTGGTAACTAACTAAAACCGCATTAATAAGCTTATTACGGCAGTACTTAAACACATAATTATGAGTAACATAAAACATACAAATGCACTTGCAGAAGCTCGTGCCTTAGAAGTACCATCACGAGAATTATCATTAAGACGCGATCCATCTGTTTCTCTATTTTGGAATGAAAATCGTAAATTACTAGTAGCTGCTTGGGCAGAATGGGAAATAGAAAACAAAGATGATGTACTAGTTCCTGACGAAACCTTGCTAGACCCACGTTTACGTAAAGCCATTAAAGAGGCTTGGGAAAATCCTGAAAAAGAAGCTGCTGTTGCAGATTTATGGGAAGAAATAATACCTGGTGTTTATGTAGCACAGTTTTTTGATCTCAATCGTTTAGCAGATTTCCGCAACTATCTAGAAGCTTTAGCAAACTCGGGAGTGCCAAAACGTGCGCCTTACGGAATACAGTTAAACCGATATGGAATGATGTTAGACCCTCGTTCTGAAGGTCATCTGGCGGCACCTCATTTTCAGGCATTTTATAATGATATGATGGACCGTTTTATGCGCCCTATAGCGCGTTTGTTATTAGGAACTTACGGTTATGACAACCAGACGTTTGGTTTCTCCATACAGTACAACCCAGATAAAGACAAAGATTTACACGCACATACAGATGCCTCTGCAGCTACCTTGAATATCAACATCAACTTACCAGATGAAAAGTTTGCAGGGTCTGAGGTTGATTTTTATGATAAAGCTTCAGGAAAAACGGTACAAGCTATTTTTGAGCCTGGCAAAGCAATCATCCATAGAGGTAATGTACCACACGCAACACACCCTATTACCAGCGGGCAACGCAGTAATTTGGTAGTATGGTTATATGGAGACCGTATGCAAATACCACGCGGTAGTAATAGCAGCTACGGTAATATTAGCAACAGCGACACCATTAAAGATGTGGCGTTAGAAAGCGTGAGCGCTCGCCAGCGTTGGAGTTTACCAGATGGCCCAAAAGATACGGTTGCACCTTTTTAAGAAACGTGACTGTAATTATTATCTTAGAGAAACAATAGAATTAAAAAAGCTGGCAGTACAACTATTGCCAGTTTTCATCAACATAAAAATATATTAATGAGCAAGACCATATTAATTACTGGAAGTACTGACGGCATAGGTAAACTCACAGCCAGCAAACTCGCAAGTGAGGGACATACCGTATATATACACGGTCGTAATGCTACAAAAGTAGCAGAGACCATCGCCGTCATAAAAGCCGAATCTAATAATGAACACATAGACGGTTTTTTAGCAGATTTTTCTAGTATGGAAGCAGTGCGTGCTATGGCTAGTGAGGTAAAAGAAAAACTCACAACGCTAGATGTGCTCATAAACAACGCAGGGATTTTTAAAAGCCGTCAACTGTTTACGGCAGATGGGCTTGATATGCGTATGGCAGTAAATTATATAGCGCCTTACCTGCTCACCACTTCCCTACTCCCATTACTCAAAAAAGGCGATCACACGCGCATTATAAACTTGAGCTCTGCAGCACAGTCATCTGTAATAGATAGCGTGCTAGCGGGTACTAAAGAAGAGAGCCAGCAAGAGACCTACGCACAGAGTAAGCTTGCTTTATTAATGTGGAGCTTTCACCTAGCAATACAAGAACCAGCACTTACGGTTATCCCTGTAAACCCAGGTTCTTTACTTAATACCAATATGGTAAAAGAAGCCTATGGTCACCACTGGTCACCAGCAGATAAAGGAGCAAGCATTTTATATGATTTAGCCACAAACCCTAGCTATGCAAGCCATAGCGGTGATTATTTTGATAATGATAAAGGAAGCTTTGGCAGGGCACACACAGATGCCTACAGCGAAGAAAAACGCACACACTTAATCACCACGACACAACAGATTTTAAAAAACATATTATAAATCACAAAAAGCGATGCCTATGAAACATTTTATCGCCACAGCAGCCTTTGCCATACTTTCGGCTAGCTGTGCAGAGCAAACTACACAAAAAGAAACCATCACAGCTATAGAAGCACCATCATATGAAGATGCTACCTATGAGCTTATGCTCGCTACAGATGTTACTTGGGGTGCACTTAACCCTGCACGTGGTGAGAATGGACCGCGCGCGACCAACTTATGGGGAGACCGCACCAAAGAAGGACCTTCTGGTATGCTGGTAAAATTTAAAGAAGGGTTTGCCTCTCCTCCACACATACACAATGCGACCTATCGAGCGGTTGTACTAGATGGGGAGATTCACAATGCAGATAAGGATGCCCGCGAGTTGTGGATGCCAGATGGATCCTTCTGGACGCAACCTTCTGGAGAGACGCACATCACAGCGGCACGCGCAGCGACTAATATGGCTTTTGTAGAGATAGATAACGGGCCCTACGTAGTAAAACCCGTTGAAGAAGCTTTTGAGACTACAGAGCGCCCTATTAACGTGCACGATACTAATGTGGTATGGCTAGATGGCAAAGACATCAACTGGCTTAACAAAACAGGCAATCTAGACGGCGTGTCACTGGCGGCCTTATGGCAATCACAAACTAATAAAAATCACAAAGGCTTTTACCTACGCCTCGCGCCTGGCTTTACCGGAAACATCACCACAGGTGAAGGAGATTTTAAAGCAGTCATTGTGAGCGGTGATGCAACTTATAAGGCAGCAACAGCGACTACTCCGGTAACTACGATGCTTGGCAGCTATTTTGGCGCTACAAGTGTATCACAACACCAGATTACCGCTGGCGCAAAAGGAGTAATTTTATATATAAATACCACGGCTAGCTTTACGGCACAACATAAGTAATTGGGTATTTTTGGTACAGTAAGGTGATAGCGTTTACCACTCATATGTAGTAGTTTTACGCTTTCGCGAAAGCGTAATTCCCCCTCACCCATACCAGCGTTTTGTTAACACGATGGTACGGTATAAAATGTACTCTTATGATAAAAAAAATTGGAAAGAAACTACTGCTTACCACCCTCATCATCATAGGATTACTTGTGGTGGGTTATTTCTTGTTTACGGCCTTCTACCCCAGCTTTGGTGGAGATGTATCAAAAGAGCGACAGCAGGCATATACTGCCTCTGCACAGTATGACAAGGGCGTTTTTATAAATACAAATAGCGCTGTACCAAAAACCCGCAGCTTTACCGAGTTAATGAGCCTGCTCAAGTACTCCCTCACTACAGAAGTTCAAAATGGCAGACCCAAAGAAGACCTCCCAGTACAAAAGATAGACAGCGCCGCAGTGGCAAACTATACAGGCCCTGCCCGATTAGTTTGGTACGGGCACTCCTCTTTTTTACTACAGATGGAAGGTAAAAACATCTTACTAGACCCTATGCTTAGTGAGGTAGCCGCCCCACACCCGTGGCTGGCTGAGCCTCGTTTTAATAGCGAGTACCCGCTAGACATACCAGAGCTACCTGTGATAGATGCCGTGTTTTTCTCACACGACCATTATGATCACCTAGATTATGATACCGTACTACAGCTTAAAGCGAAAACTACACAATTTTATGTACCACTAGGCGTGGGTGTTCACCTAGAAGCCTGGGGCGTGGCTAGTACACAAATCACAGAGATGGACTGGTGGCAAGAGACCACCATAGGCACCATAACCGTTGCCTGCACACCTGCACAACATTTCTCTGGGCGTAAACTCAACAATGGCCAGAGCACACTCTGGAGCTCGTGGGTGCTACATACAGACAGGGAGCGCATCTTTTTTAGCGGAGATAGCGGCTACGCACCTCACTTTAAAAAAATAGGCGATACCTACGGCCCTTTTGACCTCGCACTTATGGAGTGCGGGCAGTATGACGCAAAGTGGCCAGAGATCCATATGATGCCAGAAGAAACCGCACAGGCAGGTGTAGATATACAAGCCAAAAGACTAATACCTATACACTGGGCAGGCTTTAAACTTGCCCTCCACCCCTGGACAGATCCAGTACTACGGGTACAAAAAGGCGCCGCAAATAAAGACCTCACCATCATCACCTCAGGCATAGGCGAAGTGATATCCGTAAAAGATAGTACACAGGTATATCAAGAGTGGTAGGTGGGGTTGTAAGGCTTAATTAAGAGTAAATTTTACTCTTCAAAATAGTCGAGATCAATTTTTTTAATATTAATTGTCTCTGCAATCTGAACTCCTAAATTATATTCAATTGCTAGTTCTGTAAGTTCTTTACCATCTATGAGAACTATTTTTTGTTGTTTACTATCTGAGGCTGTTTGAATAGCGCTCGAAGAAAATCTACTCGTGGTTAAGAAAACACCTTTTGTAACACCTTGTAAAGCAAGAGAACCAATAAAATTTCTTATCTCAGGTGAACCAACAGAGTTATTTGTAAATCGCTTTGCCTGTATGTAGACATTTTCTAAACCTAAACGGTCTTGCGATATGATACCGTCTATACCGTCATCTCCAGTTTTACCAGTATGTTGAGAGGCTTCTTCTCTGAACTCACCATACCCCATCTTTTGAAGTAATTGAATTACAAAATTTTCAAAATATTGAAATGAGTTTTCTTTTAATTTATCTAGCAGTTCTGTTGCTAGCTCATTTTTGAGGTCTTTTACAGTTGCCGCTAGAACTTCTTCTGGTGTTTGTTCTTCACTAGTGGTATAATTCTTTTGTTTTGAACTTGTATCTGCTTCATTAAAGGTTTTACGCCATTCTTGATAATCTGGAAATTGCTCTAACTGCTTCATACGAAGCTTAGAAGGATTTGTAGCTAAAAAATCTTTCCCTATCTGTGTGATTTGATAAACACCACGTTCGGGGTATTGAATTAATCCCGCTTTCTTTAAATAACTCCTTGTCCAGCCTACTCTATTTCTAAATAAACCCATCTGCCCGCTGGGTACTTTAATTTTCAAATGTTCTTGACTTAATTTAAAATAATCTGCTAAAATTTTCATTACCTCATTTAATGTTCTAGAACTACCATCTTCAAGTAATTTCAACATTGGCAACATTATACTTTGAAAATCTGGAATATCGTTTTTCATATTGATTATTTATTTTCTTCAAATTCTTCTAAAAACCACTCTAAGGTTTTACCGTGTTTTCCAAGTTCCCGAGTTAAAAAATTTTCGTGCCCCTTGATAGCGTTTTTCTTGGCGTTGTAAATTTTTGAAATCGTCCCCAAATCTCCGTCTTTCCAATAAGGTTTTAATTCCTCTGGGTAATTCTGGGGAATTATGCTTAATTCCCTTTTGTAATCGGCCTCGAGCTGATTCAAAATGAGACTGTTCTGAGATTTCTTCCTCTCTAAATCTTTTTCTAATTTCTTCTTTAGACTCTGACTCTCGGGATACTTCGCTCGTAGTTTTGTCAAGTAATTTTCCTTCTCCTTCAACTTCGCTTTTCTTTCCAAGATATCTGCCTTCCAAATCTCCACAGTATTCTTGAAATTCTTTCTCCTCTCTTTCAAGCTTGTTTTTTTCAATTGCAAGCTGTTCGAACTCTCCTGCAAACTGTGAGTATACTTGTGCATCAAATCGGTTTTCCATTTGTTCCAATCCCGATTTCTCTGCTTCTGTAGCGTTCTCAATTCTTGATATTTCAGATTCAAATTCGTGTTGAGTTCTTCTGTAAGATTCAGATTCCAAGTTTTTTCTAATTGATCGTATTGTGTTTGCAATGCGACTCTTTCTGCAGTTGTAACCCTCCCTAAAAACTCTTCTTTGGTCCTCATCAAATTCCAGTACTCTTTCTGAAGTTCGTTTGGCAACTTGTGTGTAAGCGGTGTTGGCTTCTTCTTCACTATACTCCCATTTTGTGTGTTTAGTAATATTAAAGGCTTTCTCAATATCTTGATCTGAAGATTTTGGCACTCTAACACTAACAGTGTCGATACCTAGACGACGTAGCTTTATCCTCTTTTCATCATCTATTTTATGTGTAACTACTAATTCTATAAATAGAATTGGTTTCTCATTTATATCAAAAAAGACAACATCTGGTCTCATTAGCAGGTAACGATCTTCAATATCAGGATTCTTACCCCAGTCAACGTTTCCTTCTTCATCTTCATAAAAAGTAATTTCTGACTTTACACTATGAGCATCAATAAATCTCGCGGCTTGTAGCTGTACAGGGTATTCATCATTTCCCTTATGAGGATATTTGAGAATAGCCGGAACTTTAATTCTTTTAAGACGTTGTAAAATATTACTCGCAAGTATCTCCCTATATTCTCTGTTACTAAATACGCAAGGCTTTTCTCCTTTAGATTTATCTACAGGGACGTGACTAAAATAGGATTTGTAATTAGGGTTTTTCCTTTGAATTGCCGCTTGCATTTCTTTACCGCAGCCCAGACAATAGTATCCCTTTCTCCCACTTTCTGCATCATCTATAAAGATAACGTCTCCTTGAATATTCTTTGCCCGATCTGATTGTAAATCTGGCTCATAAATTTTATTTCTTAATGCCATAAGCACTCCTTACTTATAAAACGCCTAACTCTTTTTGATAATGAAGTAGATAATTAGCAACCATTGCACTAATTGATTAGTAATACCTTAATAAAATCTTTAATATTTTGACTTAAAGCAATGATCAATCTTTATTTACAAAAAGATCACCGTAATCTTCCTCAGTTATGACAGTATCAAAACCACCTATGTTTTCACCCTCTCGCATTTTAATACCAGTGTATTCCAAACTAGCATCTTCGTATCTTTTGAATTTATAAACAGCATCATTCATTAGTGAGCTATTAAAAACCCCTAAACTCACTAACAATTCAAAATCTTTTACATCTAGTCCAGTTACTTTTTTGAAAAGTCCAGGTTCTAATTGTGTAATGACATCTTTTAAACTTCTTTCTCTATAATCTGTTAAATACATAAAGACAGGAATTCTAGTCGCAAATTTGATTAGCTTTTCCTGTATTTGCTTTCGCAAACTTTTATATTCTTTTTCTTCAGCAGTTAGTTCTTTCTTTTCTTTTTGTGTTAAAGGTTTTTCATTGGCTTCTTTTTTAGCCTTTTTTACTGATTCAGATTTATTGATAATTGTTTCAATATCTTGATTCAGATTTCTAAAACCTTCAATACTCATTAAAGCGTCCAGAGCATCTTGATTAGCCATTAATTTGGCTAATGTTGAGTTGTCAACATTTACCAATAAAGCAGATTCCCAACGTCTTGCCAACAAGGTCGCTGAAGTTCCACTCATTGCGATATCCAAAACTCCAGCTGCATCAACTTGTTTCATTGAACTACCATCGTAGGCAAGTACTGGCAAGAAATGAATAAATTCAGCAACATTTTTTTCTGGATTTGATTCATTAACATTCAAACGACAGGCATAATCAGCTACTTGGCTTAATGCTCTATTTGGTGCAAAGTCAAAAACATAACATTCCTTTTTTACAATTTCTGTTTTATTCGGTGATTCACCATCAGGATTATTAATCGTCCAAGGTGTTTGCACTCTAAACGCAGCCTGAAAATAGGTTTCTGGACTTGAAGAATTTCTTAGCATTAATATTCCTGTCCAAGGTTTTACAGAAACACCGGTCGTTAATTTACCACAAGACAATGTGATAGTTTTTGATTTCAATGGATTATCCATTTTATCTAAAACAGGTGGTAAAGCTTCTACGCCAATTCCAGCTCGTGTTCCGGCGGCAACTACAATTTCATAATCGTGATAAAACAAATTATTGAGCTGCATCATTAAGTTACGCATTGCATAACAAGCTGCAACAGTTGGCAAAAACCAAAATGTATGATTCAAAATACTTAATAATCTAGCATCTGAAAATGGCATTGGTGGTTTTTGAGCACCCAATTTTAAATTATCAAGCGTGGTTTCTCTGTAACTACCTCTAATTAAATCTAGCCAATTTTGGACTTCGCTTTCCATTTTAAAACGTGCATTTTCCCCTTCACCTGTTGCTGCAAAAAACACGTTTAAATCAAACTCATTAAATTCTCCACCAAGTGCGATTTCTCGAATTGCATCTGGCATTTGATACGTAAGCATTACCATTCTTGGTAAGCTTTCATAGGGATTTATACCTCCTTGCCAATTTTCTTTCGCACTTTGCTCGTCTGAGTACGTCCAATTAAAAATTTGTTCTTCTATAAACTCACCAGAGGTTAAGGCTCTAAATGGTGTGCCAGATAAATACAAAAAGTGCTCTGTGGTTATGGGTATAATTTCTGAATCAAACTTTTCTATTCTATCTACAAATTTTAAGTCTTCATCTTTTCCATCTTCAAAAAGCTCTTCAAAAAGTCCTTTTGAATTTTCATTCCAAGCACCATAATGGTATTCGTCAAAAACTACGCAATCCCAGTTGGTAGCGTGTACCCATTCGTTTTTAGTTTTTATTCCTCCTGTACTTGTATTTTTACCTAAATAGTCTTGAAAAGAACCAAAGCAAACAAAAGGTTTTGAAGTGTCTAAATCTTCATATTGCATTGTGTTTTTAGATACAAATTGCCAACCTTCAAAGTCTACGTGAGTCATTAAATCTTCATACCAAGCACTTTGTACAGCAGGTTTAAAAGTAAGTACCAACACTTTTTGCCAACTCATTGCTTTTGCCAATTGGTAAGTCGTAAAGGTTTTACCAAAACGCATTTTACAATTCCATAAAAACTGAGGTGTTTTCCCTTTATTTTCTTTGTCGGCTTTAAAGGAATTAAAAAATGTACTGGTTTTTTCTACTGCATCTTTTTGTTCTGGACGCATTATAAAATCTAAAGTTCTATCCTCTACATTTTCCTCACCACTTTTTACCGCTATCAAAGCTGCTTGCACATCTTTATTTGTACAAACAAACCATTCACCATCTGGATTTTTAAAACCTTTTTTTTTAAGGTAATCGTGTATTTGATAATCTCTAAAATTTGAGCCATCATTACGCATTGCCGATTCCTCTAATTCTATAACAAACTCAGAACGAGCAGCACCTATTTGTTCTTTTATTCGTTGTTGAGCTGTTCTGTTAGTATCACCAATTTTTAATTGTCCTTTTCTGCTAGTATCATTTGGTAATGAATACGCGTAAATGGTAGGCGTCACAGGAGCTCTTTGTGGAAAAAATTCTTTACTCATAAAAACTATTTAATTTTAGAATCTATAAAATCCCATTCATCATCAGTTATATTCCATCTTTTTCTCAAGATATCATCAGTAAACTCTTTGTCATATTTTTGTAGATGTGGAATGTAGGCAAATTTATCTCGAGTAACGTGTTGGGAAACTACAGTTTGAAGAAGCAGAAATCTAACTATTTTGGTGAATAGGTAAGATTTAAATGATAATACTTCTTTTTCGGTTTTAAGAGCTATTCCCACCAATAAAGATTCAGTACAAACTTCACCTGGTTTAGCAATACGAGTGTTACTATCGTAATAAAATGCAACAGGTTTAGAAAAGTCCGTTTGTCCAGCAATTGGAGCTGCAGGCATAAGGAATTTCCATTTATCAATAATTTTATAACGGTCTGTTACATCTTCAGGTTGAGCATATTGTAAACCTATTCTTTGCGTAAAATAACAAGGAACACCTTTTTTATGAGGTTTATAATTCGTTGGCATACCAAAAGGTTTTCTTGACGAAACAACCTTGTCTAAATAATGCTTAGGATTTTCAATTTCTCTAACTTTACGAATTATAGGTACTGCTTGAGAATGTCTTATTAAAATATCAAACTCGTTTAATGCTCTTTCTGAAGTCACTTTCCTACCATCATATTGGTTTGTTATTTCACATAATCCTTTATTATCTCTATCCCACAAGAAATAACAAACACCGCCAGCAATATCTACACCTGGAAAAACTGCAGATGAATTTTCAAAATCTACTAGCTTTCTTATTCTATCATCATTTAACATTTCAGCTCTAAATGTATCAAGTCCTTTACCTCCTGCATACCAACGAGCTGGCATAATCATACTTAAAAATCTAGGATTCATTTTTTTTGCCTGTTCAACAAATAGTTGATATATAGGACTTGCACTTCTTCCGTGTCCACCATCGCTCAATTGATAAGGTGGATTACCTATAATTACATCAAACTTCATACTAAATATTTTTTCTGGCTTATCCGTGTGTATAAACTGGTAAGCGTAGGTTTCTAAATCTTCTTTTCTGCTGTAAACTTCTTCGCTAGCACCACAATAAATACATTTTCCATTTTTCCAAGTGTGCTGCGTGTTGTCAAATCTTATATTGCCTTGTTCGGTTTCAAATTCTGTACATACCGAGTATTTTCCGTTAGCTTTTTTAGAGCAATAAGTACTACGTCTAGCTAATAAAGAGGTTAACTCTGTAATGGCAATCCCATATAATTGATTTTTAAATATGTGGTTAATGCGTTCTTGCTGGTTTGGTATTTGAGTTTCTAAACCTTTGTTTAAACGTTTGGCTATTTCTCTAAGAAAAACTCCAGATTTTGTAACTGGGTCTAAAAATGTCGTGTTTTTCCTTTTAAAGAGCTCTTTTGGTAGCATATCCAACATTTGGTTTACGAGCTTTGGCGGTGTAAACACTTCATCGTTGCTTAAATTTGCTAAGCAAGACAATACATCTGGATTATAGTTAATCTTCATCTTGTTGGTTTAGCTTTAAAAAGTGAGTGAGTTTATATTCTTTTATTGGTGTTGGTATAAATGCTTTATCACCTAGGTCTGAGAATAAATTGGGTTCTTCCATTGGTTGGTTTCTTAGTAATTCGTCTAGCGTGTAATCACGCCTTTTAATCATACTTCCATTTATAGCAGACCATTCTGCAAATATGATGGGTTTACCATTGTTCTGTAGTAAGGTCAAAGCGTCACCAACTAATATATTTTTACTTAAAATAAATACAATTGTATCGATACAATCTTCTTTTATCTTTTGTTTAAAAATAGAAGTGTAGGTCTCTTTAAAAATATTGAGCAAACGCTCTCTACATTCTTGAGCATTATCTTCTAGTAAATCCACTCCATAAATGCTGGATACAGCTATTACAGCATAACGCTCAAATTCCAATTGACTTTTTTTGTATTTGTTGGTTACAATAGTCAGTTTTCGTCTTAAAATTTCCACCAAAAAATTTCCTGTGCCACAAGCTGGTTCTAAAAAACGAGAGTCAATTCGTTCAGTCTCCTGTTTTACTAAATCGAGCATTGCATTCACTTCACGCTCGTTAGTAAAAACTTCTCCGTGGTCGTTTACTCTTTTTTTAGATTTTACTTGAATATCATCCATAGTCCCTTCATACTAATTACCTCTTTAACTCTTAACAAAACCCTAAAATATACATCTTTACCCACCTAGCGCAGTAAATAAGAAAGTAATCTATCGTTATAAAGTGTTAAAGTGCAAACCTTAAACAGGAAATACGTACAAGTGCATTAGGGAAAATACCTCTAGTGGTAGTTATTTATCAAATACCCTCCCTATCTTCACAATCGTTACCATATAAACATACACCCCAATGACCCTAGAAGACCTCGTAGGCACCTACACCATCACAGGAAGCAACCAAAGCCCAGATGCCGCAGGTTATAAGGGCGAACTCACACTAGCGCTAGACGAGCACAAGAGAATCGTTGCTACTTGGCTAATAAGTGGTGATCAGCGCCAACAAGGAACTGGCTTTTTTAAAAACAACATCTTGGTGATTAATTTTAATTATGAGGGTGATGACAAGACAATCTATAAAGGTGTGGTGGTCTATCAATGCATTACCAAAGATCTACTAGAGGGCTTCTGGTCAGAAAAACACGGTAATCCGCGTTACCTAGGTGAGGAGCGCTGTTATAGAAAGGGCGTGCATAAGGAGGTGCTTCATTGAGTTTGAAGCATATCTGTGCTCGTTTTAAAACATTTATAGTCTTAAAAGGGATATTGCCATAGGTTTTTAAGCTTTAGCTAAGCCTATACTGAGCCTGTCGAAGTAGTATAAATTAAGGAAATATTCTATATTCGAATATGGAATATTGTATGTTAACTTATTGAAATTTAATTATATATTCATTATTATTGCATATTCGAATATGGAATAATAAATTATGAAGTATAAACAACAAATAATGAGTCCGCAAGATATTGTCATCTTATTAAAGATTATTGCCATAAATAATGAAAAATGGCAGCAGCTAGATTTGGCACACACATTAGGCATTAGCCAGTCTGAGGTGAGTAAATCTATTGTACGTTCAAAATATGCGGGCCTGATTGACCCTTCTGGAAAGAAGGTATTTAAACTGGCACTACTCGACTTTTTGAAGAGTGGTATTACCTATGTATTTCCGCAAAAACCCGGATCATTAGTTAAAGGAATACCTACAGCACATTCTGCACTACCGCTTAGCTCTCAGATTGTGAGTAATGAGCATTATGTGTGGCCCTCAGCCCGTGGTACTTTAAGAGGACAGGCTATAGAACCTCTCTATCCATCGGTTATAAAGGCGGTAGAAAGTGACGCAACCTTATATGAATTGTTAGCCTTAGTAGATACTTTACGCGTAGGCAAGGCAAGGGAAAAAGCTATGGCTATTAAAGCCTTAGAACGTTTATTTTTTGATGCTAAAAGCACTAATGAAGGTAGGAATTTATTGGTACTATAAATGATAAGTCAGGAAAAAAATAGAGAAGCAATTGAGCAAGTAGCTATTGGACTTAAGGAACTTAAGGAGACAGCGGTGTTTGTAGGCGGTGCAGTGGTGAGTTTATACGCAGATAATCACGCAATTAATGAAATAAGAGTAACTGAAGATATAGATGTTACTATTAAAGTTAAGAATTATAGTGATTGGATAGAAATAGAAGAGCAATTACGGGATCAAAAATTTTATCCAGACCCAGTAAGCACCTCTATTGTGCGTAAAACATTTAAGGGAATACCTGTAGATATAATTCCAGATGGTATTGATAACCCCGTAAATGGTAATAACAAATGGTATGCATATGGCTTTAAGGACATCCACAATGCAAAAGTCAACACGCAAGAGATTCAAATTTTTAGTCCATCGATATTTATAGCTACTAAGTTTGAAGCATTTAATAGCAGAGGTACAGATTACCGCACCAGTCACGATATTGAAGATATACTTTACGTATTATTAAATAATAGCGACATTGTTTCTGAAATAAAAAACACCCAAAAAGACGTTCGTCTATTTATAAGAGAGCAATTAGCACTACTGCTTGTACAGCGCAGTAGTGATGAAATTTTGTCGGCAAATATTGATCGTCAAATTCTTACTGAAAGTTTAGACTTATTAAAAGTAACTATCAATCAAATAATTGATAGCTAAATACCATTCCACCAGCTAAATAATTATATAAAAAAGGATTACCTGCGGTGATCCCAAGATGGGTATCCTTTGCAAGCACAAAACCTTTAACGAGCGCGGCTCGTTGGTTTTTTGTTTTATCCCTTCGCCTTCCAAGCGAGCTTGGGGCTGGGTGAATTGTTCTTGTTCTTGTTCTTGTTCTTTGGGGATTACCTGCGGTGATCCCAGTTGGGGTGTCCTTTGCAAGCATAAAACCTTTAACGAGCGGGGCTCGTTGGTTTTTTGTTTTATCCCTTCGCCTTCCAAGCGGAGATTAGAAATAATTAATTGGTGAAAATAGAAAAAGGATTACCTGCGGTGATCCCAGTTGGGGTATCCCTTGCAAGCATAAAACCTTTAACGAGCGGGGCTCGTTGGTTTTTTGTTTTATCCCCTTACTTACAAGCGGAGATTAGAAATAATTAATTGGTGAAAATAGAAAAAGGATTACCTGCGGTGATCCCAGTTGGGGTATCCCTTGCAAGCATAAAACCTTTAACGAGCGGGGCTCGTTGGTTTTTTGTTTTATCCCTTCGCCTTCCAAGCGGAGATTAGAAATAATTAATTGGTGAAAATAGAAAAAGGATTACCTGCGGTGATCCCAGTTGGGGTGTCCTTTGCAAGCATAAAACCTTTAACGAGCGGGGCTCGTTGGTTTTTTGTTTTATCCCCTTACTTACAAGCGAGCTTGACGTAGGTGTATAAAACAAAAAACCTGCAACATACGTTGCAGGTTTCTTTTGCGGAGAAAGAGGTAAGTGAACCTCTTTCGTAGTGCCTTTATTTATTACTGTTTCAGTCCTGTACCATTGTTGGGTCACCTAATAGGTCACCTTTATACCTTGTAGTAAAGATAAGGAATTTACTTGATTAATCCTTGTACTTTACTGATTTCAAAGCCCATAAAGTCGCAAAATTCATCGATAGTAACTAACTGATGAGCTTCTTTGTTAAGGCGTTCTTTAATCGCTTTGATTATTGTTCTGCCATAACGCTCACTCTTTCCTGTTACTACCTGTACGTCTTTAGGGTAAATACAGATTCTACTCATTCACTTTAAATTTAAAATTAATACTCTAACTATACTTTATCTATACCGTAGCTATAAAGCACTTATATACAATATACGACTAATATCCCATTGAAAAAACTAACTAAATCGGAAGATTTGGCAACTTATAAACAGTACGGAATCACTCTAATACATTGACAGTCAATAGCTCGTATATTTGATATTCATCATCAAAAAATGTATTAGTTATGGCAAAATTGAAAGGTATTATCAAGTTAGAAGGAACGTTAGACAATCTAACTTTTTACAAAGCAAAAGAGGGTTATTTAGTAAAAACTAAAGGCGGTGTTTCTAAAGAGCGTATTCAAAATGACCCAGCGTTTGAACGTACTCGTGAAAATGGTTCAGAATTTGGTAGTTCTGCATCATCTGGTAAGTTATTGAGAACATCAGTAAGAAACTTAATGATTAGAGCAAAAGATAATCGAGTTTCAAGTCGTGTTACTCAAAAAATGACACAAATTAAAAACTTTGATACAACCTCTGTAAGAGGACAAAGAAATGTAGCTACAGGATTAGCAACACCAGAAGGTAAAGCCACATTAAAAGGCTTGGATTTCAATAATAGAGCTATTTTAAGTGCTGTTTTATTCGCTCCGTTTACTGTAGATGGTGCGACAGGTGAAATTACTATCCCAAATTTAACGCCTGCCAATGATATTGCATATCCAAGTGGCGCAACACACATAAGTTTAAGTTCAGCATTTCTAAAAGTTGACTTTGATACTACAGATAACGCAATCGAATACAGTCCTACTGTAAATATTCCGATTGATTCAACGTCTGCAACGCAAACACTAACTCCAGCAGGTGTGCCAACAGGTACAGGAAACGATATATTCGTTTTATTAGTAGAGTTCTTCCAAGAGATTAACGGTGTTCAGTATCCGCTTAAGAATGGCGCATATAACGTTTTAAATATCGTTGAAGTAGCATAGTTTCATTCTGACCTTTGAAGCTGAAAGAGTCCTATAATTTTTATTGTAGGACTTTTTCTTTTGCCATAATTTTTTTGAAGAAAAGAAAAAAGACAGCCAATGTTAAAGGTAGCGTGGATGATGCTGTCAAGGTTTTTGGGTAAAAGTTTTTTACTCTAAAATCTTGAAACCTTTTACGATAGCTACTTAAAAAAGTTTTATTCAAAACCCGTAGGGCTTGACCTTTACAGTATTGAGCGTTGGCAGAAGGAAGCTACCTATATTTGCTTTCTTTTTTATTTTTTTATGTACTTCATTTACAAGTTTAGCACAATCTAATCACCTTTTAATTATAGCACTATGTTTCTTGATATTTGTTAACGAAATGAAACAAACAAAGACTTGAGGTAAGGAATACTTGGACTTAACGATGGTTTTGTGCAGCTTGAATGAGATAACTAATATTCTAACCTACTTTATCTTACTTCTGTTTCATTAGAGTTCCAAATGTGGTTGTGTGTTCCAATGTGAGCGTGTGATAAGCGGATATTTTACATAATACCAGTTATAGCTACGAAAATATAATAATACTGCGTTAGCAAACTTCTGAGAGGATTTTTGCTACTATAACTTGTATTATGTAACATAGCTTGGGTGAGTTTAGGGTTTTATGATAGAATAATAACAGAATAGCTTATTGCATTTTGGTTTGATTTTATGAAAACCAAAGCTGTAATATGCTATTACCTTAAAGACAAAAAAACGCTAAACTTGTGAGGTGAGCGGAACAACACAAAAGACAGAGGATTTTGAGGTACGAAAAAACTGGGTTTTGGGTTGTGGGGACAATTACCAACTCATTCGTTGTAATCTAACTGCATTCAAAATTGCTAATAATGCTACTCCTACATCTGCAAAAACTGCTTCCCACATTGTAGCTAAACCACCTGCTCCTAACATTAAGACAATGACTTTAACACCAAAAGCTAAAATGATATTCTGCCAAACTATTTTTCGTGTAGAACGACTTATTTTAATGGCTCTAACAACTTTTGAAGGTTGGTCTGTTTGAATAATAACGTCTGCGGTTTCTATTGCGACATCACTACCTAAACCACCCATTGCAATACCAACGTTACTTGCTGCTAAAACAGGTGCATCGTTTATACCATCACCTATAAAAGCTATTTTGTTTTCAGGGTTTTTCTTTAAAATCTCAACTTCGTTTAACTTATCTTCTGGTAGTAAACCACCTTTAGCATTTTCAATATTTAGTTCTTTTGCAACTTGTTGGGTAATGGAATCTTTATCACCGGAAAGCATCATAATTTTTTTAATGCCTACTTTGTGTAATTCTGTTATAGTTTCTTTTGCATCTTCCTTTAATTCATCTGCTATGACTACATAACCTGCAAATTGATTATCGATTGCAACTAATACTATCGATTCTACAATAGATTCTGTTTCCGTTGGAACATCAATATTATTCGAAGTCATTAAGGCTTTATTTCCTACTAAAACTGTTTTACCATTTACAATGCCTTTTAAACCTTTACCTGCAATTTCAGAAACTTCGGTAGCTTCAAAATCTTCTCCTTCTGCTTTATACTCTAAAATGGCTTTAGCAATTGGATGCGTGGATTGTTCTTCCATCGCCATTAAGTATTGCATAAATTCGGTTTCATTCCAACCGATTGCTTTTACTTCTTTGATTTTAAAAACACCTTTGGTAACGGTTCCTGTTTTGTCCATTACCAAAGTATTTATCTTGGTCATTGCATCTAAAAATGAAGCACCTTTAAATAAAATTCCATTTTTTGAAGCTGCTCCCAAACCACCGAAATAACCTAATGGTATTGAAATCACTAACGCACAAGGACAAGATATTACCAAGAAAATTAATGCTCTGTATAACCAATCTCTAAATACATAATCATCTACAAAAAAGTAAGGTATAAAAGTAACACCAATAGCTAAAAACACTACAATTGGTGTGTAGATACGAGCAAACTGTCTGATAAACAATTCTGTTTTAGACTTACGAGCTGTTGCATTTTGAACCAAGTCTAATATTCTCGCAATAGAACTATCTTCAAACTTGTTGGTTACCTCAACTTCAATAACGCTTTCTAAATTAATACTACCTGCATAAACCTTGGTTTCCTTCTGAATGGAATCTGGTTTGCTCTCGCCTGTCAGAGCTGCTGTATTTAAAGATGCTTTTTCGGATAATAAAATACCATCCAATGGGATTTTTTCGCCTACACGAATTTGAATTTTCTCTCCAATATTTACAGCTTCTGGCGACACACTAACATAATCACCATCGCGAAATACATTGGCTTCTTTTGGCCTAACATCCAATAATGCTTTAATATTTCCTTTTGCTCTATTTACTGCTGCGTTTTGAAATAATTCTCCTACTGCATAAAATAGCATTACTGCAACACCTTCTGGATATTCACCAATTATAAATGCACCAATTGTAGCAATAGACATTAAAAAGAACTCTGTAAAAACATCACCTTTTATAAGGCTTTTCCATCCTTCTTTAATTACTGGAAATCCAACAGGAATATATGCTAAAGTGTACCAAACTACTCGAATCCATCCTTCAAATTGAGGAATCGCATCAAAATAATCTACAGCGATACCTACCATTAACATAACAAAACTTATAATAGCAGGAATGTATGTCTTGAATGCACTTCCATCTCCGTGGTCGTGACCATCATCGTGAGAATGTTGTTCTTCTGAATTTGGTTTTAAATCTCTTAAATTGACTTTCTTTTTTTTCATTTAGTTTTGTTTTAGCAACAACTTTTGTTTTGTTGAATTGGTGGACAAGGAACTGTACCATAAGAACAATACACACAACAATCTCCTTCGTTTGGTTTCAAAACCGTTTTACAATGCTCACACTCGTAAAAGAATTGACAAGCGTTAGTTGGCATATCTTCTTTCTTTTTATGACCACAGGTTGGGCAAGTGATTTCCGATTTTAATATAGTTTGCATCAATTTTAATTTTTATCAGTTACTTTATAACCCGTAGAATTAATTGCTTTCTCAATTTCTAATTCATTAGTTTTAGTTTGGTCATACTCAATGATTGCGTTACCATTCTTGTATGATGTTTTTGAGTTTACAATTCCGTTAAGTTTATTTACTTCGTGGTTTACGTGAGCTTCACAACTGGCACAAGTCATTCCACTTATTTTATACTCTGTTGTTTTGATATTTGATTTATCAACGATAACAATTTGTTTCTCTGAATTTGGATAAAACATACTTGAGTAGTATGGTAATGCTAACATCACTATTGCGAATACTGTTACAACTCCTAAAAAGGTTTTTGACTGAATAAATTTTGGATTTTTATCCGTTTCACATTCACAGTCGATTTCTTTTTCTGGTTTTAATTTTTGATACCAAGCAAAGAGAAGAACTAATATAGTTAGCCCTATTAAGTAAGGTCTAAATGGTTCTATCCAAGAAAAAGTTGAAGCTACACCACTTGTACCTGCAATTAATGCCAAAACAGGTGTGATGCAACACAATGAAGCCGTGATTGCTGTTAGGATACTTGTAACCGCTAATTTATTTTTCATTCTATATATAATAATTTTTCAATGTCATTTGGAATAGGCATACGTTTTAATGGTGGTACGTTTGCGCCACCTGTGTTACCAAGAGGAACGTGATTTATAAATGATTTCCAGCCACCAACAAGCAATCTAATAATTTGACCGAATACTTCTTTAGTATCTTTTTGTCTAAATCCAAACTTTAGCATTAGCCAATGTGAATAGGTATGCTCTATAGGATAAGATTGTCCTATTATATGACTACGTTCTAAATGATACCAAGCATTGCTAAAATGCTTATTTTCTAAACAGAAACTGTATAGTTTTAATTCTTCGTTGTACGCCTGTTTCAGATGTTGAGGTATTTTAGTATTAAACTTCATATCCACTAATTTTGGATAAATGTACTTTAATAGTAAGTGCAATGGAAGTGCAATGGAAGTGCAATTATTAGCCACTACACTTATCGCAAATACCTTTTACCACCAAATTTACATTCTCTGACACAAAACCATCAGGTACTTTAATTTGCGGTATTTTATGTTCTGTTAGGCAAATCGTTTCATTGCAATTGTTACAATGGAAATGTAAGTGTAAATCGGTTTTTATATCACAATTACATCCCTTTTCGCATAACGCATATTTTGTTATCCCTGTGCCATCGTCTATTTGATGCACAATATCCTTTTCTTCAAAAGTTTTAATAGTTCTGTACAAGGTAGTTCTATCTGCTTTTTCAAAAGCACTTTCAATATCACTTAATGTTACCGCTATCTCTTTTTCTGCAAGAAACTTATAAATTAACATACGCATTGCTGTTACACGAATATTTTTTGACTCTAATACTTGTTCTATTGTTTCCATAGCTAATCGTGGTCTTCGTTTCCAAATGGTTTAATAATAAGTCCTACACTAAATATAAAACCATCTGTAGGTGCATAAATCTCTGGAAAAACAGGATTGTCGTGTGGTGGTAAAACCAAAGGTGAAAACCTGCTTTGTCTTCTATCTGTAAAATTCTCAAAATTCACAAATACACTTCCTAATTTAAAGTTACGCATCACCAATAAACCCATAGTTACAAAGTCTGTAGTCTCTGTTCCGTTAGATAAAAACTGTTTGCCTGTATAAAAGGTTTCATAACCAATACGCCATTTTTCAGATTCGTACATTAAAACACTACCTGCGTTATGTTTTGCGGTTAATGGCTTCTGTGGATTGCCAGGTAAATAATTTAGTTTGGTATCAATTAGTGCATAGTTTAAAAACCATCTAAAGTCTTTGTATGTAAATTTAATATTGGTTTCTGCTCCTTTGCTAAAGATTTCATCTGGTGCATTTTCAAACTGAAATAAACCGTTATCTGTAGAATTTAAAAGCAGTCCATCATTAATAGCAGTCACATAGAATAATTGATTTATAGAAAAACCAATCTCATCAGATAAACGTGTTTGATAATTCAAATCAAAATTAACACCATAAGAACGTTCTGCATCTACTGTAGACTTATTTATCCCAAGCACATTTTCAAAATTGATATATTCTGCTTCCTCTGTAAAAATATCTGGAATCTTATACCCTAAACCTCCACCAATTCTACTTGAAAATCCACTATTATTTTTATAGAGTAGTGAAATCCTTGGAAGTGGAAAGAAACCGAAATCAGTATTATAATCTGCTCTTAATCCAGTTTCCAATATCCAATTATCTGATATGTCGTAGATATTATTTGCAAATGCCCCAAAGGTCACATCTTTTTGGTCTCGCTGTAATGGTGCATTATCATTTTCATCAAAGTTTGAAGTATATAGATTAGCTCCAACTATCCAATCCGTATTTTCTGATGCTGTATTATAAGATATTTCAGTAAACGTGTTTGTTTGTTTGCCATCAAAATTGAAATCCGGAACAGTTAAGTTCCTATCGAAAAAAGAGACACTATTTTTAAACTCTAATGAACTTGTAGAATCTAATTGTGTTTGATATACCAATTGACTGCTTAATCGTTTTGAATTGTTTTCTTCAGTATATTGATGAATACCATCTTCACCATTTTCAATTTTATTAATATCACCACCAATTCTATCATCATACGTTCCGTTTAATCCAAACCAAACTGTTGTATTCTCTGATGGATAATAAAAAAGTTTAGGATTAAAAGAAATAGAAGTTGTTTTTGGTAAATTACTAAAGCCATCATCTTCTGGATCGTACGCTTTTTGGTAGTGACCAGAACCATAAAGCGAAAAACCAAATTTTTCATTTCGTTTGCTATAAAAGACATTGGCTGTACTACCTAAGGCTTGTGTTTGCGTAAGCATTATATCTAAAGCAGGTTCAAAATCTGGTGTTTTGGATACCATATTTATTAAACCTGCAATAGCACCACCACCATAAAGTGTTGATGAGCTTCCTTTAATAATTTCAAATTGTTGTAGGTCTAAAGGTGGGATTTGTAAAATACTTAACCCACTTGAGAAACCACCATATAATGGAAAACCATCTCTTAAAAGCTGTGTGTACCTACCATCCAATCCTTGAATACGAATATTGGTGCTCCCACTACTTAATGATGTTTGTTGCATCTGTATTCCTGTACTTTCTCGAAGCACCATAGAAATATTAGTAGGATTCATTATTGCTTTTTCTCCTAATTCCTCTGCACCTATAAACTCTATACGTGTCGGTATTTTTCTTACGGTTCTTGTACTTCTTGAAGATTGCAATACTACAGCATCTAATTGATTGCCACCTTCTTTTAATTTAAAGATTAACGCTGTATTACTTGGAATTTGAATTGTTGTCTCAAATGTTTCAAAACCTAAAAAGGAAATTATTATTTGATGCTGACCATCTGGTATTTCTGTAAAAGTTGCAATACCGTCAAAATCGGTTACTGCTCCTTTTTCTAATGCTTCAAAATAAACCGTAGCACCCAATAAAGGCTCGTTTTCAGCTTCTGTTAGGACTTTTATTTGTATGTCTGATGTTTGTGCCTGTAACGATAGGCAAAGTATTAATATGAGCTTTATGCTCAATAGATATTTATTCATTGAATTGTATTTGTAATTAACTAAAAAATTGATTTAAAATCGATTTGTTTTAGCTTATTACTTGTGGCGGATGCCAAATATTGGAAAGGAAATTAAACCCGTAAATAGGTTGATATGTAGAAATTAACTCCGTTGAGATTTCAACATTGAGTTTTAAATTAAATGTCTTGATTGGTTCGTAAGTAATTGTCATACCGCAACAATTACAAATACAAGTTACAGGACAAGAATCGTCACTATCTTCTTGATGATTGTGATTTGTACTTATTTCGTCTTGATGATTGTGATTTGTACTTATTTCGTCTTGATGCTGGTCTTCTATATTTAGATCATCAGAACAAGGCTTTGCTGAAAGCAATAGTATTATTAAGGATAATATGATTGTTACAAATTTCACAATTACAAAGATAAAAATTTAATGATGCAATGGTTGTGCAATTATTTTATTTAAGCGACAACCTTTGCTTTCTCCTTTAAAGTTTCAAGATGCTTTACCATATTGCTTTTACACCATACCTCTGGCTCTAATTTAGGTGTGTGTCCTATCGCTTTGGTTAATTCCTCTGTCATTATAGCCTCAACCACATCTACATATTCTTCTGTTGTAGAAATACTGTCGTGTATTGTATATATTGGTGCATCTGGATACTCTATTGCTATACGTTTTGCTATAACATTTATCATTAAGTAACTCTCTATACTCTGCAACAATCTTGGAAGTAGTGATTTATCTTTACTCTTAATCTGTCTAAAAACCTCATATACGTTTGGGAACATCTCCTTAAATATCTTCTTTGGTTTTGCATCCTCTTGCCCTAAAAACCTATTATCTGTAAATAGCACTTGAAATACTGCTGTTTTAACCTCTTTGCGGTTTGAGAATGTTTCCCCTAAACGAAGACTAAATTGTTGCTCTAAAAACTCGTAAAGTGTTCCACTCACCGCAAGATTTATATACTGGCTAAACTCATTATTCATAAGGGTTTTATCAATATCTCCTAACATAATGTAAGAATCAGTATCGTGTACCTTGATATGAGATATACTCATTCTTTCATCAATCCTACCATCACCCTTGTAATTATTCTTATTTATATTATTAAAAGAAGAAAATGACGACTTTTTGGGCTCGTCAAAGGTGATTGATAACTCATTTGGTGCATTTGGCTCATTTTTTTGCTCAATCCAGAACGAGCGACTCAACAATATGGTGCTTAAATAAGGTTGGCTATTTTTAATATCAATCGAAATTAATTTTTGGCCATCATACGTTACTGCATTTCTAATAACGCTTCGCATATTAGTAAGGTTGGAATGGAAGCGATACACATTATCATCGTGCAACAAATAATAATCTTTACGGCTAATTTTTTCTGCGCTAATTTTTGCGTGGTTTAATTGGTCAATAGGTCTTTTATATTTGACTTCGACCTTACCATAGTTATTAACCTTTTTGGATTGCCACAAAGATTTGTTGTCTTTCTTCAACGCATATTCTTCGGCTAAAAACTTGTTGACGTAATCAATATCAATTTCTAATTTTTCATCAAACCATTTTGTTAGGTAGTTTAGATGCTTTACTGAAACTGCTCTATTGTTACGCTCAACTTTTAATTTCCTGTGAAATGTTTGGTCGCTAATAGAATGAATAGCTACTTCGCATCTGTATTTTTCAGTAAGTCTAAACCCTTTTGATTTTGACCCAACAAAGTATTGATTATCCGTTTCTATAATTTTTGCAACATTGATAAGATAGTTTAAGTACTCTTTATAGTTAGAGATTTTGTCCTGTAAGATTTTTGCACTTATAGATACAAAGTCATCATACATTAAATCTTTGTTGTAGAGTGTAAGCGCATTTATTAAGTGAATAACATATAATAGCTTATCTCTTTTGTGTTTGTATTTCTTAAAATTAGGTGGATAATCATAAACAATTTGGTCTATGTCTAAATTCTCTGGTATGTATAATCTCATTAAGCACTCTTGTTTTGGGTTAAAATTCTAACTACATCGTCATACTCATAGTACATCGTTTTACCCATTTTGGTAAAGGGTAGTGTACCATTGATTCGTAAATTCTGCAACGTACCTGGTGAGATATTTAATAGCTCACGTACGTCTGCTGATTTTAACCACTTTTTTTGCTCTGTTTGGCTTCCTAAAATTGTCTTAAGTTCTGTAATGATTTCCTGTTTTAGAGTCTTTAAATCATCCTTTGTAATTACTTCAAATGTCATTCTGTATTAAAACGTATTAAAAGGTGTAAACACCTGATTTATATTGTGTTAATTTACGACAATTTGATTCTTTTATAAAATGAAGTTATAAACAGTTGTAAACAAAAAGGGCTCTTTTTTCAACAGAAAAACCCCTGTAAAAACAAGGGTTTAAGCATATACTTATATATTTTGTATTTATGCTCTAATTAGCAATTCTCTTGGAAGCGTCAATATTACTTTTGTCTGCAAACTTTTGTTTTAAAATTGCCATATCATCACTCACTTTTCTATCCAATATTTTAGCATAATGTTGTGTCGTTTTAAGTGATTTATGCCCTAACATTTTACTAACTGATTCCATTGGCACACCATTAGAGAGCGTTAACGTAGTTGCAAATGTATGACGAGCTAAATGGGTGGTTAGATTTTTATTGATACCACACAGGTCTGCTATCTCTTTTAAATAGGCATTAGACTTTTGATTGCTCAATACAGGAAGTAATACACCTTTTGTTACTGCCTCTGGATGGTTCTCGTATTTTTTTATAATCTCTAAAGCGGTTGGAAGTAGTGGAATATTACTTCGTGTATCAGTTTTAGTACGCTTTGTTTTTATCCACTTATCGCCATCAATACCAAATACCAAATTATCTTTTGAGAGCTTCTTAACGTCGCTATACGCTAAACCTGTAAAGCAACAGAATATAAAAATGTCTCTTACTTGCTCTAACCTGTTAGTGTGTAATTCTTTTTCGAGCATTGTTTGTATTTCTTCTTCTGAAAGGAATTGGCGTTCTACTTCTTTTAAACGCACTTTATAATTTAGAAATGGGTCTTTTTTAATCCAATCGTTTGCAATTGCAATACGTACTATCTTTTTAAAATTCTTGATATACTTGATTGTACTATTGTGTCCGCAGTTTCTAACCGTTTTTAAATAGAACTCAAAATCTGTAATATACTTGTGGTCTATTCTGTTTACAGGTATATCACTTACATTGTATTGATGTTGCATAAACTCTTGTAGATGCTTAAACACCGTTTTATAACGTTCTAAAGTTCCTGCTGAAAACTCTCTACCAACTAATTTTTCAACTTGCTTGTTGTGATTATTAAAGATGGTGATGAGTGTTCTTTGTTTTTCCTCAACACCCAAAAACTTGTTTTTAAGGGTTTCGGTTGTAACCTCTTTGTTATCTTGAATTAAGTCTCTTTGGCTTTGATATACTTTTGTAGTAAGTGAATCTAAATAGGCATTTAGTTCTCGTATATCTTCTGTTCTTCCAATAGCTTTATTGGCTTCAACGCTCCATTTCTCAATCTCAATGGTACGTTTTGTACTAATCTCTGTGCGCTTACCATCTATGGTAATACGCAGGTAAATAGGGCATTTGCCCTGTGCATCTACTTTACTCTTTTTTAAGTAGAATAATAATCCAAATGTTTTGTTCATTCTGGTGACCTTTAATTATACATTAATTTACAAAATATTGAGGTCTTTTAATTGATTTATATTGCTGATTTATAAACAGTTATAAACAATTAGGTGACCTAATTAAGGTTATAAAAAGGTCACCTAATAGGTCACCAACAGAATGGTTTTTAATACATATTTTGATGTTTTGGGTAAACTAAAAAGTCCCATAAACATTGAGTTTACAGGACTTTCGTCGATTTTGAATAAATCTTGGCGGAGAAAGAGGGATTCGAACCCCCGGAGGTGTGACCCTCAACAGTTTTCAAGACTGCCGCATTCGACCACTCTGCCATTTCTCCTTAAGTGTCTCATCAAGCTATCTGCCTGATTGCGGGTGCAAATATACAGCGCTTTTTTAATTACCAAAACCTTTTAATGAGTTTTTTTGAAAATAATTTGAGACCTATTATTCCCTAACAAATCGTGTGCCTATAGGTAGCTCACAATAAAGTAATTATACATTTTGTTTAATTATTTTAAAAATACATTAGACAAATAAAATATTTACTATTATTTTTATAAAGCCAATCAAACCCAACATACAATGTACACCATCTGTTATTTTAGCAAAGTAGCACCCCATCTTACAGAAGCCCAAATACAAGAAATACTTGATTACACCTATACCCAAAACAATGAGAAGGGCATCTGTGGTATCTTATTACATACCCTAGGTAACTTTTTTCAAGTACTGGAAGGTGATGAGGCCTACCTCACAGATCTCTATGAAAACAAGATTAAGAAAGACCCGAGGCATCACAACATTTTTGAAGTGATACACAAAGAAGGTAGCGACCCCGTGTTTACGTCTTACAGTTCGCAGTTTCTCAAGGTAGAAGATAGTGATGTGCTTGATGACATCAAGGCGTATGTAAAAAAACACGCCATCGTCTCCTCTACTGCAGATAAAATTGCGAGACTCCTCAACACGGTTGAAATAGTCGCATACTAAAGCATCCTCACAAAAAAAAGCCTTTCTCAGCGATGAGAAAGACTTTTTTTAATACTATAGAAATAGGTACTCCTTATACGTTAAATAAGAAGTGCATTACATCACCATCATTTACAATATAATCTTTACCCTGTACACCTAGCTTTCCTGCCTCACGTACCTTAGACTCACTACCGTACTCCACAAAGTCATCATATTTAATCACCTCTGCACGTATAAAGCCTTTTTCAAAATCTGTGTGTATCACTCCCGCAGCTTGTGGTGCCGTTGCACCTATATTTACCGTCCAGGCACGTACTTCTTTTACACCCGCTGTAAAGTATGTTTGCTGGTTAAGTAACTTGTATGCACCGCGTATTAATACTGCGCTACCTGGCTCCTCTAGACCTATATCTGCAAGAAACATCTGGCGCTCCTCATAATCATCTAGTTCTGTAATATCTGCCTCAGTACCTACGGCAAGTACAATCACCTCTGCATTTTCATCTTTTACCGCCTCACGTACCTTGTCTACATAGGCATTACCATTTACAGCAGCATCTTCATCTACATTACATACATACATCACTGGCTTGTCTGTAATAAACTGTAAAGGCTTTACAAACTCCTCACGAGTATCTTCATCTATGTCTATCGCACGTACAGAGATACCTGCTTCTAGACCTTCTTTTATTTTAAGTAACGCTGCTTCTTCTGCTTGGGCTTCTTTATTACCCGTACGAGCCGCACGTTTTACTTTTTCTAGCTTCTTTTCTGTAGTTTCGAGATCTTTGAGCTGTAGCTCTATATCTATCGTTTCTTTATCTCGTATAGGGTCTACACTCCCATCTACGTGCACAATATTATCATTATCAAAACAACGCAACACGTGCAGTATCGCATCTGTCTCACGTATGTTTCCTAAAAATTGGTTTCCTAGTCCTTCTCCCTTACTTGCCCCTTTTACAAGACCTGCAATATCTACAATCTCTACCGTAGCAGGGATTACACGTTCTGGGCTTACGAGCTCCTCTAGTTTTGCTAGCCTGTTATCTGGTACATTTACCACACCCACGTTAGGCTCAATAGTACAAAACGGATAGTTTGCGCTCTGTGCTTTGGCATTAGACAGACAGTTAAAAAGGGTTGACTTCCCTACATTAGGTAATCCTACGATTCCAGCTTTCATATAATAGTATGTATTAGTAGTACGCTTTCGCGAAAGCGGAAAACCATTCTTTCCACTTTATTTTCAGGGTGCAAAGATAATCCTATTTTATTGATCTACCGAGTGGCATATACAACGAGCCATAGAAAGCATCACTTTTGTGTTAATTTAAGTTAATCGCCTTGTGAGCCCAGTAATATTGGGAAAGGCTTAATAAAGTCTTACCATCCCGTTGGCTATAATGAGCAGAAAAGCATCTTAAATTTGTATCAACAAAAAACAAGACCGATGAAAAAATCACTTATCATAGCAGCACTGGCTGTATGTACCGCAACAGCCGTACAAGCACAAGAAAAAGTAGAAAAAATTACAAAAACTAGAACGACCGTAAAGTCTTCCCTAGGTAATGAGACCGTATATAAAACGGTAAAAGAAACTGAGGTAACACCTACATCACTTAAAAAAAGTGACAAGGGCCAGCTCAACCAGTCTTTACAACGTGGTAAGACAATGGTAAAAAGAGAAGTTACGTATACGTATAACGACTCAGACTTTCGCCTAGAGGAAACTCCAAACGGATACGCCATAAAAAGAACAAGAGAAAACAACACCTCTGAGTACGGGACAATGCGTAAACTGGCAAAAGGTGACGTATACCTTATGAAAACAAAGGAGGGTATCTCTGTAAACTATTTTGACAAAAATGGAAATATGGTGTCAGAAAAATATAATGACAAGGATGATACGGTAACAACCATCACCTATGAAGTAAAACCAAATGATAAAATGTATAAGTAATACATTTCCCCCACTGCGTTAGTTAACGCAAAACAACTTTGGTTGGTTAGATTCCCGAGTGCGAGAGCCTCGGGTTTCTTTTTTTTTACGCTTTCGTGAAAATATATTTCCTATATTAAAAACACAATAATAACAACTACCTTAGTCACAGACTTATATACAGTACACCTATGAGGACTCTTATCATTCTAGCCGTTACCTGCCTTACTGGCTTTATATCACACGCCCAAATTGTCACAGGCGACTGGAAGGGAACGGTAAACTTTCAAGGTCAAAGTATAGACTTTGCCTTTCACATCACGCAGCCACAAGATAGCCTACACACCACAATGGACATCCCGAGCCAAGGACTTACAGGTGGTAAGGCAGCAAACACGACCTATACAAACGATACTCTTAAGGTAGACTTTCCGCAGTTTAAAATGCGCTACATAGGCGTGACTAAAAATGATAGCATACAAGGCAATTTGATACAGAATAACTTTCCCGTACCGCTTACTCTCGTAAAAGGTGCCCTTGTACTTAATAGACCACAGCAACCTAAGGCTCCTTTCAATTATGATGTACAAGAGGTGACTTTTAAAAACAAAGAAGAAAATATCACCCTTGCTGGCACACTTACCTTACCTAAGGATATAAAAAACCCGCCTATTGCGGTGATTATAAGTGGTAGCGGCCCACAAAATAGAGATGGAGATATGTTTGGACACTCGCTATACTACGTACTTGCAGACTACCTATCAAGTAACGGTATAGGTGTATTGCGTTATGACGAACGTGGCGTGGGTGCATCTACAGGTACTTTTGAAACGGCAGGTATCGCACAGTTTACAAGTGATGCCACAGCAGCCATAGCTTATTTAAAGAAGTATAAGAAAACCAAATATTCTCAAGTAGGCCTTATAGGTCACAGTATAGGAGGTATCATCGCTCCTCAAATAGCAGCGCTATCTCCAGATGTGGCTTTTACCGTTATGCTTGCTGGACCAGGCATACCTGGTAATGAACTTATGCTCTCGCAAAAAGAAGCAATGGAACGCCTTATGAACATCCCAGAAGCACAAATTAAACAAGGTCAAGACCTCTTAGGTTATGCTTATGATGTTATTATACAAAATGACGGTACAAATGCGGCTATCAAAGATGCTGTAAATCTCGCTCTCAAAGAGAAGCTGGGACCTATGGTTCCCATACAGCAAGTAGAAGCTATTACAGATCAAATCACCACCCCAGAGATAGTAAGCCTCCTTAAAGCTACACCAGCTAGCTACCTGAGTGCTATAAAATCACCTGTTATTGCGCTCAATGGTAAGAAAGATTTTCAGGTTCCTTACGTGCAAAATATTGCGGCTATAAAAGAAGCCTTTGCTGCTGGAAATAATGAGAATGCTAGAACTGTTGCCTTTGACGATCTTAATCACCTCTTTCAAGAATGCACCACCGGTGCCCTATCTGAATACTCAGAGATAGAACAAACGATGGCCCCAAAGGTTCTTGCCTTTATCACAAAGTGGATTAAAGAGCATACCAATGACTAACTACTCAAAAAGTGTAGCCGTCGCTTTTTGATACGCCTCAAACTCGCTTAGGTTATTGTGATCACCGCCAGGTACAGTTACAAAAGTCTTTGTAGTTGTCGTAATGCTATCATAAAGGGCTTTACCGTGCTCATAAGCCACTACACTATCTTCTGTGCCATGTATCACGGTTATAGGAGCCGTCACCTCATTTATAAAGCTATACGTAGGCAATCTATAGTTGAGTAATCTCTCTACTGGAAGGATCGAAAAGCGCGATTGTGCCTCGTCTAGTATACTATAAAAAGGAGTCTCTAGCACCAGCTTACTGACTTCTTGCTTTGATGCCACGTAGGTTGCAAAGGTCGTCCCGAGGCTCCTGCCGTAACTCGTTATGGGTGTTGTGGGGTATTGCGCTTTCGCGAAAGCGTACCACAGCAAACTATCATCATAAAGCGCCGGCTCTGTGAGTGCTCCCCCACTCTTACCATACTGCCTGTAATCCATAATAATAACCGCATAGCCCTTTTGTACAAATGGCTGGGCGATTTGCCCCCACTGCGCGAGACTGCCTGCATTACCGTGGTGATAAAGTATCACGCCCTTTGGGTTTGTAACCGTAAAGTGCAAGCCATTAAGCCGAGCTCCATCTGGAGCATCTACCCAAACCTCCTTATAATCACCATCAAAATCAAAAGCATACTCCTGCGGCAACTGCTGCGGGTGGAAAATGAGGTTGTCTTGAAAAAAATACAGTCCGCCACAAAGGATGACATATAAGTTTGCAATGATGAATATGGCAATAAGCGGTTTTTTTATCTTTTTCATTTACTAATTTTCATATATCCTACAGCAACTACCTCCTCTACTCATTGTGATGGCCAACGCTAGTGAATGCTATAATTAATAATCAAAGTTATCTATAATATTACAGATGGTATGATACATTTTTAAGCAAGCTAATAGGATATGTACTGTAACAGCTACTTGCGTAATGAATTAATAATCCAGACGTGAGGAAATGTAATAGCAGCCAAAAATGCAAAGAATATGGCATTAAAAAGATAGGTCTTATCACCTACGTAATAATAAAATATTGATATGCTAGTAATGGCCAGTAACCAGTAAGCTAGCGAAGATCTTAGGTAGCCTGCAATAGATTTTTGGCTCGTATTACCGTATAGATAGATAATCTGACTTTTCATAGAAGGAATTGCGTGCCATACCACAAAATATAAGGCAAATGATAATAGTAAAGTTGCCATTTTAAACACGATGGCGAGTATAATAAGGTGCACAAACTCTTCTAGTTTGGAGCTTACGTCATTCATTTGCACTTTACCTATCATAAACGAAGCGATAGTTATGATAGCAAAAAATATAAGTCCCACTAGATAATAGTAGCTATCTAAAGTAAACCCTGTGATGATAGCTATGATCTCTGTAGTTTCCTCGCTGTTAAAATAAAAAATAAGAAACAAAATAAGGAGACCATATGCCGAGAAGAACACATAATGACCTTTATTCTTTATGATAAGGAGCTTGTCCCAGTGCTCCTCTCCAAAATGAAAACCACTCACCATAATAAAGAGGATAAGAGCAAGTGTAGGCAACGCATAAAATAAGAACGCTATGGCGAGTACAAATAACACATATCGACCTAAAATCACATATGTATAGTTAGGAGAAGAAGACACGTTTTTTTCTAATAGTTTAATGTCATTTGCTCCGTGTACAAGGCCTAATGTAAAGATGGCTAAATAAGCAATACTATTTTCTACAGCAGAGTCAAATTGAATACTTAGCCATAAAAGAAAGAAGGTTATTACGATTCTGATATTTTTCACGATATAAAATTAAATATTTAATAATAGTTTTAAGATAATTTGTTTAATTATTATTAACTTTGATTAAACAAAAAAAATAATTGCTATGAATTTATTACTATTAAGTACTGCACTTGACAAAATTGCATCAGATGATTATGTTGCATTCACGTTTTTTGTAGGAGCTATGGCTATGATGGCCGCAGCTGCCTTTTTCTTTTTATCTATGAACAGCTTTGACCGTAAATGGAGAACATCCATTCTGGTGTCGGGCTTGATTACATTTATTGCCGCCGTCCATTATTGGTATATGCGCGACTACTGGCAAGCAAATGCTGAGTCACCTACATTTTTTAGGTATGTAGACTGGGTTCTTACTGTACCACTTATGTGTGTTGAGTTTTTCCTAATACTAAAAGTTGCAGGAGCTAAAAAGTCACTTATGTGGAGACTGATTTTCTTATCTGTTGTTATGCTAGTAACCGGATACATAGGTGAGGCTGTAGACAGAGATAATGCGTGGCTATGGGGATTAATCTCTGGAGCGGCATACTTTGTAATTGTTTATGACATCTGGCTAGGAAGCGCAAAAAAGCTTGCTGTAAAAGCAGGTGGAGCTGTACTAAGCGCACACAAAACCCTATGTTGGTTTGTTCTTGTGGGATGGGCAATTTACCCTATAGGGTATATGGCTGGAACACCGGGATGGTATGAAGGCATCTTTGGAGGATTATCTCTAGATGTAGTTTACAACCTAGGTGACGCTATTAATAAAATTGGTTTTGGTCTAGTAGTATACAATCTAGCTACCATAGCTTCTAATACAAAATCTCTCGAAGAGACTGCATAATTAGAAACCAATAAACCGTTACTAAAGGGAAATCGTGTACAGCGATCTCCCTTTTTTTTTGCTTTCGCGAAAGCGTAATTAACAACCACACTGTTAACTCTTTAACATTTTATTAAGAGACGGTACCTACTTACTTATTATCTTAGAGGATTATCAAAAAACACTAAAAATGATCAAATCAAACAGTTTTAAAATGATTGCTGTTGCCGTGATGGTAACTGCTCTCTTATGTACTTCTTGCGAGGGTAATAAAGATACCGCCGTAGTAGAGGATGCAAAACTATCTATTGATTATGAGAAGTACGAGCTGGAGAATGGTCTAGACGTGATCTTACATCAAGATAGTAGTGACCCTATTGTATCACTCGCGATACAGTATGCGGTAGGTTCTAACCGCGAGAAAACAGGACGCACCGGTTTTGCTCACCTATTTGAGCATATGTTATTTCAAGAGTCTGAAAATGTGCCACAAGACTCATTCTTTAAAACGGTACAAGACGCAGGAGGAACTCTTAATGGTGGTACCTGGAAAGATGGTACAATCTATTATGAAACGGTACCAAACAATGCACTTGAGACTATTTTATGGCTAGAGTCTGACCGTATGGGATTCTTAATTAATACGGTAACAGAGAGTGCCTTTGAAAATCAGCAAGAGGTTGTTCAAAACGAAAAAAGACAACGTGTAGATAACAATCCTTATGGGCATACAAGTTGGGTTCTTGATAAAAACATCTATCCAGAAGGTCACCCATATAACTGGCAAGTTATAGGCGAGCTAGAAGATTTACAAAATGCTACGGTAGATGATGTACGTGAGTTTTATGACAAGTTTTATGGTCCTAACAATGCGACACTCGTACTAGCAGGAGATTTTAAAACTACAGATGCAAAGGCGCTTATTGAAAAGTACTTTGGTGAAATTAAAAAACGTCAAGAGGTTGCACCACTTGAAGCACAACCAGTAACAATCACAGAAACAAAGAAGCTTTACCACGAAGATAACTTTGCACAAGCACCACAACTACACCGTGTGTACCCTACAGTGCAGCAGTATACAGACGATGCATATGCGCTAGACTTTCTTGCAGAAATTATCTCAAGTGGTAAAAAAGCACCTTTATATAAAGTGCTAGTAAAAGATAAAGACCTTACCTCTAGAACAATTGCATATAATAATAGTCAAGAGATTGCGGGTGAGTTTCACATTATCATCACCGCAAATAGCGGTGTAGATCTAGACCAAGTAGAGGCTGCGATAGATGAAGGTATTGCAAAGTTTGAGGCAGAAGGCGTTACAGATAAAGATGTAGAGCGCATTAAAGCAGGTCTTGAAACTCAGTTTTACAATGGTATAAGCAGTGTAAACGGTAAAGCGTTTCAACTAGCGAGTTACAATGTATTTGCTGGCGAGCCAGACTTTATTGAGAAGGATATAGAAAACATCAAGGCGGTTACAAAAGAAGATGTAATGCGTGTGTATAACACCTACATAAAAGGTAAGCCTTTTGTACAAACTAGTTTTGTGCCTAAAGGACAGATGGATCTTATTGTAGAAAACTCTGTAAAAGCCGAAGTGGTAGAAGAAGAAATCACAGAGAATGTTACTAAGGTTGTAGAAGATGAAGCAAAGGAAATTGCAAAAACACCTTCAAAAATAGATCGTTCTACGCCACCAGTAGTAGGAGATGCACCAAAACTAAGTATTCCAGAATCTTGGGAAGCAGAGCTGTCTAACGGGATAGATGTATATGGAATTTCTCAAAATGAGATTCCTACCGTAAACTTTAACCTAGTAATAGAAGGAGGTCACCTACTAGATAGTATGGAAAAGAACGGGGTTGCAAACCTTATGACAGATATAATGATGGAGGGTACTGCAAATAAAACTCCTGAAGAGCTTGAAGAGGCTATCGAGTTACTAGGAGCAAGTATTAATATGTACACTTCGCGCGAGGCTATTACAATACAAGGCAACACGCTTACGCGAAATTTTGCCGCAACTATGGATCTAGTAGAAGAAATTCTGTTTGAGCCACGCTGGGATGAAGAAGAGCTAGGTCGTATCAAAACAGCTACTATAAATAGTATTAAACGTCGCTCTGCAAACCCTAATGCGGTGGCAAGCAACGTATATAACAAAGTGCTTTATGGTGACGATCATATCTTCTCATACCCTACTAGTGGTACTGTAGCTTCTGTAGAAGCAATTACAATGCAAGATCTTAAAGATTTTTATGCAAATAACTTCTCACCATCTGTGAGCCGTTTTCATATAGTAGGTAAAATAGATAAAAGCGATGCTCTTGCAGCCTTAAGTGACCTAGAGTCTAAGTGGGAAGCAAAAGAAGTTACCATACCAGAATATCCAGTAGCAAATAATAGAGATAAGTCTTCACTCCTATTTGTAGACATTCCTAATGCAAAGCAATCTGTAATAAATATAGGTTACATCGGGATGGCTCGTACAGACAAGGATTTCTACCCTGCAGAGGTGATGAACTATAAACTGGGAGGATCTTTCTCTGGAGCTGTAAATCTTATTTTACGTGAAGAAAAAGGATATACCTATGGAGCACGTACTTACTTTAATGGATCAAAAATACCAGGTACATTTACAGCATCATCTAGCGTACGTACTAATACAACAGGAGAATCTGTTGAGATTTTTAGAGACCAGATCAAGGCATATAAAGAAGGTATCTCACAAGAAGACCTTGACTTTACAAAAAATGCCCTTATCAAATCTAATGCACGCCGCTTTGAGACGCAGTTTGCCCTTCTAGGTATGCTTCAAGAGCGTAGCGCTTACGACCTTCCAACAGATTATATTGAGAAGGAAGAAGATGTTATTAGAAATATGACACTAGACCAGCACAAAGCACTAGCAAATAAATATCTTGATGAAAATAAGATGGCATACCTAGTAGTAGGTGATGCTGCCACGCAGTTTGCTCAGTTTAAAGATATGGGCTTTGACGAGGTAAAAATGCTAGACAAAGATGGTAATGAAGTAGACCTTACAAAGGTGAAGAAATAATCACAATACATTATAAATTATAAAAGAGCCTCTTCGGAGGCTCTTTTTTTTGTGGGTATGAGTACGCTTTCGCGAAAGCGCATAAAAAAAACCTCCTACAGTAATTGCAGGAGGTTACATATCGTAAAAGCGAGAGATACTAGTTGTTCTCTTGCTCTCTCTTAAGCTTACGTTCTTCTCTTTTTTCTTTCATAAATTCAATAAATGAACCTCCTACCCAGTAAGGGATTACAAAAGTAAGAAGGAAAATCATTAACCAAAATCCTATAGTAAGGATGGTTAAAAATGCGAGAAAACCTAAATATTGGTCAAAATCGAACATAGGATGGTGTCTTTTCTAATTTGTAGCAAAGATACTTGATAATATATATGTCACACAAGAGAAAAAATAGATTTATTGACACCTTATCAACGATGCAAAATGAAGCCAAATGTTTAAATTTGTCTTCCTAATTTCTAACATAATCACAATGGAATATAGAATCGAAAAAGATACAATGGGCGAGGTAAAAGTACCCGCAGATAAATTATGGGGAGCACAAACTGAGCGCTCTCGCAATAACTTTAAAATAGGAGCTCCTGGCTCTATGCCTATTGAAGTGGTACACGGCTTTGCGATTCTTAAAAAAGCAGCGGCTTATACAAACTGTGAGCTAGGTGTACTACAGGTTGAAAAGAGAGATCTTATCGCTGCTGTATGTGATGAGATACTTACAGGTATGCACGATGACCAGTTCCCACTAGTAATCTGGCAAACTGGATCTGGAACACAAAGTAATATGAATGTAAATGAGGTGATTGCAAATAGAGCACACCAACTTGCAGGAAAAACAATAGGAGAAGGTGATAAAACACTTGCGCCTAATGATGATGTAAATAAATCACAATCTTCTAACGATACGTTCCCTACGGGAATGCACATTGCAGGCTATAAAAAGATTGTAGAAAACACAATACCAGGAGTACGCACATTACGTGACACGCTTAAAGCGAAAGCAGATGCTTTTAAAAACGTGGTAAAAATAGGTCGTACGCACCTTATGGATGCCACTCCCCTTACACTAGGTCAAGAGTTTTCTGGATACGTATCACAACTAGATCACGGACTGAAAGCTTTAGACAACACTCTAGATCACCTAGCCGAGCTTGCTCTAGGAGGAACAGCTGTAGGTACAGGTCTTAATACTCCTAAAGGATATGCAAAGCTAGTGTCTGAGTATATGGCAGAGTTTTCTGGTCACCCGTTCCGTACGGCAGATAATAAGTTTGAAGCACTTGCTGCTCACGATGCAATCGTTGAAACTCACGGTGCGTTAAAACAACTTGCGGTATCTCTTAATAAAATTGCAAATGACATACGCCTTATGGCATCTGGACCACGTAGTGGTATAGGTGAGATAAGTATCCCGGCAAATGAGCCAGGATCTTCTATTATGCCAGGTAAAGTAAATCCTACACAATGTGAGGCACTCACAATGGTTTGTGCTCAAGTTATGGGTAATGATGTGGCTATAGGTGTAGGTGGTATGCAAGGACACTACGAGCTTAACGTATTTAAACCTATGATGGCTTCTAACCTTTTACAATCTGCACAACTTATAGGTGATGCTTGTGTTTCTTTTTCTGAGCACTGTGCTTCAGGTATAGAGCCAAACGATGCAAGAATTAAAGAATTACTAGATAACTCATTAATGCTAGTAACTGCTTTAAACACAAAAATAGGGTACTACAAAGCTGCCGAAATAGCAAATACGGCACATAAAAATGGTACAACATTAAAGACAGAAGCTGTAAATCTAGGATACGTAACTGCCAAAGAATTTGACGAGTGGGTACGACCTGAAGATATGGTGTAATTCTTATATTAAACATTCTAGTTAATCGATGAAATGCACAAATTCATCGATTAACTTGTTTTAATTAGTAGTTTAACATATATTTACCAACCCAAATTATAATAAATGAAACTACTATTGGTTCTCTTAGGCTTCCTGCTATGCAGTGTGAGCATACCACCAGAGACCATTTATCATCTTAAGGATGCTTCTGGAAAGCACACCATTACAAGTGTAAAACGTGCGGAATTTACAGAGTTGCATTCTGAAAACCTAGGAGTTGATAATGGTATTTACTGGTTTAAAATAAATAATATCTCTCAACCTAGGGCGATATTAGAGCTACAAACTTCTCACGTAACTACGTTAGAGTTATATGATAATAATGGTACTCTTGTACCTATTATGAAGGACACAAGATTTCCTTCTTACTTTATAAGTAAAGATTTACACAGCTTCCCTCTTTATCTAAAGGGTGACTTTCCACTAGAGGCTTACTTTCCCATCACGATTTCTAATGAAGGTGTCTATGCAAAAAATGATCGTGTAAATATGCTGGGTATAGGCTTCTTTTATGGAACAAGTATCGCACTACTTATCGCAACACTCATCTTTTTCTTTATCGTAAAGAATACGAAGTTTATATTCTTTGCTTTTATCATTTTCGGTATTCTTTTGAGCGTTATTGCACAAGACAATATTCTCAACTTTTTAGGTATCAATATTTGTAATACATTTTACTTAGAAGCTTTAGGACATTACTCTGTAGGGCTTATGGCAATGTTCTTTATGGTTTTCTATTTAAAGTTACGCAGCAACCAGCAATGGATTAAGTGGTCTATTTTCTCAATAGTAGCGATTTCCACCTTTTCATTATTCTTTTTTATTGTTACAGAAATGCTATGGGGTCTTATCCTCGTAAACTCTTGCTCTATTCTAGCAACTGCTCTTCTCTGGATACTTATATTAAGAATTGCAAAAGGACCTAAACGCTATGTATTATCATTAATTTACTCTGTAAACCTATTTTTCTTAGTGAATGTATTTGTATTTCATTTACTGGGTATTACGCTACTTGAACGTAGTACTTTTGACGGAGCAGGAATTGCTTTGCTAAACTTTACACTAATCGCCGTACTCTTACTACTCTCTTTTTATGGAATACAAACTACGGGTGTAATAATGAAGCATAAAATAAAAAGGTATGTAGAAGAACTCAAAGAATTAAATACCTATAGAAATATACAAGATACAGATGATGATTATCTGGAGTCTCTTATTTACCAGTTTAAGCTAGAAAATATAGAGGTAAAAATACTAGATGACATTGCCAAGGGATTAAGTAATGAAGCTATCGCTTCAAAATATGACCTTACTACAGATCGATTAAACCAGTTAACAAAAAGCCTCTATACCAAACTTGGTTTAGAGACTTCTAGTGATTTACAAAATCTTGCCTTTTAAGCAGATTTCTTTTTGACATAGTGTTTTCTATACTGTATGTAAGATATAGCGCCAAAGACCGTAAGAACTGCTGCTGTGATTAGAATTTTTTGATCTGCTATCTCTCCACCGCTTTGGTATGAGTGTAATCCTGAGAGGTAATAGTTTACCCCAAAGTAAGTAAAGAGTATACTTCCTAATGAGATGATAGATACAAAGTTAAACAGCCATTTACTGCGTAAACCTGGAATTAAACGCATATGTATCACAAATGCATATACGATAAGTGAGATAAGCGCCCAAGTCTCTTTTGGGTCCCATCCCCAGTAACGCCCCCAGCTTTCATTTGCCCATTGCCCTCCTAAAAAAGTACCTATCGCTAGTAACACCATCCCTACAGTAAGAGCAAGCTCATTAATAATAGTAATCTCCTTAATATTGAGATCCATTTTTTCTCGGTTTTTATCTGTAGTAAATATCATAAGGAGTAATGATACAATACCCAGAATAGCTCCAAGTGTAAAAGGACCATAACTTGCTACAATTACAGCAGTATGAATCATTAACCAGTAACTATCTAATACAGCTTGTAAATTTTCAATCTCTGGATTCATCCAGTTCATTGAGGCTGCCCAAAGTATAAAAGCACCTACAAATGCTGTACTAGCTATAGTAAGTTGACTCTTTCTCCCGAAGGCAAGACCAAAGAAAACTGTTGCCCATCCCACATAAAGTACAGACTCATACGCATTACTCCACGGTGCGTGCCCCGCAATATACCATCTCCATATTAAACCTATAGTATGAACGATAAAGAGCACAACAATAGCTGCAGCTCCAAGCTTAGTCATTATACTAACGAACTTATTAGGCTTAAATATAGCTGCTATTACAAATACCATCATAAAAACTGCAGCCAGCATATACATCCAGTACAGTTTTGTAAAAACATCATATTTATTATAAAAAATCTCTGCATCACGCTTCTCTACAGAAGGCATAATATCGTTACTATGACTACGTTGAAATTTTTCTATACCCTGCAATACTTTATCTGCATCTGAGTAGTCACCACTTAGCCTTCCTTTTTTGAGGCTCAATAAATATGCTGGAAAAATTTGATTTGCTATTACAGAGTCTGTCGCCTTATAGGGTACATCTTTAACTTGAATAGGTGATATCCAAGTATTATTTGAATCATCAGGTTTTGGAAAAATTCTTAATACCTCTTTTACAAGCGTTCTATCAAGAAGATTCATACGCTCAGAGACGTCTATAAATTCTTTAGAAATTTTTGTAGGGTTTGCCTCTGCATAGGCATCTGGCAAAAATGGAGAAAGCTTATACTTGAAATCTGAAGTAAAGAAATCCATTTGTTTAAAGTACTTCCTGTCTGACGGCACTCCTATCACATTACGTAAACTATCGTTACCCTTAGGTAAGTAAATAATCTCTGCAAAGCTCCATATCTGTGGGTTTTCCATCATAGAGAGCATTACCTGGTCTGCCGTAAGCCCTTCATAGGTATCGCTTCTACTTAACTTACGTAGTAGCATACTTGAGTATGTATTAATAGGCATCATACGCCCATCTTCTTGTATGATAAGACGTCCAAATTTTTCTGCGTGTTCTAAGGGTATAGCATTCTCAACGATGAGTTTTTTAATCTCTTCTTGAGATGGCATACGCTGCTCGTGCTGTGGTCCTGTATGACTTTCTAGACCAAGTATATCACCTATGTTTTCGCCAGTTACAGCAACGGAATCTTGTACGACTACGTTTCCGTTACTTACTTCGGTAGTTTGATTAGATATATCTTCTTGTGCGTATCCCGCTTTCGCGAAAGCGATCAAAAACACAATCATCATAAGCTTAGACTTCTTAAGTTTTACTTTATCAAGACGTCTTTTGAGCTCACCAAAACGTGACCCCTTATCAAATAATATCATCATCATACCTATATACAATAAAAAGTAACCTATATATGTCACCCAGGTACCCCAGAAATCGTGACTTACAGAAAGTATGGTACCCGACTCATCTGGAAAGAAACTTGCCTGAAAAAATCTGAAACCCTTGTGGTCTAGTACGTGATTCATATAGATGTCGTAATCAAAACTTTCTTCTGTATCTTCTACAGTAATTTTACTCTCAAAAGAAGAGTATACGTTTTGTGTACCAGGATACCTCCTCGCTATAAATTCATTAAGCTTTATAGAAAATGGCAGCGGCATAGCCTTACTACCGTATGCTAAATAAATTTTGTGCCCACCTACTTCTATTTGCTTTTTATCATTGCTATAACCTCGACCGCCTAGTAACCCTACAGTCTTAGTCTCTCCGTTTACGGTTACATCTACAAAGAGTGCATCTTCTTGATTTTTTTCTTTTACCTCCTTTGCCACAATACCAGTACGACCGCGTATAGCCTGGTCTGGTATCACAAGTAACTTACCTCCTAGGTTGTATAGTGCTCGTAGTTTAAGCGGCTGCTCTACATCTTCTGGCACTTCGCTCTCATCTTGTGTTGCCATTACAGTTACAGAACCTGCAAACGGAGACTTAAAAGTGTAGTTTTCTCCATCAAAACCTATGTTTATTGCACCATCTGTAGGTTTATTAAAAGCATAGAGTACATTGTGTATGTTTACTAACTCACCTTCTACAAGAAAGTGCTCGTGACGCTGGTTATCTGTACCGGTTTCAACTATTTTAAGATGCCATAGTCCATTTTCATCTTCTACAAAACCATCTTGTGCTCCATCTATAAACTTGTTAAAATCAAACCTAAATGTGGTCTTATCACTTCTGTTATTTGTATCGTGTACAAAATCTTCTGTCCACGTAAAGTCATTGTTTAGCCTTGGTGAGAGTGAGAGTTCTTTTTCTACAGCGCGACGCATAGGCTGCCCATTTTGTTCACCATCTATAAAAACTTCTAGATACGTTTTCTCGCTTAAAAAAGAATTTTCTGAGGCACCCTCTTCTATAGGCATCACCCCTTCATAACTTATGTATCTTGTAATACCCGCTCCTATTAAGATAAGCACAAAAGAAAGGTGAAAAATAAGCGTAGTTATCTTCTCTTTTCGCAGTAGTTTGTACCTGAATATATTCCCTATAAAGTTCACAACAAATAAGATGTGTATAAGAGTAAACCACCACGCATCATAAATCCAGTATCTTGAGTATGGTGTAGGTGACGTTTCTTGACCTTGGTCTAAAAACGTTCCTACTGCCATTGCAACAAAGTAGGCTATAAAGAGAATCCCCATTAAGCGTGTGGAGAATAAAATAGAAGCAATTTTCTTTTGCATAATTCAGGCCAATTTTTACGACTGCAAAGATAACCCACGAGGGGCTAAAAACCTTAGCACATTGATTCATAAAATATGAAAGCTCAACAGTTTTAAAAAAGCCTATTTTTGCTAGTATGATTGAAGTAAACATTGTGGGTACAGGCAACGTGGCCTGGCATCTTGCAAAGGCACTAGGTGCACAAAACAACGCCGTTGTAATGCAAGTGGCAGGGAGATCACAAGCCAGCCTTGATCCCTTTAAGCATATGGCGCGCCATACCGTAACTATAAATAACCTGACAGCTGCAGATGTTACAATTATCGCAGTAAGTGACGATATGATTGCACAGGTTTCTGAGCAAATACCTTTTGACAACACACTTGTGGTACACACCTCTGGATATACGGCTATGAGTACGCTTTCGCGAAAGCATAAAAAAGGAGTTTTCTATCCACTACAAAGTTTTTCTAAAGACGATGTCTCTTTGCACTTTGCCGAAATACCAATTCTAGTAGAGGCAGAAAATGACGAAGACGAAAAAACGCTACGCGAGCTAGCCAGTATAATTTCTGATACAGTACAAGTAATAAACAGTGTACAAAGAAGACAGCTCCATCTCGCTGCCGTGTTTGCAAATAATTTTACAAACCACTGCTATACCGTTGCTCAAGACATCTGCGAGCAATATGAAGTAGATGTAAAAACCTTGCACCCACTTATTTTAAAAACTGCACAAAAGGCTTTAGAAAATGGCCCTACAAATAGTCAAACAGGCCCTGCAAAAAGAGGTGACAAGGAGGTGATAAACAAGCAACTAGATTTACTAAAAAACCCAGACCACAAGGATATTTATAACACCCTTACAAAAGCAATATACACTACCTATGGAAAAAAGCTATAAAGAATATTTACACGACATAACCACCTTTATTTTTGATGTAGATGGTGTTCTCACAGATGGTAAACTACATATTACCACAGAGGGACAAATGCATCGTACAATGAATGTAAAAGATGGATATGCAATAAAAGCGGCTCTAGATGCTGGATACAATATATGCATCATAAGTGGTGGTACTGATGAGGGTGTGCGCTCAAGGCTACAAAAACTAGGTATAAGTGACGTTGCTCTGGGAGCTCATAACAAGATGGAACACCTAGAGGTGTACCTCAAAGACAAGCAGATAGCACCAGAAAATATTTTATATATGGGTGATGATATACCAGACTATCCCGTTATGCAATTTGCAGGTCTCCCCTGCTGCCCGCAAGATGCGGTAAAAGAGATAAAAGATATCTCAAAATACATCTCACATAAAAACGGCGGTAAGGGCTGTGTGAGAGATGTGATAGAACAAGTACTTAAAGTGCAAGGCAACTGGATGAAAAATATAGATGCAGCAGCTCATTAACGAGATATTATGTATTTTTAATTAAAACAACCTAACCCCTTAGTTGAAGTATCTAAACCTTATAAGATTCAAAAATCTTATTATGATCATTGTTATGCAATGTGTCATACGCTATGCCATTGCTCAAATAGAAGATATTGATATCACACTAAGCACGTTAGGGCTATTATTTCTCATACTAGCCACTGTACTCATTGCTGCTGGAGGTTACGTCATAAATGACATCTATGATGTGGTGGCAGATAAAATTAATAAAGCAAAAAAACGTATAGTAGGTATTTCTGTAGATGAAAAACAAGCAAAGCTCATCTACTTTACTCTTACATTTACGGGATTAGGTTTAGGTTTTATACTCACAAACTTAATGGCACACCCTATCTATTTTATTTACTTTTTACTTAGTGCAGGGTCCTTATACCTTTATGCTAGGTTTATAAAAAAGTATGCTTTGATAGGTAACTTGCTCGTAAGCATCTTAGTGGGGCTCTCAGTTATTTTGGTACCCCTTTTTGAGCTTGTACCTGCTACAAATACAAGTAACAATGAGGAGCAACTAGGTGCTTTTATGGTATTTATTTCTGTAGGGATATTTGCCTTTGCTATCACACTTATAAGAGAGCTTGTAAAAGATATAGAAGATATACAAGGTGATCACGTGGCGGGTTATAAAACGCTACCTATAGTCCTAGGTGCGCAGCGCACAGCGCGATTTTCTGTGGTACTCACACTTATAATAATCACATTTATAAGTTGGTACACATTCACTTTTCTATATGATTATAAAATAGCTGTTGCGACAGTTTTCTTTGCTATCATTGGTCCGCTTGGGTATTGCTGTTCAAAATTATGGGAGGCAACTAAAAAAAGTGAACTCTCACACGTATCACTCATTCTTAAAGTAATTATGTTTGTAGGTATATGTATTATCCCATTACTTATACACGCTATTTACTATGCTTAAAGAAAAATTAAAAAACCACAACCTAATACTTGCATCTGGCTCTCCTAGACGCCAGCAGTTTTTTAAAGAACTAGACCTAGATTTTACCATACAACTCAAACCAGTAGACGAGACTTTTCCAGATCACTTACAGGGTGCAGAAATTACAGACTATCTAGCAAAACTTAAGGCCGCAGCCTTTACAGACTTACAAGCTACAGATATACTTGTAACCAGTGACACCATAGTATGGTTTAATGGGGTAGCACTTAACAAACCAGAAGATCGTGATGAGGCCTATGCGATGATTGCTGCCCTTTCTGGTAATAGTCACGAGGTGATTACCTCTGTAGCGTTTACCACAAAAGAGAGTCAAACAGTGATAAATGACACAACTACTGTTACCTTTAAAGAGCTTACAGAAGAAGAGATTAATTACTACATAGATAATTACCAGTCTTATGATAAAGCTGGTGGTTATGGTATACAAGAATGGTTTGGTTATATCGCGGTGACTCGCCTTAAGGGCTCGTACTTTAATGTGATGGGTATGCCCCTACATAAAGTTTACGAAACGTTAATGCAGCTAGCAGAGTAGTTACTTTTCTGTACTTTTAATTAAAAATAAGTTATGGGATTCTTAAAAAAAATGTTTGCCCTAGAGCGTGCAATTTTCTTTAGTGTAGTGGCTATTGCTATACTCGCGATGCTTGTAAGTTGTAAAACAGAGACTGGGGATGATATCGCTTTCGCGAAAGCGGACTCAGCTAAAACCACCACCGCAGAAAAACGTAATTTATCTCAAGAGTGGAAAGATTATTGGTACGCCGGAGTTGCCGAAATTTCTTCATATAAGCTGGATCAAGCTCGATATGGAGAGTTGCGTGCAGGCACTGCTGCATTAATTTATGTAACCGAAGACTTCTTGCCTAAAAAACAAGTAAAAGCAGATGCCCAAAACGATAGCAATATTCCTGTACTAAAGCTCAATGCTACCAAAAAGTTTGTAACAGGCATCTACCCTTATTCCATAATGACCAGCACATTTTATCCCGTTACCGAAAAAAAACACGCTATAAAAGTATCACAGAGCACACAAGAATGGTGCGGTCACGTATATGCACAACTTAATAACAGAGAAAACTTTGAAGTGACCTCTCACTCCTACTTTCAATCTGAGGCAGACCAAGAAATGAATCTCCCAAAAGATATACTAGAAAACGAATTATGGACCCAGATACGCCTTGACCCAACCTCGCTCCCTACCGGATCATTTAAAGCTATACCTAATCTTGAATTTATACGTAACTCACATATTGATCTTGCAGCATATCAAGCAACAGGAAGTCTAAACGAGGGTTCTTACACAATAGAATATCCAGAATTAAAACGCACAGTTAATATACAATTTACGCCTGAGTTCCCACATACTATAGAAGGCTGGACAGAGACATTCCCTCAAGGGCGTGACGGTGCTCTTATGACTACGACAGCCACTAAGATGAAAACCATAAAAAGTGCCTACTGGGGTAAAAAAAGTATTGCAAATGAAGCTTTGCGTACAGAATTACAACTAGACTAATGAAAAGACTACGCAAACAACTTAAAAAAGTCAATCCATTTACCAGTGCAAATGTGATGTCTAAGGATGTGATAAAGGAACAAATGTCACACGCCCCAGGTCACGTGGTTTATACTGGGTCAAAAGAGATAAAAGATGTCCTCATAGATGTTTTTGACTACAATGCAACCTTTGTAGAAGAAGAAACAGTACACGAGTTGTCCAGCTACACAAAAGACACAGACGAAAAAACGGTTACCTGGGTAAATGTAAATGGTCTTTCTGACACACAAGCTCTTACAGATATATCACACAAGTATGACCTACACCCACTTGTGATGGAAGATGTGGCAAACACAAGCCAGCGACCAAAACTAGATGAATATCCAGATCATTTATTTATTGTTTTTAAAATGCTCTATCACGATACAGATGGTAAATTAAACACGGAGCATATAAGCCTTATTCTGGGCAAGTCGTATGTCTTGCTTATGCAAGAGTATGATGGTGACGTTTTTGACGGGATTAGAGATCGTATACGCCTGTCTAAAGGTCGCGTGCGCACTACTGGAGCAGATTACTTGATGTACGCACTTATGGATGCTGTGATAGATCACTACTTTATAATTATAGAGACCCTAAGCGATAAAATAGAAGAGCTAGAAGAAAGAATATATACAAACCCTTCAGAAAACTATTCGCAAGAAATACAACAGCTCAAAAAAGAGGTGATACAAGTACGTAGGTCAATATTTCCGTTACGGGAGGTTGTAAATAAGCTAGAAAAAGTAGACAATCACCTCATACTTAAAAAAACACAAGTCTTTGTACGTGATCTTTATGATCATACCATACAGGTAATTGAGACTGTAGAGGTTTATAGAGATACCATAGCAGGACTAATGGATATGAACTCAACAAACATCGCAAACCGTATGAACGAGGTGATGAAGGTGCTTACTATTATCGCAACTATTTTTATACCTATGACTTTTCTAGCAGGTATTTATGGGATGAATTTTGAACACATTCCAGAGTTACAAATACAAAATGGCTATTACTACTTCTGGGGAGCTATGGTTTTTATATTTATAGGTTCTATCATATACTTTAAACGCAAAAAATGGCTGTAGAATTTATAAACTTATACAGAGAGCAACTTATAGAGAGTGCCATCGTAGCGGTTGTTATGATAGGCCTACGTATGGTGATTTCTTACTTTGTAAATCGGTTTTCAGATAGAAAAAATAAGGTAAAGCAACGTGCAAATCTAGTAATGAAGTATGTAGACTTTATTCTAGTGCTCATAGCATCGGTGTTTGCTTTCCTTATCTGGAGTCTTAATGCTAGAGATATAGGCGTGTATGCCTCTTCGGTTTTTGCTCTTATAGGTATAGGCTTTTTTGCACAATGGTCTGTATTAAGTAATATGACTTCTGGTGTTATTATATTTTTTACACTTCCTTATAAAATAGGAGATCGTATAAAAATACACGACAAAGATTTTCCCATAATTGCCATCATAGAAGACATAAAAGGCTTCCATATGAATTTGCGCACAGATGATGGCGGCCTGCACACCTACCCCAATAGTCTTATTATGCAAAAAGGAGTCACCTTAGTACAAGACGGTGTCGCCACCCGCATAGTAGAACCCGTAGATGGCACTCAAGATAATGAGCATTTTAACAAGCCTGTATAATCGTTAAAGAAAACTTAAAGAAAACCTCCTAGGCATTGATATTAGGTATATTTGAGTGATACCAACACGCTCAATATGACACGCAAATCCTATGTGATTTTTGTTCTGATTTCTTTTTTTGCTTTCGCGAAAGCGTACTCACAAGGAATCACAGTACAGCCCAGTAAACCTACAGCTAGCGAAATTTATGAAGACCTAAAAAAGCTAAATTTCTTAGGCTCTGTACTATACGTTGCCGCTCACCCAGATGACGAGAATACAACAGCTATCTCCTACTTTGCAAATACCGTAAAAGCAAGAACGGCATACTTATCACTCACAAGAGGTGATGGTGGCCAGAATATTATAGGCCCAGAACTTAGGGAACTTTTAGGAGTAATACGCACTAATGAGTTACTTGCTGCTCGTGCAACAGATGGTGGAGAGCAACGTTTTACACGTGCAAACGATTTTGGTTACTCAAAACACCCAGATGAGACACTTGCCATTTGGAACAAAGAAGAAGTACTGGGCGATGTAGTATGGGCAATACGTACTTTTAAGCCAGATGTAATCATTAATAGATTTAATCACAGAACACCGGGAAGCACACACGGGCATCACACCTCTAGTGCAATGCTTTCTGTAGAGGCATATGATCTCGCTGGAGACGCCTCAAAGTATCCAGATCAATTACAATATACAGATACCTGGTCACCACAAAGACAATTCTTTAATACCTCTTGGTGGTTTTATGGCAGTAGAGAAAAATTTGAAGCGGCAGATAAGTCTAACCTTGTGAAAGTAGATGTAGGTACCTTCTACCCTAGTTTAGGGTTGTCAAATACAGAAATATCTTCCCTTAGTAGAAGCCAGCATAAGTCTCAAGGATTTGGTAACACGGGCTCCCGTGGTACTAGTGATACTTATTTTGAGTTATTGCGTGGAGAAATGCCTACTAACGATGATGTTTTTCAAGGTATTAACACCACTTGGACACGTGTTAAAGGAGGAAAAGCAATAAAGACAATACTAGACAACGTAGTTGCAACCTATGACTTTACTGCACCAGATAAGAGTTTACCACAACTTATGAAGGCATATGCCCTTGTACAACAACTAGAAGACACACACTGGAAAAACATAAAGTCTAAAGAACTTGAGACCATTATCACTGCAGTGACAGGCCTATACCTAGAAGCAAAAGCAGATACAAATTATGCAACAACAGGCAGCTCAATAAAACTGGATATAGAAGCTATAAATAGAAGTACTCAGTCTGTAGTTCTCAAAAAAGCTACCGTAACAGTTACAGATAACGTAGTGGCGTCTAATCAACCACTAGAAAATAATGAGCGTTATACCACATCAACTACCCTTACAGTAAGTGATGACTTTAAAGATACATCGGCTTACTGGTTACGAGAAGAAGGTACTTTAGGTATGTACAAGGTTGCAGACCAGCAAATGATAGGTAAACCAGAAACACCACAAGAAAACACAATCACATTTGAGCTTGTCATTTCGGGAGTGCCTATACGTATCACAAAACCTATCGTCTATAAATACAATGACAGAGTAAAGGGTGAAGTGTATGAGCCTTTTGAAATTGTACCAGCTGTGTCATCTAGACTAGAGTCTAAGGTGATCATTTTCGCGAAAGCGGAATCAAAAAAAATACCCGTGACAGTCACAGCACATCAAGCTAATTTTACAGGAACTGTGCTACTAGATAAACCATCTGGATGGACGGTATCACCTGCTAGTTATGATGTTTCTATAGCAAATAAGGGAGAAGAAAAAGAGTTTGTATTTACAGTAACCCCACCGGCTGGTGATAGCGAGGGTGATTTGAGTCCCCGTGTGGTTTCTGGCGGAAAGACGTATACTAAGGAGCTTATAAAAATAGACTACGCTCACATCCCGCTGCAATCATTATTCTTACCTAATAAAGCACGTGTTGTACGACTAGATATTGCACGCAAGGGTAACTACATAGGTTACATACAAGGAGCTGGAGATGCGGTACCAGATAACCTCGCGCAGATAGGTTATCAAGTTGCAGTGATAGATCCTGCGACCATAACACCAGAGTTGCTATCACAGTTTGACGCTGTGGTTGTAGGTATACGTGCTTATAATGTGGTAGATGAGATGCAAGTAAAACAACCACTGCTACTAGATTATGTAAAAGATGGAGGAACACTTATCGCACAATACAACACCTCTGGACGCTGGGGTAACACAAAAATAGGCGCTCCGTATGAGCTTACACTTTCTAGAGATCGTGTGACAGATGAAAATAGCGAGGTGAGAATCTTAGCAAAAGATCACCCACTTATGAATTTTCCTAACAAATTGTCTCAACAAGATTTTCAAGGATGGACACAAGAGCGAGGTCTTTATTTTCCGAATAAATGGTCTAGTGAGTACACGCCTATTTTATCAATGAACGATAAGGGAGAAACTGCAAAAGATGGAAGTCTTCTTATAGCAAACTATGGGAAGGGACATTATATATACACTGGCTTGAGCTTTTTTAGAGAGTTGCCAGCTGGAGTATCTGGGGCGTACAAACTATTTGCAAATATGCTTAGTGTAGGTAAACAAGAGCAGCAAGATATTAAACAGTAATTATGAACAAGCCATCCTCATACACCTGGAAGAAGAAATACACAGTCATCTTATTGCTTAATCTAGCATACTTTATTGCTTTCTATTTATTAATGACCTCATTCTCATAATATGGAAACGATAGACTGGGCTGTACTTGCATTTACCTTAATTTTTATTGTGGTTTATGGAACCTATAAAACACAAGGAAGCAAAAATGCCGAAGAATATATAAAAGGCGGCAACTCTTCAAAATGGTGGACCGTAGGCCTCTCTGTAATGGCTACACAGGCGAGTGCCATCACATTTTTATCTACCACAGGGCAAGGTTTTTATGACGGGATGGGATTTGTACAATTCTATTTTGGATTGCCTATTGCAATGGTTATTATATGTCTTGTTTTTATCCCTATATATCACAGGCTTAAGGTCTTTACTGCTTACGAGTATCTAGAGAGTAGGTTTGATCTTAAAACACGCTCACTAGCTGCTATACTCTTTTTAATACAGCGTAGTCTCGCAGCTGGCATTACTATCTATGCTCCTGCCATCATTCTCTCTGCCGTATTAGGTTGGGATCTCACAATGCTCAATATTCTTATAGGTATCGTTGTGATTATCTATACCGTTTCTGGTGGCACAAAGGCAGTAAGCATTACACAAAAACAACAAATGGCAGTGATCTTTGCAGGGATGGCAATTGCTTTTTACCTCATACTCGACAAACTTCCAGAAAACATAAACTTTACAGATGCGCTAAGTATCGCTGGTGCTGGCGAAAAAATGAACTTACTAGATTTTTCTTTTGACCTTAGTAATAGGTACACAGTCTGGACAGGTCTATTAGGAGGTACCTTTTTAATGCTCTCTTACTTTGGCACAGACCAGAGTCAAGTGCAGCGTTACCTCTCTGGTAAAAATGTAAAGGAGATGCAAATGGGTCTTCTCTTTAACGGGGCTCTTAAAATCCCTATGCAATTTTTCATACTACTGGTAGGTGTGATGGTTTTTGTCTTTTATCAGTTTAATAGTGCACCACTGCATTTTAATCCCGCGGCGACAGATGCAGTTAAATCATCTATTTATGCAAGTGAGTTTGCCTCGCTAGAAGAACAACTTCTTGCAAACCAAGAACTACAAAAACAAGCAGCATTTAACTATGCTCAAGACCCTACTCTTGACACTTATGAGCGAGATGGTGAGACGCTATCTTACATCACTACCTATGAAACTAGAGATAAACAGTTACGTAAAAAAGGAAAAACTATTATCTCAAAAGCTGCTCCAGAGGTAGAAAATAATGACAAAGACTATGTCTTCATTCACTTTATACTTAACAACTTACCTAACGGTCTCATAGGCTTGCTTCTTGCTGTAATATTAAGTGCTGCAATGTCATCTACCGCATCTGAGCTCAATGCGCTGGGCGCAACCACAGCCGTAGATCTTTACAAGCGCAACTACAAAGGAGAGATGACAGATGCGTTATATGTAAAAAGCACCAAAGGTTTTACACTTATGTGGGGTATACTTGCCATTATTGTAGCCTGTACAGCCAGCCTTTTTGAAAACTTAATACAGCTAGTAAACATTATAGGTTCTATTTTTTATGGAAATATCTTAGGGATATTTTTACTAGCCTTCTTTATCAAATTTGTAAAAAGCAATGCCGTATTTATCGCAGCGCTTATCACGCAGATAATTATCATTATCGTTTATGGCTTGATACATTATGATATTATAGAGTTCCCATACTTGTGGCTTAACGTAGTAGGCTGTGGTCTTGTGATGGGACTAGCAATGTTGCTACAAGCAAGCTTTGGGAGTTCTAATAAGGACTATGTGTAATTTTCTTTTTTGAACGCTTTCGCGAAAGCAAAAAACATTTATAAATAACAACCACTATGACAAACTGGGGAATACTAGGCTGCGGAAAGATAGCTGACAAATTTGCAAATGATCTCCTCCTCACCGAGGGTGCAAACTTATATGCCGTAGCGAGTCGTGATAAAGAAAAGGCTGTAAACTTTGGTAATACCTGCAGAGCTGTAAAATCTTATGGTAGTTATGAAGAGATGGCGCAAGATCCAGACATAGACATTGTTTATATCGCTACGCCACATATGTTTCATAAGGAAAATACGCTCCTGTGCTTATCAAATAACAAGGCTGTGCTCTGTGAGAAAGCTTTTGCTATGAATCTTGAAGAGGTTGAGGAGATGATCGCTTTCGCGAAAGCGAAAAAAATATTCCTAATGGAAGCATTATGGACGCACTTTTTACCACATTATAAATTTGTACTTGACAAAGTGGCTAGTGACACTTTAGGAGAGATACAATCACTTAAGGCAGATTTTGGTTTTAATAGTCCGTACGACACAACTTCTAGGCTTTATAATAAATCACTAGGTGGCGGTAGTTTACTTGATGTGGGTATTTACCCAGTTTTTGCAGCGCTCTCTTTACTAGGTTATACGGAGGATATAAGTGCGCAAGCTCAACTAGGCCCTACTGGCGTTGATCATAACTGTACTATTAAACTGCGTTACCCTACTGGTGTGGAGGCACAACTGTTTTCGGCGATAGATGAGCAAACAGATACTACTTGTCACATTGTTTTTGATAAGGGGGAAATTGTTATAAATAGTCGTTTTCACGAGCCTAGCTCTGTAACAATTACCGAAAATGATGTGACCAAAACACTAGAATTTAAAATTACAGAAGGGGTAAATGGTTACCATTATGAAATATTACATTGTCAAGAGATGCTCGCCCTAGGCAAGACTGAGAGTGACGTGATGACATTTTCTAAGAGTAAAAAACTCATTATGATGCTAGATACTATACGAGCGCAAATAGGGCTATCTTATTAAAAATGAGCTCTTACATTTAGATTATTACAACTCAGTCTCATAAAATGACAGTTGGGTAACAGCAGATTGTTTTCACGAAAGTGTGATGATACATTTACATCATCAATTAAAAATAACAACACTAAAATCTAATCATTATGAGAACTATTATCTTTTTATTACTCGCTGCCGTATCAAGTTTTTCTTTTGGCCAAGAAGCATCTGGAGTAACTGTAACCGTTACTATCCCAAACCTAACAAATAATGACGGAGCAGCCTCTGCCTCATTATATACAGAAGGAACTTTTATGAAGGCAGCTCCTCTCGACACACAGTCTGCAACACCAGAAAATAATACAGTTACGCTCGTTTTTGAAAATGTAAAGCCAGGAGAGTATGGTATTATCACACTGCACGATATGAATGGTAATAACCGTATGGATTTTGAAGCAAATGGTATGCCTAAAGAAGATTATGGAATTTCTGGAAGTGGTGCTGGTTTTGGCCCTCCTACTTGGAACGATGCTAAGTTTACAGTAGCATCTGATGATTTAAAACTTGAGATTAAAATGTAATTTTGGTTTCATATAACAACTCAAAAGTCTGTGTCGTGTACACAGACTTTTTTGTTTGTCCCCAGTTTACTTCTCACCTGCTTTGTAGATGGTTATAATTAATCATTTCTTATTTTTGTGGTAGATATCTTACCAATGACTATAACTCAGCTTAAATATGTGCTCGCTGTTGCAGAGCATCAAAATTTTACAAGAGCCGCTCAAAAAACTTTTGTGACTCAACCCACGCTTAGTATGCAAATACAAAAGCTAGAGGACCAGCTGGATGTACAAATATTTGACCGTAGTAAGAAGCCCATAGAGCTTACAGATATAGGTGCAAAAATTGTACACCAGGCGCGTAATATTGTAAATGAAGCAAATCGTATTACAGACATTGTAGATCAACAAAAAGGATATATAGGTGGAGAGTTTAAGCTAGGAGTGATACCTACAGTAATGCCTACGTTATTACCTATGTTTCTTACTAATTTCATAAAGAAATACCCTAAGGTTACTCTCAAAATAGAAGAGCTTAATACAGATCAAATAATGGAACGCCTTGAAGAGGGGCATCTAGATGCAGCCATAGCTGCAACACCACTGGAAAACCCAAATATTAAAGAACGACCATTATACTATGAGCCTTTTATGGCATATGTGCCACATAATCATAGATTATCAAGTAAAGAGGTTTTAGAACCTAGTGATCTAGATACTCAAGACTTATTACTATTAGAAGACGGTCACTGTTTTAGAGATGGGGTTATAAACTTATGTACTACTCCTCGCAATAAGGATGAAGAAAAATTTACATTAGAAAGTGGAAGTTTTGAAACACTTGTAAAGCTGTCTAATGAAGGTCTAGGTATGACTTTATTACCTTATCTACATACTTTAGATATGCCTATTAAGGAAAAAGAATTATTTAAAGAATTTAAAGAGCCATCTCCTGCAAGAGAAGTGAGTATTATTTTTCATAAAAGTGAATTGAAGATGCAGATTATTGAGGCGTTACGCTCTACCATAGCTGGAGTTGTAAAAGGTGCAATTACTTTTCAAAATGTACAGATTATAAGTCCGCTTAATAAATAGATTGAATATAATAGACAAATAAAAAAGCCCCATAGTACGGGGCTTTTTTTACGGTTTTAGATATATTAAACATTGTCCCAAATCTGGCCTTGTTTTTACAAGTGAATTGATCCAGATTCTTAGTTCATCTATCTCGTAAGGTAATAATCTCTTAATAGCCTTTTCTAGTTCTTTACAAAATAATGAACTATCAAAACTTACCTTATCAAGAATAGTCTTCGTGTATTCAAACATTGCTCTCGCCATATTCGAAGGTTTTTATAGGTTAGACTTTAAAAGGTAGTTTTATAACAATAGGCTGGTTTTTTTGAATTCCATTCTATAAATATACTACATAATGACCACAAAAGTGTTAACAAAAGACGTTATAACTTCTTAAAAAATAGTTAATTATCTAAAAACTGTTATCTCCATCTAGTAAATCTCCCAGCCCTCCTAGTATAGAACCTTCGCCTCTTTTATTTCCTCCAGATTTTGGAGCCATTGCTAGTACGCGATTTGCCAGACGACTAAAAGGTAAGGACTGTATGTAAACTGTTCCCGGACCTGTTAAGGTTGCAAAAAATAATCCTTCACCTCCAAAAATGGTGTTTTTAATACCTCCTACAAATTCTATATCATAGTTTACTGAACTATCAAAGCCTATGATACAACCTGTATCTACTTTGAGGCGCTCGCCCGGAGCAAGTTCTTTTTTGAGCATTGTACCGCCTGCGTGTACAAACGCGATGCCATCACCCTCTAGCCGCTGCATAATAAAACCTTCTCCTCCAAAAAGTCCTCTACCTAGCTTACGCGAAAATTCTATCCCGACAGATACGCCTTTTGCAGCACAAAGAAATGCATCTTTTTGACACACAAACTTACCTCCTATCGCTCCTAAATCTATTGGAATGATTTTGCCGGGATATGGAGAAGCAAAGCTTACTTTCTTTTTACCCACAACATCATTATAAAATGCAGTCATAAACAGGCTTTCTCCAGTAAGGAGTCGCTTTCCTGCCCCAAAGATCTTACCCATAACCCCTGTATCCTTTGCAGAGCCATCGCCAAAAATAGTTTCCATACGTATCCCTTCTTCCATCATCATAAAGCTTCCAGCCTCTGCTATGACTCCCTCTTGAGGATCTAGCTCTACCTCAACATACTGCATCTCCTCGCCGAAGATTTCATAATCTATTTCGTGTGCGTTCATTTTTTATTTTTTTTTGATTGTGATTATAGGTAGTAAAAAAGAATACTATGTTACAGAGGTACTATAAAAAAAGCCTGTAACTAGGTTACAGGCTTGGGATATATTAGTATTAATTATTTATAATTCCTCTAGTTCATAACTCAACACTTCAGTAATTAGACCGCACTCATCTGTGAGCGGGTTAATCTGTCCAGTTATAATTGTTTGATAATTATCTTTCTCAATACGTAAAGTATAACTTCCCTCTCGCTCATCTGGACCTTCATATACTCCTGGAGACACTTCTGGTAATACAACTGTAAACGATTGATCCATCACCGTGATAGAAACATCTTCTAGCAGTGCATTTGTACTTGCATCACGCATAGTAATACTAAAGGTAGGAACAATCTCTGTGCTACAAGCCTCCTCTGGCTCTTGTACCATCTGGTCATCATCACCACCACAAGAAATTAAAGTTACAAAGCAAAAGACAAAAAGTAGGTATTTCATAATAGTTACATTTTTTTTACTAAGATACTTAATTTAAGAAAAGGTTGCGTTTTATAGATTATCAAGCTGGTTACTACTTTTATCATCACTTATGGTCCAGAAGAAACCTACAAAGAAAAACTGATCTGTTGCAGGTCTAAGCGCTCGCCTGTTAAACATTCCTGCTGTGTCTGGTGTATCTGCATACTGGTAGCCATTTATGTTTCTTAAGCCCAGTACATTGTTTATAGAGAAGTATAATATCTTTTGTTGTGATAAAAGATAGGCCCAGTTTACACTCAAGTCGTTAAAGGACTTTGTATTTGCCTGTAAAAAACCTGACCTATTACGATCTGTATATGTTCTTCCAGAACTATGCTGAAAGCTCATCCCTATTTGTGATTTCCAGTCTTCTACAAAATACTTTGCCACAATAGAGACACTATGAGGGCTCGCAAAGGTAGGCCTCGCCTGCTCTGGATAGTTGAGATATTTTCTCTCAGAATCTAGATAAGAATAGCTTACCCAGTAATCCATATTTTTAATACTGGTATTATCTCTCCAAAATACGTCTACACCTTGTGCATACCCACTCCCCTGGTTTGTAAAAACACTCTCTGGGCTAGCAAACTCTGTTGTTGAAGTTATTAAATCACTATATGACTTTCTATAAGCCTCTGCTCTAAAAATACGACCGTTATCACTGTATTGATAGTTTGCAATGTAGTGTGTGGTTTTTTGAGCTTCAAAATCTTGACTAAACTTTAAAAAGTCATTAAGCGGATTTTGATAAAAGTCACCATAAGCTAGCGATAGTTGACTCTTTGCTCCTGTCTTATAGGCTATACTCGCTCGAGGCGAAAATGTAATATCTTTCATATAGTCTGTATAACTCGCTCTCGCTCCTAGTTTTATAGCAAAGTCTCTGGAGAAGATGATATCACTTTCGGCAAAGGCGGCTGTGATGTTACTTTTAAAATCATAGTTTGCGGTAAACATATTGTCATTAACCGCAACGGTGACATCTTCATCAAAATCTGTGATAAACTGTTCGGCGCCAAAGGAGAGTTTAAACCTATTTGAAAATCTTTTCTTTAGTTTGAGCTTGAGGTGAGCACTGTTTTCTGTGTCTAGCACTTGGGTGGTAGATTGTACGTTGGCTTCATTTCGCGCAAGCGTATAACTACCTCCTGTTTGTATACTCCAGGTATCGTTAAGCATACCCGTGTATGATGAGTTTATATATACATTACTGTTAGTAAGCCCTAGATTAAATCCTTCTGGGTTGTTTATATCCTCCTGCGTAATGTCAAAGTTTGTGCGATCTCCAGCGGCATAGAGTTTAAAAAGTCCATCTGTAGTTCTATATCTATATACCGCCTCTCCCGCCAGTGCTTGAAAGGGTTTATTAAAGTTATTACGATTAGGAAATAACGCGACATAAGGCGCTAGATTGATATATGAGGTGCTCAAACTGAGCGAACTCTTTTCAAATTTTCTAGTAAGACCTAGCCCTGCCCCTACAGACATTATAGAGATATCTGTTTTGTTTTGATCTGGCTCATCTACCGTGTTAAGCAATAAAACACTAGATAAGGCTTCTCCATATTCGGCAGAATATCCTCCGGTAGAAAATGTGATCCCATCAAAAAGAAATGGGCTATACCGACCTCTTGTAGGTGTATTATTTGCCGTAGGTGTGTAGGGTGTAAAAACACGTATGCCGTCTATAAATATTTGAGTCTCTCCCGCATCTCCACCTCGCACAAAGAGTCTACCATCTTCGGCCACTGTAGTGGTACCTGGCAGCGTTTGTAAAGCACCTACAAAATCTCCTAGCGCACTTGCCGTGGTAACCACATCTAGTGGTTTTAAAACAGATACTTTACTGTTATCACTTGCCTCAAAAGTACCTGCAGAGAGTACAACCGTGTCTAGTGAGTTCATATCTTCTCGTAGTTTAATATTAAGATTTTTAAAGGTGCTTACATTCATAAAAATCTCATAAGGCTCGTATGATAAGAAGGTGACTTTAAGTAGCTGTTCGCCAGTCTCTGTAGTCGTAAAAGAAAATACGCCTCTTGCGTCTGTGCTTGCACCGTCATAAGTAGCGTCCAGAAATACATTTGCACCTTCAATAGGCACGCCTTTGGGATCTGTCACCACGCCAGAAACGGTGGTTTGGGCAGTAAGAAAATAACTTGATAAAATGAGTAAGAGTGATAAAAGAGGTTTCATAAGTGGTTCGTTAGATTGATTGTGAGACAAATATGAAGGGAATCCCGCTTTCGCGAAAGCGTAATACTCCCAACCGTCATAATCTGCAACTCAATTGTAATATTTTGTACATTGAGGTTATGACCAAAGATGAAAAGCTGAATAATTTTTATAATCAAGAAGTGCCTTGGCTAGCAAGCTTAAACAAAATAAGAACGCTTCTCAAGAGTACAGATCTGGTAGAAGATGTAAAGTGGGGAATGCCAGTCTATACCATTAATAATGATAATGTAGTAGGTGTTGCTTCTTTTAAGCATCACTATGGCTTATGGTTTTATCAAGGTGTCTATCTTACAGATGCTAGTAATTTACTGCGTAATGCACAAGAAGGAAAAACCAAGGCAATGCGCCACTTACACTTTACAGAAGATGATATTATAGACGAAAAACTCATTACATCTTATGTAGATGAGGCTATACAAAATGCTCGAGATGGTAAAAAAATGCCTGTGGTGCGCTCTATAAAGAAAGTGCTACTGCCTACAATGCTTAAAAATGAACTGTATAACGATGCACAGCTTAAACTACATTTTACTGCACTCACAAAAGCAAAACAACGTGCCTATGCAGATTATATAAATGAGGCAAAGCAAGAGGCCACAAAGCGCAAGAGACTAGATCGCTGTATTCCATTTATACTTGAGGGTAAAGGAATAGATGCGCTATGGAAGAAAAACTAATTTAAAATTACCTACACCGTGTCTGACGTAAAAACCAAAAAAAATAACCAGTCTCCTCTAGACTTTATAAATACAGTTGCTCATACTACTCGTAAAGAAGATAGTCTTTACTTGCTTGAGCTTATGGAAACCGTAACCGGAAAAAAGCCTGTAATGTGGGGAGATAGTATTGTAGGGTATGATGAGTATGAGATGGTGTATGCCTCTGGAAGAAAAGCACACTGGCCTATGGTAGGGTTTTCTCCTCGTAAGCAAAATTTGAGCATATATATTATGCCCGGTTTTAGTATTATAGATGACCTTCTACCGGTATTAGGTAAGCACAAAACTAGCAAAGCCTGCCTGTATATAAATAAACTAGCAGATGTAGATCTGGACATACTAAAACAGATTATAGAACGAGCGATTACCTATATGAGGGCTAAGTATTAATACATTCTTAACCTTAACATTGCAATTGAGTAACGCTCTAGATATACTTTTATCCCGTTATAATTCAAGATTGCATAAAAGATTCGTTGTTTGAAAGAGCAGCGGATTTTTTTTGTTTGATGTGGTTACGCTTTCGCGAAAGCGTAATTATTTATAATTCAGAATATTGTAGCCGTCATAGTCTCAAATAGCCTTGTTTAATTTTAGGTTATCATAGGGTTTTATAGACGTAAAATATGCCATAAACTTCTCAAATCGTAAAGGTTTACTAACGTTTACATTTCATCATCTAGTGTGTTGATTTCTACTTTTAAGGGATTATTCAACCATAAAAATCACACAGATGAAACAACATTTCTTTTTATTACTTTTTACATTCTTATTGAGCTGTAGCATACAGGCTCAAGACCTCATCATTACGGGCGTATATGACGGGCCTCTATCTGGAGGAACTCCTAAAGCGATAGAGCTTTATGTACTTAATGACATATCAGATCTCTCTATATATGGTGTTGGCTCTGCAAATAATGGTGGCGGTACAGATGGTGTAGAGCTTAGCCTAGAAGGAAGCGCAACTGCCGGAGATTTTATATACATCGCTTCTGAGCAACCTAACTTCAATACGTTCTTTGGTTTTGATCCAGATTATGTAAATGGTACTGCTGGTATAAATGGAGATGATGCCGTAGAGCTTTTTATGAATGATGCGGTTATTGACACCTTTGGCGATATAAACGTAGATGGAAACGGAGAAGCTTGGGAATATCTAGATGGATGGGCTTCTAGAGTAAATGAAACAGGACCGGATGGAAGTACTTTTGTAATTGCAAACTGGAGCTTTAGCGGGCCTAATGAAAATGATGATGATAATATGGCAACACAAGCAACAGCAACAAACGCTTGGCCAATAGCCACTTATGAAGCTACAACCACCACTTTACCTACTATCACTTTTACAGAAGAAGAAACACAACTTACAGAAAACGAAGGTGCGGTAACACTAGAAGTTACAATATCTGAATCTGCAACCGTAAGTGCTGTAGTAGAAGTAAGTTATACAAATGATGAAAATGAGTCATTTACAGTAGACAATGCTGTAAACTTTGTAACAGGTGAGGCTACTACACAGCAAGTAACTTTTACACCTGTAGATAATAATGACCTTTCTATAGACTATTATGTATCATTAAGTCTAACAGATATTACAGGTGCTACAGAGGGTGAGACAGTATCACACGCAATATATGTAGTAGATGATGAGGCTCACGCCCCTACAGCAACAAATACCCTAGGTATGGTATTCTCAAACAACATAGAAGTAAACGGAGCTGAGATTATAACATTTGACGCTGGATCAAGCAGGCTGTTTGTATCAAATGCTGGTGATGCTGCTGTAGAGATTTTAGACTTTACAGATCCTACTGCTCTTACTGTACTAAACTCTATTGTTTTAGACACGTACGGTAGTGAGGTAACAAGCGTATCTTCATATGATGGTATTGTAGCCGTAGCTGTACGTGCAGAAGACCAAAGTAATGGTCAAGTTGTATTTATGGATACAGACGGTACTGTTTTATCAAATGTAATGGTAGGGTCTTTACCAGATATGTTAACATTTACTCCGGATGGATCAAAAGTACTCGTAGCAAATGAAGGAGAGCCTAATGCAGATTATACAGTAGACCCAGAAGGATCAGTATCTATTATAAACCTTGCGGCTGGCGCTGGCTCTGTGGTACAAGATGATGTGACTTCACTTTCTTTTACAAGTTTTGATTCACAACTTACAGAACTTACAGATGCTGGCGTTCGTATCTATGGTCCAGGAGCAACTGTATCACAAGACTTAGAGCCAGAATATATTACTGTAAGTGACGACGGTGCTACTGCTTATGTATCACTTCAAGAAAACAACGCATATGCGGTAGTAGATATAGCTGCTGCAACGATTACATCTATAATACCTTATGGATACAAAGATCACCAATTACCAGAAAATGCTATAGATGCTTCAAACAGCTTAGACTTTGTCTTTATGTCTACTTGGCAAACTTTAGGAATGTATCAACCAGATGCTATTGCAAACTTTACAGTAGATGGTACACAATATCTGGTAATTGCAAATGAAGGTGACTCAAGAGATTATGATGGATATAGCGAAGAAGAGCGTGTAAAAGATCTTGACCTTGATCCTACTGCATATCCTAATGCAAGTATCTTACAACAAAATGAAACACTGGGAAGACTTAAAACAACAAGCGCTACTGGTGATATAGATGGTGATGGAGATATAGACCAGATTTACTCTTATGGTGGACGTTCTTTTGCTATTCTTAATGCAGAGACAGGTGCTATTGTTTATGACAGTGGGGATTTACTAGAGCGCATAACTTCTGAAGATGAAGTATACGGAGCCATCTTTAACGCTACAGATGATGAAAATGCGTTTAAAAACAGATCTGATGATAAGGGACCAGAACCAGAAGCCGTAACCCTTGCAATGATAGATGACGTTTGGTATGCCTTTGTAGGTCTTGAGCGCATAGGTGGTGTAGCTGTATTTAATATATCAGATCCAGAAGCGCCAGTATTTGAAACTTATGTAAATAATCGCGATGTAACTCCAGATGCCGAAGATCCTGCAGGTGATCTTGCTCCAGAAGGAATTGTTTACATAAAGCCAGAAGATAATGCTACAAATACGGGACTTATAGTTGTGGCAAATGAGGTAAGCGCTACAGTATCTGTGTACACACTCGCAAATGATGTACTCACAACAGACGACTTTAGTGCAGAAGCCAGCCAAACAGTTGCCTACCCTAACCCTACCGTAGGTAACACACTTTACTTTACAAAAAATACAAGCTTTACACTTGTAGATATTTTAGGTAGAGTATTAATATCATCTAAGGAAGTAACACAGGCAGACATTAGTACACTTACAACAGGTGTTTATATTGTAAACTTTGAAGATGGCACAAGCCAGAAGATTATCAAGAACTAAGTAAAAACAATTACTATTAAAGCTCCTTTACCTATCTTGGGTAAAGGAGCTTTTTCTTTTTAAGAAAGCAGATATTAGTACGCTTTCGCGAAAGCGTAACAAAGAAAACCACACACCAAGGCACTGTCCTTCAATAAATAAAAAAACTTTTTACAACAGCGTGTAACACTTTGTAAGAATAACCTACTTATAGATAACAAAGCCACCAACCATTGGACAAAACCACCGAAGAAAAATTTGTTACCCTACTGGAGGAGAACCAGAATATTGTGCACAAAATATGCAGGTTGTATACAAACAATCGGGACCAGCACAATGACCTCTTTCAAGAGATAACGATACAGTTATGGCGTGCCTTCCCTAAGTTTAGAGGAGATTCAAAATTCAGTACCTGGATGTACCGAGTGGGTCTCAATACTGCCATCACTTTATATCGTAAGTCTAAGAGAACGGTACAAACACAAGATTTTGACGCTGTGATGTTCCGCATCTCTTCTGAGGAGTATGATGATACGGTAGAGCAACAATTAAAGTTAATGTACAGCGCCGTAAAGGAACTTAACGATATAGATAAAGCACTTGTGTTTTTATATCTAGAAGATAAAAATTATAGCGAGATCTCAGAAACCTTAGGTATCACAGAGGTAAATGCTAGAGTAAAGATGAATAGAGTGAAGAAAAAGCTCAAGAAAATATTAAACCCATAATCATATGGTAGACGAATTAGAATTGCTAAAAAAAGATTGGCAAAAACAAGAAGATACCCTTCCTAAATACACAAAGGAAGATTTGTACCCTATGCTCCTTAAGAAGTCTTCTTCTATAGTGAAGTGGATATTGATTATTAGCATTATCGAATTTGCATTTTGGATTGCTCTTAGTATTATTTTAGAGCAGACCAATAAGTATTCTGAATTTAAGATTAACGATGATTTACAGATTTATAACATCGGGCTCAATGTAATTAATTACATAGCGTTAATATATTTTATAAGTCGTTTCTATCTAAACTATAAATTAATTAAGACCAATGACAGCGCCAGAGGCTTAATGAGAAATATTTTAAAAGTTAGAAAAACAGTAAAGCAATATATTTTATTCAACGTTATTTTCTTGATCGTAGGCACCATTGTAATGCTAGGTGTAAAGTTTAAAAGTGATCCTCAAAGTATTTCAGAGATAAATCCATTTGTGTTCTTTATAGCTTTTATTATAATCTTAGGCTTATTTATAGGGTTGTTACTTATTTTATACCGCCTTGTTTATGGACGATTGACAAAAAGATTGAAATCTAATTATGAGGAATTGAAGAAATTAGAAATTTAACTGTAGGGGGTTTAAATTTCTATACAAGGCAATAGGTCAAGCTGTTGCCTTACCATAAAAAAAGCGAGAATACCAGGTGGTATTCTCGCTTTACTTTTTTAGTTTGACTTCTAGACTAGGCTAGTATTCCCACTGTCTTTTCTTGTTTAGTGCTTCTTCTGCCTCTATCTCTTCTGTAGGGATTACTTTTAAGAAAGAAGGATGTTGCTCTATGGCATATTCTAGCTGCTCTACAATCTTCTCTACAGAGTCGTTCTCATAATCTATCTCTAGTGGTTCTTTTACCTCAAAAGATTGTAAGATGCCACGTTTTTTAATACGCAAACCTTTCTTATCAAAACTTCTTCTAAAACCATCTATCACGATAGGCACTACAATAGGCTTGTAATTTTTAATAATGTGCGCCGTTCCTTTTCTAATAGGTTTCCACGGTTTTGTGGTTCCTTGTGGGAAGGTGATTACCCAGCCATCATCTAGTGCGATACCTATGTTTTCTGTATCCTTAAGGTTTACTTGACGTTCTATCTCTTTTCCTTTTTCTCTCCAGGTACGACTCACGGTAATCGCTCCTGCATAAGCCAGTATGCGGGGTAGTAAACCAGCCTTCATTGTCTCGCCTGCCGCAACGTAATATAAGTTGAGTTTTGGCCTCCAGAGGTAACCTATATTTTTTATAGAATCTGTACGACCGCTTAGACTCGCATTAAATACGTGAAACATCGATACCACATCTGCAAAGTAGGTCTGGTGGTTAGACACAAAAAGGACGTTAGTATCTGGTAAATTTGTGAGTATCTCTGAACCTTCTATCTGCAGCTCATTAAAGCCGCGGTAACGCCTGTGTGTCATTGCTCCTGCAATACGTATGAGCCAGCGTTTTAAGAATAGTATATGTCCAAATGGATTTTTTTTGAATAGCCCCATTTAATAGTTTAAAGTTGTGTGCGTTTGAGTGCGCTTTCGCGAAAGCGTACTTGGTTACAAACAGCCTGTAAATATACAAAAGACCTTACAATATTAAAGATTTCTTAACAAGAGCTCTTACCTCACTGAGCATCATTGCAGTAGCTCCCCATACTACGTGGCCCTGCAACATATAGGCTGGTACTTCTACCTCATCCATATACGAGGTAGTGAGGCGCTGGGTAATTACAACCTCATCAGACAAGAATTCTGAGAGTGGTACGGGTATGAGATCTTCTACCTCTGTTTCTTGCGCTTTAAAAGAGGGAGTATGTTGCACGTACCCTATAAATGATTGTACGTAAAAATTACTGGGCGGTATATAAATATTAGTAAGTTCACGCACGAGTGTGACCGTATCTTGAGCAACACCTACCTCCTCCTCTGTCTCACGCAAGGCGGTATGTGCGAGGTCTCTATCTTCTTGCTCAACTTTCCCTCCCGGAAACCCTACCTGATTAGAATGTACTCCTTTATAGGTCTTACGTAGTATGAGTATGAGCTCTGTCTCCCCCACATTATTAGGATAAAAAAGGGACATCACACCAGCTTGTCGAGGGTTGTGCTTTGCAATATCTTCTTCCTTAAGCTCTTTAAGCCGTTCTTGTGGTGCCATCTCAAGCTGCACATCACGCCCGGGAAGCGGTAGTTTTCTTATTTTTGAAACTAATTCTAAAAATGACTCAAACTTCATATATGCGCACCTTTCTCTGGATTATTATAATTTTTGCTCTAAGCACAAGTTGTCAAGATAAGAAATCTGAAAGTAAATCTGTAGCCAAAAAAGCCGTGATACAAGATACCATCACAGCTGTAAAAACTATTGATAAGCAAGATCCTTCACCAGATATGGGTACCATAAAAGAGCCTACTATTAAAGAACAAGCAGAGGTTATAGACTTCTTTACAACCTATGGAGAAAACAACCCGGAGACTAAGGTGAGAATCACAACTCGTTTTGGGAATATTGAGGTGCAACTTTATGAGGACACGCCACTACACAGAGCAAATTTTATTATGCTCGTAAAGAATGGCTATTTTAACACAACACAGATTCATAGAGTCTCGCCTAACTTTGTTGTGCAGGGTGGTAATAATGACACACAAAGTACAGCTCGTAACCGCTCAAGCTTTGGGAGTTACTTGATTCCTAATGAGGCAAACCCATCTCACACACATACTAGAGGTGCTTTCTCTTCTGCTAAGTACACAGAACAAAATGTAAGTAATGCAACCGCTCCTTTTGAGTTTTTTATAGTACAACCTTATCGCGGTGCACATCACCTAGATGGAGACCACACCGTTTTTGGCCACGTGACTAAAGGTATGAGCGTGATAGATGAAATTAATAAACTAGAAGTAGACGGCAGTGAGTGGCCACTAGAAAATGTGTATATGACTATTAAGATTATAGAATAATCTTTACTCTAAGAGCGCTGTCTTCTAGCCTCAAAGATTAATATTCCCGCTGCTACAGATACATTCATAGAGTCTATTTTACCCCGCATAGGGATTTTAATATTTGTACCCACCGTTCTCCACTCTCTAGATAAACCGGTAGCCTCTGTACCTACTACTATAGCACTCGCACTCGTATAAGATTGCGTCGCATAATCTACCGCCTCTTGTAATATGGCGCTGTAAATCGCAACACCCTTTTCTTGCAAGAAAGAGATAACCTCCTCTGTGCTTCCTGTGGCTATTTGCGTTGTAAACACACAACCCACGCTAGAGCGTATGATGTTAGGATTATATAAATCTGTTTTGGGGTTTGCTATAATAACGGCATCGACCGCGGCAGCATCTGCTGTGCGAAGTAATGCGCCTATGTTACCAGGTTTTTCTGGCGCTTCGGCAACTAATATGAGTGGGTTTACTGGTAATTGTAATTCTGATAATGTGGTTTTTTTTGCTTTCGCGAAAGCGATCACCCCCTCAGTACCTGCTCTGTAGGCAACTTTTTTGTAAACTTCAGTGGCTAGGCTCGTAAGGGATATCTTGGTCCCCACAGGTTCTTCTACCGAAGATGGCGTTATAAGTTGCTCGTCATAATACACCTCAGTAATGGTATAGCCGCCAGCGATAGCGAGCTCAATCTCACGTTTACCTTCTATTATAAAACCACCTTCCTTCTTACGAGTGCGTGACTTTTCTTGAAGTTGAAGTAAACGTTTTACCGTTGGGTTTTGAAGACTAGAAATATATTTTGACATAGCGCAAATGTAGAATATTCTGAAGATTAGATAAATAGTTGCTCAAAATAGTTGATAATTACAAAATGTAAAGTATATTTGACATTATAATAAACAATCTTTCCATTTTGGAAAGCTAAGTTATAATTACTTAAAGAAAATCAGTATGAGTATAAAGAAAATTATTGCGTGCGAGCGCAAGAGTCTAGGGAAGGTTAGCAAGTTTCAACTACCACATCATTTTAAAAAAGTGGGTTGGGTACTATTTATAGTTTCTTTTATATCGCTATTTGCATCTAGCATAATAACCACAGATGAAAGTCTAAAATCAACAATAGTGATAATTGTAAAATACACGATGCTCATAGGTTTACTTATGGTCTCTCTAGCCAAAGAGCCTATTGAAGATGAGTTTATCAAGAGTATGCGTATGAAGTCATATATGATTGCTTTTATACTAGGAGTAATACAAACGCTTATTATGCCATTTATTACGCTAGGTGCTGAGACTATAGTAGATGGTGGCTCAACACTAAAACCGGTAAACGACTTCTTTGTACTATGGGTATTACTATTTTGCCAGATATTAGTTTTTCACGTTTTTAAAAGCACTGCAAATGACTAACACTCTTAAGGTAGAACGCGCTATACTAGATCTTACTCAAGATGATCTCGCAAAAAAAATAGGCGTCTCAAGACAAACTATAAACTCAATAGAAAAGAATAGGTACGTACCATCTACCGTACTTGCTTTAAAACTATCTGCACTTTTTAATAAACCCGTAAACGATTTTTTTAAACTCACCGAAGAAGATTAAACTCCTTTGTAAGTAATCGCCTATTTTTACTACAAAACAAGCTAATTATAACCAATTCAAAATGAAAAACAATCTACTCGTACTAGCAGCTATCGTACTGCTCGCAAGTTGCAAGACAGAAACAAAGCAAACTACCATTACAGAAGAAACTGTAACTGAGACACCGCTAAGAGAATATCCAGAAGATATAGCCGCTATTTTTAAAGCGCACGGAGGTATTGACACTTGGAATGCAATGAACAACTTATGCTTTACACTTCCTAAAGGTGATATAGAAGAAGTACATACTGTAGATTTAAAATCTAGAAAAACACGTATCGAGACACCAGCATATACTTTAGGTTTTGACGGAGAAAAAGTATGGCTCAAGCAAGATAGTCTTGCTTTTAAGCCAGAAAGAGCACGTTTTTACCACAACCTTATGTTTTACTTTTATGCAATGCCTTTTGTACTAGGTGACGAAGGTATAACCTATAGTGAGGCCCCTGCTCTATCTAAAGATGGTGTAGACTACCCAGGTACAAAAATTAGCTTTGAAGACGGTGTAGGTGACGCGTCTGATGATAATTATATCATCTATAGAGATCCTAGTACAAACCAAATGGCGTGGCTAGCATATACAGTTACCTATGGTAAGGAAGGTCCGAGCGAGCGTTACAGCTACATTAAATATGACAAGTGGCAAGAAGTAAATGGATTACAACTCCCTAGTGAGCTACAATGGTATAATGTAGAAGAAGGACAACCTACCGAGATGCGCAACGCAATGAACTTTACAAAACCTACAGCCACAGCTACTCAACTAGATAAAAATCTTTTTGAAAAACCTGCAGACGGAACATTTGCAGAGTAAGCTTGCAATAACAAAGTATAATCTCAAACGCTATTCTTTATGAATAGCGTTTATTTTTTTATACAAACTACTGTTATTCAAATAGTAATGAGTTTATAATTCTCTATTAACATCTATCCTTTTACCCTAAAAATGGTGAAAAATCCCTTAAAACCTATTAGATTTACTTTTTAATGATACACCTTATAGCAACAAAGTAACTCTCTTAATAATGCACTATTACAGTCTCAATAATAAAGCACCACAGGTAACCTTTGACACCGCAGTTATAAAAGGAATTGCGCCAGATAAAGGACTGTATTTCCCTGAGCGCATACCTACACTACCTACTCAGTTTTGGGAAACTATAGAAGAGCTGTCTAAAGAAGAGATTGCTTACCAAGTGATGCAACCGTACGTAGGTGACACGATGGATGAGACTACGCTTAGAGAAATTGTAGCAGATGTATTATCGTTTGACTTTCCTATCGTTCCCATAACAAACCATATAGGTACGCTTGAACTCTTTCACGGGCCTACAATGGCGTTTAAAGACGTGGGAGCTCGCTTTATGGCTAGATGTTTAGGTCATTTTCTTAAAGAGCAAAACCAGCAAGAAGAAGTAACCGTACTAGTTGCTACCAGTGGTGACACTGGCGGCGCTGTGGCAAGAGGTTTTTATAAAGTACCCGGTATAAAAGTAGTCATACTCTACCCCTCTGGTAAAGTGTCTGACGTGCAGGAGCGACAGCTCACCACGCTGGGAGAAAATATTACTGCTCTAGAGGTAGACGGCACCTTTGACGACTGTCAGGCTATGGTAAAAAGAGCATTTTTAGACACAGACATTACTAATATAAAACAGCTTACCTCTGCAAATAGTATTAATGTTGCTAGATGGTTACCACAATCACTGTATTATCTATTTGCATATAAAGAATTAAAAAAACAGGGCAAGGCAGATAAGATTGTGTTTTCTGTACCTAGTGGTAACTTTGGAAACATTTGTGCTGGTATGGTGGCACACCTTATGGGGATGCCCGTACATCACTTTGTAGCTGCTGTAAATAGTAATACCACTATACCTAGGTTTATGAAAACGGGTGATTACAGCCCAACTCCTACTGTGCCTACCATAAGTAACGCTATGGATGTAAGTGACCCTAGTAATTTTGTGAGGGTTCTCCAGCTTTTTGAAAATAGTAGACAGCTTTTATCTACTAAGTTTTCATCATATTCATACTGTGATAATGCCACTAGAGGTGCGATGCTTGATATATATAAGGAACACAACTACACTGCAGATCCACACGGTGCTGTGGGATACTTGGGGCTAAAAGAATACCTTAAAGACCACCCAGATGCGCACGGTATCTTTTTAGAAACAGCGCATCCCATAAAATTTTTACCAGCTGTAGAGCCAGTAGTAGGACCGCTAGCCCTTCCAGAGCAAATAAAACAACTTATGAGTGCTCAAAAAGATGCGCTGGCCGTAAGTGATTATCAAGAACTCAAAAATTACTTATTAAAATAACGCTTTCGCGAAAGCGTGTATAACCCCATTTCATTCATCATACGGGTAACGGCATCATTATCGTGCAAAAAAATAGTAACTTTCTACAGTTGTTATACCCGATAATAGACCGAAAATCCAGTGCAATGAAATATTATATATCGCTTTTACTATGTATCATAACTTTACAAATATCTGCTCAACAAGTGTCTAGTGATGCGCTAAAAGCCTTTGAAGCTAAGACCTATTCTTATAAAGGCAAAGAACTTCCGTATAGAATACTATATCCTGAGAATTTTGATACGAGTAAAAAATACCCCTTACATTTATTTTTACACGGTGCTGGCGAGCGTGGTAGTGATAACCAGGCGCAGCTTGTACACGGTAGTGATCTCTTTGTGAAAATGAATGAGCAATATCCTGCGGTGGTTATATTTCCGCAATGTCCAAAAGGTGACTACTGGGCAGATGTGGAGGTCACACGAGGAGAAAACCAGAATGTCTTTAAATACCCAGCAAACCCTACTCCTACCTGGGCTATGCAAGCGGTTACTGCCTTACTAGAAGAAACGCTTGACGAGTCTTATATAAATCATAATCGTATCTATCTAAGCGGACTCTCTATGGGAGGTATGGGAACATATGAGTTGCTCGCCACAAAGCCAGATACCTTTGCGGCTGCGACGGCAATATGTGGAGGTGGCTATCCTGCAAACACTGCGAGATGGGCACAACAAACACCGGTATGGATTTTTCACGGAGAGGTAGATGCTGTTGTGCCAGTAATCTACTCTCAACTTATGGTAGAATCATTGCTACAAAATGGTCAAACACCTAGGTTTTCATTATATCCTAACGTAAACCACGACAGCTGGACAAATGCTTTTAACGAGCCAGATTTCTTCTCGTGGGTATACGGACATACTAAAGAAATAGGTGATCCAGCTGACACACCAGAGGTAATCACTGAAGACTGCACACCAGAGTGGCTTAAATTTTCTGAAAGCAGCCTACTCAAAAAGTTCGAAAAAGACAATGAACGGTTAAAAACTACAAACAACTCACAACGCATTGTTTTTATGGGAGATTCTATCACTGAGGGGTGGTCGAGTACAAGTCCAGAGTTTTGGGAAGAGAATCCTCATTACATAAATCGTGGTGTAGGAGGCCAGACCACCTCACAGATGGTACTACGCTTTAGAAAAGACGTAATCAACCTAGCACCACAAAAAGTAGTTATCCTCGCAGGTACAAATGATATTGCGGGTAACACTGGGGTTACCTCAAATCAAACCATTTATGATAACATTATTACGATGGCAGAGCTTGCCACAGTTCATAATATAGATGTGGTCATAAGTTCTATTCTTCCAGTATATGACTACCCTTGGAAAACTGGTTTACAACCTGCTACAAAAATCACAGAACTCAATACATTACTCAAAGACTACGCACTTAAAAATGGTCACACTTACATAGATTATCACAGTGTGATGAGAGATGCACAAAACGGGATGCAGTCATTACTCACCTATGATGGTGTGCATTGTAATAAAGCAGGTTATGAAGTGATGGAAAAAGTGCTAAGCTCTGCACTTTAAAAAATGAATACATACACTAAAGCATAAAATCTTACTCGACATTAGGCTTAAAAATCGCTCTCGATATACGTAGATAATTTAGATTTAATTTATCTATCAAATAAAGACCTTTCCTTACATTTGTGTATCAAAAAGAAGTAGATTTTATATGAAAAATACAGCCTTAACAAAAGTACACGAAGCCCTTGGGGCAAAAATGGTCCCGTTTGCGGGCTATAATATGCCCGTATCATATGAGGGTGTTAATGCAGAGCACGATACCGTAAGAAACGGTGTAGGTGTTTTTGACGTGTCACATATGGGTGAATTTCTTGTTTCTGGAGAAAAGGCGCTAGACCTATTACAATGGGTATGCTCAAACGATGTTTCTAAAATAAAAGTAGGTGGTGCGCAGTACAATTGCTTCCCAAATGCTACGGGCGGTATTGTAGATGACCTCATTGTTTACCGCATAAAAGAAGATCAATATATGCTCGTTGTAAATGCGAGCAACATAGATAAAGACTGGGCTTGGATAGAAAAACAAAACGCAGAAAAGGGTTTTAATGCAGATCTTAGAAACATATCAGAAGGGCACTCGCTACTGGCTATACAAGGACCTAAAGCTATCGAGGCAATGCAAAGCCTTACAGATGTAGATCTGGCTGATATTAAATTTTACACCTTTGAGGTAGCACCTTTTGCTGGACTTGAAAACGTGATTATAAGTGCTACCGGCTATACTGGTAGTGGAGGTTTTGAAATCTATTGTAAAAATGAAGAGGCAGAGCAACTATGGACCAAGGTTCTAGAAGCTGGTGCAGACTGGGGTATAAAACCCATAGGTCTTGCGGCTCGTGATACCTTGCGCCTAGAGATGGGATACTGTTTATATGGTAACGATATAGACGAGACTACCTCGCCTCTTGAGGCTGGTTTAGGCTGGGTAACAAAATTCACAAAAGACTTTGTAAACAGCGATGCACTTAAGGCTCAAAAAGAAGAAGGATTAAAGCAACGCCTTGTAGGTTTTGAACTTACAGAGCGTGGTATACCGAGACAAGGGTATGATATCGTTACAGAAGAAGGTACAAAAATAGGCCACGTTACCTCTGGTACAATGGGCCCATCTGTAGATAAAGGTATTGGTATGGGATATGTAGATACCGCTTTCGCGAAAGCGGACTCAGCAATCTTCATACAGATACGCAAGAAAAGAGTACCTGCAACCGTTGTAAAGACTCCATTTTACAAAGGATAGATAAACCGAAAAATTAATCCCAAATTTCAAAAAGGATTACTTTTTGAAATTTGGGATTTTTTATACAAAATAAGTACGCTATCGCATTTAAAAAGTCAAAAGATAAGATACTCATACTGGGAGCCAGTGGCTTTTTAGGCAATGCTCTATACAAGGAATTGTACAGGTATTATAACACCTATGGCACCTATCATTCTGGTAAAATTTATAGTGATAACAAGCACTATTTAAAGTTTGACCTTGTAAATGATGATGTGTATGAGTTATTGCGACAAGTACAACCATCGGTGATTATCTCGGCGCTGCGAGGTCCATTTACAGACCAGCTAGAGGCACACGAGCTTATGGTGGGCTATGCGCAAGAGACTGGTTGCCGTATTATATTTTTATCAAGCGCAAATGTTTTTGACGCATTTTCAAACTACCCAAGTTATGAGAATGATAAAACCCTCTCACAAAGCATATACGGAAAACTAAAGATACGCGTAGAGACACTCCTTATGAGACATCTACCAGAAGAGCAATATGCCATTGTGCGATTGCCTATGGTTTTTGGGGTAGGCTCACCACGTATACAAGCTCTTAAAAATGAGCTCTTACTAGGTGATGCCATAGAGGTATTTCCGCATCTTGTGATGAACACTACCACAGATGCAAAACTACGCCAGCAGATACATTATATTATAAATAGAAAACTCTCCGGTATCTTTCATTTAGGTAGCACAGATCTCATACACCACAAGGAGTTTATACACGAGCTGGTGATAATGCTCGATCTTAATAGAAAACCTATTTATAAAAATGTATTTACTAGTAATACAGACCGCTACCTAGCAGTACTCCCTCGCGATAACCGACTACCAAAACATTTACAGATTACAAATGAAACGGTTGTTGAGAGCAGTAAGAAGTATATTTAACCAGTAAAGATCTCATAAAACGACCTTAGTACGTATCTTTAAAACAAAAGAAATTTATGATCTGGCATTTATATATTATGGCTGCAATGTACATCATTGCAGGTGTGATGCACTTTATAAAACCACGTGTTTACGGAGCAATAATGCCTCCTTACATACCATATAAGAAAGCAATGGTATTCTGGAGTGGTGTGGCAGAGGTTGTACTTGGTGTGGGTCTTCTTTTTGATACTACCAGAGTATATGCCGCGTGGGGTATTATTTTAATGCTCCTTGTATTTTTTACGGTTCATATAGATATGATTACTAATGCAAAGCACAAAGGTAAATTCCCAATGTGGTTACTATGGTTAAGACTACCGTTACAATTTTTACTTATGTACTGGGCTTATCAATACTTATAAATGTCTTTATTTTCTAGCGAGCCATACAATCTTGATATTCCGGATGGAGATATCACTTATTATGAAGATTTTCTCTCAAAAGAAGAGGCGCTACACTTTTATAATATACTTTATAAGGAAACGCCCTGGCAACAAGATGATATTACCGTTTTTGGAAAAACCTATGCACAACCTAGGCTCACTGCGCTCTATGGTAATAATGGTAAGCCCTACTCCTACTCTAATATCACGATGCACCCGCTTGAATTTACTTTCGCTTTAAGCGAAATAAAAAAAAGAGTCGAAGCAGTCACGGGTATTATATTTTCTACTTGCTTACTTAACCTATATAGAGATGGAAATGACAGCAATGGGTGGCACTCAGATAATGAGAAAGAATTAGGCAAGAACCCTGCAATAGCATCAGTAAGCTTAGGTGCTCCCAGAGCTTTTAAACTAAGGTATAAGAAAGATCACAGTATTAATAAAAAACTTGTACTTGACTCTGGAAGTTTACTTTTAATGAAAGGCGCTACGCAAGAGTGCTGGCAGCATACAGTACCAAAAACTGCAAAAAAAGTAATGCCACGTATAAATCTAACCTTCAGGATTGTAAAATAAAAAAAGCAAACGCTTAGGGGGTACGTTTGCCTTAGTTATCTACCCGATTAAAAATACGAGTAGATGAATTCTTTCTTGGGATGAAAGCCAATTTACATAAGACTTAGAAGCTTAAAACAGTAAGTAATTTAGGGGTTACTAAGCATCAATTTTTCACTTCTAAGTCAGTATATCAAATAATTATAATTGTACATCTCTACTAGCGATGTAATACTGTTATGATTTAAAAAAGAGGTATTGTCACCAAAAAAAATCATTAACTAAAAACTAGGGAACTTAGAAAAAAGTCAACCTAAGCAATAAACAGTGTATATATTATGAACATATATAGAATGTAAGAGTAAAAAGGAACTAACAACTAACCTTAAAACCAAACGTGACAATACCTCAAACTTTGTACTCTTACACTCGTCTATTCTAACGGGCGCAAAGCTATGCACGCATAGTAAATCCGAACTAGTAAAATATTGATAAAAAATTGTAAAAAACTTGTAACAATCTGATAATAAGCAGTAATTATGTAATCTAAATTTAAATTTGTATCTTATTGTACACTATTTAAAGCCCCTACTTAGTCATATATGCAACAGTTTAGCCTACAAGACACTTTCCTTATTAAACAGTTTGAGAGAACTGGGAAGCATCAGGATACAGACCTCAGATCTTATTTTCAAATAATTTTTATTGAAGAAGGAAAAGGTCGTCATTTTGTAAACGAGTTTATAGTAACCTATACAACAGGTGATGTATTTTTAATCGCACCAGAAGATAAGTACTGGTTTGAGATAGACGGTACTACCTCGTTTTGTTATTTTCAATTTACTGAATCATTATTTTCTAGTAAAATGAACCTACCAGATAGGTCATACTGGTTACATCGCATAGAAGGTATTATACATAGTCCTAACCAGATGCCGGGAGACATTATTACAAATCCTTACGACAAGGCACTCATCTGGCATATGCACAATGTCATTATACAAGAGTATGAGATGGGTAAAGAATTTTACAAGCATAATATCTCAAATATGGTGAGTACTACACTGAGTATTATTGCTAGAAACATTCTGAGAGATATTAAACCTGTGAAGAAAACAGGCAATAAAGATCAACATACTACTATAGAGTCTTTACTTAATTATATACGGCAGCACGTATATGACACAGACCTTATGAAAATAAGTGCTATTGCAGATAAGTTTAATATGACTAGTAGTGGGATAAGCGCCTATTTTAAAAAGAAAACTGGAGACTCGTTACATCACTATATTTTAATGTATAAAATACAGCTGGTTAAGTATAGACTTATAAATACTGACTTTACAGTGTCTGAAATAGCTTATCAACTAGGCTTTACAGATGAGAGTCATCTCACGCGTATCTTTAAGAAATATAACGGTCTAACCCCAAAACAGTTTAAGAAGCAAGAAGAAGCTAGACCACTAGCCTAAAATCTCATTAAGTAAAGTAGCCAGACGTATTCCTCCTTTTTGTAATTGTCCTTTAAGAACATTAAAATAGTCATACATATATCTATACCCTAGCTTTTCACCTTTTTCAGTATTTGCATAGATTTCTTTTACGAGAACGCGGCTATCCTTCATCCAGTCTACATAAGTACCCTGAGCGATTGCTTTCTCTTGATTTTTAGTAAGACTAGGCATATTATCTGCAAGTTCTGAGTAGCTCATCCCGTAACTTTCTATCATCTGGGTGTCCCATACTCTGTGCAGATTTGTACCATCATTATACCATCGTACTTGAAAATCGTTACCGCCTTTATCTTCACTAATTCCGTTATGCAGTGGCTGGTGTAAATCACCTATAAAGTGCACAAGCATACGTAAGTAAAATGCTTTATCTTCTTTTGTAGCAGTGTCAGATTTTATAACAGCTATACTCTTCTCTATACCGCTTATAATATCTCCCTTTTCACTTCTAGGGTGCTGTTCAAAAGAACTATCAAAAGGTACATTTACATAGTGCCAAGGTCCAAAAGATCTATATTTTTTATCACTTTTAATCTCATCTGCATAGGTAGATACCAGTGCAAGAGACTCCCCATCTAGTAATTCTGCAATCGCTCTTTTTGTCTTTTTAGTTAAGTATTTTTCAGCAATAGCACCAGTGGTTCTATGACCCGTTTTTCCCCAGTCAAAAGCAGTGGCTTGTAGTGAAAAAAGTAAAACAAAAACTAAAAGTAAAGAATAACGCATTGTATAAAATTTTGAGCAAAAGTACAATGAATCAACCTTCTTCTGTGTTATAAAAATATTAAGAATAAGTCCGCTTTCGCGAAAGCGTAAACAACACTATCTTTAACTCTATAAATTCCATATACTAATGCAAACTTCACTAAAGCTAAAATTACTTATACCGATACTTTGTTTACTGGTACAAACTGGTGTCTTTTCTCAAAATTATAGTGGTAGTAGTGACCTTCGTATCACAGATATGGTTTATGGAACCTTGCTCACTCCAGAAACTCCCACTTCAAAACTTGCGATAATTATTCCAGACTCAGGCCCAACAGATCGCGATGGAAACCAGCAAATGATGCGCAATAACAGCTTAAAACTTCTCGCCGAAGGTCTTGCTCAAGAGGGTGTCGCTAGTTTTAGATATGACAAGAGGGTACTTACATTATTAAAGAAAAATGCGCTTCAAGAAGATAAACTGGACTTCACAATGTTTATAGATGATGCAGTAGCTGTTATAGATTACTTTAATAAACAAGGACGTTTTAAAGAAGTGTTTATCATAGGTCACGGGCAAGGGTCACTCATAGGGATGGTGGCTGCTCAACAAACAGCTACAAGTGGTTTTATATCACTCACTGGAGCGGGACAATCCATAGATCAATCTATTATTAATCAAATAGCATTGCAAATGCCAGACCTTAAAGACAAGGCGGCAAGAGCTTTTAAAATACTTAAAGAAAAAGGAAAGGTAAAAGACTACTCTCCTGCCCTAGGATCTATCTTTAGACCTGCTGTACAACCATTTATGGCAAGCTGGATGCAGTATAACCCGAGTAAAGAGATTGCAAAACTTAAGATACCTGTTCTCATTATAGATGGTACAAATGATTTACAAACTTCTCCAGAAGAAGCTATAAAACTACAAGCTGCCCTTCCAGCAGCTAGTTTATCCTACATAGAGGGGATGAATCACGTATTACGTATTACCGGAAAAGACAATCTTGAAAACTCAAAAACATATAATAATACCGCCTTACCTATTGCCTCTGCGCTTATAGACACAGTAAGTGCGTTTATAAATCGTGAGTAATGCCTCTAGCGTTAAACATAAAGCATAAAGATGATTATATGGGGTTAAAAGCTTCTTAAATTTAAGTTATAGCATAGCCATTTTATTTACTTTTAAGCATAACCAATCAATATTAATGCTTAAATACGTTTTATCTATCGCAATACTAGTTGCGAGCCTGACTACCTATGCACAGACTAAGGAGGTAGGTGTAAAATTTATAAATTCACCTATTACCGTAGATGGATCTCTAGACGAGCCCGTTTGGAATGAGACTCAAGTAGCAACAAATTTCTGGCAATATTTTCCAACAGATAGTATACAAGCTCCATATCAATCTGAAATAAGGTTTTTATATACAGACAAGACACTTTATGTAGGTATTAAAGTATTTTCTCAAGGAGATGACTATGTGATACCCTCCCTTAAGCGTGACTTTAGAGCTGGCGGAAGTGATAATATCACTTTAATGTTTGACACTTTTAATGATGGAAACAATGCTTTCTTATTTGGCTCAAATCCCTTAGGTATACGTCGCGAGGCTCTCGTATCTGGTGGTGGTACAGACTTAAGAGGTTTTACAACTAGCTGGGACACAAAGTGGGTGGGTGAGACTAAGCAGTATGATGGCTATTACATTTGTGAGTGGGCCATCCCTATGAGCGCTTTTAAATTTAGAGAAGGTGAGACTAGATGGCGCTTTAACAGCTACCAGTTTGACACCCAAGATAATACTAGAAACACGTGGATTAACATCCCCCAAAATCAGTTTATATTTAATCTGGCTTATATGGGAGATATGGTTTTTGAAAAACCGCTAGGTAACTCAAAAAGTCCCATATCAATTATTCCATATATAAATGCGATAGCAGGTCAAGATAGAGAACTACCAGATGATTTTACAGAAGTAAAAGTGGGTGGTGATGCTCGTTTTACTATAGGTAATAGTCTTAATTTAGACGTCACCATAAACCCAGACTTCTCACAGGTGGAGGTAGATAATGCCATCACAAATCTCTCACGTTTTGAGGTGGGGCTACCAGAGAGACGCCAGTTTTTTATAGAAAATAGTGACCTCTTTGCAGATTTTGGAGATCCTAGAGCGGCAAATCCATTTTTTTCGAGACGTATAGGTATCGCAGAAGACTTTGAGGGAAATACCATTATAAATAACATTGTAGCAGGTGCAAGGCTAAGCGGTAAATTAAATAATAACTTACGTGTGGGGCTTCTCAATATGCAAACCCAAAAAGATGAAATAAATGAGATCTCTGCAAATAATAATACTTTAATTGCCTTACAGCATAGAGTTTTTAGCCGGTCAAACATCTCTGCTATTTTTGTAAACAGACAAGCCACAGGTAATGAAACTTTTGTAGAACCTGGCGAGCAATACAACAGACTAGTAGGTCTTGATTATAATCTTGCAAATGAGGATAACAGTTGGAATGGTAAATTTTACCTACACAAATCTTTTAGCCCTGGTATAGAGGGCAAAGACTTCTCTGGGGGAGCCCGCATTGAGTATAATAGAAATAACTGGAGAGCAACCAGCGCTACCCTCTTTGTAAACGAAGACTTTAACTCAGACCTAGGTTTTATACCTCGTAAAGATATTTTTAGAAATTTTTCAAAACTTGAGCGCCTCATATTCCCCAAGTCTGGAGCGATAAATAGACATATATTCTCTCTCAACTCATTTTATGTGTGGCGACCAGAGCTAGACTTCACACTAGGTGATCGCACGCTCTCTCCACAATGGGAAGCAGAGTTTAAAAATACAGCCAGCCTTGCTGTAAAGCCACGAGCACGTTTTACTAAGCTTTTTGACACCTTTGACCCGTCACGCTCAGAAGGTTTAGAACTTCCAGAAGGCAGCGAGTATAGTTATAATAGCATCGAGCTTGAGTATAATTCAGATAGAAGAAAAGCACTTTCATATACCTCAAATGCTACCTATGGAGACTACTTTAATGGTGAGATTTTAACACTAAGAGCAGGAGCCACACTACGTTTACAACCTAAGTTAATTATAGGTTTTAACGCGCGTTATGATAAAATAAACCTTCCTGCCCCCTACTCAGATAATGACATCTGGCTCGTAAGCCCTCGTGTGGAAGTGACATTTACAAAAAACCTATTTTGGAACACCTTGCTTCAATACAGTACCTTGCAAGATAACTTTGGTATCAACTCTAGGTTGCAGTGGCGTTTTGCTCCTTTATCAGATTTATTTTTGGTTTATAATGACAACTATTTTACAGATACCAACTTTGCGCCACGCTTCAGAAGTATAAATTTAAAGCTCACTTACTGGCTCTATTTATAGGGATTTTCATATTTTCGGGACGCTTCTAGATAAATTAGGAGCGATTATTTTTTACGCTTTCGCGAAAGCGTACTCACCCTCACAACTATGGAAAACACACCTTATTTTACAAATGATGCTATTGTCTTTGGCCTCATCGCTCTTGCACTGGCGAGCATATTTTACACCTCTGGAAAGAAAACAGGCTTCTGGGGTAAGTTTTATGGCGTTGTACCAGCCTTACTATTATGCTATTTGATCCCCGCAATATTTAATAGTGTAGGATTAATAGACGCAGAGCGTAGCCAGCTATATTATGTAGCGAGTCGCTATTTACTACCTGCCTCGCTTGTACTTATGACCTTAAGTATAGACCTTAAAGCTATTGTAAATCTGGGTCCTAAGGCACTTATTATGTTCTTCACGGGGACCTTAGGTATCGTAATAGGCGGGCCGCTTGCTATTTTATTAATCTCTGCTATTTCACCAGAGACGGTGGGTGGTGCTGGCCCAGACGCGATATGGAGAGGTCTGTCTACACTGGCAGGTAGCTGGATAGGTGGCAGTGCAAATCAAGCAGCTATGCTAGAAATTTATAAATACAATCCTGCCAAGTATGGACAAATGGTCTTGGTAGATATTGTAGTCGCAAATGTATGGATGGCTGTATTACTGCTAGGGATAGGAAAATCAAAACGCATAGATAACTGGCTCAAAGCAGATAACACAGCTATAGAAAAATTAAAAGAAAAGGTATCAACCTTTGCCGAGGGTGTAAAACGCAACCCTACTCTCAATGACCTGATGGTAATGCTAGGGCTTGCCTTTGGTGCAGTAGGAATTGCACACTGGGGAGCAAGTGGTATGTCTGCACTGTTTTCTGATATACCTAAGGGCTCTGCTCTTGCGTCTTTTGGTTCTACCTTTTTCTGGATGATTACAATTGCTACAGCCATAGGTATTTTGCTTTCGTTTACAAAGGCAAAAAACTATGAAGGTGCAGGAGCAAGTAAGATAGGTAGTGTTTTTATCTATATACTCGTTGCAAGCATAGGTATGAAAATGGATTTACTAAGTATACTTGATAACCCAGGGCTTATAGCTATAGGGTTTGTCTGGATGGGTATACACGCTGGCCTTCTTATACTTATGGCAAAACTAGTAAAAGCTCCCTTTTTCTTCCTTGCAGTGGGAAGTCAGGCAAATGTGGGAGGAGCAGCCTCTGCCCCTGTTGTTGCAGCAGAGTTTCACCCGTCACTAGCAAGTGTGGGAGTGTTGCTAGCGGTCTTTGGCTACGTAGTAGGAACCTATGGTGCGATATTGTGTACAATTTTAATGGAAATGGCCTCTGCAGGCTAGTTTTGTTTGTAAAATAATGAGATATTTGCGCCCTTAACAAGACTATATTATGACTAGAATCACATACCTTTTATTAGTAAGCTTTTTAATTATCTCGTGTTCAAAATCGGGTAACTTAACACTTACAGGAACCGTAAAAGGACTTAAAAAAGGGACTCTTTATGTGCAGCATATACAAGACACTGCACTAGTAAATATAGATTCTCTAGAAATAGATGGAGACCCAGAGTTTGAATTTATACTAGACATAAAAGAGCCAGAGGTTTACTATTTACACCTAAGTAAAGAAAATGAGTCTGGTTATGATGATCGCATACCTTTCTTTGCAGAAGAGGGCGCTATTAATATCACTACATCTCTTAAAAACTTTGAAGGATTTGCCGCAGTAATAGGGTCAGAAAACCAAATGTACTGGCAGGAATTTCAAAATATGAATAAGCAGTTTAATGATAAAAACCTGGATCTTATAAAAGGTTCTTTTGAGGCGAGACAAAGTGGTGTACAAGAAGATATTGTAGCTTATGATGACTCACTACAAAGCCTTCTCAAAAGAAAGTATTTATACACGGGTAACTTTGCGGCTGTACATAAAGACAAGGAGGTAGCTCCTTACCTACTTTTAACACAGATTCCTGATGCTGCAACATCATATCTTGATACCCTTTACAAGACATTCCCGAGAAAGACTAAGCAATCTCTATATGGTAAACAGGTAAAAAAATTGCTTGAGGAGCGCAAGTCAAATTAAGCCACTCTGTTGATAAACAACACTTAATTTACCATCACAAACTGAAGCTCATCTTCAGAAATTACAGTATTTTTGCATTCAAAATAAGAACTATGGCAAATATTAGAGATTTAAAGAAAGATATCAATTTTGTACTAGGTGACATCATTGATGCCGTGTATGTATGGGAAGCGCTTAACCCAAAAGAAGATGCCGCTAAAGGTGAAGCGATTATAGATGACGCAATTAAGACATTTGATACCCTTATTGCAAAGGTAAATGACCGTAAGGTTGAAAATAGAGGAAAAAATTTAGAAGCCGTACGTGCTGATCTTGAGAGAGATGCAAGCGGTCTTATTGAAAGAATTAATAAGCTTTAATTTTTTTTCAAATTGAGGTTGCAAATATGATATAAATGCTATTATATTTGCACCCGCAATGCCGATGTAGCTCAGCTGGCTAGAGCAGCTGATTTGTAATCAGCAGGTCGTGGGTTCGAGTCCCTCCATCGGCTCAAAAAGGTCTTCTTTTATAGAAGACCTTTTTTGTTTTAAAGCCATTACGATTATTAAAAGTAAATGTAGTTGTGAGTACGCTTTCGCGAAAGCGTAAAAAGATTACAGCCCCTTTATTACAGAAAGCGCTTTAGGAATGTGCTTACCAGCCATCATACTATTAAAACGCATTTTAACGGTGCCTGCAGAATCTATAACAAAGGTCTCTCGTCCTGGCAACAAACCTAGAAGTTCGTTCTTTACACCGTATAAACGACGTATTTTATTTTTTTGATCTGAAAGGGTATCAAAAGGTAAGTTGTGCTTTGCTCTAAATCGTTTATGACTAGCTACACTATCTGCACTTATACCGAATACTTTTGCTCCTGCATCTGTAAAATCTTGATACTGATCTCTAAAACTACAGGCTTGCGCAGTACAACCAGGCGTGAAATTTTTAGGATAAAAATAAATTACCATAGGTACTTTCCCCAACAGTGAATCTATAGAAACATCTTTACCATCTTGATTTTTTAAACTAAAGCCTGGTGCCTTATCTCCTACTTTTAATGCCATTTACTCTCCTTTATAGGTTACAAAGTTACGCGGTGTCTCATATAGAGTCACCTCCAGATCAAACTTAGGTTCTAATACTGTTTTAATTCTATTATAAATGACAACTGCAATATTTTCTGCCGTTGGGTTGAGCTCTTTAAACTCCTGTACCTCTAGGTTTAAGTTTTTATGATCTAGGTAGTCTTCTACCTGAGCTTTTATAATATCCTTTAAAATTTTAAGATCTATCAAAAATCCGGTTTCTGGATCTATCTCTCCAGTAACACTTACAGTAAGGTCGTAATTATGACCGTGAAAATTAGGGTTACTACACTTACCGAAAATCTGGCTATTTTTTTCATCATTCCAGTCTGGTCTATATAACCTATGTGCAGCATTAAAATGTGCTTTTCTGTGTGCAGTTATTCTCATCGCTCAATGTGATTATAAAATTTATCAAAAATGATCTTAAACCAAGCTGTATACAATTCTGGTCTGTTTACAATATCTTGCTTTACATTTTCAAGCCCCATCCACTTCCAGGCAGCTACTTCTTCCTCATTAATTACAGGCTCTTGCTCTGAGTGACCTATTAGTATATGATCTAACTCGTGCTCAGTAAGTCCATTATCAAAAGGAGCTTTGTAAATAAAAGATATACTTTCTTCTAAGGGAACGGTAAAACCCATCTCCTCTTGTAACCTGCGTGTACCTGCTTCTATATTGCTCTCACCATCGCGCTGGTGACTGCAACAGGTATTTGTCCATAAGCCGGGACTGTGGTATTTGTGAAGTGCTCTTTGCTGGAGCATAAGCTCCTTTTTATCATTGAAGACAAATACTGAAAAAGCGCGATGTAAAACGGCCTTTTCGTGAGCTTCCATTTTGGGCATTAGCCCTATTTTATTGTCATTTTCATCTACTAAGATGACTAATTCTTCTTTCATAAGCTTTGTAAAAATACAAATAACTCATAAAAAAAGCGCCTCATATGAGACGCTCTTGAAATTATTGAAAGTAAGGTTAGTTATTACTTAAAACTATAAACTCGCTTCTTCTGTTAAGTTGATGTTGTTCTTCACTACACTGAACACCGTTTGAACATTCATTAACTAGCTGAGACTCTCCATAACCGCGACCAGAAAGTCTAGATGGATTAATTCCCTTTGCAATAAGCCAGTCTCTAGTAGATACATTACGGTTTTGTGATAGTGTACGGTTGTACTCATCATTACCTCTACTATCTGTGTGTGATCTTACGTCTATACGTACAGAAGGATACGTTTCCATATACACAAGAACTTTTGCTAGTTCAATCTCTGCATCTGGTCTTATATAGTACTTATCAAAATCAAAGTATATAGGATTAAGGTTTAATATTTTTGCAATATCGTCTCCTGGTTTTGCAATTTGAACAGCACGCTCTAATTGTAAAAACTCTTGAATTTCACCAGATAGATTAGGAGTAGACACTCTCTTTTCTACAGTAGTATATCCATCCTTTGATCCTCTTAAAAGATATTTTGCATCACACTCTGGTTCAAACTCAAAAGTTGCTTTTCTACCAGTAACAATAGATTCAATAAGATTATTCTTATCATCATATAAAGCCACGGTAGCATCTTTTAAAAGCTCTTCTGTGTTTTTATCTGTTACATTACCCGTTAGTAATATTTCACAAAGTGGTTCTGGTCTTCTAAGCTGTCTTATCATATAGATATCATCATCTATACCAGATTTACCACGGTTAGATGAAAGAAATCCAGTTTTAGTTTCAGAATCGATTATGAAAGCAAAATCATCTTTAGAAGTGTTTGCTGGTTCTCCTATGTTAAGTATTGTAACATCTTCACCAGTAGCATCTAAGTTAGTTAAGAATATATCTAAACCTCCTAGGCCCGGGTGACCGTTTGAAGCAAAAAATAAATCGTTTGCTGCGCTTACATATGGAAAACTTTCTCTTCCTTCAGTATTAATACTATTACCAAGATTTACTGGCTCTCCATAAGTACTATCATCATTGATTACTACATACCATAAATCTGCCTGGCCTAAAGTACCTGGCATATCTGAAGAGAAGTATAATTTTTTACCATCTGGGCTTAATGCTGGGTGAGCTACTGTATAATTGTCGCTATTAAATGGTAATTCTTTAACTCCGCCCCAAGCGCCATTTTTATAACTTGCACGATACAACTTTAACTGGTTAGTACCTGTACTATCTTTACTAAAGATGCCATTGCTATAGTTATTACGTGTGAAGTACATAACACTATCCCCTTTTGCAAATACAGGAGAACTCTCGTGATATTGCGTATTTAGGTTAGCGCTAAATGGCTTAGCAAACTTAGTTCCACCTTCTTGTCCTACTTTACTAGTATCTACTTGGTATAAGTTTAAGAATGGTTGACCGTTCCATTTATGCACACGTTTTGTGTAACCGCCTGTATCTCTGTTTGAGGCAAAAATCAATTTGTCCTTATACAGTGCAGATCCAAAATCTGAGTATCCAGAATTAATTTGAGTGATAGAAACATCGTAAGCTCCTTTTTGCTTTTCAATCTCTCTAAGATAATCAGGTGCTTTTCTAAATAGTACAGCTCTAGTATCATCCTCTCCAAGGTCATAAAAGCGAGCCATCATCTTATCAGATAATGCATAATCTTTTGTAGCTCTTAATGACGTTGCATATCTAAAATATACTTCTGGTTCTACATCTTCTGGGAATTGCTCTATAAGCTTTCCATAATATGTTGCTGCTTCATCATATTTTGCATTTAAATAATATGAGTCTGCAAGTCTTTTAAAGAGATCACCAGATTCATAACCTTTATCAACTACTTTTTGATAAATCTCTTGAGAATTTACATAATCATACTGATTAAATCTCTTTGTTGCTCTTTCTATCTTCTTTTCCTGCGCGTATCCAAAAAATGCAGTAAGAAGAAATATAAATAATGTAATTTTTTTCATAGTACTGTATTAAAAGAATCTTGGAGTTAACATTCTGTCATACTCATTGAAAAGCTCAAATCTCAAAAAGACTTCAAAACTACCGTCATTATAAATAGTGTCACCTAAGTCTGTGCTTTCTCTATCATAAGCAAGCCCTATCAACATACTATCTGAAACTTGAAAACCTACAAGACCACTTAATGCAGCACTCCATCTGTAAGCCGCTCCAAGGTGAAGTTTTTCCATCACTAGGAAGTTTGCAGTAAGATCAACTTGTAATGGGGCACCTTGTACCATTTTTACAAGTGTACTAGGCTTAAACTTAAGTTGATCACTTATATCAAAAGTATATCCCATTATACCATAATAATGTATGCGCTCCTTTGCTATAAAACTAGCTCCATTGCTATTATTACCTACATCAAAATGTTCTGTTTGAATAAGATTAGGCACACTTACACCAGCATAAAAATTATCTGTATGATAGTATAAACCAGCACCTATAATAGGTGATATTTTATTATCAATATTTTGTGAGAACCTTGGGTCTGTAACATCAAAAAGCGTGAGTTTAGTAAAATCCACATCGAGTATGTGACCTCCTCCTTTAAGTCCAAAGCTAAGTTTACCAGTATCTGATGTATTAACTGTGTAACTAAAGTCAACTCCCACGTATGTCTCCTGAGATGGCCCAAGTGCGTCATTGACTATAGATAGACCAAGTCCAACTTTACCCTCTCCTATAGGTGAGTGCACACTTAAACTTTGTGTACGTGGTGCCCCGTCGAGACCAACCCACTGGCTTCTATGAAGACCTACTATACTAGTAACTCCCCTATTTCCTGCATAGGCAGGATTAATTGCCACCGTATTATACATATACTGTGTGTATTGTGGATCTTGCTGAGCGCTTACTTCAGTAAAACTTAGCATTGTAATCAATAGCAATACAATGAGATGTAGCTTTTTCATTCTAATCTTAGTTTAAATCATTTAGTAAAACGACCTCCGCTGTTTAAGCGGATTGATCGTTTTACCTAATGTTATTGTTATTACGCTTTCGCGAAAGCGGTTTTCTTGTTATCTGTTAATATATAAATATCCACTCAACCTTTTTAGTCCATCCTCTGTCTGATAGTTAATCAGGTAGTAGTATGTTCCTTCTGGAAGTTCTTTATCTGAATTGATAGTAGCTCTTCCGTCAGAAATTCCTTTAAATACAACTGTTTGGTTATCATATCCATTTCCTTCAAATACCTGAACACCCCATCTGTTAAAGATCTGAACATTATTATCTGGGAAGTCTACAATTCCTTCAATAATAAATACATCGTTCTGTCCATCTCCATCTGGAGAAATTCCAGTAAATACCTCAAGGTCTGTAACATTAAGAACACTTGGTATGATTGTTACCGTTGGATCATCTGGATTACCATCACCATTTACATCAACGTTTGTATCATCAGTTGGATCATCAGATAAGTCCATTAGTTCTGTACCATCAGGCAATACACCACTTACAGTTGCCTGGTTTAATACTTGTCCATTTTCAATATCTTCCTCAGTAATTAGATATGTTGCTGTAAACGTAGTACTATCAGACTCTCCTGGTAATAATGTAATAGGTCCTCCCTCTACATCTACAAGTGGATCTGTAATTACAATATCTTCAATAGTTAATTCACCAGTATTTGTTACTGTAAATGTATATTGAATAATTTCACCTGGTTCGTAAACACCATCACCGTTAAGATCGATAAGCTCACCTGTTTTCTCAAGAGCTATTGAATTTGCTCCAGTAGGTAGTATTGTAATAGTCACATCTTCTTCACCTTCTGCAGTACTATCATCATCTGATGTATCTTCTACGTCATCTCCATTAGGATTCTGACCAGTTGCAAGTGCTTGGTTTTCTACCATTCCTGCATCTACATCGTCTTGTGTTAGTGTGTATACAGCAACAAATGTTGTACTATCACTAGCTCCAGGCTCAAGATCTATAGGACCGCCAGTTACAGCTACTAATGGATCTGTTATAACAATATTTGATATCGTAACATTTCCAGTATTTGATACTGTAAAATTGTAAGTGATTGTCTCACCAGCCTGTGCAAAACCATCTCCATCCTCATCATTAAACGTTCCAGTTTTTACAACTGCAATAGATCCAATATCTTCAGGTAAATCTGTAATTGTCACATCATCCTCACCTTCTTCAGTACTATCATCATCTGATGTATCTTCTACGTCATCTCCACTTGGATTCTGACCCGTTGCAAGTGCTTGGTTTTCTACCATTCCTGCATCTACATCTTCTTGTGTTAATACATACTCAGCTACAAACGTTGTTGCATCACTAGCTCCAGGTACTAAATCGATAGGACCGCCAGTTACTGTTACTAATGGATCTGTTACATTAATGTTTGTTACTGTTACATTTCCTGTGTTTGTTACTGTGAAGTTATAAGTGATTGTCTCACCTACTTGTGCAAAACCATCTCCATCTTCATCATTGAACGTTCCAGTCTTAACAATTGCTATTGTTCCTGGATCTTCTGGTAGATCTGTGATTGTTACATCATCATCACCTTCTTCAGTACTATCATCATCTGATGTATCTTCTACGTCATCTCCATTAGGATTCTGACCCGTTGCAAGTGCTTGGTTTTCTACCATTCCTGCATCTACATCCTCTTGTGTTAATACATACTCAGCTACAAACGTAGTCGCATCAATAGCTCCTGGTACTAAATCGATAGGACCGCCAGTTACTGTTACTAATGGATCTGTAACAATAATGTTTGCTACTGTTACATTTCCAGTGTTTGTTACTGTGAAGTTATAAGTGATTGTCTCACCTACTTGTGCAAAACCATCTCCATCTTCATCATTGAACGTTCCAGTCTTAACAATTGCTATTGTTCCTGGATCTTCTGGTAGATCTGTGATTGTTACATCATCATCACCTTCTTCAATACTATCATCATCTGATGTATCTTCTACGTCATCTCCACTTGGGTTCTGACCCGTTGCAAGTGCTTGGTTTTCTACCATTCCTGCATCTACATCTTCTTGTGTTAATACATAATCAGCTACAAACGTAGTCGCATCAATAGCTCCTGGTACTAAATCGATAGGACCGCCAGTTACTGTTACTAATGGATCTGTAACAATAATGTTTGCTACTGTTACATTTCCTGTGTTTGTCACTGTGAAGTTATAAGTGATTGTCTCACCAGCTTGCGCAAAACCATCTCCATCCTCATCATTGAACGTTCCAGTCTTAACGATTGCTATCATTCCTGGATCTTCTGGTAGATCCGTGATTGTTATATCATCATCACCTTCTACTGTACTATCATCATCTGATGTATCTTCTACGTCATCTCCATTAGGATTCTGACCCGTTGCAAGTGCTTGGTTTTCTACCATTCCTGCATCTACATCTTCTTGTGTTAATACATACTCAGCTACAAACGTAGTCGCATCAATAGCTCCTGGTACTAAATCAATAGGACCGCCAGTTACTGTTACTAATGGATCTGTTACAATAATGTTTGTTACTGTTACATTTCCAGTGTTTGTTACTGTGAAGTTATAAGTGATTGTCTCACCTACTTGTGCAAAACCATCTCCATCTTCATCATTAAACGTTCCAGTCTTAACAATTGCTATTGCTCCTGGATCCTCTGGTAGATCTGTGATTGTTACATCATCATCACCTTCTACTGTACTATCATCATCTGATGTATCTTCTACGTCATCTCCATTAGGATTCTGACCCGTTGCAAGTGCTTGGTTTTCTACCATTCCTGCATCTACATCCTCTTGTGTTAATACATACTCAGCTACAAACGTAGTCGCATCAATAGCTCCTGGTACTAAATCGATAGGACCGCCAGTTACTGTTACTAATGGATCTGTTACAATAATGTTTGTTACTGTTACATTTCCTGTGTTTGTCACTGTGAAGTTATAAGTGATTGTCTCACCAGCTTGTGCAAAACCATCTCCATCCTCATCATTGAACGTTCCAGTCTTAACAATTGCTATTGCTCCTGGATCTTCTGGTAAATCTGTGATTGTCACATCCTCTTCTCCTTCTACTGTACTATTATCATCAGAAGTATCAACTACGTCATCTCCATTTGGATCCTGACCAGTTACAAGCGCTTGGTTTTCTACCATTCCTGCATCTACATCTTCTTGAGTTAATACATACTCAGCAATAAACGTAGTATCATCACTAGTCCCAGGTACTAAATCAATAGGACCGCCAGTTACTGTCACTAATGGATCTGTTACAATAATGTTTGTTACTGTAACATTTCCTGTGTTTGTCACTGTAAAGTTATAAGTTATTGTCTCACCCTCTTGTGCAAAACCATCTCCATTTTCATCATTGAACATTCCAGTCTTTACGATTGCAATCTCCGGATCCTGATTGAGAACTGTAATAGTACATTCCATACAATCTGGATCATTAAGAGGATTATTAGGATCTATACCAGTTGGATCTTCAGACGCATCTGTTGCTATTTCTCCAGCTGGATCTTGACCTGTAGCAATGGCTTGGTTGTATACAGCTCCTGTATTAATATCCTCTTGAGTTATTGCATATATAGCTGTAAAAGTCATTGAATCACTTTCTCCAACTCCAAGATCAATAGGCCCACCCATTACATCAACTAGTTCATCAGTTAAAGTAATATCGCTCAATGGTACATCACCATTATTGAAAACAATAAAGTTGTATATAATTGAGTCACCAAGGTTCACTACTCCATCCTCATTTGTATCCTCATAATTACCTTCTTTAAATACATCTAGTGATGGATTATCTGGAGTTACTGTTACTACTACAGTAGCAGTCTCAGTAGTTGTTGTTCCATCAGGGTTGGTTACAGTCACTGTGTATTCAAAAGTATCTTCTCCGTTGAAATTCGGATCTGGAGTATACGTTACTGTTCCATCATCGTTGATTACTACAGTTCCATTTGCAGGATCTGTAACATCAGTTACTTCTACATCAGCAGCAGGATCGAAACCATCATTATCTAATACATCAATTACTACTGGTGTATCTTCAGGTGTTGTCTCAGCATCATCTACAACATCAGCCTCTGGAGTTACTGTTACTACTACAGTAGCAGTCTCAGTAGTTGTTGTTCCATCAGGGTTGGTTACAGTCACTGTGTATTCAAAAGTATCTTCTCCGTTGAAATCAGGATCTGGAGTATAGGTTACTGTTCCATCATCGTTGATCACTACAGTTCCATTTGCAGGATCTGTAACATCAGTTACTTCTACATCAGCAGCAGGATCGAAACCATCATTATCTAATACATCAATTACTACTGGTGTATCTTCAGGTGTTGTCTCAGCATCATCTACAACATCAGCCTCTGGAGTTACTGTTACTACTACAGTAGCAGTCTCAGTAGTTGTTGTTCCATCAGGGTTGGTTACAGTCACTGTGTATTCAAAAGTATCTTCTCCGTTGAAATCAGGATCTGGAGTATAGGTTACTGTTCCATCATCGTTGATCACTACAGTTCCATTTGCAGGATCTGTAACATCAGTTACTTCTACATCAGCAGCAGGATCGAAACCATCATTATCTAATACATCAATTACTACTGGTGTATCTTCAGGGGTGGTCTCAGCGTCATCTACAACATCAGCCTCTGGAGTTACTGTTACTACTACAGTAGCAGTCTCAGTAGTTGTTGTTCCATCAGGGTTGGTTACAGTCACTGTGTATTCAAAAGTATCTTCTCCGTTGAAATCAGGATCTGGAGTATAGGTTACTGTTCCATCATCGTTGATCACTACAGTTCCATTTGCAGGATCTGTAACATCAGTTACTTCTACATCAGCAGCAGGATCGAAACCATCATTATCTAATACATCAATTACTACTGGTGTATCTTCAGGGGTGGTCTCAGCATCATCTACAACATCAGCCTCTGGAGTTACTGTTACTACTACAGTAGCAGTCTCAGTAGTTGTTGTTCCATCAGGGTTGGTTACAGTCACTGTGTATTCAAAAGTATCTTCTCCGTTGAAATCAGGATCTGGAGTATACGTTACTGTTCCATCATCGTTGATTACTACATTTCCATTTGCAGGATCTGTAACATCAGTTACTTCTACATCAGCAGCAGGATCGAAACCATCATTATCTAATACATCAATCACTACTGGTGTATCTTCAGGTGTTGTCTCAGCATCATCTACAACATCAGCCTCTGGAGTTACTGTTACTACTACAGTAGCAGTCTCAGTAGTTGTTGTTCCATCAGGGTTGGTTACAGTCACTGTGTATTCAAAAGTATCTTCTCCGTTGAAATCAGGATCTGGAGTATACGTTACTGTTCCATCATCGTTGATTACTACAGTTCCATTTGCAGGATCTGTAACATCAGTTACTTCTACATCAGCAGCAGGATCGAAACCATCATTATCTAATACATCAATCACTACTGGTGTATCTTCAGGTGTTGTCTCAGCATCATCTACAACATCAGCCTCTGGAGTTACTGTTACTACTACAGTAGCAGTCTCAGTAGTTGTTGTTCCATCAGGGTTGGTTACAGTCACTGTGTATTCAAAAGTATCTTCTCCGTTGAAATCAGGATCTGGAGTATAGGTTACTGTTCCATCATCGTTGATTACTACAGTTCCGTTTGCAGGATCTGTAACATCAGTTACTTCTACATCAGCAGCAGGATCGAAACCATCATTATCTAATACATCAATTACTACTGGTGTATCTTCAGGGGTGGTCTCAGCGTCATCTACAACATCAGCCTCTGGAGTTACTGTTACTACTACAGTAGCAGTCTCAGTAGTTGTTGTTCCATCAGGGTTGGTTACAGTCACTGTGTATTCAAAAGTATCTTCTCCGTTGAAATCAGGATCTGGAGTATACGTTACTGTTCCATCATCGTTGATTACTACAGTTCCATTTGCAGGATCTGTAACATCAGTTACTTCTACATCAGCAGCAGGATCGAAACCATCATTATCTAATACATCAATCACTACTGGTGTATCTTCAGGGGTGGTCTCAGCGTCATCTACAACATCAGCCTCTGGAGTTACTGTTACTACTACAGTAGCAGTCTCAGTAGTTGTTGTTCCATCAGGGTTGGTTACAGTCACTGTGTATTCAAAAGTATCTTCTCCGTTGAAATCAGGATCTGGAGTATACGTTACTGTTCCATCATCGTTGATCACTACAGTTCCATTTGCAGGATCTGTAACATCAGTTACTTCTACATCAGCAGCAGGATCGAAACCATCATTATCTAATACATCAATTACTACTGGTGTATCTTCAGGTGTTGTCTCAGCATCATCTACAACATCAGCCTCTGGAGTTACTGTTACTACTACAGTAGCAGTCTCAGTAGTTGTTGTTCCATCAGGGTTGGTTACAGTCACTGTGTATTCAAAAGTATCTTCTCCGTTGAAATCAGGATCTGGAGTATACGTTACTGTTCCATCATCGTTGATTACTACAGTTCCATTTGCAGGATCTGTAACATCAGTTACTTCTACATCAGCAGCAGGATCGAAACCATCATTATCTAATACATCAATTACTACTGGTGTATCTTCAGGGGTGGTCTCAGCATCATCTACAACATCAGCCTCTGGAGTTACTGTTACTACTACAGTAGCAGTCTCAGTAGTTGTTGTTCCATCAGGGTTGGTTACAGTCACTGTGTATTCAAAAGTATCTTCTCCGTTGAAATCAGGATCTGGAGTATAGGTTACTGTTCCATCATCGTTGATTACTACAGTTCCATTTGCAGGATCTGTAACATCAGTTACTTCTACATCAGCAGCAGGATCGAAACCATCATTATCTAATACATCAATTACTACTGGTGTATCTTCAGGTGTTGTCTCAGCATCATCTACAACATCAGCCTCTGGAGTTACTGTTACTACTACAGTAGCAGTCTCAGTAGTTGTTGTTCCATCAGGGTTGGTTACAGTCACTGTGTATTCAAAAGTATCTTCTCCGTTGAAATCAGGATCTGGAGTATAGGTTACTGTTCCATCATCGTTGATTACTACAGTTCCATTTGCAGGATCTGTAACATCAGTTACTTCTACATCAGCAGCAGGATCGAAACCATCATTATCTAATACATCAATTACTACTGGTGTATCTTCAGGGGTGGTCTCAGCATCATCTACAACATCAGCCTCTGGAGTTACTGTTACTACTACAGTAGCAGTCTCAGTAGTTGTTGTTCCATCAGGGTTGGTTACAGTCACTGTGTATTCAAAAGTATCTTCTCCGTTGAAATCAGGATCTGGAGTATAGGTTACTGTTCCATCATCGTTGATTACTACAGTTCCATTTGCAGGATCTGTAACATCAGTTACTTCTACATCAGCAGCAGGATCGAAACCATCATTATCTAATACATCAATCACTACTGGTGTATCTTCAGGGGTGGTCTCAGCATCATCTACAACATCAGCCTCTGGAGTTACTGTTACTACTACAGTAGCAGTCTCAGTAGTTGTTGTTCCATCAGGGTTGGTTACAGTCACTGTGTATTCAAAAGTATCTTCTCCGTTGAAATCAGGATCTGGAGTATACGTTACTGTTCCATCATCGTTGATTACTACAGTTCCATTTGCAGGATCTGTAACATCAGTTACTTCTACATCAGCAGCAGGATCGAAACCATCATTATCTAATACATCAATTACTACTGGTGTATCTTCAGGTGTTGTCTCAGCATCATCTACAACATCAGCCTCTGGAGTTACTGTTACTACTACAGTAGCAGTCTCAGTAGTTGTTGTTCCATCAGGGTTGGTTACAGTCACTGTGTATTCAAAAGTATCTTCTCCGTTGAAATCAGGATCTGGAGTATACGTTACTGTTCCATCATCGTTGATTACTACAGTTCCATTTGCAGGATCTGTAACATCAGTTACTTCTACATCAGCAGCAGGATCGAAACCATCATTATCTAATACATCAATTACTACTGGTGTATCTTCAGGTGTTGTCTCAGCATCATCTACAACATCAGCCTCTGGAGTTACTGTTACTACTACAGTAGCAGTCTCAGTAGTTGTTGTTCCATCAGGGTTGGTTACAGTCACTGTGTATTCAAAAGTATCTTCTCCGTTGAAATCAGGATCTGGAGTATACGTTACTGTTCCATCATCGTTGATTACTACAGTTCCATTTGCAGGATCTGTAACATCAGTTACTTCTACATCAGCAGCAGGATCGAAACCATCATTATCTAATACATCAATTACTACTGGTGTATCTTCAGGTGTTGTCTCAGCGTCATCTACAACATCAGCCTCTGGAGTTACTGTTACTACTACAGTAGCAGTCTCAGTAGTTGTTGTTCCATCAGGGTTGGTTACAGTCACTGTGTATTCAAAAGTATCTTCTCCGTTGAAATCAGGATTTGGAGTATACGTTACTGTTCCATCATCGTTGATTACTACAGTTCCATTTGCAGGATCTGTAACATCAGTTACTTCTACATCAGCAGCAGGATCGAAACCATCATTATCTAATACATCAATCACTACTGGTGTATCTTCAGGGGTGGTCTCAGCATCATCTACAACATCAGCCTCTGGAGTTACTGTTACTACTACAGTAGCAGTCTCGGAATCTCCATTACTATCTGTAATTTCATATTCAAAAGTATCAGTTCCATTAAAATCAGGATCTGGAGTATAAATTACAGCATCATCAGTTGGGTCATTTGGTGTTCCACCATCATCAACCGTAACTGTTCCATTATCTGGCTGCTCAGTTATAACTATTACTGAATCATTTGGACCATCAGATCCAAAATTATCATTATCCGTAACATCTATTTCTACAGCGGTATCTTCACTTGTAGTTGCAGAATCATTTACAGGAGCAGGAACTTGGTTTGTAGAAGCTACATTTATTGTTTCTTCATATCTACAACCATTAGCATCTGTTATGACTACTGTATAGTCACCAGCATCGAGACCACTAATAGTTTCTGTTGTTTCACCGTTACTCCAAGATATAGTATAAGGTGGAGTACCTCCTTCTGGAATTGCAGTGGCAGTACCATCATTAGAAGTTGCACCATTTTCGTTTGTACTTGAAACATCGGCAGTTACAGCACTAGTCGGCTCATTTATTACAGCAGATGCTGTAGTTGTACAACCATTACCGTCTGTTACAACTACTGAATAACTACCCGCAGGTAATCCTGTTAAATCTTCAATAGTTTGACCACTGCTCCATTCATATGTATAATCTAAAGTACCTCCCGAAACGGTGAGATTTAAAGAACCAGTCGATTCTCCAAAACACAATACATTATTAACAGCTATACCTGCACTCAACACAGTAGGCTCATTTACAGCAACTGTAGACTGAGCAGTACAATTTGTAAATGTATCAGTAACTGTAACTGTATAATTTCCAGCCTCTACATTATTAATATTTTCTGTTGTTGCACCATTACTCCAAGAATAAGTAAATGGACCAACACCACCTGTAGTATTAGAACCTACAAAACCATCTGAAAAACCATTACAAGTTACATTTTCAACACTAGTTGTAATTGATAAGTTATTACAACTTCCTGGATTAATAGTTACAGTACTTTCAACAGTACACCCATTATCATCTGTAACTTCTACAGTATAATCACCAGGGCTTAAATTATCAATTTGAGCTGTAGTTGCTCCATTGCTCCAAGAGTATGTATACGGAGCCACACCTCCTGTAGCAGAAGCTGTAGCCTCTCCATTAGATAGTCCAGGACCCGTTTCATCTTCTGTAGAAATTGTAACTCCTACAGCTGAACTAGGTTCAGATACTGTCACACTTTGCTCTACAGGCTGACATACAGTACCGTCTATAGTCACACTCACTGTATAAACACCAGCGCCTATATTATTTAAAGTACTAGAAGTTACACCAGCATCTACTTCACCATTACTCCAAGTAAATGTAAAAAGAGCGTCTGGATTTGCTTCAGAACTAGCACCTACAGTAGTTGAACCCGTTTCTTCCGATGCACATAAAACATCTATCACAGTACCAATAGCGATAACTGCATCACAAGTGTTTATACAATCTACCACAACACTTTGAGTAAGCTCACAATCATTTGCATCCGTAACAGTTACAGAATATGTACCAACTGAAAGATCTGAAATACTTGCAACAGTTGCACCATTACTCCATAGATATGAATAAGGAGCTGTTCCTCCAGTAACTGCTGCAGTAGCAGTTCCATCTGCACAATTTTGAGCAGTAGTAGCATTTTCTCTAGTAAGATTTATACTTAGTGGCGAGTCTGGCTCTGTAATAGTAAAAGACTGCTGTATTTCACAACCATTAGCATCTGTAACCAATACTGAATAACTTCCAGCAGCAACATCTTCCAAGTTTGCAGCAGTTGACCCATCACTCCATTCATAAGTATAAGGAGCAGTACCACCACTTACTGTTAGTTGCACAACACCACTACTATCGCCATTACATAACACATTAGTTATGGTATCAGCTACAGATAATGCAGCAGCAGGCTGCTCAACGCTAAATGTACCTTCAACCTCACAACTGTTAGCGTCTACAACTGTAACAGTATATGATCCTGCCTCAAGGTTCGAAATATCTTCTGTTGTTGCTCCATTAGACCAAACAAACGTGTAAGGCTCCGTTCCTCCCTCTGGTGCTAAATCAATACCCCCAGTTGATTCACCAAAACAGGCTACATTAGTTGTATCTGCAGTCGCGGACAAAGGATTTGTGGGTTGCGTTACAATTGCATCAATTTCAAAAGTACACCCATACGAATCTGTAACTACAACACTGTATGTTCCCGCAGCTAGACCCGAAATATCTTGAGTTGTAGCTCCATTACTCCATAAATAAGTATATGGCGCTAAACCACCAGACGGTTCTAAATCGATTGTACCATCCATACCATCAAAACAAGATACTGGCATTACCTCTATAGGAGTTTCCACCTCAATATTTTCAAGAGTAATGTCAGAAGCGGATGATTGTATACAACCAGTATCAGAGTCTCTCACAGTTACGGTATAATCTCCTTCTTGTAGATTATTGAATGCTGTAGATGATTGGAAATTAATCCCATCTATAGAATATTCCAATTGATTTCCTAATGGACTTGTGATAATTATATTTGTGGTACCGTCTGTATTGCAGTCTAAATCTACTATGGCAGGATCAGGAGGCATCACATAAGTTAATGTTACCGTGGCAGTATCGCAAACATTTGTGTTAGGCGCTGGCAAACAAACTTGATATTCGAAAACCACGTCTCCTGTATATCCCGCTGGCGGAGTATAAGAAAATGTACCATCTGAATTTAAATTAAAAGACGTACCAGCTGGGGATGGAGATGTTGCCACTGAATATGTTGATCCCTCAGGGACATTATTGGATAAATCAATATTTCCATCAAAAGGCTCGTCTAAACATCCTACCTCAACTTGATTTACTGCATATTTTTGAAGAATAAATAATTTACCGTCTCCATCATCTGAAGATGCAGCTACAAACTCTACCCTTGTAATTTTAGACCCAGTAGGCGCAACACTATTTAATTCAAACAGCGCTATAGCAATAGACTGTCCATTTTCAATCTCCCTGTCAGACTCCCAATAATCAGAACCCGGCGCCGGTGGATTAGGACCGTCACCACCTCTAAGGTCACCAGATGTTCTAACAAAAGTATCTCCGAGTATAGTTTCTGTAGTAGAACCTAATTGAGTACCATAAAAGCGTATATAAAAACAATTATTACCACCACGCTCGGTAACAGCAATTATACCATCCGCATTTGATGGTATAGGTGGATCGTAAAATAATGTTTGTATCTGAGAGACACCAGTATCTACAATACCGCTAAAATTACCACAGATGTTTTGCCCGTTACCATTAGATGTAAAATAATGATTTAAATTTTTATCTTGAAAAGCAGCAAGAGCAGCATTATCCCAAGCACTAACAACATCTGTTGGATCATTAGTAGCACTTACACTTGTACCAATAACTTCTCCACTAAAAGGCGGTGTAGTACGATTAAGAACTATCCCATTCCTATTGTGTCTTGTTATAATATTCCCACTTCCACCTAATCTCGTGAGTTGATAGCCAGATGGAGCAACAAAAGTGTTAAACACATCAGAGCCTACTGTTACAGACTGTATGGTTGCAGATCTATTATTCTCCGTATTATCAATATCACCATTTAAATTGACATCCTGTTCATCCTCCCATTGAAAAGTGACATTCTGAGTAATTGCGGCTTCTTGTTGCCCTAAAACTTGGGAGTGCATCTTAAATGTCCCTAAAACACCAAAGACACCAATTAGGAGCAGCATAGTTAAACTACGGAAAGGAGTAAATTTTAATTTTCTTTTCATCTTATTCAATTATTATGCAAAAGCATAATTATACATTTTAAATACGAAATCAATTCGACTCAAAATTGGTTTAATAAAGTTTTTATGATTTAAGTATTGTGAGAATACACACTACTTATATTTTGATGCAGGTTTGCAAAATTAGACCACAACAAAAAAATCACAAAATACTTCAAAAACCTCTATTTGAGATTTAGATTATTTATGTCATTCTAAGTTGGGGGTACAAATATACGCCATTATTGAAATTCGAAATTTGAAAAATCAACTTTTAGCCCAATTGCATTTTATACTCGGCAAAATACACAAAAAAAGCTGTTCAACAGAAATGTTTGAAATACAAATCAACTCAAAGTACAATAAAACCTTAACGCTTTCGCGAAAGCGCATACCTCAAAACGCTTTATCACAGTCATTTATACACCGGAAAGATATACAAAACAACCACATACACTATAAACCAAACACTAATCACTATATAGTATATTTGCAAGCTAAAAGAATGCACATCTTATGAGTTTCAAAAAAGAAATAGCCCGCAGAAGAACCTTTGGGATTGTATCTCACCCAGATGCAGGAAAAACTACTCTTACAGAAAAATTACTCCTTTTTGGGGGAGCAATACAAGAAGCAGGAGCTGTAAAATCGAATAAAATCAAGAAAGGAGCCACGAGTGATTTTATGGAAATAGAGCGCCAGCGTGGTATTTCTGTCGCTACTTCTGTACTTGCGTTTGAGTATAATGGTATTAAAGTAAATATACTTGACACACCTGGTCACAAAGATTTTGCAGAAGACACCTTTAGAACACTCACAGCGGTAGATAGTGTAATTGTAGTGGTAGACGTAGCAAAAGGAGTCGAACCACAAACAGAGAAGCTTGTAGAGGTGTGTAGAATGCGTAATATTCCTATGATCGTGTTTGTAAACAAGCTGGATCGTGAAGGTAAAGACGCTTTTGAACTACTTGATGAAATTGAAGAAAAGCTACGCCTTAAAGTAACCCCACTAAGTTTCCCTATAGGTATGGGTTATGACTTTAAAGGTATATACAATCTCTGGGAGAAAAACGTAAACCTCTTTAGCGGTGATAGTAGAAAAAATATAGAAGAGACTATTCAAGTTTCAAACCTTGAAGATAGTATCTTAGACGAGTTAGTAGGAGAAGATTCTGCAAATAATTTACGTGAAGAATTAGAGCTTGTACAGGGAGTTTACCCCGCATTTGACCAAGAAGAATACCTTGCCGGACACCAACAACCTGTGTTTTTTGGATCTGCGTTAAATAATTTTGGAGTGAGAGAACTCTTAGATTGTTTTGTAAAGATTGCACCGCCACCAAGGCCTAAAATGAGCGAGGAACGCCTTGTTTTACCTAATGAAGATGCTTTTTCTGGATTTGTATTTAAAATACACGCAAATATGGACCCTAAGCACCGAGATAGACTTGCATTTATAAAGATTGTTTCTGGTGTTTTTGAGCGCAATAAACCATACTTGCACGTACGTAATAAGAAAAACCTAAAATTTTCTAGTCCCAATGCATTTTTTGCAGAGCGTAAGGAAATTGTAGACATCTCTTACCCGGGTGATATTGTGGGCTTACACGACACCGGTAACTTTAAGATAGGCGACACCTTAACCTCTGGAGAAATACTACACTATAAAGGTATACCTGCCTTCTCGCCAGAACACTTTAGATATATTAACAATGCTGACCCTATGAAATCTAAGCAGTTAGCAAAGGGTATAGATCAACTTATGGATGAAGGTGTAGCACAATTGTTTACATTAGAACTTAACGGAAGAAAGGTTATAGGTACCGTAGGTGCATTACAATATGAAGTAATACAATACAGACTAGAGCACGAGTATGGCGCAAAATGTACATATGAACCTCTAGGCGTATCAAAAGCTTGCTGGGTGGACCCAGAAGACCCTAAAAGTGAAGAATTTAAAGAATTCTTGAGAGTTAAACAGCGTTTTATGGCCAAAGACAAAAGAGGTCAACTCGTATTTCTTGCCGACTCCCCTTTTACTTTACAGATGACTCAACAAAAATATCCATCTGTAAAAATGCACTACGTGAGTGAATTTAAAGATTAAACAATGAGACATAAAAATTAATATTTTATGAAATATTAATTTTAAGCAACTCTAAGATCTTTTCAAAGCGATACTACTACAACTGGGTGGTGAAAATTTAAAAACCCATTAGAAGCTTTTAAAAGAACTGGTTTTTAATAACTTTAACTTATTGTTATTAATTTTTAATTAGAAAAATCTATAATATATATAAGTTATACTTACCACACAAACAATAGAATTCAACTATCTGCTATGAGGAAATTTCCAATAGCACACGATAGACATTTATTTACATCACAATATTGAGATTTTAATTCTAAAAGCGCCTGAGTCTCTTGGGCGTTTTTTGTTTTTGCTCTAATCTGTTCAAATTTCTTAATGATACTATTTTTTTCAGGCTTTATAGTTTGTATCATTTTGAGCAACAACTCACCTTCATCTTTTCCTAGATATTGTGAATAATAAAAACGTAACGGCAAGACGGCATTGATGAGCAAGATATCCACAAAAGATTTTGTGAGCTTTTTTACTCGTTTCTTTTGTTCCTTCCCAAAAGAATAATGTGTATCCCAATATATGGACGCGTTTATATCAAAAAGCAAGTATAATTCCTCTATGCTTTTTGCGGTCATCACTTTACTGAATAAATTAGGGTGCTTGTGATATAGTTGCGCTATTTGGGATAACCGTATGGTGGGAAAATTATCTGGACGTAATTTAAAAAACTGCACGGGCAAAATACCACTACTGTCAAGAGCAAATTTATGTAGTATAAATTCAAATTCACCCTGCAGCTGCATAGGGTAAGAATCTATAGTATCTTCTGGCAGGAGGTTTGCCATACCAAGCAATAATGCCTCTAGCTTAAAGGGCTCTGGAGCACATTTACGTATTACAGAAAAAGGGAGCTTCTCTCCTATTGATTGAAAAGAACTTGCATTGATTTTGGTCCCAAAGCCTTTGAGTAACAATATAAAAAATGTAGCCTCCCAGTCATTATTTACCATCTCTAGCAAAGGCTTGATAAGGTCGGTTTTGCGAGCTAGTCTTTCAAAATATAAACGCTCCAGCCAGTTTTCTTCTATCATAGCTGGCACACGCTTGATATCTACATCACAATTTATCCACTTTTGAGATTGATTTGCAAATAGCTTTTTGTAATTCTTAAGCGCTTGTGGTGAGACATAATCTTTGAGAACAAGGGTGGGTATAGCGTCATTATTTGCTCTATAAATCTCAACATCGTGCTCCCATACTACGTGCAATATCACATTATCATATGCAGGGTCTTTTTCGTGATGATGAGCATACCAGTCAGAAGATTTTAAGTGTATCTCTACATTTCCTGCCCATAACTGATCACCTATATGCAAACTTGCATTAAAAAAATCTGGACCCGAGAGTTCATTATGTTGTCCTGCAGCTACTAAGGTTATAGGTAGGCCTGTGGTGGTTTTCGCTTTCGCGAAAGCGTACTTCTTAAATTTCCATAAATAATGAAGAAAATCTTCTTGCATAGACACCTAGTATTAAGGTTCTAAAATAGAAAATTCTCACAACTAATGTTACTAATTTCAGGCAATTAGATTGTAAATCAATATTATAAGGTAGCGCCATTACTTTTATGAAGCAGTAAAACAAAAAAGAGGTAGACAATGTCCACCTCTTTAGCTCTTACCTTATCTATACAACGACTAGATAGCGTTTATGATATCGTGCTTTGTAATTATGTGATGTTTACCTTCTCCCAGATCTACAAGTACTGCATTATTTTCTTTTGTGATAAGTTTTGACACTTCAGAAATGACTGCAGTTTTTTGAACTACTGGATATGGAGCTCCCATAACGTCTTTGATAGGTGTATCTGCCACATCATTATTTTCCATATAGGCTCTAAAAAGGTCAGCCTCATCTACAGATCCTACTATGCCAGTTGTATCTTCTACAGGGATTTGTGATATTTTAAACTCACGCATACGCTCTATAGCGTGTGATACAAGCTCTTCTGTTTTTACAGTAATTAATGGTTTATCTATGTGGTTTTTAATAAGATCACTAGCAACTTTATACTCTTGATCTAAAAAACCTCGCTCACGCATCCAGTCATCATTAAACATTTTACCCACATAACGACTACCGTGATCGTGAAAAAGGACTACCACTACGTCATCTGGGCCAAATTTACCTTCTTCATTAAGTTGCAGTAGCCCTTTTATGGCAGACCCTGCAGAGTTTCCTAAAAACATTCCCTCTTCTTTTGCTAGTCTTCTTGTATATACCGCAGCATCCTTATCTGTCACCTTAGTAAATCCATCTATCACACTAAAATTTACATTAAGTGGTAATATATCTTCACCTATTCCTTCTGTGATGTAAGGATAAATTTCGTTTTCATCAAAAATGCCAGTTTCCTTGTATTTCTTAAAAACCGAACCATAGGTATCTATTCCCCAAACTTTTACATTTGGGTTTTTCATTTTTAAATAACTTCCTACGCCAGATATAGTCCCTCCAGTTCCTACTCCTACCACAAAGTGCGTTACCTTACCTTCTGTCTGATCCCAAATTTCTGGCCCTGTACTATTAAAGTGTGCTTTACAATTAGATGGATTATCATATTGATTTACATACCAGCTATTTGGAGTTTCTTCTGCAAGTCTTTTTGATGTAGAGTAGTAAGATCTTGGATCTTCTGGATCTACATTAGTGGGACATACTACCACCTCACTACCTACGGCACGTAAAATATCCATTTTCTCTTTAGACTGCTTATCTGAGATTACACAGATCATTTTATACCCCTTTATGATAGCAGCAAGAGCAAGTCCCATACCTGTATTACCAGAGGTTCCCTCTATAATGGTACCGCCAGGCTTAAGAACACCTGCAGCCTCTGCATCTTCTACCATTTGTAAAGCCATACGGTCTTTTACAGAGTTACCAGGGTTAAAAGTCTCATACTTTGCAAGGACAAGACAAGGCAAGTCTTTTACAAGTGCGTTCATCTTTACCATAGGTGTGTTTCCTATAGTTCCTAATATATTTTCGGCGTAGTTCATCTCCTTTTATTTTTGATTGCAAAGATACTTAGTAAGACGCAGATGCATCACCCGCATTACAAATAATTAGTAAGGGTGTGAGTACGCTTTCGCGAAAGCGCAATACAAACCTCTATAAGCACCTCTAGGGTACTATAAGTAAAGTTTTGGTAAATAATTCCTTACTTTTGAGTAACTACTTACCAAACTAGAATGGACACGAGCAACTCACCTTTTACCAAAGAAATGTTACTCCCTCAAGAAGAGTGCCTTGAGGTCGAAAAGAAACGTGGAGAGCTTTTTATAGGCATCCCCAGAGAGACGCATTTTCAAGAGCGACGTGTATGTCTCACGCCAGATGCTGTAGGTGCACTTACTGCAAATGGTCACCGTGTGATGGTAGAGTCTAAAGCTGGAAAGGGCGCTAGATATACCGATAAAGATTACTCAGAAAACGGTGCCGAAATCACAAAAGATACCGCAAAGGTTTTTTCTTGCCCTATGATTTTAAAGGTAGAACCGCCTTCACTAGAGGAAATCGAGATGATGAACCCACAGACGGTACTCATATCTGCCCTACAAATTAAAACACAAGAGAAAAAATATTTTGAAACCCTTGCCAGCAAGCGCATCACAGCACTTGCCTTTGAGTTTATAAAAGACGAAGATGGTACCTACCCTGCCGTACGTACACTTTCTGAAATAGCAGGAACCGCCGCCGTACAAATGGCTGCAGAGATTATGTCTAGCTCAGAAACAGGTACCGGGATGCTACTAGGCAATATAAGTGGTGTACCACCAGCAGAGGTTGTTATTATAGGTGCGGGAACTGTGGGGGAGTTTGCAGCTCGATCTGCCATAGGTCTTGGAGCTAATGTCAAAATTTTTGACAACTCTATTACAAAATTACGCTCTATACAAACTAACGTAGGGAGACCACTATACACTTCTACCATACAGCCTAAAAACCTTGTAAAAGCATTAAAAAGATGTGACGTGGTTATAGGTGCTGTAAGAGGTGCAAACCGCGCTCCTGTAATTGTGAGCGAGGTTATGGTAGAGGCTATGAAGAACGGCGCTGTAATTATAGACGTAAGTATAGATATGGGTGGCTGTTTTGAAACCTCTGAGGTGACATCACACGATGCGCCTACATATAAAAAACACGGAGTGACTCATTATTGCGTGCCTAATATACCTGCTAGATTTGCGCGTACTGCTTCTGTATCGCTTAGTAATATTTTTACTCCTTACTTACTAGATATTGCAGAGGAAGGTGGTATAGAAAATAAGTTACGCTTTGACCGAGGATTAAAAAATGGATTGTATTTTTACCACGGTATTTTAACCAAAAAATCGGTAGCAGACTGGTTTAATCTTTCTTACCGAGACATCAACCTTTTGATTTTCTAGCAAGCATATGCACATTCTAAAACGTATAGGTTATTACCTAGGTGGTTTTTCTATAGGACTTATCGTACTCGCATTTTTTTTTAGCGGTAAAAAAACAAGTTGTGCCTATTTTCCGCAGCAGCGGGTTTTAAAAAACTTACGCATTAAGCCATATACATTATCACCAGATGCTACAGCAGCGCTTGCTGCTATGCAACGTGATACTGTAACCATAAATAGACTTTTAAAACTAGGTGAAGTAGACTTTGGTGAGAGCGAAACACGCAAAGAGCCTTGTGGTTTTTATGTAATTACCGGAGAGGATGAAACTGGGAAAGATCTTAAAATGACGCTAGACAATTGTGAAGAGTCCGTACGCATAGTTTCTATTAAAGAAATAAAAGAATAAACCCACTCCACTATGCGAACGGCAACATACACTATACTCCTGCTACTAGTTATAAGTGCTTGTTCCTCAAAAGAAGCTTCACGTATTGAGACGGTAAAAAATTACTATAGTGGTTTCAATAATGGTGATTATAAATTAATAGAGACTCAACTATCAGACAGCCTCACAATCACTGAAGGTGATTATGTAATGAATTTTACACCAGAGACTTTTGAAACTCATTTTAAATGGGATTCTGTATTTGTGCCTCAGGTAAAGATTATTAATATCGAGCAACAAGAAAATGATCTTCTTGTAACTATATCTGCAAGTTCAAAACGATTTGAGTTTTTAAGAAACAATCCTCTAGTCACTAAACATTTAGTACATTTTACTAATGGTAAAATAAGTAAGATAGACAATGTTGATTTTATCGATACCAACTGGAAATTATGGACCGAGCAAAAGGAAGGTCTTACGCAGTGGATTGCCAGCAACCACAAGGAGCTAGATGGCTTTATGATAGATCAAACACTTCAAGGCGGCCTTGACTATATCAAGGCAATAGATCTCTATACCAATCGAGAAAACAACAGCACTAAGCCACTAGAAGAATAACTATAACTTTCTTCTCTTACGCTCTGCTTTAATAAGCTCTAGCTCACGATTAGTTTGTCCCGCTACAGATGTATTTTCTTCAGCGCGACGTATGAGGTATGGCATTACATCTTTCACAGGGCCAAAGGGAAGGTATTTTGCCACATTATACCCTTCAAGAGATAGGTTAAAACTTATATGATCACTCATACCATATAATTGTCCAAACCACACTCGGTTATCATCTTTTGCGATTCCCATCTCACCCATAAGCTTCACAGCAAGTAAAGAACTGTCTTCATTGTGTGTTCCTAAAAATAGAGAGATATCATCTAGATTTTCAAAAATATATCGCATCGTAGCGTTAAAGTTTTCATCTGTAGCGCGCTTATCTTTACATATAGGCGTTGGATATCCTTTTTCTTTAGCGCGTTTATTTTCCTTTTCCATATAGGCACCTCGCACGATTTTCATACCTATTTTAAAATCTCTAGCACGCGCTTCAAGGTGTAGTTTTTTTAAGTACTCTAAGCGGTCGTGACGGTAACACTGTAAGGTATTATAGACAATGGGTTTTTCTTTATTGTAAGTTGCCATAAGCTCTGCCACCATATCATCTGCGGCATCTTGCATCCACGATTCTTCCCCATCTATGAGCACCTCTACATCACGCTCTTTTGCTATCTTACATATAGCGTGCATACGCTCTTTAATGCGCTCCCACTCTACCTGTTCTTCTGAGGTAAGTGCAGTTCCTTCTGTAAGCTTTTGCCAGATCGCAAAACGACCTACACCAGTAGGTTTAAAAACCACGATAGGCATTGCATCTTTCTCATCTGCAAACTCTACAAGACCTATTACTTTATTCATACACTCGTCAAAAGAAGCTTCTTCTTCCTTACCCTCTACAGAATAATCTAGAACAGAACACACATTTGCACTGTACAATTTATCTACAGATGTCATACAGTCTTCTTCATTAACACCTCCACAAAAGTGGTCAAAAACAGTAGATCGTATAAGACCTTCTACTGGCAGATTGGCATTAAGTGCAAAACGAGTTGCTGCCGTACCTATACGCACAAGTGGTTCCTTAGAAATCATTTTAAAAAGAAAGTACGCGCGTTCTAACTCACTATCAGATTTGAGCTTAAAGGCATTTTCTGTATTATCAAAAAGAGAGGTTTGCATATGCTTAAATTAGTTAGACAAATATACATCTAGATTACACTTTTTTAAACCAAAAGTGAGTAATTTGCAACTGTTAAAATTACATTATAATGACTACCATTCAAGCTGCCTCATACGATATCGTTTTTAATCAATCTGGATATGATGCCCTTAATGTACTATTACTCCAAAGCTCTTACAGTAAGATATTTGTAATAGTAGATGATCATACCCACGAAGATTGTCTCGCTCCTTTTTTAGGCAATCTAGCTACCGAAATACCTATAGAAGTCATAGAGATACCACACGGTGAGATTAATAAAACGATAGAAACCTGTAGTGGAGTTTGGGATGCCCTAGCAGCACTAGATGCAGATAGAAAAGGACTTGTGATTAACGTAGGTGGAGGAGTCGTTACAGATCTAGGTGGTTTTGTAGCAAGTACTTTTAAACGTGGTATGGACTTTATAAATATCCCGACCTCTCTTCTCTCTATGGTAGATGCCAGTGTAGGTGGCAAAACTGGTGTTGATCTAGGCACACTTAAAAATCTCATAGGTGTTATAAACAACCCACAAATGGTACTTATAGACGGTGGCTTTCTGGCAACATTACCACCAGAAGAACTCCGTTCTGGACTTGCAGAAATGTATAAACACGGACTCATTGCAGATCAATCTTACTGGAACAAGCTTAAAAACTTGAGCGAAATGACCACAGATGATTTGAGCCAACTCATCTATGAGAGCATTATCATAAAAAATGAAATTGTACTTCAAGATCCTAGAGAACAAAGTATCAGAAAGACACTTAATTACGGCCATACACTGGGTCACGCTATTGAGTCATACTGCCTAGCTTCAGACACTAGAAAGACGCTGTTACACGGAGAGGCAATAGCTATTGGGATGATTTTAGAAAGCTACCTTTCGGTGGAGCTTACGGGGCTTAGTAAGGATGCACTAGATGATATTACAACTACGCTTAATGATATGTATGAGGACGTCGCTTTCGCGAAAGCGGACATAGAACCCATTATAGAATACCTCAAGCACGATAAGAAAAATACAAATGGTAATATAAATTTTGTACTTCTAGAAAGTATAGGAAGTGCCGTTATAGATAAACAAGCTCCAAACGAACTTATATATAAGGCCTTTAACCATTATCTAGAGAGCACGCAGCAAGCTACTTTATAGGTACCTTTCTTTAATGATAGCTATGTGGTGACGCTCGTGACCCGCGATTATAAACCCTGCTGCGCGAGGGCTTAACGGGCTTTGACTTGCTTCTCCTATTACACGCACAGTCTCTCTTGTCATAGATGTAAAGAGACTTAAGCTTGCTAGACGCACACTAGCATACTCTTCAAGTAGAGACGATATAGTACGATCATTTGCATTGCTTGAAGCCACAAAATCATCTTGCTCAAAACCCTGCAAAGGAGTAGCGTCCATTCTAGAAAAGCGTAATGCACGATATGAAAATATGCGCTCAGTATCTATAAGGTGTAACAATACCTCTTTAGGAGTCCATTTACCAGGTGCATAGCGCAATAGTAATTGCTCTTCTGATAAACCATTATAAAACGATACGGTAAAATCCAGTCCAGATTGTAAAGCCTCAAGCAAATCTGTGTCCTCTGGCACCTGTGAGATATACTGATTATAATAGGTGTTATATTCTGGCTCTTTAACTTCTGCTCGCGTTGTCATAGTCTAAAAAATTTAAGTTAAAAGTAATAAAAAACCCTTTCTCGTTGTGAGAAAGGGTTTTAAAATATTCTACGGTTCTAATTATACTAGATCTTGAAAGATAGAGTGCATTAATCTTTTCTTGTCATTAATGCTCTCTTCTAGCGAGATCATCGTTTCTGTACGATATACACCATCTATATCATCTAGTAAGAATATAACATTCTTTGCGTGATTCGTATCTCTTGCTCTTATTTTACAGAAGATATTAAACTTACCTGTAGTTACGTGAGCGACAGTTACAAACGGGATTTGAGCAATGCGCTCAAGCACAAAAGTAGTTTGCGATGTTTTATTAATGTAAACACCTACATATGCTATAAAAGAATAGCCTAGTTTTCCGTAATCTAGTGTAAGTGAGGAACCTGTGATAATTCCTGCTTCTTCCATCTTTTTAACACGTACATGTACAGTACCTGCAGAGATGAGTAATTTTTTTGCTATATCTGTAAAAGGAGTTCTTGTATTCTCGATAAGCATATCGAGTATCTGGTGGTCTACTTCGTCTAATTTGAACTTTGCCATTGTATCTGCGTTTTTTGAATATAATGCAAAAATAATAGAATATTACTGATTATTCTGCAACAACCACCTCTTATTTACTAAAACGTTATCGTAAACTTTTTACCCCCTATTTTTTACCTTAAATCGAGACTATACTACGCAAGTTTGAAGCTAGATACATTATCTACTTCTTGATGACAAAAAACGCCTGTACCTAGCACCTCTTCAAGAGGTTGTGGGGTAAATAGAATAACCCCATCTACTGCTGTTTCTTTATACTGCAATTTCTCAATAGTTACACCCTTACTATGTAAATCACAATAACACTTACTATGCTCAGGTATCAATTTATAATCCTCAACAGGATATGATATATCTTTTTGACAAGCCTCAATGGCATACCATAATGATGCAAAAATGTATGCTCGTGTTTTTTCGCGAGCATAGTCCTTAGGGTAATGACCTGCTTCAAAAAGTATGGTTGCTACTCCAGCCTCTTGAAAAGCATCACCCACACAATTGTTATTAAAAGCATCATTATATAGCCCTATATTACCTGCAAGATCGTCTTGTAAATTTTTAAAAATATGTGAGATTACACTTGCAGATTGCTTACGAGAAAATGTAAAATTTCTCTCCTCATTTGCCGAAGGGGCAAGGAAGGAAAGTATAGATGGTTTACCCGTATTTTCAAAACCATAAATCGTGCGTTGCCCGTGTAAGTTGAAACAAAAATCTGGCTTAAAATCATTAAAAATTTGACGTAATAATTTTGATTCTGGCTGACTCAAATCTTGAGAATCTCGATTGAGATCAATGTCGTTTGCGTTATTTCTAGTCCACATTTTTGACCCATCAGGATTAAGCATAGGTACCATAAAAAACGTACAATTATCAAGCACATTTTTAACATCATTTTGATGCTTATTTTTTTGTAAAAAATTACAAAAATCAAGTAAAGATTTTGTGGTTGTAGATTCGTTACCGTGCATCTGTGACCACATTAAAATTTTAGTTTTTCCAGACCCAAATTTCACCGAATAAATAGAACGTTTTTCTACAGAATTACCTTCTATAGAAACAGTAAATTCTTCTGGTAAATTTTCAACAAAATTTGTAATAAATTCTGGTGAAATGTAGCGACCAGAAATAGCTTTCTCACGGCAACTAGCAAACTCTTCTAAAACCTTAGATAATATCATAACCTTACTTTGAATGACAAAGATACTTTTTTTGAAATTAGCTCTTACAAGTGTTGTGTTACAATTGTAAACAAGGATTCTTTATACAAATGGAGCGTTACTATTGTAAAATATAGTTCAAATAGATAAATTCCATACCTATTACAATTTTGTTATTATAAATCAGTCATTTAAATATTAAAATGTAAACTTAAACTTTAATCTATTTATAAGTAAATTTTATGTTTAACAAGTATAGATCGCCATAGTTTACAATTGTAACGTATCTTTGTTGTATACAAATGGAAACACTACTTGACAATACAAAATTTGCAAAGCGACTTCAAAAAATTATGGAGTCACACGAGCTTAGTGCTACATCATTTGCCGAAAAACTATCTGTAGGTCGTGCAACAATCTCTCACCTTATGGCGGGCAGAAACAAGCCCAGCCTAGACTTTGTTATGAAGGTAGTAGACACCTTTCCAAATGTAGAATTAGAATGGTTACTTTACGGAAAGAAAACCACTCCAAAACCGCCCCCTCCTACTCTAGAAAAAACGATAATTGAGCCACAAGAAAACTCACAAAAAAACCTCTCTAACTCACTCCAAAAAACTAGCGAAGAGCAGACCCCAAAAACAGCTCAAAAAAGCATAGAAAATATAGGCGCTTTTTCTTCTTCAAAATCGGCAGTTAAGAGAGTGATTATTTTTTTAGAAGATGGAACTTTTGAAAGTTATGAAATGTAGTTTGTCTCATTATCTAATTAAATAACCTAGCTCATTTTCGGCAATTTAAAACCTTCTAAAAAAGAGGTTTCAAATTACGAGTTCCAACTCTTTGTATATTATTTTTGTAGTCTATGAAACGTATCTTTTTTTACTCGGTTGTTGCTTGTTTTTTTTTCGCTTTAAGCTGTAAAAGTCCAGAGCGAGATTGTGCAAATTTTAAGACTGGCACCTTTACTTTTGAGACACTTCTAGATGGTGAACTTGTAGCCACAACTTTTACACGCAACGATACACTTGAGGTAGATTTTTTTAATGGCAAAGCAGACTCCTCTTCTGTGCGATGGATTAATGATTGTGAGTACATCGTTAAGAAGTTGAACCCAAAAAGTATGAGTGAGGAAAAAGCACTCCATATGAAAATCATAGCTACTGACGGAGATTTTTATACCTTTGAGTACTCCCTTGTAGGAGAAACCAACAAACAACGCGGAACCGCAAAAAAAACGACTAACTAATGTTTGACATTCTTACCACTGCAGATGCTTGGATTGCACTGCTTACGCTTACCTTTCTTGAAATTATATTAGGTATAGATAACATCATCTTTATATCTATCGCCGCAGAAAAGCTTCCGCAAAAGGATCGTAAAAAAGCAACTAATATTGGTCTTGCACTTGCAATGGGTATGCGTATCGCATTACTTTTTGGGATATCGTGGCTGGTGGCCTTAAGTGCTCCTTTCTGGCATATAAACGCAAGCTGGATAACAGGAGGGATAAGCTGGCAAGCGGTTATACTTCTTGCAGGAGGTATCTTCCTTATCTGGAAGTCTGTACACGAGATACACGAGAAGGTGGATGAAACAGGACTAGAAGAAGAAGAGATTTCAAAAAAGAGCTCTACTACGCTAGGTAATGCCATTGTACAGATTGCAGTTATCAACCTTGTATTCTCTTTTGACTCTATACTTACGGCTGTCGGGATGACTAACGGGCTCTCTGACAATCCAACAGATGCATTAATCATTATGGTGATAGCAGTGGTTATCTCTGTGGGGATAATGATGCTCTTTGCAAACCCTGTAGGAAACTTTATTGCAAAGCACCCATCTTTACAGATTTTAGGGCTGTCATTCTTAATTTTAATAGGTTTTATGCTTATTGCAGAAGGCGCACACCTATCACACCTAGAAATCTTTGGATCAAGCGTAGGAGCCATCCCTAAGGGTTATTTATACTTTACAATTGCCTTCTCATTACTGGTAGAGTTTATAAACTTCAAATACAGAGCGATGAAAACAAAAGACTCTGGAGCACAAATACAAATGAAGAAAAATGTAGAGCACCTCAAAAAGGACTAACATCTTTCTTACAGAATGTAAAAAGTGTCTTTAGGCTACAGCTTGAAGACACTTTTTTTATGTGATAAATTATCGATCTATTTTATGGAGCTTAGTTTTACAACTTAGAAATCATCATCATCCATAAGTCTCTCTATCTTACGTTTTTCCCAAGTTTTATTAAATATAGGGCTCCAGCCGTACACCTCAGAGGCGTGACCTACAACGCCCCAGCCCCATCCTAGTATAGGGAAAAGTGCCCAAGGGAAACTGGTAGACATCACATTAAAATAAATAAAGACAGGCACCATAATCGCGTAAATAGTGAAGTGTATGTAAAATCCTTTGAGATCTTCTACCTTCTTTTTTGCACGTTGGTAACGTTTATCCTCTAGATACTCTGTCTGTTTAGGTTCAAAACTAGCTTGTCCAGCTTGTGTAAGTAGCGGCACACCTACTTGAAAGTTTGCACCATCATCTTTTATAACAACATCACTACTCGTAAGCAAGCCGTAGCGCTGGCGTATGTTTTGCAAACCTACACCGCTACTCTTCTTTACTACCTGTTTTTTCTGGATGTTATTAGTCACATATAGTGTATTTCCTTCTTCATAGATTCTTATATGAAGCTTGTTTGAAGGAGTAACTTGGTTATGCTTTACAGCATTTTCTAATAGTAATTGTAGCGAGAGCGGCACAACCTTGTACTCTGAGTGAGAAGATTGCTCAGGTATATCTACCACAATACTGTCTTCAAAACGCATCTTGATGAGGTTCATATACGTACGAGCAAAGGCAAGCTCCTCCTCTAGTGGCACTAGTTCTTTATTTTTTTGCTCTAGTACATATCTGTATACTTTTGAAAGCGAAGTGGTAAACTTGGTTGCCTGTCTTGGGTTTTCCTCAATAAGACTTGCTAGCACATTTAAACTATTGAATAAAAAATGAGGATCTAGCTGATTTTTAAGGGCATCAAACTTTGCAGAGGCGGCTCCTGCAATAATTTTAGACTCCTTTACTTTACTCTCTTGCTTTCTCTTCCAGCGACTCACCGCGTAGAACGAGGTAGTGGCGACAGCTGTTATTATAAAAGGAAATATATAATCCTCGAGACCTTCACTAGCCCAATATTGATCTAAAGGGATGTTGTAATACTTTGTTATAAGTATTAACCGCAATACAAACACCGTAACTAAAGTCACAGCAATATGCGCAAAAAACGCATAAGTAAGTACCTTAAAATTCCACAGACTAGCGGTAAAACGTTTTCTAAAGTTTACTATAACCATCGTATTTACCGCATACAGCGCTACAGAAAAGATTTGGTTCTGTATAAAAAAGGTTATCGCTCCATCTCCATACCAAGGGTTACCCAGCACGTACAGTATGATACTATGAACGATAAATATGGTTAAGCCTACAATATTTGCCTTTGCAAACTCTTTTAGATAATACTTCATTTTTTCTTAATTACAAGCCTCTGCACTTTCTAAGGCTCTTTTTACATTTCCTTGGGGATGGAACTCCGTCTCAGGTTTAAAGGTAGCAAAAAGCGCAATGGCGCGCTTTAACTCTGCACAATACGGTTCTATTGAGCTGCCAAAGTACTTTGCACTCCCCATATCCCACTGCGCCTTATCTGCTATAAAAATGGGATTATCTGGATCTTTCTTCACCATTTTTTGGTACAGTTCGCCTATGGTACCGGCATATTTCATTCCGTACTTCATACCATCATATGCTACCCAAACGGTATATAGCTGCGCTTGTAGATAATCTGCATACGGGTTATCTTTTTCTATCGTACGCATTGCATTGATATATTCCTGCGCCTTATCTCCATTTACTTTAAGCGTTGTCTCATTTTGGTTTTCAAAATCTCGCCAGTTCTTCACAATGGCTATTTGCGCCACGTGGTACGAGGGCAACCAGTTATCCTTTTCTACCGTTGCGATACGCTCAAAAAGATTTGAAGCCTCATCAAGTTTATCTTGATCCCAGAGCTCCATTGCTTTGCGCATACCCTGCTCATATTTAGTTTGAGCCACAAGGAAGGTACTGCTGCATAATGCGATAATAAGAAGTAAGTGTTTCATAATAGTGTTGTTTTGATTGATGATGTAAAAATGGTTTTAAGTACGCTTTCGCGAAAGCGTAATCTACCCAATTGTCATTTATACAGTCTCAGCTGTAATTTTCTTGCCAAGTCTCGTCTTACGCATCCAGTAAGAGATGAAAATAAACCCAAAAAGCGAAGGTAATAGCCAACTCAACAATGACGGTAACACGCTATTTGTGACAAAAAAGGCTGTAAAAGCAGCTATGTATGCCCCAGATATTTTTGCTATATGTAGTCGTAAGTATTTCTTACGCAATAGTTTTAAATCACGCATTGCTCTTAAATCATTTATGGCATTAAGTAAACCTATGGCGCCAAAAATCACAAGCACCCACCCCATTGTAACACTTTTAAAAACCAGATACAATCCGTAACCTATCATACCTAAACCTATAATAGCCATAGACCAAGAGATAACTTTATCCCAGCGTACGTCTGTCATTTTACGTACCCTCTTAAACCTGAGCGCTCTGTACCCAGAAAGCACGAGATAGACACTAAAAAGTCCAACCACAAACAGAAACGGATTGTTGTGATCTGGAAGCAGAGAAGCCACAATACCCGAAATACCTGCTGTAAGCATCCCATAATAAAAAATCATCCCAGACTTTTTGTGCCACACATTACCCTTACGAGCAATAACAGAAATAGTACCAGAGATGAGAGAAATAAACCCACCTACTGCGTGTAGCGTGATAAATATCTTAAAGAAAGTAGCATAGTCCATAATTGATATATTTTGATGTTGAGGATATCGGCTATTGATTGACACTACAAATATGAACCGTAACTTAAGGATTACAAAAACCATACGACCCAATTGAACAAATAAGCTACCGAGTTGTAGTTCTGACAGTATAGCTCAGATTTCTTATACATTTAAATTTACGCTTTCGCGAAAATAGGCGTCATAATTATCCTAAAACGAGCACTGTCTATCCTTTAAGAATACCCTATCTTTGCGGCTTCTTAAAAACGACCTATGAAACGCATTTTTAACAACTTTACTGCAAATCCTAAAAACGATATTCTATCCGGTATCACCGTTTCTTTAGCAATGATACCTGAGGTAGTTGCCTTTGCCTTTGTAGCACAAATAAGCCCTATTGTTGCTTTATTTGGGGCATTTGTTATTGGTATTGTTTCTGCGCTTTTTGGCGGTAGACCAGGGTTAATCTCTGGTGCGGCAGGAGCTGTTGCTGTGATTTTTGTACAGATGATTCAAGAAGGCCACGCAAAGGGATTACTATTTGATCAGCCTGTTGAAAATATGGGGTACTTCTATTTACTCGCCGCTGTGGTATTAATGGGAGTTATTCAGGTATTTGCTGGCTTATTCAAACTAGGGAAGTTTGTGCGCTTGATACCACACCCAGTAATGATGGGGTTTGTAAACGGTCTAGCCATCGTTATATTTCTTGCACAATTAGGGATGTTTAAAGAAAATAAGAAAGATTATGCTGGGGAAAATATGCGTAAAACAGCCTCAAAAGAGCTCGTTTATACCGTATCTGATAATGAAGTAAAAGACAAAGTTTCTAATACCGTGCTATTTACAATAGAAGGAAACTCAGTCATAAACAAAGCCACAAACAAGGAAGTATTTGTACTCTCAGACGGACAAGTTTATGATACAAATACACAAAAGGTAGTTTTTAATGCGTCACAAGATGGCTTTTACTCTGTAAAAGACAAAGGAGTTGTAAAAACCTGGATGAAAGGCAAGTCACTCTTTACAATGATAGGCCTTGTACTGCTTACAATGCTCATTGTGTGGGGATTACCAAAACTAACTCCTAAAATTCCTGCCGCACTTACCGCTATTGTTATTGTATCCTTAATATCGATTTTTGGAGGCTTAGATGCTGTAAATGTAGGTGAGTTTATAAGAGATGGTGGTGGTGCCGGTTTAAATGGTATGGCAGAAATCTCAAGTAAGCTTAACGTATTTGACCTATGGAGCAGTCTACCATTTAACCTTGACACACTTAAATTTATAGCGCCTTATGCATTTCTTGCAGCTTCTGTAGGACTTATAGAAACCTTGATGACTATGAACCTTGTAGATGAGATGACAGACTCTAGAGGTAACGGAAACAGAGAGTGCGTCGCACAAGGAGCTGGTAACATCGTGAGTGGTGTTTTTGGAGGAACTGGTGGTTGTGGTATGATAGGGCAAACAGTAATAAACATTAACGCTGGAGGTCGTGGTAGACTCTCTGGTGTAATGATGGCAGTCACACTACTTACTTTTATCTTATTTGCAGACCGCTTTATAGAGCAAGTGCCTATTGCTGCACTCGTGGGTGTAATGTTTATGATGGTTATTGAGACATTTGCTTGGTCTAGTTTTAGAATTTTAAAGAAAATACCAGTATCAGATGCGTTTGTTCTTATTATAGTATCTGCAGTGACTGTATTTTTTGATCTTGCTATAGCTGTATTTGTAGGTGTAATTATAGCAGCCCTATCATTTGCTTGGAGTAGCGCTAAGAAAATTAGAGCTAGAAAGAAATTTAAAGCAGATGGCACAAAGGTATATGAGATTTGGGGCCCATTATTCTTTGGAAGTATCCAGAGTTTTAATTCTAAGTTTGATATAAACGGTGATCCAGATCACATAGAAATTGACTTCATAGAGGCAAAAGTCGCAGACCACTCTGCCCTAGAAGCTATTTTTGTACTCCTTGAGAAGTACGAAGCGGTAGGTAAAACAATCACGCTCAAACACCTCAGTACAGAGTGTAAAGACTTAATGCGCAAAGCCTCTCCTAAATTTGACAAAGTGATTGAAGAAAGTGTAGATGACCCTCGTTATCACGTACTTTCTGGTGTATTAGACATAGAGGCGTAAGCAATATCAAAAATAAAACTTGTCGAAGGGGATACACACCCCTCAAAAACAATAGAGACAATCTCTAACGAGCTATAACACTTATATCAACCATTGAGTTGAAAGACAAAAAAAAGGCGCTATAAAGCGCCTTTTTTAATATCGAATAGTATCCAACAACTATGACATATTAAGAACCTATAAAACCTACACCCGCTGTTGCGTGTGACTGTGTATCAATAAGTATAAATGACCCTGTTTGCTTATTATCTAAAAACTGATCATTAAGCACCTGCTTACTAAGCTGTATAGTTACCTTACCTATATCGTTAAGCACAAGTTTATCTGTAGCATCTACACCAGAAAAGTCTGTATGTACAACGCTATTTATACTTTTTACTTTTCCTAAAATTTGAGCCGTACCCTGCTGTACTAAGTATTTTGTGCCAGGTACAAGCGCATTATTATCCATCCAGCATACGGTAGCCTGTAGCTCTTTAGTAAGACTAGGTGCTTGCGCACTTTTAACTAAGATATCACCACGACTTACATTTACATCATCCTCTAGCGTGATGGTACACGAGTTACCAGCATCAACTTTAGTAAAAGATGCATTATAAAATAAAATATCTTTTATTACAGAATTTCTACCAGAAGGAAGAACCGTCACAGCATCACCTACTGCTAGCGCTCCTCCAGAAACTTTACCTGCATATCCTCTAAAATCGTGATATTGATCCTGCTTAGGACGTATGACAGTTTGCACTGGAAATCTTGCTCCCACCTCCTCTACTTGAGAAGGATTTAATTGTTCTAAATGTTCTAGTAAAGTCTCACCGTCATACCAAGGCATCTCAGTTGAGGCATTTACCACATTATCACCTTTTAAAGCGCTTATAGGTACAAAAGTGATACGTTGCGCTTTAAACTGTTGCTTTTGAGTAAGCGCTCCAAAATCTGAAACAATCTTGTTAAAAGCCTCCTCATTATAATCTACAAGATCCATCTTGTTTACAGCAACTACAATATCTTCTACACGTAGTAAATCGTTTATAAAAAAGTGACGGTACGTTTGCTCTACCACTCCTTTACGTGCATCTACAAGAATAATAGATGCTTGTGATGTAGATGCTCCAGTCACCATATTACGAGTATACTCCACGTGTCCAGGTGTATCTGCAATAATATAGCTCTTCTTTGCCGTGCTAAAATAGATGTGTGCTACATCTATAGTAATCCCCTGCTCGCGCTCTGCTACCAGACCATCTGTTGCAAGTGAGAAGTCTAGATAATCAAATCCATTTGCCTTACTCTTCTTTTCTATCGCCTCCAGCTTATCTGTAGTGAGCGATTTTGTATCGTATAGTAACCTCCCTATTAGGGTACTCTTACCATCATCTACGCTTCCAGCGGTTGCTATCTTTAATACGTCCATTGTATTGTGTCTTAATCTTTGAATTTCTTTTACGCTTTAGCGAAAAGTTAAACAGCCTTACCTCCTAGAAGTATCCCTGTTGTTTACGTTTTTCCATTGCGGCCTCGGAGCGCTTGTCATCAATACGAGCACCTCGTTCTGAAATGGTAGAGGTACGTATCTCTCCTACTACTTTCTCAATAGTGTCTGCTGTAGAGAGTACTGCTGCTGTACACGACATATCACCTACCGTTCTAAAACGCACTGTGTGCTCTACAACCTCTTCATCTTCTGCTCTAAAAACTACATCATCTTGTGCAGACCATAACATACCATCTCTTAAGAAGGTCTTGCGCTGGTGTGCAAAATAGATGCTAGGAATTTCTATTTTTTCTGAAGCAATATAGCTCCACACATCTAGTTCTGTCCAGTTACTTATAGGAAACACGCGTACATTCTGACCGTGATCAATATTTCCGTTTAAGAAGTTAAATAACTCTGGACGCTGGTTTTTTTCATCCCACTGTCCAAAATCATCACGCACAGAAAAAATACGTTCCTTAGCTCTTGCTTTTTCCTCATCACGACGTGCACCACCTATAGCCGCATCAAATTTAAACTCCTCTAGCGCATCTAGAAGTGTGGTGGTTTGCAACATATTACGACTGGCATATTTACCAGTCTCTTCTATCACCCTACCTTCATCTATAGCATCTTGTACGTTACGCACTATAAGCTCAAGACCTAGCTCTTTTACAAGCTTATCTCTAAAGGCAATTGTCTCTGGGAAGTTGTGTCCAGTATCTATATGTAATAATGGAAAAGGAATCTTAGCCGGAAAAAAGGCTTTTTGTGCTAGTCGTACAAGCGTTATACTGTCTTTCCCTCCAGAAAATAATAACACCGGACGGTCAAACTGAGCTACGACTTCTCTAAAAATGTAAACCGCCTCACTCTCTAATGGATTTAGTGCAAGCGTAGCCTTAGTATCTGTAATAGGTTGTGTTGTAGTATCCATAATTTTTTTAAAGGTGTATGCCGCACTCACGGTGTGCTAGCACTTTTGTAGGATCATAATAATCTGTCTCGTTAGGAAGATTATGCTCCTTAAGGTAGACATCTAGATCACTATCACTATAATTATAAAACGGACTCACTTTAAGTACGCCTGCTTTACTTACACTAAATATATCCAGCGAGTCACGTAGAGCAGTTTGCCCCTTGCGTAAGTTTGTAAACCACACATCTGGCTTTTGTGTCCCCATTGCTCTAGTAAATGGTTCAATCTTTACTTGTTCTGTAAACACTGCGTGCTGTGGGTCATCTATAGATGGGATACCCATAAGGATATCTCTGTGAGCCCTCGTTTGTTTAGGCACGTAAAGGTCTATTTGTAAGTCTAGCGTCTCTATAAGCTCTTGCGCGTGTGTGTAGGTTGCTTTTGTGTTATAACCTGAGTCACACCATACAACAGGCAGTTGTGGTGCTACTTGTGTCACTGCGTGTAGCAATACTCCCTCGTAGGGTCTAAAATTTGTTGTTATAATAGCTTTGCTAGCCTGTGCTATGGCGTAGCTTATTACCTCTTGCGGCGTTGCAGTTGCAAAGCGCGCGTTGAGGGCGTCTATATCACTTGCTGTGTACATAGTTATGATGCGGTTTTTCCCCAGTTAATTTTATTCCAGATGCGCTCGTGCGCAAAGTAAAGAATAAGTTTTGTTAAAAAATCAATAGAGGCAATAGAAGTGGCTAGTAACCACTCCCCTGTTAATAGGTATGAAACAAAAAGAGTATCTAATGTACCAACGAGTCTCCAGCTTAGTGCCTTTACGATACTACGCATAGGCTTTTCTGAAGTTTTATCTTTTTGGTATGATTTACTTTTCTCTTTGTCTCTTTGTAAAAAGATTTGATCTAAAATCATTGTTTTGTCTAATATACATCTATTAATCTATGGGATTACTAGACTAATGGGCAAAAGTAAGTAAATTTTTGAGCTGAGCAACAATTTTAGCATTGCTTTTACATTTACCCATAGCCCATAGACAATTCAACATATTGATATGCAACAAATTACTTATACCACCCTATATATAAACTCACATCTTCATTTAGAAAAAATGCCATATCCCTACTCGCTAGCCCCGATTGTAATGAAAATCCCGCAATGTAGCGCAGCGCAATGAGGAATTGCAATGTAAAGCGGGATACTACTTTTAACGAGATGCTCCTGCCCTAGTGCTCCTTAACAGAACACGTTCAACAAAAAAACCTCTTGAGAAAGCTCAAGAGGTTTTTTTATAAGGGTTATGAAGTGGTCTTACTGATTCATAGAAATCAAGAATTCTTCATTATTTTTTGTGCTACGTATACGATCACTCATAAACTGCATTGCCTCTACTGGGTTCATATCTGCTAGATACTTACGTAATACCCACAGGCGTTGTGAGGTGTCTTTACTGTGTAGTAAGTCATCACGACGTGTAGATGAAGAGGTAAGATCTATAGCTGGGAAGATACGGCGGTTTGCAATATTGCGATCCAGCTGTAGCTCCATATTACCGGTACCTTTAAACTCTTCAAAGATTACTTCGTCCATTTTTGAACCGGTCTCTGTAAGTGCTGTCGCTATGATAGAGAGTGATCCTCCACCTTCTATATTACGTGCTGCTCCAAAGAAACGCTTAGGTTTATGTAGTGCATTTGCGTCTACCCCTCCTGAAAGTATCTTACCAGAAGCTGGCTGTACGGTGTTATATGCTCTTGCGAGACGTGTGATAGAATCTAGTAGTATTACTACATCGTGACCACACTCTACGAGGCGTTTTGCCTTCTCAAGTACAATGTTTGCCACTTTTACGTGCTCGTGTGCTTCTTTATCAAAGGTAGAGGCTACAACCTCTCCCTTTACATTACGTTGCATATCTGTTACCTCTTCTGGTCGTTCATCTATAAGGAGTACAATCTGGTATACCTCTGGATGGTTTGCAGCAATGGCATTTGCCACGTCTTTAAGTAACATTGTTTTACCCGTTTTAGGCTGTGATACTATCATACCACGCTGCCCTTTACCTATAGGTGCAAACATATCCATCACTCGTGTAGAAATGCTGGCTTGACGCTCTGCTAGGTTAAATTTCTCTGTAGGGAATAACGGTGTGAGGTGCTCAAAAGAGACACGATCTCTCACTATGTTAGGGTTGAGACCGTTAATACGACTTACCTTTATGAGTGGGAAATATTTTTCTCCCTCTTTTGGTGGGCGTATCACACCTAGTACAGTATCTCCGGTTTTGAGACCAAAGAGGCGTATTTGTGATTGTGATACATAAATATCATCTGGTGAGGCTAGGTAATTATAATCTGAGCTACGTAAAAAGCCGTAACCATCTTGCATAATATCTAGTACTCCCTCGCTTTCTATAATACCTTCAAACTCATAATCTGGCTCGCGGTAGCGGTTGCGATTATCCTTATTACCGTTGTTACCGTGTGTATTACCATCCTTCTGGTTACGGTTACTACGGTTGTTATTGCGGTTGTTATTATTGTTGCGATTATTATCGCGAGATGAGCGCTTATCATTGCTTTGACGGTTGTCATTGCTAGAACGCTTATCATTATTGTTAGAACGCTTTTCCTTATGGTTGTCGCGTTTTTGAGGTGTCTTTGTCTCTTCTGTGTCTTTTACCTTAGCTTTTGCTGGCTCACGCTTTACGGCTTCCTTCTTTGCTGGAGCCTCTTTTTGTGCTGGGGCTTCTTTTTTGTCTTCTGGAGTGGTAGCTTTTGCCTCTGTAGTAGCCTTAGGTGCTCTAGGTGTACGTGGCTTACGCTCTTGCTTAGGCTTAGGTGCTGGAGCAGCTTCTTCCTTACCTTTTGGCACTACGGCCTCTACCTTTTTTGGGTCTGCAGCTTGCAGGTCTAGTATTTTATAAACTAGATCTAGTTTTTTTAAGGATCTAAACTTAGGAACGTTTATCCCTTTTGCAATTTCTTGAAGCTCGGGAAGCTTCTTTGCTTTTAATTCTGAAATGTCAAACATCTAATAATGTAGTAAATTAAAAATCGAGTGATTATTATGTACCAAAAGAAGAATTTGATACGAATATTGAAGTAATTAAATAACAAGCGGAGAGCTTGTTATGATATTATACAACAATGATACAATTTTATTTTTAAAGTTTTCTTAGCAATATCACAAAATGAAACTTATTTTTGCTGGTATATAAAAATGTAAAAGATTTGATACAACGTATTCAAACCGTTTATTTATTACTTGCAGCGCTGGCCTCTTTAGGCTTGCCGTATGCCTTTAGCCTTTATGCAGATGCTACGGGTGAAGCTGTATGGGCTGCAGATGAGGTACTTTACATTACTCTTTTTAGTGTAAGTGCTGTACTTTCATTTATTTCCATATTTTTATGGAGCAAAAGACAAAACCAATTCGTCTTAGGACGTCTTAATATCTTATTAAACTTTGTTTTATTAGGTGTATTGGTATATCGATCACAAATCTTATCTGGAGGGACGGCGGTTCTTGAGAAGGGTATTGGGATGATCATTCCGCTTGTTTCTATCGTTTTACTAGTCTTGGCAAACAAGGCAATCAAGCGCGATGAAGATCTTGTAAAATCTGTAGATAGATTACGATAGACTTATAAAATCTTAGTTTTATTAGTGCGTAGAAGCCTCCTTTTAATCTTGGGAGGCTTTTTTTATGGCTTATTTTTTGCGATGGACTGGAGGCTGTAATTGCTATTATACTAGTTGCCATTAAGGTGGTAGAAATTGAATTGAGGCGGTTATAGTTCTATGTACGCTTTCGCGAAAGCGGGATCCCCTCCAGAAAAATTGAGCCACCCGAAGATAAAACCATAGCGTCTTAAATAAGTGTATATTTAAGCCAATCAATTAAACAACAAAACAATACAGGCTATCTAGCAATCCCGGTCGTTACCGGGAGCTTCGCTTGGTTTTAAAGTGGCCAGTTGTACAACGAGCTTTACAAATTAAAACCAAGAGTGTTTTACTAATCACGTTATCAAAGGCTAGCTTTTGATAAGCTTCGTATTGTAAAAAGAACGTCATTTATTAATGTGTGAATTCAATTTAAATTTTTTTAACCTTATTATAATAGCATCTGTATTTATAGGTTTCACATTTGGGCTACTACTTATTTTCACTAGGCGGATAAATCAAAAGGCTAATGTATTACTGGGCCTAGTAACGTTCATTATTGTTTTTTGGAATATATGGGTATTGAGTATAGATTTTCAAATAACAAATTATCTACCACATTTTTACTTAATACCGTTAAACTATTCTTTAGCTCTTGGTCCATTATTATATTTATATGTAAAAAAGACAACTAACTATAGTTACCACCTTTCTAAGAGAGATAGTATTCATTTCTTGCCTGTAATTATAGAACTATGCGTACATATTATTATTAGTCAAGATGCTCTTTCAAATAATGTTATTGGTATAGAAACAGAAACTTATCTTATACTAATGCCTATTACTCAACTTCTGGCAATTATCTCTATTATAACCTATTGTATTTATGCACTTAGATTAATAAAAACCTATCATTCTTGGCTCAAGAAAAACTATAGTAATAATGATGCATATAGTTTAAGGTGGTTGTACAGATTACTTATCTTATTTGCAATACTTTGGTTTTTATTAGTGCCCTATACGTTTATAGACTATATAATCTATGATTTTCAATTAGATATAAGTGACTATTACCCTATTTATATGCTACTCTCTATTATAACAATTTGGATTAGTGCAGAAGCATTTTTAAGACCTGAAATAATTTTACTTGAGGCTAACAAACAAAATGATATTTACAAGACTAACTCATCTCAAGAAACCACAAAAAATCCCTCTGAAGAAATCTTAACCAAAGCATCTTGGCTTAAAGAACAGATGGAAACTAATCTTTTTTACCTTAATTCAGAATTAACATTAAAGTCTCTGGCAGATAATCTCAATATACATCCCAATTTATTGTCCAAAATAATAAACGATGGCTTAGGTAAAAACTTTTCTGACTTTGTAAATGAATATCGTGTAAATGCCATTATTGATAAATTACACAGTGATAAATACAATCACATAACGCTATTAGGAATGTCTTATGAATGCGGTTTCAATTCAAAAACTACTTTTAATAGGGTTTTCAAAAATATTACGGGCGTAACTCCTATATATTATAAAAAGTCAATAAAAAGTACCCCTAAGAAGGATTAAAACTAGTGCCATTCTATAATATGGGGCTTTTGATACTTTACTTAAGTACTAGATTTGATGAATATTTCAATCAAAAATCTAATGACATTTATGAACTCAAACTATTACTTAGTGCTCCTTGCTTGTTTAATAATATCTTGCAAAGGTAGGGCGCAATCAACCGCAAAAAATTCTCAAACAAATGAAATAGAGAATTTGCATTTTTCAAAAGTTGACTTTAAAGAAAACAAGCCTACATCAAATAATTATTCAAATAGTTTTATTCTCAATAAAGATAAGTTTCTCAGCATTGACTTTACTTTAGAAAAACCCCTTATTGAAAGTATTAAATCGCTAGCACCACACTTATCACAAGATCAATTATTAAATAAGGGAAATTTTCAGTTCTCATTTTTAGTTGATGGAGAAGTGATTTATGTAGAAAACCTAAACAAGGGAGCAGGAACAATTGACTCAAAAACTAACCAACTCAAACATCTAGTACCATTAGTTTATCCCACACAAATTGACTTTTGGGGTTGGTTTATGTGGTTAAAATTTATGAAACTAGGAGGAGGTCAAGATGTTCTTTTAGAAGGCAATCATTCTTTAAGTATCGAAGTAAGACCATATGTAAAAGAAGATACATTGAAGATAGGCGAGATTCTTGCAAAAGGTACTATTAACACACAAGCCTTTATAGATAAAAGCTTTGTCCCTATTCAAAAAATACAACCTGATAGTGGTTGGGAATTATCTAATGACACTTACAACAATACTAAAATAGAAGCTCTAAACAGAAAAATTGCACAAGGACGTTTTGAAGATATTAATGGCATAGTGGTTATAAAAGAAAATAAGCTTTTAATAGAAGAATACTTTAATGGTGAAAACAGAAATAGCTTGCACGACCCAAGATCTGTGGGTAAAACTATTGCTTCAACAATGATGGGAATTGCAATTCAAGAGGGTTTCATAAAAAACGAAAACATCTTATTAAAAGATTTTTACAACCTAAAGTCTTTTAATAATTATAGTCCTAAAAAAGATGCTATAACCTTAAAATCTCTTTTAACAATGAGTTCTGGGCTTCTTGGTGATGATGCAGACTATAGTAACCCTGGAAATGAAGAAAATATGTACCCTACAAAAAATTGGGTGAAATTTACACTTGATTTACCTATGCAACAAGGTAGAACCATAGGAGAAGACTACATTTATTTTACAGCAGGTGTAGTGGTACTAGGAGATGTCATACATCAATCTGTCCCTAGTGGTTTAGTGTCTTACGCAGATAAAAAACTATTTAACCCTCTTGGTATAACTGAATATAAGTGGCAATACACACCTCAAAAAGTTGGTAATACCGCTGGCGGGATACAGTTAAGAGCTATTGATTTTGCCAAATACGGACAATTATATAAGAATAATGGAAAATGGAATGGTAAACAAATTTTAAGTAAACAATGGGTTGAAAAGAGCTTAGCTAAGCAAGTAAAACGACCAACAGAAAATGGTTACTATGGCTATTTATTTTGGAATAAAGTCTATAAATATAACGACAAAGAATATGAAGTATCTTATTGTAGCGGAAGAGGTGGAAATAAGATTTTTATTTTCAAAAACATCCCATTTGTCATCGTTATAACTGCTTCAGCATATAATAGTCCCAGTGCCCATACTAATGTTGATAAGATGATAAGTGAATATATTTTACCAGCAATAATAGATAAAGATTAACGCCATTTCCCTTCTTTTAATAAGTAAAACAAGTCTACTCTAGGTGCGCCTGGAGTAGAATCTTAAAACTATTGATCTACAACAATCTATATAGAGTCTTCTAGATTTTATATTAAAAAAGGCTTTCTATTTTAGAAAGCCTTTAAAAGTGAATTTTTTATTTAACAGGTAACAACTCTTCATTTTTTAATGCCGCATCAACATCTACAGTTACATATTTATGACTGTTAAAAAACCTTCCTGAATCAGCAAGTTTTATTGTTGCGACTTTCTTCCCATTACTTTTCTCTTTAATTGAGGTTATTACCACTCTTTGACCTTTAACATTCTCGTAATTTGCAATTCCTCCTTTTTTTATAATAAAGTTTGCCTTCGGAAAATTGATATGCTTATAATTATTATAATCTACCGTCCCAATTTGAAAAACATCACCTTCATTAAAATTTGATTGAGGCTCTTGAGCATACAAAGAGACTGAAATAAATAACGCTAAAACTGAACTTAAAATGTGATTTTTCATAATATTAAATTTAATATTGACACTACCTAATTTTGAAGAATCTTCAAAATATCAATACAATAAAATTGATAGTTAAAAATAAGAACATAATAAATGAAAATAATTTAACAAAAAGTTAAACAACAAAAAACTGAGTTAAAAATCACCTTTGCTTAGACGGGGCTTAATTGTAGCTTTTGGACTCATTGTGATTTGTAATTTTCATCATAAAGATTTTCTCATTTTATGATGGTAATAGCTTGTTTTAAAAGGTTATTTGATGCTGTGATATCGGTGATTTTTCGCGTTCTTATATTTACGCTTTCGCGAAAGCGGAATACCATAACACCACATACACTTATACTTTTTTGCACCTTCTAAGGGACTGATTACCAAAATCTATACTACATCTGAAAATCTGTATAAGAAACCTCCCATTTCTCCCTCTTACCTTTGCCTCAGCAATTAAAAATGAAGCAAGATGAAAGATTATCAGTTTGGAAAAGATGGATGGACGCCAGATAGAATTACAGATGTTAAGGATAAAACCTTTTTAATTACAGGTACCACGAGTGGTACTGGTTATGAAGCAGCAAGAATCTTACTCGCTAAGGGTGCGACTGTTGTAATGCTTAATCGTAATAATACTAAAGCTGCAAATACCATTGCTACTTTAAAACAAGAAGTAGGAGACACCGTTAATGTGTCTAATATCGAGATGGACCTAGCCTCACTTGCATCTGTGAGAAAAGCAGCCGCAGAAGTACTTAAAACAGTACCTCGCATAGATGCCCTTATGCTTAATGCAGCCATTGCCCAAGTTCCCCAACAACAACTTACCGTAGACGGTTTTGAAAGTCAGCTAGGTGTAAATCACTACGGTAATTTCTTATTACAAGGTTTGTTGTTTCCACTAGTAGAGCAATCTAATGGTCGTATTGTCACCGTAGGTAGTGAAGGATATAAAATGGGTATAAAAACGATACAGTTTAACGATATGAACTGGGATCATAACTATAACCCTAATAGTGTATACAGCCAGAGTAAGCTTGCACAAATTATGACTACCTATGAGTTACAAGACAGACTCAAAAAAGCTGGTAAGACTAATGTAAAAACCTATGCGTGCCATCCAGGTGCCTCACGTACCTCATTAATTAAGACGAGTGGTAGCCTTATGACTCGCTTTGTCTGGCAACTTATGAAGCTATCACCTTTTGTACAATCTGCAGAGAAGGGTGCGTATCCAGAGCTTATGTGTGCTACAGAGCCAGATCTTGATCAAACTGCCTTTTATGGCCCCACAGGAAGAAACTACTGGACGGGACCCGTGGGTGAATGCAGCTTAGAGCCACACGCAAAAAATAAAGAGGTGATGGAGCAACTATGGAAAGTGTCTGAAGAGGCAACAGGCTTTAGCTGGAATTTATAACCCGGAGCTTTCATTTATGAAGTATATAACATATTACCTTACAGCAGCATTATTGCTAATAGCGCATAACAGCATATCACAAAACCGCAACTGGACGATAGCGCGTGCAAAAGATGAAAAGGCTACCGTACGCTATGATCTTGTAAAAAAAGACGAGGGTACGCACTTTTATTACATCGCAGAGACCACCGCAACTACCACACTAGATAAACTTGATGCCTATTTTTCTAATACAGAAAACCATAAGCAATTTTTAGAGCGCACACCGGTAACAAAAGAGTTAAAGAAACTATCTGATAACGAGTGGATGGCGTACTATTACTTTAACGCGCCCTGGCCTATGTCTGACAGTGATCTGGTTTTAAAAATCACGCGGGTAAGGAAAGAAGGCTCTCTACAGTTAATCGCAACTGCTGCACGTAGTGATTATAAGACTAAAGATGTGGAGCGAATGAATACCTATAAGGTGATATATGATTTTAAAGAACTAGCTAATGGTTCTATAAAAATCACGTATAATGCAGACTATATACCTATAGGTTCTATCCCTAAGTTTTTAATAAAATCTTGGTTTCCAGAAGGGCCTGCACAAATTGTGACTAACTTAGGTGCTACAAAGCAGCACTAATCATTTACTTATACGATACGACTATGGATATATTAAAAGCCGCAACAGACTGGGCAAAAGCAGAGCTATTTTCTACACCTTTTTTTGTACTCTTTGGGGTAGTGTTTATAGCTGCAAGTATAGGCTTCTGGCAACTGGGCAAAACAGATATTGCAAGAGCATACATAATACCTACACTGGTAGCGGGAGTACTACTAGTCACGATAGGTTTTGGGTTGTTTTTTACAAATAAGGCTAGAATCACACAGTTTGAGACCGCATACCAGGAGGATGCAACAGCTTTTATTACCTCAGAGATAGACCGTACAGAAGCAACCCTTAAGGAGTATACTACAGTTGTCTTTAGAGCTATTCCTATCATTATTATTATAGCTGCGTTGCTCATTATATTTGTAAACACACCTAGCTGGCGTGCCATAAGTATCACTACCATTGCAATGCTTATCATAATCTTACTTATAGATGGTACAGCTTACGCCAGAATAAACGATTATAACAAGCATCTAGTAAGTGCACAAAAGGATAATAGGTACTAGATAGTTAAAATAAAATAGAGATCTAAAACGTTATAAGTAACTTCACAAAAACGACTTAACACAATTAGTTTTTTAATATGGAGCATTTTAAAACCTTATCATCATATATTAACTACTTAGGATTACCTCCAGCAGAGCACCCTATGCTTAGTGTTTTTACAACCGTGGCAGATGGATATCTACCTTGTCCAAGAGAAAGCTCCCCACCTATCACAAATGATTGCTACACCATAAGCCTTAAGAAAATAATAAAAGGTGACTTAACCTATGGGCGCACTAAGTATGACTTTACAAATGGTGCACTCATTTTTATTGCACCTAGACAGGTTCTTCAATGGGATAGTAGTGTGATTTATGATCAAAAAGGTTTTTCTCTTACCTTTCACGAAGACTTTATAAAAGGTACAGAGCTTGTGGCTCAAATCAAGAAATACAACTTCTTTTCTTACAATGTTAATGAAGCACTACACCTCTCGCCAAAAGAAGAAAAGCAAATAGAGTCTATCGTAACTAACATAGATACAGAGTATCATAATAATCAAGACGAGTTTAGTAAAGATATTATCATCTCACAACTTAGTACTCTACTTAAGTATGCAAACCGCTTTTATGAACGTCAGTTCTTAAATCGTAAAGAATTCTCTACAGATTTACTAAGTCTATTTAATCAACAACTAGATACCTATTTTGAAACCGGACAGCTGCAAGAAAACGGCATCCCCAGCATAGAACAAATAGCAGGCAAGCTTTCTGTTTCACAACGCTACCTGAGCGACACCCTCAAAAAAGAAACAGGTAAAACCACAACAGAACACTTACAGTTGTACTTAATAGACGAGGCTAAGAACACCTTACTTAATCCGCAGAAGTCTATTTCTGAAGTAGCTTATGAACTAGGGTTTGAATACCCTCCTTATTTCTCAAGACTCTTTAAAAAGAAAGAAGGCATAAGCCCTAGCCAGTACAGGCAGAAGTATAAAATGAATTAGTATTATATTGTGCTCTATAAAACCCTAAGAGACTTATATTTTGAAATACATTTTACTACTCACATTTGCTATATGCCTAGCAAGCTGCAATTTAAAAGGTGAAACTGCCACCCCCACAACGTATCCAGATGTAAAGGTGGTGGGCGCTATGAAAAACGTAATGTGGAAAGGAGAACTAGAAGATTCTATACTACTAGATACCATCACAAATAAGAAAGGACTTTATGGCTTAGGCCCTGAGAGTTATCTCACTGGCGAACTTCTCATTGTAAATGGTACTAGTTATCTATCAAAAGTGAGCTCAGACACTGCAATGACAGTAACACCTACTTATGATGTCTCAGCACCTTTTTTTGTGTATACTAACGTGACAGACTGGTATGAGATAAATCTTCCGGCGTCTGTGAAGACTATAAAAGATATAGAAGACTTTGTAAGTGAACGCACAAAAGAAGCAAAGCGACCATTTGCATTTAAACTAGAAGGTACTGTATCTAAGGCAGACATACACATACAGAATTTACCTAGAGGCACAAAAGTTTCTTCTCCACAAGAAGCGCATCAAGGCCAAACGAATTACACACTGCAAAATGAGCAAGTGGAAATTATTGGATTTTTCTCTACAATGCATAAGGGTATCTTCACCCACCACGATAGTAACATTCACCTACATCTCATTACAAAAGACACCTCCAAAATGGGACATCTAGACAATCTAGAAATAGATAGGCTTACCCTGTTTTTACCGAAAAAATAATTTTTGACTACCTTTAAGAAGTACATCACTTATAAATTATTTAAAATGAAAAAGCTCCTTCTTCTCCTTACTCTAGTCATTTTTGTACCGCTAGCGGGCCTTGCACAAGATACTTTTGAGCTTTCCCCCTCACAAAGTATGCTTATGACGGGAAAAGGTCCCGGTCAAGATGGCGCTATAAACCCATATTATGGAGAACCTTGTTATGCCATCGTGAGTAATAACGGTAATACACCTTTCTCTGTAAGAATACAGCAAGACGGCGAGATTATAAAAACAATTGAGGTAAAACAAAAGACCAAAAAAGAAATTAAGCTTCTTAAAAAAGATGAACTCTACATAGATGCTAGTAAACAGGCTAAAGCAAGTCTTACTTTAAACTTTATTCCGCTAGGTGCAAAAAAGAAGACACCAAATAAATTTTAGAGACAGTTAGTTCTGCTTTCTCTTTAAGTTATATTGACTAGTGTATTATTACGCTTTCGCGAAAGCGTAACAACATCCCTCGCATTACTGATATTTTCACCAGTTACTACATAAGCCAGACAACCGAAACATCGCAAGCTACGTTAATACCTTCACAATAGATATTAAACCTTTGTTATGAGTGTTGGGTTAGCTATGATTATTTAATAATTTACAGTCAAACTAATAATAGCTTATCACAACTTGTGAATAAACTATGCCCAAAAAACAACAATATGGATTGGATTTACAGCACAGACGACCCACTACTACAAACACTAGCCGGTAGCTTAATCATTTTTATAGTAGTCATCATTTTAACGCGCATTATAGGGTTGCGATCTTTTGCAAAATTTACGGCATATGATTTTGCATTTACCATTGCCATAGGGAGTATTATTTCATCTATACTTACTTCTAGCACCTCTATTGCACACGGATCTGTAGCTGTGGGAGCGTTACTCGTTCTCACATTTATCTTCTCCTACCTACAGCGTGCTGTGCCTGCCATAAACAAACTTATATCAAACAAACCCCTACTCCTTATGGATGGAAGTACTATTCTCGAAGAAAACTTAAAGTATGCTCGTATTGAAAAAGGGCAACTTATTGCCAAACTTAGAGAGGCAAATGTACTCACCTATGAGCAAGTAGAGGCAGTTGTACTAGAATCTACAGGTGATATATCTGTGTTACACACCTCATCGTCAAGTGATGACGAGAAGCTTAATAAGTCATTGCTAGAGGGTGTGCGTAAAACACCATAAGGGTATTCTTATTTTATAAATCGTGATAGATTTGATGATTAAATAACGACTTTTGCACTATGGAAAAATCAGAGTTTTTAGAACAACAAGTATTTGCAGGATTAACACCAAAAAATGATGGATCAGGAACAGATACTGCTTATCAATTTTCTGAAGTAGATTTTGAAACCGTACTAGATCGTGCAGAGCATTATGGGCTGGGAATCTATACTATTGAGTCATTCTTTAAAGGAACTCCGTATTCCACAACCACTCACGAAGATTTAAAGAAAAGAGCTACAGATCATCGCTGGTTTAAAAGAGCGTTCTTAACTTCAAAAACAAAACAAGCAGGTCTTACCTACTCTGCAACCTACAAGGTATCGCCTAAGTTGCTCGCAAGAGATACTTTTCAAGACGAAGAGGAGTAAAAACTAGTCCCTACTTACCCAGGTGCCTAGTGTACTTTTATCGTAACTGTAACCCAGCGACATACCGGTCTCCTTTATCACAAGCGATTTGCCCGGAGCTGTTATCACTCCCTCAGTAAGTAAATAGCTGTTTATCCTTTTAACATCACTGCTAGGCAAGGCAACATTATCTACTATAACTGAGCTTCCGTTAAGCATCATTTTTACATATCTACTAGAACTAGCTATGTAATCATTACGTGTTAACCACGTTACAATCTTTTCTACAGCTATAAAGCCATCTACAATAACAATATGGTTTCCCTTTTTATAGAAACTCACCTCTGTAACGTCCTGCATACCATATTTTCTAAAAACGCTATTTACCTTAGACCATTGAGTAGTAGATAAGCGTGTACCGTTTGCATATGCTCCGGCATCTTCTTTTACAAATACAATAGTTTCTTCACCTTTAAGTAATCCTTCAGTATTTAGAGTGTTAATGAGGGCTTCTTGTACCTCCGGCCATTGCCAGAGACTACTCTTCTCATCACTTGCTGCCGTTTTTGTACTAGATAACTCTAGTAAATCACGCACGTAACTATCTATACCTCCTCCTCTTTTGGAGTTAAGACCTAGTCGCTCTGCTTCATTAGAGAGGCGCAGTGCCTCTCTCTCTAGCCGTGCAGCATCTCTTACAGAAACTTCCCTAAGTCGTGCAGCCTCTCGTTGCATACGTGCTGCATCACGTCTTGCACGGTCTGCATCGCGTTCTAATCGTTGTATTTCTTGTCGCTCGCTTCCTCCAGAAACAAGGGTACGTAAGATGTTACCCATATCTGTAAACTTTGCAATCATATCTGGTGCAGCGATTGTTTTATCTAGTTCAATCTTGAGGCGTTTCTCACTCAGTGCAATCTCATAAACGGTATCCTCATCACCTTCAAGACTCCAGACCATATCCTTCCCACTAGACTGCATATTTTTTGTACCCATTTCGGCTACTAAGAAGTCTTTAATAGCGGCGTATCTGTTGCTTGGATAACGAGATTTTACTCGGTACTCATCATTTGAGTTACTTACTGAGTACGACGTACTGCCGCCACTTCCAAAATTACCATTTTGGGTAATTACCGATACATTAGACGAGTTTGTGGTTACCGTAGTAGTTGCATCTTCATAAACCGTTGCTGGTGGTGCTGGCGGAGCAGGTGGCGCTGTTTGTGCAATTACATTTATTCCTAAGCCTATGAGGGCTGCTGTGCATATATTTCTTACTGTTTTCATTGTCTTACTTTTTTAGTCTTCCGCTTTCGCGAAAGCGATTATCTATTCATTTTTTTGATGATTCAATTGTAAAGGTTAATCCCACACCTCTTGTGCTAGCAATTGAAATGGAAGAATCATCTTTAAAATACTTTCGAAGCCGACTGATAAAGACGTCCATACTGCGGCCTGAGAAAAAGTCGTCGTTTCCCCAGATTTTAGATAGAATATCTTCTCTTCGAAGTAGCTGATTTTTGTTTTCATAAAAAAACTGAATCAACTGTGCTTCCTTTTCTGTGAGAGATTGTACGGTCTCTCTAAAGGTGAGCGTGTGATTGTGAGCATCAAAGTGATAGTTTCCTATCGCAGTGATTTCATTTATATCTGGTCTAACCTTTGCGAGGTTAGGTCTAGATCGTTTTAAAATATTAGTAAGGCGTAGCACGAGTATATCTGCCTCAAAGGGTTTTACGATATAATCGTCTGCTCCTAGCTTGAGCCCCTGTATGCGGTCTTCCTTCATCTTACGTGCGGTGAGGAACACAAAGGGAACTTCTGGGTTGATACTTATCACTTTCTCTGCAAGTGTAAACCCATCCATTTTAGGCATCATCACATCAAAAACACAGATGTCATAGATTACTCCTTCTGAGTGCGCTTTCGCGAAAGCGTTATGAGCCTCTTCCCCATCTTTACACCAAGTAACTTCAAAATTGTGTATCTCGAGATATTGCTTGAGTATACTCCCAAAATCAAAATCATCCTCGGCGAGTAGTATGTTATTTTTTGCGATCATTATAAAGGCAATTTTATGGTGAAGGTGCTACCCTCGTTTTCTATACTTTTAAGGCTTATCGTTCCCCCGTGAGCGGTAATTATTTGGTGTGTAAAATAGAGGCCGAGACCTAGCCCTTTTACGTTATGTACATTACTATTACCAGCGCGATAAAACTTGTCAAAAATCGCTTTCTGGTCTGCTGGTGAGATACCTGTCCCGTTATCTGATATCTCAATGCAATAGTTTCTATTTACAAGGCGCGTGGTGACCGTTACAGTAACTTGGTCTTTACCATACTTTACTGCGTTCTCTAGCACGTTAAGGAGTGCCGTAGTGAGGTGAAATCTATCTATGCGCAAGAGCACTTCTGGACTGTAGACCTTGTTTAAAACTGTGAGATGCGCGTGCTGTGTAGCAATCTCAAAATCTGAAAGTAGGTTCTTAAAAAATACATTGTCACTTACCTGCTCTTTATTGAGCTGTAGCTCCTCTGCGCTCAAGCTATTAGTAAGTACTTGATCTATGAGTTTTTGTAATCTACTATTTTGTCGCTCTACAATACCCAGTGTGTTATTAAAGGCATCTGGATTGCTTTTTATAGCTTCATTGCGCAAGCTTTTGGTAGCGATACCTAGTGTTGCTAGAGGTGTTTTGAGCTCGTGAGTGACATTATTAATAAAGTCTGTTTTTACCTCGGCAATTTTTTTCTGAGTAATGAGGTTCTTTATTGAGTAGTAGAGCAACCCTATTACAAAAAGGAATAAAATGATACTTCCCACAATGAGTACCCACATTCTTCTAAGTACTAGAGATTTCCAGTTAGGTACTTGTATCTCTTGTGTGGTGCGCACTTCAAAATCGTACGAGCTTATACTTATACTGTCACCTCTACGGTCTATAAACTCATTTGTATCAAAGGTGCGTGCATAGTTAATACTTCTTGAAATTCCTGTTTTAAACTTCTGCCCAAAAATGCGTTCTCTCTCATTGTCTTTTATAGGAAAAATGGTGTCTGTATGAGGATAGTCTATGATGACAATGCTCAACAAATTCTGTCTATAAGCTACCTCATAACCCAACTCTTTTTGTAATTGCAAGGCTTCATACCGCTGCATATACTGCTCGTTATAAGTATCTGCATTGCGGTAAAATCGTTCTACCACCTGTCGCTTAGTTATACTCTCATTAAAATAATCTGCTAGGTGATCTTCTAGGTCTACTTCTATAAGTGCGTCGTAGAGAGAATCTAGTTCTCTATCATTTGCAATCTCAGAAACCGCATTTGAGGTTTCATTAAAGAAAGCGGTTTTTTTGAGCTCGTAGGTATTACTTATTAAATAAGCTTGTATGGCACATAACGCTAGTAATGCTAGGGCAGATATTGCTATTAATAAGGAGAATTTACTTTTCATCTGTGGTTGATTGATGTTGTAAATGTAGTGGGAAAGTACAGTTAGACATAATTAATACTCTCCGTTAACCGAGCATTAACCTTAAAATTGCTCGCAACCCTTACTCAGTATGTACTTCGCTCTTAGGTTAATACAACGACTAGTGTTCTTGCTATTACATTAACCTAGCCCTTAACCTGTGGTTAACCTGATTATCAAATAGATGATCTCACTTTTGTGCCATCAAACAAAAGAACCAACCATATGAAAACAGTACTCATTTTTATACTCACCTTACTCACAGCAAGCGTCACTGCGCAGCATTCTCTTAAAGCGCATCGCACAGGAGAGGCTCCTAAAATAGATGGAAACCTCACAGAGGCAGTCTGGAAAGCACAACTAGAAATCAAGACGTTTACACAAAAAGTACCTAATGCTGGACAACCCTCTCTACGTGCAACAGAGATTGCCGTATTATATGATGATAATTACCTTTACGTAGGCGCTGTGCTCCATACAAATGATAAAGATGAAATAAGACGTCTCCTTACCGCTCGTGATGATGTGGGTAATGCAGACTATTTTGGCGTGCAAATTGATCCCTTTGGGCAAACACGCGAGGGGTATGACTTTACCGTTACGGCAGCCGGTGTGCAGTTTGACAGTAAGATATCTGGCAACACCGGTGCAGACGAAAATTTTAATGTTATCTGGGAAAGTGAAGTCACCGTGTACGATACTCACTGGGACATTGAGATACGCATCCCGTGGAATAGCATACGTTTCCCAAAAGAAGACTTATCAGATTTTACGATTAACTTTCAGCGTTTTTCTGGGGCGCTTAATGAAGAATCTTTCTGGAGTCCCATAGATCCTACTATAGATGGATACCTCAACCAGTTTGGGTCGCTTGTAGGTATCGAGCCTGTAAACCCGCCGCTCAACCTGTCTTTTGTACCCTTTGTATCTGCCGTACACGAGACAAACAGTAGCGGCGAAACAGAAACCACCCTCAACCCTGGACTCGATGTTAAGTATGTAATTGATAATGCATACACGCTTGATGTATCTGTTATTCCAGATTTTAGCCAGGCACGCAGTGATGACCAGGTTTTTAACCTATCTCCTTTTGAAGTACAGTTTGCAGAGCAACGTCCATTTTTTATAGAGGGAACAGAGCTTTTTGATAAAGGCGGCTACCTTTTTACACGTCGCATAGGTGGTAGACCCATTAATGCAGATGCAATTACGCTTTCAGATAATGAGACGGTGGTTACTAATCCTACAAGTTCAAATATTATAAACCTTGTAAAATTTACCGGAAAGTCACAAAACGGACTCTCCATAGGGGTGCTTAATGGGGTAACCGCTTTCGCGAAAGCGGAAATAAAAAACACCGCTACAGATGAAGTAAGAGAGGTAATTACAAATCCGCTCACGAATTATAATGCGCTAGTGATAGATAAACAACTCAAAAACAATAGTTCTGTCACGTTTATCAATAACTCGGTGTTACGATCTGGAAATGCTTATGACAGTAACTTTAGCGCACTGTTATATGAGTGGTTTAATGCAAAACGTACTTATAGGGCTAGCTTTAAGAAAGCCGTATCACAGCAATATGGGCTGGAGGGAGATAACGTTTTTGGACACGAGTATAATGCTTATGTATCAAAAGTAAGTGGCGCCTGGACGGGAGGTGTGAGCTGGAACTTAAAGGATGAAGATTTTGATAATAATGACTTTGGGTTCTTGCAGCGTAACAACAGTATGGTTTTCCGTGGGAATGTAAATTATCGCAATACTGCTCCAAAGAAATGGTTCCAGCAATATCAACTAGATCTAGATCATCAGCAGCGGTTTTATTACAGCCTTATGGAACGTGAGCGCTCGCAATATCGCTTCTCAAGCTTTGCTACGACAAAGGGTAACCAAAATCTGTTTGTCACGCTAAGCTATGTCTCAAAACGTCAAGACTTTTTTGAAGCACGAGTAAAAGACCGCGTTTTTAATAGACCTGCACTCTCTGAAATAGTTCTAGAATATCAAACTAACCGAAACAAAAATTTATCGTGGGCTGGCTACTTTGTAGCAGTAGATTATAAAAATCACAACCTACAAACAGAACAGTACGTGATGGGTTATGGTTTACGTGCAAGACTGGGGCAACACTTCTTTGCAGAGTTTGAGCAAGATTATACAGATAACCCTAACGATATAGGTTATATCACAAATCAAGAGGAACAGATCATCATAGGCCAGCGCTCTATAAACCAGCTTACAAATGCAATACAACTCAACTATGCGGTAAACGCAAAAATTAATATGAATCTAAGACTACGTCACTACTGGATTAAAGTAGATTATATAAATCAATACGCTTTACAGCAAGACGGGAACCTGGCGGTAAATAATCTCTCTATAGATCCAGATGGTTTTGACAGTACATTTAATGCCTTTAACCTTGACTTTGTAGCACGCTGGCAGTTTGCTCCCGCAAGTGAGTTATCACTAGGGTATCGTGTGGGTAAAACTACCTTTGCAGATAATGTGAACGGAGACTATTTTGACGGAGTGAATACACTTAGTGATGCCACAGGTTTAGAAACCTTAAGTTTACGTATGCGCTGGTTTTTAGACTTTAACAGATTTAAAAAACGTAGTTAATGTAACAAAGTGAAATACTTTCCTACATATAGGATATGTATAAATCATTTTTTCAAAATATAGCGACAGAGCAAGGAGGTACTTTTTTATACCAAGATCAAGATACTAGCATAGGTGGAGGCATACGACTTCCTAAAGTTCAGTATTTATTAAAAATACCTGTAGGAGATACTGAGATAAATATCATTCATATCACTGGAAAAGAATTTTCTGGTCATATCTCTATGAAGTTACCAAAACAGCCCGAGAGTCACACTTTTGAACTCACTACAAACTCGCATATTAAATCCCTTTTTATAGGCAAATCAAAGCGCTTTAATATCAATAGCGACTGCGCTCAAATGACTGAGTTTTTAAGAAACAATAGCCATATTGCAATCTTAAAAGAAATTGCTCAAGAAGATAGCTTCCAGCCTATAATTACGGGTACAAACGAGGATGATCATTATATGTTGATAGCAAAATATCATCTAGAATTTGACAACTGGAACAGCCCTGTACTTCCGCTTATGGATTTATTTAAAGAATTGCACACACGGTTTGTGGATATTAACGAGCGCTTTGCAAATGATGTCACTATCAGTATGGGGTCTTAAATAACTCCTAACACAATCTTAAACAACTACCGTCTAGCGTAGTAATGCCATAGCTTTGTTACACTTTCCCTTTTATAAAGGGTGAGTATAACAACCAACCTATGAAACACTACGCCATAATAGGAGGAGGTCCCAGAGGACTTTTTGCTCTTGAAAGCCTTTTTACTGCGCTCTACAATAACGCCCCAGAAGCTCAAATAAAAGTCACTTTATTTGAACCTTTTGAATATCCTGGTGCTGGCTGGGTATGGAATCCTGAGCAAGTAGCAAGCAACTGGCTTAATATAACTGAGCGTGCCTTACAAGACTTGCCTGGCAGACCAGAAATAAAACTAGGTGATGATATCATCCCGGCATTTCCCTCATATACGGAGTGGTTACCAGAAGAACAACAAAACCCTCCAGCTACGCATCCAGATCAGTTTCCTCCACGGGCAAAGATGGGAACCTACCTTAATGCTCGTTTTGCGACTATTACTACTGCGCTTAAGGGGTTTGATTTATTAAAGATTGTTGAGGAAACGGTCACTAAACTCACCTATATCGCACCAGAATTCACAGTAATTACAGAAAATACATCCGTTACTGCAATAGATGAAGTGGTTCTCACAATAGGACATCAGGATACGGAACTATCAGAGCAGCTGCAAGAGTGGAAAAATCACATTGCACAAACTGATAATGCCCTGCTATTTACAGAAGCCTATCCCGTAGAAAAAATGATAAATGCAAACATCACCTCAGAGAGCGTAGTTGCTTTTAGAGGTTTTGGGCTTGCAATGATTGATCAGATACGTGCGCTCACCTTGCAGCGCGGTGCGCATTTTGAGATGCTTGATAATGACACTAAAGAAGTAGCTTTTCACGCTAGAGAAAACCATCCGCAGCGGTTTGTCCCCTTTTCCTTAGATGGGCTTCCTATGGTGCCAAAACCTATAAATAAAGCGGTAGATAAGTGGTTTATGCCAAGTGATGATGCTATAAACGCTTTCGCGGAAGCGATACATAAAGGCGCCTGCGGCGATCACCCTGCAAAAGATCAATACTTTCTACTAGAAGCAATGGCAGCTGTTGTGGCTCCTTTGTTTTTAAAATTAGGAGACAAAGCCATACAGCACGACCTTACCGAAGAAGAAGTTTATTTCTTAACCATAAATTACCTCAACAATAAATCACTAGCGCATCCCCTACTCCTATCACACCATACGCCCATATTAGAAATGATGCAACTACAGGTGGAAATGGCAGTAGGAGAAGCACCGGTTAGCCTCGACTATTTTATAGGTCAAGTATGGCGACACTGCCAGCCTACCATCTACAGAGAGTTCTCATATCCAGCAATTGCAGATGCTGTAGTGGCAGAAGTTATTGCACTAGATGAAGCATCAAAACGATATTCATACGGTCCACCAGTTGAAAGCATACAACAACTTATTGCACTTGCAAAAGATGGAGTTTTAGATCTTGACTTTGTAAATAATCCAAAAATCACTTGTGTAGACAGAGGCTGGCAACTTGAATCTAATGGTAATAACGTTACGGTAGACGTAATGCTTAATGCTGTTCTAGACTCTCCACAACTTGTTACGGTAGATACACCTATCATTAAAAATTTACTACATAACGAGATGATTGAGCCTAAACATACAGACCTAGGCATACGCACAGACGATTATGGTTATATAGAAGTACCAGAAGGTAAAAGTTTTGTGCCACTAGCGGTATTAGGCAGACTATCTAAGGGAAGTGTGATAGGTGTAGATGCAATTTTAGAATGTTTTGGACCACGCACTATAAGCTGGTCTGAGCGCAGTATAGCCTTAATGAAGAACGAAAAATAAAGAAGATGAGTAGAGGATTTGTAAAAGAAGATGACCAAGAAGAAACTCCTATAATTCCGCCTAGGGCAGCATTGCCAGATGGTGTGACAAACTACGTCACTAGCCACGGGTTAACCCAGCTCAAGGAAGAGCTTAGCACGCTAGATCATAAAATCTCCACCCTAGATGAAACAGATGAGCGCGAACGCAGGCGCGCACTTGCCGTACTCAATGGTAAACGCAACTTACTACTGGAACGCATACAGAGCGCAAGACTACTTGATCATATTAAGGATGAGGAAGAAATACGTTTTGGCGCCACAGTCACATATACCATCGCTGGTATGCCTAAACCTATTACCATCCAGATTGTGGGCGTAGATGAAGCTAATGTAAAAGACAAAAAAATTGCTTTCACCGCTCCTATTGCTAGAGCACTTATTGGCAAAAAGGTGGATGAAACAACTACATTTCAGCTAGGTAATGAGGAGAAGAAACTCACTATTAAAAATATAGCCTACGTAGAGTAGTAGGAGATTTACGCTTTCGCGAAAGCGTAACAAACACGTTCAAAAACAAGTTCACATATCGTAACTTTATAACCGAAAATAGAGCTACTCAATCCCTAATTTATCACCTATGCAAACGATTCTATATAAAGCAAACACGCGAGGAAACGCAAACCACGGCTGGCTACAGAGTTTTCACACCTTTAGCTTTGCAAGCTACCATAACCCCAACCGTATGAACTTTGGAGCGATGCGTGTGCTCAATGATGACACCGTAGCGGCTGGTAGAGGTTTTGATATGCACAGGCATCTCAATATGGAGATTGTATCCATCCCACTTTCTGGTGATCTAGAGCATAAAGATAGTATGGGTAACCAGACCGTGATACAGCAGGGTGACATCCAGGTGATGAGTGCCGGGACAGGAATAGATCACAGTGAGTACAATAAAAATAGTGATCGCGAGGTTCAGTTTTTGCAAATCTGGATTATGCCTAACCAGCGCCCAGTAGCGCCTCGTTATGACCAAATGAAAATAAATGAGCATCACCTCAAAAATGAATTTGTACAAATACTCTCACCAAATCAAGATGATGAGGGTGTATGGATTTACCAAGACGCTTGGTTTCATATGGGTGATTTTACACAAGAGCAAACGCTTGTACACAATTTACATAAAAAAGGGAACGGCCTTTTTATTTTTGTACTTGAAGGTAGCGCCCACGCCGCTGGCGAACTATTAGATAGACGTGATGCCATAGGAGTTTATGACATTGCCGAGCTAGAAATCACAGCACAATCTGATTCCAAAATATTACTTATCGAGGTGCCTATGCAGTTTTAAGTAGAGGCCACAATGATAGTTTTATATTACGCTTTCGCGAAAGCGTAACAAAACCCTTTTAAATGCTACTTACATATAAACTCATATAATAAATGATTATAACAACTACAAACAGTATACAAGGTAGAGAGATCACACAGTATTTAGGTGTGATTACAGATTTTATGTATGCAAAGCTTTTTGACACCAAGGGACTTAGCTTTAAAGATTCTTTTAGTATGAGTAAAGTTTATAAAAGTGGTGAAGAAGGAATAGATGCGGCCAAACAGGAAGTACTTAAAAAACTGGAAGCCAAAGCTAAAGAAATGGGAGCTCACGCAATTGTAGGAGTTACAATGGATGTAGAGGTTATAAGCCAAAACACAAAACTAGGCATCTCTGCAATGGGTACTGCTGTAGTATTGAGATAAGGATACGTATAGAACGTGTAACCTCGTCGCATCACTTGATGCATACTTGGCGCAAATAGCCTGTTTTATATAAAAATTAAAATCTTAAATCTATCCTATTTAATATGATTTTAAGACACTTAGGCTAGCTTATCACTAGCTTTACTGTACTAACCAATCACATTAAATGAAATTCTCACTTAAAAACTTCTTGCAAGGTTTTGGTATTATAGCCATCATCTTAACCTTACTCCCTCTCATAGCCATAGACTACTGGTGGATACGTGTTTTTGACTTTCCGCACGCACAGCTTACGCTGCTTACGTTTATAGCTCTTATCACCTATTTTATACGCTTTAATATCAAGTATGTAGGAGATTATATTTTTGTAAGTATTCTCGCTGCTTGTTTTATTTTTCAGCTTATTAAGATTTATGACTATACACCATTGTCAGCTCCAGAAGCACTAGAAAATACAATTACAGACACTAGCAAGTCTATAAAAATTTACAGCGCAAACGTCTTACAAAAAAACACACATCACGAGCTCTTACTATCACAAGTCACAAATTATAATCCAGACATTGTATTACTTATGGAGACAGATACCGTCTGGAAAAATGCCGTTCACAATCGTCTGTCCATTGCATACCCATACTATTTACTTGAGCCGCGTGGTAATACGTATGGAATGTTGCTTTATTCAAAACTACCGCTTACGCGAAAAAAAATAAGACACCTTGTAGATAAGGAAGTACCTTCTATGGAAGCTATAGTTACTCTAGAGAGCAATGACCAGATACAACTTTATGCCATACACCCTACTCCCCCTATGCCTCAACACAACCCTATGAGTTCTGACAGGGATACTGAGATGATGAAAACGGCATTTACAGTTAATAAAAGAACGTTACCTGTAATTGTGATGGGTGATTTTAATGATGTAGCTTGGTCAAGAACGACTTCGCTCTTTAGAAAAGTGAGTAAACTACTAGACCCCCGCATAGGCCGTGGTTTTTACAACACATTTAATGCGAAAAATATACTGTTGAGATGGCCTCTTGATCACCTTTTTATCTCTCAAGAGTTTAGAGTAAAAAGACTAGAACGCACAGATCACATAAAATCTGATCATTTCCCAGTGTGTACAGAGCTTACCTTTGAGCCAGATGGAGCAAGTTTACAACTTCCTCAAGAACCCACTGACTCAGAAATAGAAAGTGCAAAAAGTCAGCTCAAAGAGCAGAATTTACTTACCTTAGGTATGAAATAGTGCTTTGGTAACCCTCTTGAGCTGGGACTTAACGCTCACTTAACACAGCTACAGCACTGAAGTAATAATTTTGTATCTACAACATTACTTGTATGAAACATTTTTACTTCATTGCTTTTCTTATTTCTATTTGCTATAATCCTTTAATAGCGCAGGTCACTATAAATGAACTTGATGCAGATACACCTAGTACAGATGATCAAGAGTTTATAGAACTACTTACCACTCCAGAAGCTTCTCTAGACGGCTATGTACTTGTTTTATTTAATGGATCTAGTAGTGGCGGTGATAGTAGCTACTTTGCACTTGATCTAGATGGCCTTGTGGCAGATGTAAATGGTATTGTACTTATAGGTAGTAATAATGTGGTGCCTGTTCCAGATTTTATACTGTTTGATAATACGATACAAAACGGTGCAGATGCCGTTGCAATATATCAGGGAGACGAACAAGACTTTCCCGAAGGTACACTTGCTACCACAGCAAATCTTGTAGATGCACTGGTTTATGATACTAACGATAGTGATGATACAAACCTTCTTAATCTATTAGGAGAAAGCACACAAATAAACGAAGGTGGTAATGGTGCATCATCTAGCAACTCCATCCAACTTAATAGTACGGGAGGATATGATGTCACAACCCCTACCCCAGGACAACTTAATGATGGATCTGGAGTGTTGTTTAATTTTATAGGCGCTAGCACCTCTCAAACAGCTTATAACGAAGGTGAAGAGATTACAATAAACTTCACCACTACTACAGCTGTCACCAGCACTACCGAATTTACTTTTACTCTTAACAATGCAGGCTTTAACTCAGCAGATTTTACGGGTAACACAAGTGTTACCATTGCAGCAGGTGCTTCTACAGCACAAACTACTATTTCAATTATAGACGATCAAGACGACGAGGGTGATGAGGAGCTAAAAATCACCTTTGGCGAGATGCCAGATGGTTTTAAAAGAGCAAATGATAATATTATCATACGTATCATAGATAACGACTTTACAACTGCATCATACGGTACTCCCCTCGCTCCTACTTATGACCAAGTAGAAAGTACACAACCAGATGGCTACTACGACTCAATTGACACACTTGCAGATGATGCACTGGTACAAGCCCTACAAGATATCATAGCAGATCCTTCTACGGTACGTGCACAAACCTATTCTGATATTATAGATATCTTAAAAGAGGCAGACCAAAGCCCGCTTAACAGTAATCAAGTATGGCTAGTTTATACAGAGCAGCAACGACCTAAGCTAGATTTTCAGACTTCTGGAGGTAGTAACGAGGGCTTATGGAACAGAGAGCACACCTACCCACGATCGCGGGGAGGTTTTAATGATATAGAGTATGATCAAGTAGCAGACGGTATAGATATTTTTACAACCACAAAGGCAGACTCACTACGCCACGCAAATAGTGATGCCCACGCACTGCGTGCAGCAGATGGGCCAGAAAATAGCTCTCGCAGTAACCAAGACTACGGCGAGTATAATGGCCCTACAGGTAATCAAGGTAGTTTTTATGGTGATGTAGCGCGTAGTATCTTTTTCTTAACCATACGCTATAATGGGATTGACGTCGTATCTGGCAATCCTGCAAATACGACTGTGGGAGCACTAGGTGACCTAGATATTTTACTAGACTGGCACCGCAACGACCCACCAGATGATTATGAGATGAATCGTAATAACGTTATTTACAACTGGCAGTTTAATCGTAATCCCTTTATAGATATGCCAGACCTTGTTGAGTATATCTGGGGTACAAACATAGGTGAGCAGTGGACTAATCCGCTGGGGGTTGAAGATAATGAGCTTAGTGATATGACTATATATCCTAACCCATCTTCTGTTGCAATTACTATAACTACCCCTCAAGAAACTGGTGAGATATTCTTTTTTGACACTCTAGGTCGTGAGGTTTATAAAGATAACTTTCAGAGTGGTAGCCCTATAATTCATAATCTACCTAGCGGTGTATATATTTTAAAAGTGATGACAAGTACAACAGCCACAACACGTAAACTCATTGTGAGATAAAACAGCACTTCGGGTAATTACGCTTTCGCGAAAGCGTACCACTACACCTTTAGGTTTTAACATTGTGTCGTTTTCTTTTAACCCTTTTTTAGTACAAAATGGGATGTTACAACTGTATCTTACGGGTTATGATACATTTAGACAAAGAAGAAAACAAAAACAACGCATTTTTAAACACGACCATTACCTATCTTGAAAACAAAGGTTTTGAAAATATCAAAGCAGATGTAGCAGGGTATGAGACGCCTACATCCTTTACAAGACAAGAAACAGGAAACACCATCATACCAGATATCGTGGCCGAAAAGCGTGGCATAAAATACTTCTTTGAGGTGAGTTTAAAATCTACAAAACCTCAGCTGCTTAAAACCAAGTGGCTACTACTAGACACACTCACAAAAATGAAAGACTATCGTTTTAGAATTATCACCACAAAAGGGCATCTAAGTTTTACACGTGATATGATAGCAGATACGAACCTAAACAAGAGCTACATTCGAATATAATACTAAGTGTGTGTTAGTTTTTAAATTGCCTATTTCTTAATTGAAATAGGCAATTTTATTTAACAAAAATTAGACTTTCTGTAAGATTTTTTGTGAAAAATGATATGTAGATTGAATAAAATTTAAATGTGAATAAAACAGTACACTCCCTTTCATTTATAATCACAAAGTTACTCCTGCTAGGGGCCATAGTACTATGTGCATCTTGTGCTGTACATCACGACTTGTATAGAGAACAAACACATAACATAACAGTTGACACCAGCCAAAATTATGTAAGTTTCTTCCAGCTAGGTAACGCTGGTGCCTATGCGCGCGGTGCAAATGAGTCATTACTAAATGGTGTAAGAAACTACATAAAAAAGCATAGTAAAAAAGAAGATTACTTTTTATTTACGGGCGATAACCTACATCGCAATGACCTAAAAGATAGTCGCAGTAAAAAACAACTTTTACAACAGCTTGAGATCACAAAAAACTTTAAGGGCACCGCACTCTTTTTACCAGGAGAACTTGAGTGGAACGAGACTGGTCTTAAGGGAATGGAAGAAATAGAAGATGCCATAGAAGACTTTTATGACGAAGAAAATCATTTTATGCCTAAAAATGGCTGCCCTCTTGAAACCATAGAAGTTAATGACGAAGTTGAGCTCATTCTCATAAACTCACAGTGGTATATAGAAGACTGGAGTAAAGTAAAAGAGATGAACGACAAGTGTGAGCTTAAGACACGCGAGCAGTTTACGACATTACTAAGTAGCGAGATACGCAAGGCTCGTCACAAAACAATTATTATAGGGATGCACCACCCACTCTATGCAAATGGTGTATACGGAGGAGAAATTCCTGCTGAGGTTACTTATCGTCCCACGGCAGAAAATCTCTTTATCCCAGGCGTGGGAACACTTTGGTCGTTTTTACGATCACAAGGAGGACTTTCTAAGCAAGACAGATATAACCCACTTATGAACGAGCTTATGTCTCATATAGAGCTCGCTAGTTTTGACGCACCTAGGGTCATTATACTCTCTTCACACGAGCGATCTATGCAATACATAGACCAGGGAGAAATAAAGCAAGTTATTGCCGGTACGGGAAGTTCTGTAAAGCCTGCAAGATTGAGTAAAAAAGGACTTTTTACGTCTACAAAACCTGGCTTTTCTGAGGTGAGACTGTATGAGGGAGGCGCATCTTCTGTTCATTTTTATGGATTACAAGATGGTACCCTGACAGAGCTATACTCAAAAACAGCTTTTCAAAAACCTAAAGATTATAACATAGACAGCCTTCCTACACGTTTTCCAAAAACGATGGTGGCATCTATTTATCCCCAAGAAAGTGTTTTAAAAAGTGCTAAGTATGAGAAATTCTGGGGAAAGCACTATAGGTATGTGTATGGAGTGCCTGTCGAGGCTCCCGTTGCCCTGCTCGACACCTTGTATGGTGGTCTTACGGTGCAACGCGCTGGTGGCGGAAATCAAACTAATGGTCTACGCCTTGAGGACAAAGAAGGGCGTGAGTATAATATGAGAGCTATTGCAAAAGATCCGCTTGCCTTTTTAAAATCGGCGGGGTATAATGATCTTGATGCCGAGAATTATTTTGAAGATACCGTTCCCGCAACTGTAATTGAAGACTTTTATACAGCCGCGCATCCTTATGGCGCATTTGCAATACCAAGACTTGCTGGTGCTATAGATGTCCCCCACACACACCCAAAACTATATTATATACCCAAGCAAAAAGCACTAGGCAATTTTAATAAGGACCACGGTAATGTGCTTTATATGATTGTAGAAAAACCTAGTGGTGACTTTAATAAGTCACATATGTTTGAGTTTAGCAATGAGGTAGAAAGCACACCAGATTTATTTAAAGAACTACGCGAAGATGAGTCTAACCAGCTTAATGAGCGTATGTACATACGAGCGCGCATATTTGATATGCTCATAGGTGACTGGGATAGACACGAAGACCAGTGGCGCTGGGCACAAGATAAGGTAGATGAGGCAGATGGTGTCATAAAATATCTTGCTGTACCCAGAGATAGAGATCAGGTGTTTGCAAAATTTGACGGAGCATTTTTAGAAAACGCACAAAAAATAATGAGCGGGATGCGACAGTTTGGTAACTATGGACCAGACATTCCATTTATTGAGCAATTTAGCGAGAGTGCCGTAAACCTAGACAGAGCCATATTACAACGGGCAGATCTATCGCTTTGGCTAGAGGAGGTAATTTATATTCAAGAACGAATTACAGAAGAGGTTGTGCAAAGCGCTTTTAAAGCTGCTCCAAAAGAAATCCAAGATGCTACGTGGATGGAGATACAGGAGAGTTTGCTTTCGCGAAAGCGTAATCTTTCCGATATCGTACAGCGTTATTATAGCCATTTAAGCAAGTTTGTATCTCTTAAAGGAACTGATAAAGATGATCACTTTATCATTGAAAATCTGGCAAATGGAAATGTACGAGTGATGGCTTATCGCATTAAAGATGGTGAGAAAGGCACCCTACTCTTTGACCGAACACTGGATAAAGACGTGACAGAAAACATATGGATTTATGGGCTTGATGATAAAGATATATTTGAAGTAAATGGCTTAAATAAGAGCCCGATTAAAGTGGCTCTTATAGGAGGTCTAGAGAATGATACGTTTACTGTAAATGGTGGAAAGAATGTTACCATTTATGATCAAAAGTCTTATAAGAATACAATTATAAATAAAGGGAAGGCCACCCGCCATATAGATGATATTTACGAGAATCATATTTATGATAGCGAGCGTAGACCAGATAGCGGCGGCACTTTTGGCCTTGAGGCAAATTACAATCCGGATGAGGGCTTCTCACCGCGACTTATTTTTGGAAAATCTACATTGGGTTACGAGAGGCACCCTTTTAAAACAAAGATTGAGCTAGATGCCCGTTATATATCACTCACACAGGCGGTATATGCTTCACTAGAGTGGCATAAGGCTCACCTCTTTCACGATTGGAATTTTAAAGCTTTTGGGCGCGTGACTTCTGCAAATTATACAGAGAACTTTTTTGGACTAGGTAATGGTAGCTTGAACAATGCAAATAGCTTTGATGATAATAGAGTTTACACTCAATATTTACAAGGTGGGATAGGTCTATACTATACTGGTGAATATGGCTCTTCTACAGCATTTGATCTTACTTATGAAAACACAGATCTGAGAGATATAAATATCATAACTCCTGCACTAGCAAATACAGCGTATCTCTCCCTCAATGGGAAATATGAGTATGAAAGTAGAGATGATGAAGCTTTTACCACAAGAGGAATGCGTTTTACAATACGTAGTAGTGTAGCAGATGAGCTTACCTCATCGCAATATGTGGGAGCCATAGATCCTAGTATTACATTCTGGAATGCTATAGATAGATCACGCAATATCGTTTTAAAAACAAGTATTGCTAGTGAGTTACGATTTGGTGAAGATATTCCATTTTATAGACTCGCAACGCTAGGTGCAAATAATGGATTAAGATCTTATAGACAAGGTCGTTTTAGAGGTGAGCAATCACTTGCAGGATCTATAGATGTAGGTTTTAAATTAAAACCCATACGTACCTTTTTATTCCCTGTGCGTGCGCAAGGTTATGTAGGTTATGATACGGGACGCGTCTGGACTGGCGGAAATGAAGATAGCACATTACATTACAGCTATGGCGGCGGATTACAATTTACTACCGCTGCAGTGCTTAAAACAGATGTACATTATTTTTACGGTCCAGAAGGAGGCAGACTAGGTTTTGGGTTATCATTAGGTTTGTAAAGGAATGCTTGAAAATAGACTAAAAAAAAGCTCCCACTTGGGAGCCTTTTTTATTAAAGCTATTTGAGTTATAGATTTTTACAATCTAACTCCAAATCTAAAGTCTATACGCATCCCGTCTTCACCAGCAAAGGCTCCTATTTGTCCAGATACGGTTTCTACCATATTTATCCAGAAACCACCTCCAAAGTCGTTGTGCCATTTCTTACTGTCTTCACCATCAACCCACACACGACCTACATCGCCTCCTCCAAAAACTCCTAGCTGTATCGGGATAAGACCTGTACTAAAACGATCAAAACTATATCTTATATCTCCAGAAGCTGCTAGTGATGACTCCCCGGTAAATCTATTAAAACGATAACCTCTCAACCCTGTTCTTGCTCCTAGGGAGGCTGCTTGATAAAATTCAAAGTCGTCACCTATTCTTATTTGTGATTGTACGAGTGTTTTTAAGACTAATTTCCTATTTCGCGAAAGCGCATTATAAAAGCCTATTTTTGGGTTAATGTATGCATACATTCTATCTCCAGAGCTCAAATTGCGCTTTGCACCTATCACTGTTTCAAACTCCATACCTCTAGTTGGGTTTGCTTGATTATCTGCACTTACATAACTGTATGAACCTTCTACACCTATAAAAGATTGCCCTCCAAAAAAGTTATCTGTTTCTGGAGTAAATAGTGTAGCATCATCTATAATACGTCCTCCTGTTTGCTCTATTTCTATACGCTCAAAGTTTGCTACAAAACGTAGTTTACTACCATAGGTATTATCACTCTCTACACCTATGTGTGCACCAATCTCGCCATTACGTACACGGTTAAAGTCGAGTCCTAAATCGTCGTCATTATTTACTGTTTCATTTCCAAAACCAAAGAAGTTACGGGAGAATGCCTCGTTTGTAAACTTACCTCCTACTACGAGATTCCACTGTCCGAAAGCATTTGCAAAGTCGCCTTCATATTTTAAATTAAGTGACTCTGTCGCAAATGAATATGTAGCATTAAGGGTATGCCTGCTACTAAAAGGGTCATTTTTAAACCCATATGTAGAAAACACATTAGTCACGCCTATTAGAAGCCCATCATCTGGGTTAAAACCTATGGCTGGTAATGTACTATTTGCTGTACTTTTTTTCTTGAGTGGGTTGTATGTATTAAAGTTATAGATATTTGAATACTTTACATTTGCTCCGCTCTTTTCTTTTACGGTATTTGGCTTTGTTTTATGCTCATACACTTTAAGTCTACGACCGTCTTTTATTTCATAAATATCGTTATTTTGACCACCTACAATTTTCATTTTAATAGGTCGCTTACCTCCACCTGTTACTTTAAAGACATCATCATCATCGAGACCGTAAATCCATATTTCGCTGGTTTCTTGAGATGAGATCGTTCTATCTACAAAAGGTTTTTTAACCTCTCCATCTTTTATTCTAGAGATTTGTACTCTAGTACTCTCATCACCTCTTGTAATCTCAAAGTGATCATCTTTATCTGTTCCCGTAAGTATTACGAGTGTAGAGATATAGTCATAGTAAGTTTCTGCTATATCTACAATGTTAGACCTTCTTTCTCGCAGGCTCTTTTTAATTTCATCAACTCCGAGGTTTTGCACCTCTAGAGGCAATGCATTAAAAGCCTCATCTATCTCTTGATCTGTCAGGTTTTCTTGTAGATATGTGGCCTCACGTAACCAGTCTTCTTTTACGGCATTTTTGAGCAATGCGCGATCCATTTTTATACCCGCTTCATTAATCCACTTTACGTTTTCTAGATCTCCATCATAGTTTTGAAACTGTTTTACCGCTGGGATAAGCGTTTTAAGAAGACCTAAGATTGCTCCATCAAATTTTGAAAATACTTGATCTCTATCACGTGGTATAGGTCTGTACACCTTCGTGTCCTTGTTATCAAATCGAGCCCACCTCCACTGGTCTGCGTGACGGTCCCAATCACCTATAAGCATATCAAAAATACGTGCCCTCAGGTAAGATGCTTCATCTATCTGGTACTCCTCATCATCTCTTAAATTTTCATATACATCATCTGTACTATCTATACTATCTGGGTTTCCAAAAGAGTCTACATCTGTAAAATCTTCGTCTGGTCGTTCTTCTATGAGATATAGTTCATCTCCATAATCCGCATTATACTTACCAAGAGCTTTATGCTTAGGTACATAAATTAAACGCGGGTTAGTATGGTATATACCTACCGCATCAGAGAGTTGTGCCACCGCAAGTGAGGCATAAGGATGTGCAGATGTGTAAAAATCAAGAATTAAGTCTTCTGTAAAAGTATCTCTAAAATCTTCTTGAATAAAATTATCCTTAAATGCCACGCTCTGTAAGAACTGAACTGCACTCTTGCGTACGGCTCTCAAGTTATAAGCGCGCCCGTCTTTATCCTTAAGTCGTAAAGAGCGTGTCTGGTGTCCACCACCCTTTCTGTCTACTGTAAAACCTCCCATAAGCGTGTCTAGCGTTGCAACAGTAGCTGTAACAGGTGTACCATAAACTTCTCTATAATGATCTCCCCAGAGTGACGTATGTACATCTGAGACATCTGTATCATTTTGCTCATATACCGTTGCCATTACCGTCTCTGGATAGAACTCTGGCAGCGAGTCTAGATTAACCGGCTCGCGAGGTGGGTGTACTTGTGATGTAAATAATAATTTTGGCTCTCCTTGGTTTGCCGCATAAAATCGCACTGCCGAAGACTCGTCTTCATAAATATCTAATATAGCAAAGCCTTGACCTCCGTAAGAGAAAAGCCCGTCTTCTCCCAGCGCTGCTGCAGAGTTTTTTGCTCCTGCTCCGCTCACTATCTGCTTGATACCGTCCTTTTCTATATATTGTATACTGTGCTCGTGACCAGATGCAAAAATTACTTTATCTGTATCTGTAGCAAGTACCGCTATACGTTTCATAAGCTCATTGTAGCGTTTATTGTATCTATCTTGAATAGAAACACCACCTTGCGATCTAATCTGTGCTACAAGAGAAGCAAGCACCGGAAGCGGAAACTTACTTTGCGTAGGATATAATTGCTTATCAAAACTGAATTTACCACCGTGTACCCCATTTGTATACATAGGGTGATGCATTACAACAACTATCGTTTTCTCATTATTCTTTTTAAACTCATTTTCTATTTCTAAAAATAGCCCCTCACGAGTACGGATATTACAATTATCATTTATAGTAGGATTTTCATCCCAGTCTTCTAGATACCACTGCGTGTCTATAATCATTAACTCCACATCATCACTTACCTCTTTCATCTCGATAGGGCATCCATTTTCTGGCTGAAAAGCTTCTTTATCATCTAGTGCTTTTTCAATATACTTTTCTTGGCGTTTTACTCCTTCTACTCCACCTGCATACCAGTCGTGATTACCAGGTATAAAAAGTGTTTTCCCCTTAAAGTTTTCTACAGCTGCGATTTGTATATCTAGCCTGCGCTCTGCTTCTGCGCGCTCTGGGTGATCTTTTTTTGGTAACCCAGCATCATAAATATTATCTCCCAGAAAGACTGCATAGTCATCCTTAGTATCTGCCGTATCTATTACTTTTTTGAAAGCATCAAGCGCATATGTACTACCGCCATCACTATCACCTCCGGCGTCACCTATGAGGTAAAATGTTTTATGTATACGCTTTCGCGAAAGCGTACTACTATCAAAATTTTGAGGCTCAGCTACTTCATTTGCATACTTAGGGGCATACGTCGCACAACCACTTAAGAAGAGGGCTAGTAAGAAGTTAAGAAAAACGTAATATTTGTTCATATGGCTAATTTTAATGTACTTTAGAAGTCTAATCGCTTGCAATTACTATGACCGAATTACTCGAAAAAACGGATAACTATATCTCTCAACTTTTTGATAACGAACTACCTAAGACGTGTATATATCATAATTATGTACATACCAAGAGAGTCCTTAAAAGTACCCAAGAAATTATAGATAATAGTGAAGAAAACCTTAAAGATGAAGAAAAACTCATTCTTCAACTAGGTGCACTACTGCACGATATAGGGTATGTAGACGGTACAAAAGAGCACGAAGCACGCAGTGCACAAATGGCAGAAACCTTCTTAAAAGGTGAAGGTGTAGATGATCATATTATCTCTGAAGTTAAAAAAGTAATACTCGCAACAGATATGCGAGTTGAGCCAGAAACCTATCTAGAGAAGGTACTTAGAGATGCAGATGCATCCCATTTTGCCAAAGATTATTTTCCAGAAGCTAGTGAATACTTGCGTCAAGAACTAAAAATAAAAAACATCAAGGAGTACACTCCAGAAGAGTGGACAAAGGCAAACATAGAGATGTTTACAATAAAGCATAAGTACTATACTACCTATGCCCAAGAAAACTGGAAGCCCAAAAAAGATAGCAATCTTAACGATCTAACAAAGGCACGTAAAAAGGCAAAAAAAGCTAGAAAGAAAGAAAAAATAAAAATGGAACTCAAGGACGCAAGTCCAGAAAAAGGTATCCAGTCTATGTATCGTATTGCTTTACGTAACCACATCAAGCTTAGTGATATTGCAGATACAAAGGCAAACATTTTACTCTCTGTAAATGCTATTGTAATCTCTCTTGCCCTTGCAAATCTTATCCCAAAACTTGAGAATGAAAGTAATGCTCACTTAATATATCCTACTGCGGTATTTGTGCTTTTTGCAATGATCTCTATGGTAATGTCTATTATAGCTACTAGGCCAAACGTTACCCGCGGTGAATTTGACAAAGAGGATGTGCGCCAAAAAAAGGTAAATCTACTGTTCTTTGGAAATTTTCATAAAATGAAACTTGAAGATTATGAGTGGGCTATAGGAGAGATGTTGCAAGATAAAGAATACATATACTCTGCACTTACAAAAGATTTATACTTCTTAGGAGTCGTACTCGACAGGAAATATAAGTTGCTACGTATGACCTATAATGTCTTTATGATAGGTATTATCATATCTGTAATCACGTTTGCAGTATTCTTTATATATAGAGATAAAGCTGCCACTGTGGTAGAAGGTGTGGGTGACCTTACTAATATGACCTTAGGCTTTATATAAATAAAGCCTAAGGTATATTATTTATGCCTTTATCTCTTCCATAAGATCTTCATAAGTATAGAAACTCTTTTTTGCTTTTCCCTTTTTCTGAGCGTAAAGCACGTTTACACGTAGCGCCTTGAGGCCAGTAACCGCTTGTAGATCTTCTAACTGAAGTATTTCTATCTCAGATCCTAAATAATTCTTGGTCTGCAAAAAATTTATATAACGTAGGTATTCTTGTTCGTCTTCATATTGCGAGTACACGATGGTAATTTTACCAGCTTGTGTTATACGCTCTTGAGTTCCTTTTATATAGGCTTTATCTACACGTTTTTTTACCACTTCATACCTAGCATTGTAAGTGCCATCTACGTCAAAACGTTTTTCGTCCATTCTGTAACGCACAGATAGTGAGGTGTTAAACACGAGTATCATAGAGGCAACCTCTAGTGGGTGATCCATCTTTCGCGAAAGCGAGAAATGTTCATTCTCCATCTCGCACATTACTTGTAGTTGCCACAGTCGTAAATTATAGAGGTAAATTTTATTGAAGCTATCGTCTTTTGTAATAGCCTCACCTAAGTACATATTGTGCTCTACTCCGTCTGTTTTAAACAATTCAAAAAAGTGTGGGTACATATTTTGAGCTATTTTTTGCTTCTTTTCCAGTACGGCTGCCATACGCTTGTTGAGTAACATAACAGACTCGTCGTACTCTTTACGGTGGCGGTACACAAGACCTAGATTATCTTCTATCTGGCTTCTATATGATGTAATGAGTGCTTTGAGCTTATCACTGTGTTTTAATAAATGGCTAAATAATGGGCGTATATTTTCTTTTAAAAAGTTAAGAATCTTACGCTCACTATCTACCTCCAGTTGCTCTTTAGTTTCTACTAAAAACTCATTGAGATTGTATTCTAATTGCTCATAGATAGGTAAAGATTCTATACTGCGTGCTTCTTTTAGAATTTCTATAGCCTTATCTAGCTGTAATATGATATCCTTTTGTGTAGCTTTATTACGCGCTTCTGAAGAGCCTTTAATATCTATTTGCCCAAAGAGTGGGTATACATCTTTAAAAACAACATCTCTAAACTGAACGTTTGCATCTCCTTGAGCTTGTAATTTTAAGAAGCGTTTTGCCTCTTGCTCAAATTTCCAGTAAACACTCTGATGTATAGACGTACACTCGTTTTGAATAACGAGCTCTATCTCATTTTCTTGCTGCTCTTTATTGCGCACTACTGCCTCGACTATGTAAGGCATTACATCTTCTAGTTTATTTGCGTTTATAGTGTTCAGCTCTCCTATATTGGGAGAAGCTAACTCAAATATTCCTAGCAAATTACCTTTATACCTTACAGGAGCTAGTATCACACTTCCTATACCTTGATCTTTAAAGTTTTCATACATCTTAATGTCTGGAAAACGTTTATGATATTGTTTAATATCTGATACTGCAAAATACTTACCTGTTTTAAAAACGGCATCATAAGATCCTTCACAAAGGGCAGATGTACAAGTCGCCTCAGTCTCACCGTAAAGAATATAACTGTTTATTTTTTTTAGTGGTACCAGTTCAAATTTACCTTCTTGCTCATTATAGTTAGAAAAACCTATTTGGATTTCTGGTAAATTGAATATAGCCTGAAAGATTTTATGAAAATCTTCTGTAAAGTTTGTATCATCTTGGTCATATTGTAATAGACCAGATTTGAGATTTGATATGGATACATCTACCGTGGCGTCATATAGGTTTGCGATTACAAAGCCTTTAAAAATATAACCTTGAGAGGGGAATTTTTCTTTCCACACCTCTATATTATCAAAGTTATCTAGTAACACGGCAACATCCTCTTCTGTGATTTCTGGAGTTTCTGGCTTTTTTTCTATACCTACAAAGTCTCCGTTATATAACATTCTATATGAACGTGTCATACCACTTGCATCTGGTATCTCGTAATAAAATGGCCTTCTAAAGTCTATTTTATAACCATAATACTGCATTAAGATAATGCTGCAGCCCATTATGTAATAATGGTTATCATCAAAGTTTGTTATCTCTGGTGTATACTCTTCACCTCCACTAGCTATAATAGACTTATATCGCTTTGTAGACTGTAATACCGTCTCCTGAAATGGCATTGAGACTATCTTTATCTCATTGCTTTGTAATACTGCAGGAAAAAGATCTAAGAGTAAATTATCTATCTGCTCTTGATATTGTGATAAGTTGTCTAGATCGCTTATGCCTGTGATAAGCTCAGGAAACTTTTGTGTTATTTGAGTAAGCTCTTTAATTCTATTTTGAGCCTGCAGATGATCTGTTGCTGCTTCTTGGGTGTAGTGCGCCATAAGCTTCTCCACACTAAAGCGTAGGTCCAACGGAAAATCTTGATTTTTAAATTGCATACTCGTCTTCATAACTTCTGGCTTCTATAGCCCTCTTTCTTTCTTTATTATACGCACTATTCTTATTTTTGTTACTTAAAATAATCATTTATGAAACAATTAGTAGCGATAACCGTACTTTTATTACTTTATTCTTGTGGGAATAATGATATTTCTCCAATACAAGGAACCGCTGCTGGTATGCCAGATGGCACAGAGCTTTATCTAGAAGAACTGGGGTCTAACAATAAGCGTATAGCTCTAGACACTGCCCAGGTAACTGCCGAAACTTTTACTTTTAAAAAACCAATTACAGAGGGTACTGGTATCTTAATCTTGAGCCAAGGCAAACCTAATAACCAACTCTTACTAGTAAAGGATGCAAAACCTCTTACTGTAGAATTGTACAAAGATAGTCTAGGAGCATCAATTGTGACAGGAAGTTTAGAAAATGAATTATTTAATTCTTACAGAAATAGCGCTAGACAGACAGCTGTAAAAAAACAACAATACATTAAAGAAATGCAAAAAGCGCAACGTGAGACAGATGGCGTAATGGTCACTCTTATGCGTGAAAAAATTTCAGACATAGACGAGCAATTTATTGTTGATAAAAAAGCCGTAGTAGAGAATAATACAGACAAGATGGTCTCAATTATAGCGCTATCTGACCTTATTAATGCAAAAGTTCTTAAGGTAGAAGAGTCTGATGCTTATTTCCAGAGCTTATCAAAAGACATACAAGATTCTCCTATAGGTGAAAGTGTAGAAAATTATATCGCACAGCTCAAATCACAACGCATTGCAAGTGCTCTGGCTAGTGTGGGTAACAAAGCGCCTGAGTTTAGTGCAAAGACTCCAGGAGGTAAAGAACTTGCCTTATCTGATGCATTAGGAAAGTATACTATCATAGACTTCTGGGCATCGTGGTGTAGACCTTGCCGTATGGAAAATCCTAATGTTGTAAACGTATATAACCAGTATCACGATAAAGGGCTTAATATTATAAGTGTATCTCTAGATAGACCAGGTCAAGAAGCTAGGTGGAAAAAAGCTATTAAAGATGATAAAATGGACTGGTACCACGTCTCTAACTTAAATTACTGGCAAGACCCAATACCTAGAAGTTATGGTGTGCGTGCAATACCAGCTACATTTTTACTTGATGAAAATGGCGTTATTATCGCAAAAGACCTAAGAGGATCTGCCCTAGGTGCAAAAATGAAAGAGCTTTTAGGCGAGAGCTAAAAGCTGTCGTCACAAAGTATTGTAAAAAGTATAGTAAATATCATATAGCCTGTTTACATTTACTACTATGTTAATAGGGCTTATCTGTTTGTTTATTGTAGCACCACTGCTACCGCTATTGCCTATATCTCACTGGACCGTTAGGTTTTTTGATTTTGTGCGACTACAAACGGCTGTTATACAAGTTATACTCATTACCCTTGCTTTTATTTTCTGGAAGCAGTTTAATGTCGTGCAAATAATTGCTATTACTGCCATTAGTGCAGTACTGCTGTACCAAACTATTCTTATAAGACCATACACGCCATTTTATCACAGACGTAAGCCTAAGCAGCAATTTCACAAAGAACAACTCACGCTAGTTACAGCAAACGTATTACAAACTAATACAAATTATGATGCCTTTATAGAGCTCATAATAGAAAGCAAGCCTCACATATTTATTACAATGGAGTCAGACCAAAAGTGGGATGATGCCATCTCTGCGGCATTTCCAGAGTACGAGCATACGGTTAAGGCTACGCTAGATAATTTTTATGGGATGCATATATATTCTAAAATTCCCTTTAAGAGTGCAGATATACACTATCTAGTAGAAAAGGATATTCCTTCTATACATTGTGAGATAAACTACGCAAACCAGCTATTCAATCTCATAGCAGTACACCCTGCTCCACCTAGCCCTACAGAAAATGAAACGTCAAAAGAACGTGATGCAGAGCTTATGCTTGTGGGTAAAAAATGTAGAGAGTCACAAGACGCTACCGTAGTATGTGGTGATCTCAATGATGTGGTATGGTCTAAAACCTCACGCCTTTTTAGTAAAATGACAGGATATCTTGACCCACGAGTAGGAAGAGGGTTGTATCCATCCTTCCACGCAAACTACTGGTTACTTAGATTTCCGCTAGATCATTTATTTTATTCAAAGGATTTGCACGTTACACAAATGAAGCGCTTGCCACGCTTTGGTTCAGATCATTTTGCAATGTATTATAACATCGCTTTCCCGCTCGTAGATGTAGACGTTCCTAACCCTAGTATGTCAAAAGAAGAAGTTCAAGACATTAAAGAAATCATAGCAGATGGGAAGATTTCTGCCCGCATTGCAGAGCAAGAAGAACTAGAGGCCACGAGATAGCTTTCGCGAAAGCGTACTACTATTTTTCTTAATTTTTTTTAGAAATACCCATATTTACTAGTTAATGAAGGTTAAATGAGATAGAAATTTTAACATTTGGCGGTAATTTGGTTTCAAACCAAAGAAAAAACCCGAATGGATAAAATAACAGAATCATTAAATAACCTATCAACCAAATTATGGGGATGGGTAGAAGCATTTATAAGAAACCTTCCTAATCTAGCAGTCGCTATACTTGTACTTGTGATCGCATACTTTGTATCACGCCTAGTAAATAAGTACTCACAAAAGGTGGTAAAGAAGTATGTACCGCAAAAGTCTATCACAAAGCTTATAGGTAGGGCTCTTGCAGTAATCGTTGTGCTTGTAGGCTTATTTCTTGCCTTAGGCGTTCTTAATCTTGATAAAACGCTCAACACACTTATAGCCGGTGCCGGTGTATCTGGACTCGTTATAGGTCTCGCCTTGCAAGGAGCTCTTGCAAATGGTATTGCGGGGATTATACTCTCCTTTAGAAAACGAGTTAATATAGGCGATTGGGTAGAAACAAGTGGTTATACTGGCTATGTAGAGGATATAAAACTCAATAACTTTAGCTTACGTGAACCAGATAACAATATTGTAATCATTCCTAACAAAACAATTACAGATAATCCTTTAAAAAATTACTCTATCACAGACCGCGCACGCATTATTATAGAATGTGGCGTAGGCTATGAATCTGATCTTGAGATGGTAGAAAAACTCACAAAAGAGACTATAAACAATACGTTTGCACAAAACGGATCTAATGAAGAGGTAGAATTCTTTTACACAACCTTTGGCGGCAGTTCTATAGACTTTGTATGTCGTTACTGGGTAGACTGTGAAAACGGCAAGGATAAGCTCACAGCAAAGCATAAAGGAATGCTAGCGATTAAGAAAGCCTTTGATGCAAATGATGTAAATATCCCATTCCCTATTAGAACACTTCAATTTGATAACAAGTTATCAATGGTAAGTGAAAGTGAATAGTTGTTATTACGCTTTCGCGAAAGCATAAAAAAACCCGTTACTATAACTAGTAACGGGTTTTCATTTTTATTATAGTTGAAACTTAAGCTCCAAAAGCCTCAGCCACCTTTGCCGAAAGTCTCTTGTACGTTCCATTATCAAGACGCTCACGTATCGCCTCAAAAGCGTTAAGTGTTTCCTCTACGTCTGTAAGCGTATGTGATGCCGTAGGTATCATTCTAAGAAGTATAAGACCTTTAGGTATTACAGGGTATACAACAATAGAACAGAATACTCCGTGGTTCTCACGTAAGTCTTTTACAAGTGCCATTGCTTCTGGCACAGACCCTTTAAGATATACTGGTGTTACACAAGATTGTGTTGTACCTATATCAAAACCTCTTTCCTTAAGACCACCTTGTAATGCATTTACATTCTCCCATAACTTCTCACGAAGTTCTGGCATAGAGCGTAGCATATCTAATCGCTTAAGCGCTCCTACCACAAGTTGCATTTGCAGTGACTTTGCAAACATTTGTGAACGTAGGTTATATTTTAAGTAATCTATTATTTCTTGATCTCCAGCAATAAATGCTCCTGTAGATGCCATAGATTTTGCAAAGGTTGCAAAGTATACATCTATATCATCTTGAACACCTTGCTCCTCACCTGCTCCTGCACCAGTAGCACCTAGTGTACCAAAACCGTGTGCATCATCTACAAGTAAACGGAAATTAAATTTTTTCTTAAGAGCAACTATTTCCTTTAGTTTCCCTTGCTCTCCACGCATACCAAATACACCTTCAGAAATCACTAAGATTCCTCCGCCGGTTTGCTCTGCCATTTTTGTAGCACGCTCAAGATTTTTTTCGATACTTGCCATATCGTTATGCTTGTAGGTAAAACGTTTACCCATATGCAGTCTCACACCGTCTATAATACAAGCGTGCGTATCTACGTCATAAACAATGATATCATCCTTACCTACCAGCGCGTCTATAGTAGACATAATACCCTGGTAACCAAAGTTAAGTAAGTAAGCTGCTTCCTTTTGTACAAAGGCTGCACACTCATTTTGAAGTTGCTCGTGTAGCTCGGTATGACCAGACATCATACGAGCACCCATAGGGTATGCAGATCCATAATCTGCAGCTGCTTGTGCGTCTACTGCTCTTACTTCAGGACGATTTGCAAGACCTAAATAATCATTTACACTCCACGTGATCACTTCTTTCCCTTGAAACTTCATACGGTTAGAAATAGGCCCTTCTAACTTTGGGAATACAAAATATCCCTCTGCTACTGATGCCCATTTACCTAATGGTCCCTTATCCTTGTAAATTTTATCAAATAAATCTTTCATATGCTTGTTTTGAAAACAGGTGCAAAAGTACACAATTTTGACATTTTTACCTAACAGTAAAATCTAATAGTATGATTGCCAAAAACAAAAAACTCCAACACAAGGTAGGAGTTTAAATATACGTATTATTTTAGATTACTTTATGTATTCTATAGTTGCGACAGCTTCTTCATTTTGACTATCAAAAAAGCCTTGGTCGCTCATCCATTTATCAGAGAAGACCTTACTCATATAGCGGCTTCCGTGATCTGGAAATATGATAACTACTTTACTATCTTTTGTAAATTCTCCTTGTGCAGCTAGCTGCTTTACACCTTGTATAGCGGCACCACTTGTATAACCTACAAAAAGGCCCTCTGTAGTAGCGATCTCTCTAGCACTATGGGCTGCCTCTTCATCACTCACTTTTACAAACTCATCTATAGCATCAAAATCTGTAGCAGTAGGTATTAAGTTTTTACCTAAACCTTCTATTCTGTAAGGGTATATCTCTGTAGCGTCAAACTCACGCGTTTGGTGATACTTTTGAATCACAGATCCATAGGCATCTATTCCTATTACTTTTATCTCTGGGTTTTGCTCTTTTAAGAATCTAGCCGTACCAGATATTGTGCCACCTGTACCACTACAAGCTATAAGGTGTGTAATCTCGCCCTTAGTCTGACTCCATACTTCTGGACCTGTAGAGAGGTAATGAGCATCTATATTAAGCTCATTAAAGTACTGGTTAATGTAAACAGACCCTTTTGTTTCTTCGTGTAGACGCTTTGCAACACTATAATAAGATCTTGAGTCGTCTGCACTCACATTTGCAGGACATACATACACCTTTGCTCCCATTGCTTTAAGAGCATCTATTTTATCTGGCGAAGATTTTGAGCTCACTGCAAGTATACACTCATATCCTTTTATGATACTCACCATAGCAATACTAAAACCTGTGTTACCAGATGTAGTCTCTATAATAGTATCGCCTGGTTTAAGTACTCCAGTACGCTCTGCCTCCTCTATAATGTGAAGAGCTATACGATCTTTTGAAGAGTGACCTGGGTTAAAAGCTTCGACTTTGGCTAAAAATTCACCGTCAAAATCGGCTGTTATGCTATTTAATTTTATGAGGGGCGTGTTACCTATAAGTTGTAACGCGTTATCATAAACGTTTAAGTCCTTGTTCATATATCTAGGTTAGTGCATTGCGCAGTTTCTGGTTAAAACGTGCGCGCAAAACAGAGCAAAAATACTATAATTTTTAAAAATAAGATCTTTCTTAGTGGTTCTATTCCATACAGTTATAAACATCAACCTGTAGCATTACTTAGTAATCCCCTCTAAATCAAGCAAAAAAGCATAATCTTGCGCCACCTCTTTTAAGGCTTCAAAACGCCCTGATGCTCCACCGTGACCCGCATCCATATTGCACTGGAAGATGATTTGGTTATTAGAAGTGTTGTTTTTCCTAAGTTTTGCTACCCATTTTGCAGGTTCCCAGTATTGCACCTGGCTATCGTGATAACCTGTGGTTACTAGTATATTAGGGTACGCTTTCGCGAAAGCGTTATCATAAGGACTGTAACTCTTCATATAGTCATAATACTCCTTATCATTAGGGTTTCCCCACTCATCATACTCTCCCGTTGTGAGTGGTATGGTATCATCAAGCATTGTTGTAACTACATCTACAAATGGAACAGCAGCGATAACCCCGTTATAGAGCTCTGGTGCCATATTTATAACCGCACCTATAAGTAAACCTCCCGCAGAACCTCCGTATGCATAAAGATGTTTTGATGATGTGTAATTTTGTGCTATCAAAAATTTTGAAACATCAATAAAATCTGTAAAAGTGTTTTTCTTTTTTAGGAGTTTTCCATCTTCATACCATTTACGACCTAGATACTCCCCTCCTCGGATATGCGCAATGGCATAGATAAAACCTCTATCAAGTAAAGAAAGACGTATACTACTAAAGGATGGATCTATGGTGCTTCCGTAGCTTCCGTATGCATATTGCAGTAGGGGAGCGTTTCCGTCTAGCACTGTATCTTTATGATAAACAATTGAAATTGGAATTTTTGCACCATCTTGGGCTGGTGCCCAGCTACGCTCCATCTTATAGTTATCTTTAGAGAAGTTACCACCTAGAATTTCTTGTTCTTTAAGAATCGTTTTTTCTTGAGTCTCCATATTAAAATCAATAACAGAGGCTGGCGTGTTTAGAGCATTGTAAGCATATCTAAGAATATGAGTATCAAAATCTATATTTGTCGTAGGGTATGCATCATAGGTCTCATTATCAAAAGGAAGGTAGTAGTCTACTCGATCATCCCAACTTTTGATTCTTATCTTGTTTAACCCATTGCTACGCTCACTTATCACTAAGTACTTCTTAAAAATCTCAACGTCTTCTAGAAGCGTGTCTTCTCTGTGAGGTATAAGGTCTTCCCAGTACTGCATCGCTGTTTGGTTTTCTGGGGTTCTCATTACCTTAAAGTTAGTAGCCTTATCTTTATTAGTCTGTATATAAAACGCATCATCATAATGCGATACTGCATACTCAAGACCTCGTGTACGCTCTTGAAAAACTTTAAAATCTGTTGTTCCTCGGGCTGCAGATGCAAATCTAAACTCACTCGTCATCGTACTGTCAGAACCTATGAGAATATATTTTTTTGACTTTGACTTAAATACATAAGTATAAAATGTCTCGTCGTCTTCTTGATAAACGAGCACATCTTCACTAGGGTCTGTACCTAATGTGTGTTTAAAAATCTGGTTAGAGCGTAGTGTCTCTTCGTCTTTTCTGGAATAATAAACAGTTTTATTATCATTTGCCCATACAGCTCCCCCTGTTGTATTTTTAATTTCAGTATTAAGAATCTCTTCAGTAACGAGATTTTTAAAACGTATGGTATACTGGCGTCTACTTACGGTATCAATACCGTAAGCCGCAATGGTATTATCTTCTGAGACAGAATAGCTCGCTTGACTAAAATAAGAATGACCATCGGCCATCTCATTATTATCAAAAACGATAATCTCTGGAGCATCTAAACTTCCCTCTTTTCTACAATATAGCGGGTAATCCTTACCTGTTTCAAAACGCCTATAATACCAGTATCCATTGTGCTTATAAGGTACTGAGGCATCATCTTCTTTTATCCTACCTTTCATCTCCTTAAAAAGTTGAGCTTGAAAAGCTTTGGTATGGGCCGTCATCTCATCATAATACCTATTTTCTTCTTTAAGATGTGATAACACCTCTGGACTATCCCTTTCATTCATCCAGAAATAATCATCTACTCGGGTATCATTATGCTTTTCTAGTTGAACCGGTAATTTTTTGGCTACAGGTGGTATGGTATTTTTTATCAAGAGCTTTATATTTTATAGAAATACAAAAGTACAACCCATCTGCATAACAATTCTGACCTGTATGAAATAGGTCAACAATCCTTTTAATAACTTTGTACTCACAAATGATAAAAAACAATACTTATGTTTGGAGATATGATGGGCTTAATGGGAAAACTACAAGAAGCCAAAGCAAAAGCTGAAGAAACAAAAGAAAGACTTAAAACAGTTTTAATAGACGAAGCATCGTCAGACCAATTACTTAAAACGACTGTGACAGCAAGTGGCCGTATAAAAGAGATTAGCCTTGATGAAGCCTTACTTGAAGATAAAGAACAACTAGAAGACTATCTTGTATTAACCCTTAATAAAGCGCTTGAGAAGGCACAAGATATACACGATACAGAAATGGCTGCCGTTGCTAAGGAAGGTATGCCTAACATACCAGGAATGGATATGTTTAAATAATACAATATATATTATGCATTAAAAAAGGCAACCACATACTGTGGTTGCCTTTTTTATTATAATCACTTATTAGAATATGAAGCAAAAAAAGCGCCTTCATTATGAAGGCGCTTTACTATATAACTGATTAGCTAGTGCTAATGTAAGTCTTAGTTATTGATAAGACGGAATTCAGTACGACGGTTTGCAGCGTGCTGACGCTCAGTACAAGAAACACCATCTGCACAACGGTTTTTAAGCTTACGCTCACCAAATCCGTTTGCTACAAGAAGACTGTTGTTTACTCCCTTAGAGATAAGGTAGTTTGCTACAGACTGTGCACGACGCTCAGAAAGATCTTGGTTAGAAGAAGCAGCTCCTCTAGAATCTGTGTGAGAAGCGATCTCTAATTTTACACCTGGGTTTTCAGCAAGTAATGGCATTAATCTAGTATCGATAATGTTTTTTGCAGCAGGAGTTAAAGTTGCAGAGTTAGTATTCCAGTTGATAGGAAGTGCTTGGTACTCAACAAGAGCACACTCAACTTCTCTCCAAGTAGTAAGACCACCTTTCTGCTTAAGAACTTCTTTAGATACAGTGTTAAAAGTTGCAGCAACTACATCTTCAGTAGTAGTAGCATCTTTTACAAGTACTGTTTTAGTGATAGTTGCAAACTCAGCAGGAACTTCTTCCTCAACTACTCTTGCAGGCTGATCAACAACTCTCTTAGTGTAAGTTCCGTTTGCAGAACCTCCTGGAGTAGACTGTACTGTTGCATCTGAAGCAAGTACACGCTTAGATACTGTAGTATACTCAGCTGGGTACCCTTTGTAACACCAGTAACGACAATCGTCTGGGTTAGAAGAAGCACAATCAGGAGCTGGAGCACCTAATTCCCACTGCGCATAAGCAGATTTTACTTCGATAGTCTCAGTATCGTTAGAAAAAGAAGCAGGAACTACTCTTAAAGAAGAACCTGAAGTACTCTTTACATAAGTTACTGTTTCAGTTTTGTAAGTAGCTGGTATTACTCTAAGACGCTTAGAAGCTTCTTTTACCATTACACGCTCAGTTACTGTATCGTATTGAGCAGGTACAACTTTAAGTACTTTGTAAGCTGGTGTTTTTTGGATCTGTACACTCTGAGTCTCATAGATGTCTGGAGTTGTACAACGTACGTAACATTTACCTGGTTCTGGATTAGTAGGTAAATCTTGTGCTTGAACATTTGCAAATGCAAATCCTACTAGGGCACATAAAAATAAAATTTTCTTCATAATAATTGATAGTTAAAAGATTAAAGTGTTGGAATTCAATTTTAAAAGTACAAAAATAACCGCTTTCCCTTATAAAGACGTTAACTTTTTTTTAAGAAAGTTCAAAAAGGATTAAATACGTATTTAGACCGACCAACAACACAAAAAAACCGAATCTTTAAGCAAAGATGTATTTTACTCAAATAATTTAAATCTAATAACAGCCTCAAAATCTGTCTAAAACGTCTAAAACACGTGCGTGAGCAGTTTTATCGTAATCATAATGAGTCACTATTCTTAATTTACCTTGACCCATATCACTTATAGCTATTTGATTTTCAAATAGATAGTTAGCAAAAGAAGCCCCATCTATAGTATCCTTAAGGTTAAATATTATAATATTTGTCTCAGTAGACTCAACAGATTTAATGTAAGTTTGATCTTTTAGTAATATTGCTATTTCTTGAGCTCGCTGGTGATCTTCTGCCATTCTATCTACGTGGTGGTCTAACGCATACAGGCCAGCAGCGGCCATATACCCTACCTGGCGCATACCACCACCTAAAACTTTACGCACGCGCATTGCCTTATCCATAAATTGTCGTTTTCCTATAAGAACAGAGCCCATAGGAGCTCCAAGGCCTTTTGAAAGACATACAGATATAGTGTCAAATAGTTCTCCATAACTAGAGGGCTCCTCTCCTTTTGCCACAAGAGCATTCCATAATCGTGCACCATCTAGGTGTAAACCTAAGCCGTGTTTATTACTCACTGCTTTAATTTTCTTTATCTCTTCTAGATCATAACAAGCTCCTCCACCTTTATTTGTGGTGTTCTCTAGACACACCAATGTGGTGAGTGGACTATGATAAAAATCGGGCGGATTTATAGCTGCCTCTACCTGAGATGCAGTTATCATACCCCTAGTGCCATTAATAAGTTTGCACGACACACCACTATTAAAGGATACTCCTCCTCCTTCATAATTATAAACGTGCGCATATTGGTCTGCTATAAGTTGCTCTCCTGGCTGTGTGTGTAACTTAATGGCTGCTTGGTTTGCCATACTCCCCGTAGGGAAGTAAAGAGCGCTGTCCATCTTAAACATTTTTGCAAGGCGACTTTCTAACTCGTTTACTGTAGGGTCCTCCTTGTAAACATCATCACCCACTTGTGCTTTCATCATAAAATCCAGCATAGCCGGAGTAGGCTTCGTGAGTGTATCTGAGCGTAAATCTATTTTCATTAATTCTAGTGTATGATATAATTATAATATGTGAGGGTGAGTTTTATGTTTACGCTTTCGCGAAAGCGTACTTACATACATCCTATAGGTGATCCATCAGGAATTTTTGGAGATGGTAACACCTTAAACTTTTCTGGTGCTTTTAAGAATGTCTCAATTTCATCTACCATAAACGCCGCATTTGCATCTGTAGTTTGACTAGCGAGTGTTGCTCTCACCTGTTTAAGCTGTGCTCTCGTAAAAGCTTTAGTCTGTGGTATAGACTTACTATGCGCCGAAAGATTCATAAGATGTTTAAGTACATTGTAATTTATAGTTTGTTGTACTCCTGCTTTATAAGCATCTTGCTCGTTGCTGAATATGGTGCTATTTACAAGCGTAGAGAGCATACCATCAAGTCCCATTTGAGACGGGTCTATCGCTTTTTGTTGTACAAGTCTGTTTGCTCTTTCTGGATGAAGAAGTAATGACAACGTCATATCACTCGCTGTTGCTGCAGCCCCTAAAGCATCAAAGCCTACACCATCGTTACTTTTAAAACTTTCACGTGATCTCCCATACCCTTGCGCTCTAGGAGGGAATAGTGCCAGCTTGTCTCTAGGTATAGCCAGCTCTGTTGCAGTTAGGGTTTTTAAAACGCTGCTAAGCGCTGCTCTTTGCTCACCAGCATCAAGAATCTTTGTTACGTCAAGATTACTATCTCCTTTTACAGCATAGTTATATTCAAGACCGCCCACCATTTTTACCGCCGACTCAGTTTGATATCTGTGGTAAAAATATAGTGGTACAAATACATCTTCAAGCACAGAGTAAGGCTCATTGCTACGTATGTTATCTACAGAGAAGTTTGCGATAGCCCCTTTTCTTAAAGCAAGCATTTTATCTAACTCTTGGTAAGCACTAGCGCCATTATCCCATAGGTGGGCCTTAGCGTGAGCTCCTCCTTGTGGTCTTGCATCACTATCTGTTATATAACGTAAGCCACTTTGCTCTGCTTTAGTTAAGATAGTATTGAGATAGTCTTTTTCTGAAACTCCCTTAGGAGCCACTCCGTAGTTATACTGTACAGTAACTTTATCCCACTCTCCTATACCTGTTGCATAGGCATTAGAAAAATCTACTTTAGTTCCATCCCACGTAAGTGTAGGATGCGGGTAATCCATAACGCTGGCTCTGCCATTTGAACTTGCTGCAAAGTTATGTGCAAACCCAATGGTATGACCTACTTCGTGAGCGCTTAACTGTCTTATTCTTGCGAGCGCCATCTCTAGCATAGGTTTATAATTATCATCACGCTCTGCAAAAGGCTTATTCATCAAGGCTTGAGCGATTAAAAAGTCTTGACGTATTCTTAAACTCCCAAGGCTTACGTGCCCTTTTATGATCTCCCCTGTACGTGGGTCACGCACGCTTGCTCCATAACTCCACCCTCTAGTACTGCGGTGTACCCATTGTATTACATTGTAACGCACATCCATAGGGTCTGCATCCTTAGGCAACATTTTTACCTGAAATGCATTCTTAAATCCCGCCGACTCGTATGCTTGATTCCACCAGCTTGCTCCCTCAAGTAATGCAGATCTTACTGGCTCTGGTGTACCAGGATCTAGGTAGTAGATAATAGGCTCTACCGCTTCACTCATAGCTGCATTAGGATTTTTCTTCTCCAGTCTATGACGGTTTGCATAGCGCTTTACTATAGGCTCTTGTACCGGTGTTGCATAATCTAGGTATGTAGTTGCGTTTACTCCAGCACGAGGATCAAAAGGACGAGGGACGTACTTATTATCTGGCAACTTTACAAATGAGTAGTGCTGTACTAAAGTAAGTGCCTTTGCATCTGGTGCAACAGAGCGTATGTTTCTTCCCGTTGGGCTGCCTTTAAAAGTGAGTAACGCCTCAAACTCTGTGTTTTCTGGAAAAGCCTTTGTGCGCTCCATATACATAGCGCTTCTTGTTTTGTCTAATTTATAAGTACCTTCCTTACCACGTTTTAATCTCGCAGCTACACCGTGTGTGTCTTCTAGTAAAAACGGTGTGAAGTCTATGAGGTACTTTCCTCCTTTTTGCTCTTTTATAGGAAAACCAAAGAGTACAGACTTTGCAAAGGCTTCTTCTATAGATTTGCGTTCTAGCTCATTTGTAGTATTTGCTCTGTAGCGCATATTAGGCTGTACGAGCATTATTTTATTACCTACTTTCTGAAATTTTACTACTGCATTACCGCCTAGTTGTCCTCTATCTAGACCTATGTCATTGCTTCCTAAGCCTGTGCGCAGTGAGTGTACGTATAAAAATTCTTCATCTAGCTTGTCTACCTCTACATATATCTTATCATCACTCTCATCATAATGCAGTGTGAAAAATCCTTTTGAGGTTACTAGATCTTTTTTTGAATCTAAAAACTGTGCAAAGGTGCTGGTTGCGACTAATAAACAAATGGCAAGAATGCTGTATTTTTTCATATCGTAAAATTAGGTTGTCTAAGATACACGTTTAGATGAAAATATACTTGCCAATTATAGGGTACTAAGGGAGTACTCTATAAATCTCATAGCTAGCCCCGATTGTAGTGTAAATCCCGCAGGGCTGGCTGTGCCATCCCGAGGAATTGCAACGTAAAGCGGGATACTGCTCTTGCAAATACACCTGCTAAATGTGCTCCAAAAAAAAAGAGGTACCCTTGCGGATACCTCTATATATGGAAAGCCTATCGCCAAATAGGGCTTATGCGTTCAACATTTTTTGACTTTATTTATTATCAAAAACTTCCATAATGCTTCCAAATTGTGATACATCTATATCACTCTTTTCTAGAGACTCTGCCATACGCATCATATCTCCTATGTTCATATCATTACCTAGTAAGCGAGCAAGCATAAAGCCTTTATTATCATCTGCACCAAAGAAGATCACCTCATCTATAGCATCTTCTTCTCCTTTAAAATAGAGACGCATTTGTCCCATATCTCCGCTGGCTTTCATAAGCTCCTCATAATCATCTGAGGTAAGGATGTCTTTTACCTTGTCTCGCTCTACTTGCATTGCTGCCGTGTCACCAGACTTAGTCTGGTATGCCATAAGGTTTATTTTACGCACGGTTTTAAAAACCTCTTGCTGCTCTTCACTTAACGCCTCTACATTTTTACCTAGTAAACTAGTAGGTACGTCTACAAGAATAAAGTCACCGTTTTCTTGATTATCTACATAATACTCTTGCAACGATTGTTTATTACTACAACTAGCAAGTGCGAGCACCACCGCAAAGGCTGCTACTACTGTTTTTATTGTGTTATACATATTATGACTTTTTTGCGTTTTGAACTTCCTTAAGAGCTTCACTCCCTTTAAAATCGAGGTCTTGAGCTAGCTTAGATATTTGCTTTAAATCTATGTTTCCAGTTACCTGAAAGAATACAGCGCGTTGCTCACCTTCCATATTTCCGTTTAAGAACATTACAAACTCTTTTACATAGTCTTCACTACTTCCTTCTTTATAGTAAAACTTTACATTCTTACCATCATCTTTTGCACGCATAAGTTCTTGTAAACCGCTGCTTGCTATGTAGCCTTTCATAGAGGTGTTCATCTGGTCCATTATACCTGCATTTGCACTAGTATACATCTTTACATTTTCTAGATTATCTACTAGGTTTATGTACTGCTGCATCTCTGGGTCTGATGAGTTAAGGTCTACTTTACTGAGTAGCTTAAACATCTTCTGGTTCATTACTATAGAGCTTACTCCTTTAAGATCTTCGTACTTATCAAAAGGGCTCTGGGCGTTACTTGCTAGGGTTACTGAGGCAAGAGCTGCTATCATTATTAACTTTTTCATCTTCTTTGTTTTTTGATTTTTATTTAAATAAGGTGCTAGAGGCTTTGTCAAATTCTTCTACCACATCCAGCTGTGTGGTGCTACTGTTAATCATTTGAGACATCATACCAAGGGCTTGCTTGGTTTTTAAGATGGCTACTTCTTCATTTTCATAATTTGTAGAGATACGATTATCTACCTGAGTACCTTGTGTCCAGATTACAAGTCCTACTATTACCGCTGCTGCTGCACTTGCCATAAATCTATATCTAGGCTTGTGCTGCTTAGGTAATACAATAGGTCTATCATAAGTCTCTTCACTTGCTACGGCAAATGCTGTAAACATACTTTCATACTCTTTAAGATGTGGTGCCACGTTATCACCCGTAAAGTAGTCACGTAGTTGTGCTTCTTGCTGGAGCGTAGTACTTCCTTCAAAGTAATCTTCTAGTAGTTTCTCTATATTATGAGATTCCATAATTTCGTTTTTTAATCAATTCTTCTCTTAGTTTTTTGCGGGCTCTAGAGAGTGCTACTCGCACAGCGGTCTCATTCATCTGGAGTGCCACGGCAATCTCTGCATTGTCCATTTGCTCTACATCTCTCATTTGTACAATAAGTCGTTGTTGCTCTGGTAGGTCTTCCATAAGTTTAAACACCCACGCGACCTCATCTGCAACCTCAATATGCTTACTTGTATTACCTGAGTGATCTTCATAATTGTTATGAACGATTTTAAGATTATTGCTTCCCTTAGCTTTAAGTTTATCGTAGCAATAATTTTTTGTCATCGTCATCGCAAATGCTTCAACACTTCGATATTCTTTTATTTTAGACCTCTTTGTCCATAGTCGCAGTAGTACTTCCTGCGTAGCATCTTGTGCCTCATCTTGTGATACGAGCAATCGCTTTGCAACGCGATATATCTTATCCTTAAAAGGATTTACAAGCTTTATGAAGGAGTGTTGGTCCATCGATTAATTGGTTAGTTATTAGGAAGACGATACATCATAGGTTTTGTTACAGCGGTTGTTACATTTTCTTTTTACGCTTTCGCGAAAGCGCTCTCAGACCCCATAAAAACTAAAAAAAACTCCTACCTGAAGAGGTAGGAGTTTTTGATATGGTACTTATAAAGAAGCAGCTTACTTTTTGTTTTTCTGCTGTTGCTCTGCTTGCTCCATCATTTGTTGCATTTTCTTTGCAAACTTACCTTGCTTCTTAGGCTTAGCTTTTTTCACTTCTATCTTTGCTCTTATCTTCTCTTCGTCGATAATCACATTTTTAATAACTAAGATAATACCTATAGTAAGTAAGTTAGAAATAAAGTAATATAAACTCAGACCACTTGCATACTGGTTAAAGAAAACAAGCATAAGTAATGGTGAGAAGTACATCATATACTTCATCATCTTACTCATATCTGGCATACCTTCTTGAGTAGGCTGTTGCATTTGCTGGTTACCTGTAGTTAATCTCATAGAGAAGAAAATAGTAACTGCAGCTAGTATAGGAAATAAACTCACGTGATCACCATAAAAAGGAATCTCAAACGGAAGCTTTGCAATCTCATCATAGCTAGATAAATCATCTGCCCATAAGAAGCTTTTTCCTCTTAAATCAAACGCAGATGGGAAAAATGTAAATAGCGCATAAAACACTGGAATCTGTAATAACGCTGGTAAACAACCTGCGGCGGGACTTGCCCCTGCTTTACTATACAGCGCCATAGTCTCCTGCTGCTTCTTCATTGCGTTATCTTTATACTTCTCTGAGATAGCAGCAATTTCTGGCTTAAGAATCTTCATCTTAGCCTGTGAGGTGTACTGTTTATACTGTACAGGCGATAAAAATAATTTTATAACAATAGTCATTACTATAATAGCAATACCTGCTGGTAAAAATCCAGATAAGAACCCAAAGAAAGGGATCACAAGGTACTTGTTTAAGAACCCAAATATCCCCCACCCTAACGGCATAGCCTCATCTAGTCCTTGATCATAAGACTTAAGGATTGTGTAATCTGTAGGACCGTAGTACATCTGCATTGCGTAGTCTAGTTCTCCATTTTTGGCTTCTAGTAAAACGTCAGATCCATATTGTTTTGTAAATATGGTTTCTTCATCTCTATCGTCTGCTTCTTTATAAAGATCTTTTGAGGTAAGTCTCGCTTCTTTAAATGGAGTTTCAGAAATAAGCATTGAGCTAAAGAAGTGCTGGCGGTAGTTCATCCATACAAGATCCTCTTCTATCTCATCATCATCTCCTGCTGGTGAGAGCTTATCTGTTTTATCTTCTTCATACTTGTATGTAAGACGCGTGTATCTATTTTCATAAGACTGGCTACGTGCGTGACGCATCCCTTTAAAATCCCACTGCATACGCATAGGGTTTGATGTGTTAAGCCTAGTAGAAAGTCCTTGAGAACGCATCCCAAAATCCATCATATAATCGCCTTCCTTAAGCTCATAACGGTACTCTAGGTACTCATTATTAGAAACTTTAAGCTTCATAGATAACACATCGTTGTTACCGTTTTTAGAAAGACTAGGCTCAAAAAACAAGTCTTTAGTATTAAGATTACGGTTATCAGACGTACTAAAACTTACATTAAAAGTGCTGTTACCATCTTTAATAAGGTAAACAGGTATCGAGTCATAAGTGCTATGCTGTAGCATCTTCACCTCTGTTATATATCCACCTTTATTGCTCACTTTAATTTCTAAAACATCGTTAGAAATAGTAGTGGTTGCTCCCTCCTTTGCAGATGGTAAAGAGCCAGAGTAAGCAAATGCACCTAGTCTGTTTTGTAATGCAATATTTGTAATAGAGTCTGATGCTACTGCAGGAGCTGTTTGTGCAACTGGCAGGCTAGCTACATCTGTATCTTGTGATTCTACCTGCTCTGTTTGTGCTGCTTTCTCAGCTTCTAGCTCTTCGGCTGTAGGCTTATTAAAGTAGATGATCCATAAAAGGATTCCTCCCATAAGGAGCATTCCAATAAGTGAATTTGTGTCAAAGTTCTTTTTCATTAATCCTGTTTAGGTGGGTGTTTTTTGATTACGCTTTCGCGAAAGCGTGATTTTCTCAAAGCAATTTACTCGCCAAAGGGTTTATTTATGCCATACTGGCACGCGTACTGTCTTGAGCATAACTAACGGCTGCTCTCACAAACGCTACAAATAGCGGGTGCGGGTTGCTCACCGTGCTCTTATACTCTGGGTGATATTGCACACCTACAAACCAAGGGTGATCTTCTATTTCTACAATCTCCACAAGACCTGTATCTGGGTTAGTACCTGTAATTTTCATACCGGCTTTTTCTAATCGCTCGCGATATGCGTCATTAAACTCATATCTATGGCGGTGTCTTTCCATAATGATTTCATCGCCATATACGTCTTTTACAATACTATCTGGCGCAAGCTTACAAGCCCAAGCCCCTAGACGCATTGTACCTCCCATATCTGTGATACTCTTTTGCTCTTCCATTATATCTATGACGGGGTGTGGAGTGTTTGGGTCCATCTCTGTTGAATTTGCTTTTGTAAACTCGCAAACATTTCTTCCGTACTCAATAACTGCCATTTGCATACCAAGACATATTCCTAAAAACGGAATCTTATGCTCTCTTGCATATTGTACTGCCTTAATTTTACCTTCTATACCGCGCTCTCCAAAACCTGGTGCTACTAGCACACCGTCTAGGCTTGCAATTTTATTTTTAATCACCTCTGGAGTGATATGCTCACTATGTATGCTCTCTATATTTACCTTAACCTCATTTTCTGCACCTGCGTGTATAAATGCTTCAAGTATTGATTTATAAGAATCTTGAAGCTCTACATATTTACCTATAAGGCCTATCGTTACTTCAGATTTTGGGTTTTTATGCTTTGCTAGAAACTCATTCCATCTGGTAAGTTCTGGTTGTGTAGCGTCTGGCAGGTCTAATTTTTTAAGAGAGATTGCATCAAGACCTTCTTCAAGCATCAAGTTTGGTACGTCATATATAGTACTAGCATCTCTAGACTCTATAACAGCTTCTTGCTCTACGTTACAAAAACGTGCAAGCTTTGCCTTAAGATCATACCCTAGCTCGTGTTCTGTACGGCATACGAGTATATCTGCCATAATACCGCTCTCCATAAGTGTTTTTACACTGTGCTGGGTAGGCTTAGTTTTAAGCTCTCCTGCTGCTGCAAGGTATGGTATAAGTGTAAGGTGTATAACTAGTGAGTTCTTTTTACCTAGCTCCCATTTGAGCTGGCGTATACTCTCTATATATGGTAGTGACTCTATATCACCTACAGTCCCTCCTATCTCGGTAATTACGATATCATAATCTCCGCTCTTCCCTAAAATTTGAATGCGCTCCTTAATCTCATTTGTAATATGAGGTATTACTTGCACTGTTTTACCTAAAAACTCACCTCTACGCTCTTTATCTATCACACTTTGATAGATACGCCCCGTTGTAACATTGTTAGCCTGTGAGGTAGGTGCATTAAGAAAACGCTCGTAATGTCCCAGATCAAGATCTGTCTCTGCACCATCATCTGTCACATAGCATTCTCCGTGCTCATAAGGATTAAGTGTACCAGGATCTATATTAATATAAGGATCTAGTTTTTGAATAGTGACTCTGTATCCTCGCGCCTGCAAAAGTTTTGCTAGTGATGCTGCGATAATACCTTTACCTAGTGAAGAGGATACTCCGCCCGTTACGAAGATGTATTTTGTAGATGCCATTTAAGGATTTTCTGAAGGTTCGTTTACGGGGTGTAAAAGTACGAGATTTTAAGGAGAGTACTGCTTAAAATCTCAATATTTATATAAGTACTAGTGCTCATAATTATAAAACAGCACACATAAAAATCGTTTCATTTTGATGATCTAACTTCCCTTTATCTGCCGTTTTAATTTTTTGCTCATTTTCAAGACTTTAGAATAATACAAGTAATAAAAACAGCTGTTTTTTTACTAAATCGTTGTATTGATAAAAAAATGAGATTATTAACTTGTAATATTCTGACTTTCAGCATTTTAATGTAAGTATATTCGGACTAAACAAATAGGTTAAACACCTATAAACTACCGTTTTAACCGATTAAATTTAACCACCCTCAAATCATACTTATTATTCATAACGCAATTGCGTAATAAACAACCTTTATTATGAAGAAACTTACAACATTATTATTTTCGATCCTTTTACTCCTAAATGGTCTACAAAGCTTTGCACAGGGGAGCAGCGCTATCTCGCAGAATTTGCCTACGCTTACTGGTTATCAAAATAACTATGGTAAACAGGTTTTACGCAACTCACCTGGATCTACTGTGCTTATTGCAGCATCACCAGCACACGAAGTATGGCTTTTTGATGTAGAGGAAAAAATAGAGGATATAGGGAGACATAATGTTGTCACATTTAACACAACTACAGGCACACCCACCCTTGAGGAATTACAGGAGTATGATGCGGTCTTTACTTTTACAGATAGTGAGCCTAGTGACCCTATAGCTTTTGGTAATGTGCTCGCTCAATATATAGAGAGCGGAGGCGCAGTAGTAGATGCAACATTTGGAGCAAGTATACCTATTATGGGCGACTGGTCTTCATATGAATTATATATGCAATGTGGCCAAGCCAGTGATGCCTATCTAGGTCTTGGTACCATACATCATCCAGAGAGCACTATTATGACAGATGTAAGTTTTATAGACGGTGGTATGGCATCTTTTCATAACGCAGAAGGATATATAGCAAACGGTGCTACAGTGATTGCTGAGTGGACAGATGGATCACCACTCATTATAACAAAAGACAATGTAGGACAAATGCACACAAGACGTGCTTACATAAATCTCTTTCCTCCATCTTCAGACTCTAGAACGGATTTTTGGGAAAGCAGCTCAGATGTGGGACAACTTATGTCTAACACTTTAGAGTGGGCAATAAATGCCGAGGCGCTTTCTACTAGCACTGCACTACTAGATACCAGTATCAGTATTTACCCGAATCCAGCTCAGAGCTCAATAACCGTATCAAACCCTACGGATATAACTATCCTCAATGTTGAAATTATTAATATAGTGGGTAGTGTAGTAAAATCCTTTGATTTTACTAATGCAATTACTAGTCTTAATATTTTAGATTTACAGACAGGCATATATTTCCTTAAACTTACTGGAGATAGAGCAAGCCAGTCACTACGATTCATTAAAAATTAATAAGTCCCCCAATTATTTAATGCCAAGAGCCGCCTCAAATTGAGGCGGCTCTTTTTATATTTCACTATATGTAATTACGCTTTCGCGAAAGCGTAATCCTAAAATTTCTATCTACTATAGTTAGGGGCTTCCTTTGTGATAGTCACATCGTGTGGGTGACTCTCGTTTATACCACTAGCAGTGATTTTCACAAATTGTCCGTTCTCTTTAAGAGCCTCGATACTGCTAGCTCCGCAGTAACCCATACCAGCTCTAAGACCTCCTACAAACTGGTGGATACTCTCGTTAAGCTCACCTTTGTAAGGTACACGACCTACAATACCTTCTGGTACTAGTTTCTTAATGTCATCTTCTACATCTTGAAAGTAACGATCTTTTGAGCCTTGCTTCATAGCCTCTACAGATCCCATACCTCTATATGATTTGAACTTACGTCCTTCATAAATAATAGTCTCTCCTGGTGACTCTTTTGTACCTGCTAGTAAAGAACCTAGCATCACACAGTCTGCTCCTGCGGCAACTGCTTTAGGAATATCACCTGTATAACGTATACCTCCATCTGCAATTACGGGTACTCCTGTTCCTTTTATAGCCGCTGCACACTCTAGCACGGCGCTAAACTGAGGAAAACCAACTCCCGCAACAACACGGGTTGTACAGATTGATCCTGGGCCTATACCTACTTTAACGGCATCTGCACCAGCTTCTACAAGGTATTTTGCCGCTGCTCCAGTAGCAATATTACCAACCACACAATCTAGTTCTGGGTATGATGCTTTTACAGATTTTAAGACCTCTACCACACCTTTAGTATGACCGTGAGCTGTATCTATAACAATAGCATCTACTCCAGCTTTTACAAGTGCTCCAGCACGCTCTACAGCATCACCAGTAACACCTATAGCAGCAGCTACACGTAGGCGGCCAAATTTATCTTTATTTGCGTTAGGCTTTAAAGTAAGTTTTGTGATATCTCTAAAAGTGATGAGACCCACAAGTGTATTATCTCCTGTTACAACAGGTAGTTTTTCTATTTTATGATTTTGAAGTATCTCTTCTGCTTGTTGTAGAGAGGTTCCCTCTGCTGCAGTAACAAGATTTTCTGATGTCATCACCTCACTTACTGGACGGTCATTGTCTTTTTCAAAACGTAAATCACGGTTTGTAACAATACCTATCAATTTACCATTATCATCTACAATAGGAATACCTCCTATACTATGCTCGCGCATTGCAGCTTTTGCATCACTTACTAAAGATTTAAGAGGTAATGTCACAGGGTCTATAATCATCCCGCTTTCTGCACGTTTTACTTTACGCACCTTGATAGCCTGCTCATCTATAGTCATATTTTTATGCAATACTCCTATACCGCCTTCTTGAGCAATAGCAATTGCCATACGACTCTCTGTAACCGTATCCATCGCCGCAGAGACAATAGGTACATTAAGCGTGATGTTGCGAGTAAATTTTGATTGTATGCTTACTTCTCTAGGTAATACTTCAGAAAAAGCAGGAACTAGAAGTACGTCGTCATAGGTGAGCCCTTCTCCTAGAATTTTATTTTCGTGTGCAGTCATAGCAATTATTGTTTTAAGAGGTGAGAGTGGAGATTTTTGCGCTTTCGCGAAAGCGTATTACTATAAATCCACGCTAACAATTAATTGCGTGCAAAGATACGCTTAATTAATCAATATAACTCGCCCATCTATCAAATCTACATTTAAGGTACTTAAAATGACTGACTTAAACAGAATACCGCTAAGAAAGTTTGAGATAATCTTGCCGTAACTATCTCTTTATTCTTACTCAATCTAAATACAAACAACCTGATTAACAGTTATTTATAATTATTCTTTATCCTTTCTTCTTAACTTTAGGATAATTACGAATCATAAAAAAGAAAAAAATGGCTATTAAACTCGCTCATAATTGCATTAACTGCGATCAACTTAAAGACAATAATTTTTGCAACAAACATCAAGTACACGTAAGTGCAGAATATACTTGTGACAGTTTTGAAATGAAAGCTGCGCTCAAGGATGACCGTAACTGTATTACTTGTAAACGCTATGAAGAAAGTGATTGTGCAAACCCAAAAACTGCTGCTCCAGGTATGCTCTGTGCATCGTGGGCACCACAAGCACAAGCTTAGTATTTTACTTATTAATAAATAATAAAAGCCCTCTCATATCTTTATGTGAGGGCTTTTATTATATGTAGCATATCTCGTAAAAGACAGGCTTATAATTTAATCTGTAGTGTAGTATAAAATGTGAGAGGCTCTGCAGGAATAATTCCCGGACCAGGATATCCAGTTGCTCTTCTAGTAAAATATGACTCGTCAAGCGCATTATTAAGACCTGCCTCAAGCTTAAACTGCTTCCAAGTATAGGCTGCAGAAACGTCTAGCACTCCATATGAAGGGATACTACCCTCTATACCTCGCTGGTTATCATTTACATCTTGTGGCGCATTTGTCGCATCTGTAAATTGCTCTGTAAGGTAGGTATATTGAGCACTTGCCGTAAAGTTTTTATAACCAAAGTTTACACCGGTTTTTAAATTTACATCTGGTATAAACTCTACCTGGTTACCGGCTACCCCTATCTCTTCAGAACTAAGATACTCTGAACTAGTAAGTGCGAGGTTTGTGAATAAGTTAAATTTAAATTCTGTCTTATCTTCAAAGAAAGTGTTTCTCAAATTCCAGTCTGTAAAAACTTCAAGCCCATAAATAAAAGCATCACCTATATTACCACGACGTCTCTTTATACTACCATCTGTATCTTCAAAAAGCACCTCACCTAGACGCTCATCATAACGCACCCCAAAGGCACTTACATCATAAGCAAACTTATTATCTATACGACCTCTTGCTCCTACATCTATAGTAAAACCTTCTTCATCTTTAATATCTTCATCTACCACAAAAGATGGGTTTACCACTCGTATATCATTAAAAGTAACAGAACGATAGTTTTGACTAAAGTTACCATACAACTCAACAGCCGGAGACAACTGGTATGTAGAACCAAGTCCCAATAATAAAAAGTCACGTTCAAAATCACGATTATCTGGCACTTCTTCATTTACTAGCGGGTTGCCTGCAAGGTCTAAGACAATATTATTAAAAGAACCAGCACTTTCTGTTTTAATGTACTCATATCTAAAGCCAGGGGTAACGGTAAATTTATCTGTAAGATTAAAAATATTTTCTCCAAAAATCGCTAAGTTCTTATTAGGAAAATCAAACTGTGCCTGACGTTCATAATTAGGAAACTGGTCTGTTGCAAAGTTAAAATCTGCATCTGCAGCCGTAGTGCCAGGTCCTTGTTGCTGGCTATTACTAGCATCATAGTACTTACTTCCTATCAAGAAGACTGCATCTTTATCACCTATGCGGTATCTAGTGAGTAATCTCGCCTCTGCTCCCCAGTTTGTAAAATTATCTACAAGAAGTTCTCTAGGCTCTTCTACATCATCTGGCTGCGATACTCTATTTGTTCTAAAACCTACGGCGCTACGTTGTGCATCTAGTCCAAAAACATTTAAACTAAAATCTGTCTTATCACTAAAAGCGTGATCAAGACGCAATGAGTACACCTTCCAGTCCACATCAAACCAGTTACGATCACGGTTGCTAAAGTTAGGGTCTTCTATAAATTGAGCATCTGTAAGACCTCCAGCCTGTTTTGCTAGGTAATTAAAAAGAGTGAGTTCTCCCGTAAGTGTAGTGCGCTCGCTTAACTCATATGCCACGTGTGCAAAATAATTACGACTGTTAAACTGAGAGTTGGGCCTCCAGCCATCACCTTCTTTGTAGTTAAAATATGTGTAGTAGCTCAATTTACCTACCGTACCACTTAGGCTATTAAAAGAGGTAAGCAATCCATACGAGCCTGCGGTTTGCCTTGATATTAATTCAATCTTCTTGTCTTTTACGGGTTCTCTGAATTTAAAATTTATCAATCCGCCAAACTGTGTTCCGTACTGTAAAGATGCAGCACCACGCACTACTTGTATCTCTTTAAGCGCCTCTGCCGGTGGTGTATAGTAACTCTCTGGATACCCCAGCACATCTGCACTTATGTCATAATTATTCTGTCGTATATTAAAGTTTGCAGAGCGATTTGGGTCTAGACCGCGGCCACCTATATTAAGCTGCAACCCTGCATCGCCGTTCTCGTAGATATTAAGGCCTACTACCTGGCTATATATTTGTCTCGGGGCATTTGCAGCAAGGTTTGCCGTAAGTTGATCTACCAGTACTACTTCGCTTTTTTTACCCGCATAGATAGCAGTACCCTCTACTTTTTTAAGTGATCGTAAGGCAAAAATCTTTTCTCTTCGGCTTGTGAGTACTACCTCGCTTAGGGATTCACCTAGGGGTGTAAGTGTATAGTCTTTTACAGTTTCTCCTGTTATACGTATTTGTTGCTCTACAAGTTCATAAGCCAGTCCAAAAACAATGAGATTATACGTGCCATTTTTTATATTTTCAAAACGATATTTTCCAGACGCATCTGTGCTTGCCACTTGATTTGCTTCTCTTAAGTAAATCTCAACATCTTCTAGCGCCTTCCCATCTTGAGAAGAGATTGTACCGCTCAGGCTGTTTTGGGCAATGGCAGTAGTTACTATAAGTATAAAAATAAGTGTATTATAAACCTTTAATCTCATCTGTAAATGGGATAACCCACGTTTTGTGTTTAAAAGAATCTTCTATTTCTGCCAGATTTACCTCTGGATCTATGTATGTTGTACTTAATCTCCCATTAAGAGCGACATACGACTCAACATAGACTTGCACCTCTTGATGACCTTGACTCTCAAAATGATCGCGAAGATAGTGAGCATACTCGAGAATAAAGTCTGGCTGGAAGCTCATTTGCTTTTCTTGCAACGGTGTCAAAAAATCTGCGTTATCTACATAAAAGCGCCTGCCTGTCACTCCGTCTACTATTTTAAACTGAGCGTACCCAGATTTTTCCATAAGCATCACTCGCCAGGAGAAACGATAACCCTCTTCGGTCCAGAATAACTCACCAGGATAAGCTAGGTATCGCCACGGTAATAAAATCTGTATCACAAAGAATATGACAACAACAGCAACCGCATATTTTTTTGAAATAGCAGAACTAGGAACGTATTGCTTACTCGTTTTGAGTAGCGCTGTGGGGTATTTTAACGCTTTCGCGAAAGCGTAAATAATCTTTTTATGAAACGCTGCGTCAAAAAAGATGAGTGCGCTCACAATCATCACATAAGGAAACATCCCGATAGGAAACAACACGCGTGTAAGCACGTGAAAGATTATTACCATTACAAAGGCATAAGGACGCGTCTTTTTATACAGTAAAAAGAAGGGAATAAATAAGTCATAACCCGCACCAAACCAGCTAAAGGCATACTGAACCCACTCCTCACCCATAAGGTTGCCTATAAGAGGTATATCAAATTTAGACGGTAACCATATTTTAAGCGGCATCGCTTTAAAGAGCCAGTCACTATTAAGTTTTGCCAGACCGGCATACACATAAACAATACCCAAAAGCAGTTTTATACTATCAATAGTCCACGCTGGGATGAATTGTGGTGGGGTTGTGTTACGCTTTCGCGAAAGCGTAATAGCATCTATAGAAAAGTAAGCTCCAGCTGGAAGAAATATCATCAAGAAGCTTAACATACTGATGAAGTAGTAGTGGTTAAGATACATTGTCTTATCCATAAGCTCTATGTAGGTAAAGCTTACAAAGAAAATAATAATTGACCAGCGGTACTTAAACCCTACCATCACAAAGAGACTGCTTAATGCACAAATGGCAAATAGCAAGTAGGTATAATCACCTAGTGGTTTTACCCACTCAAACCCATAGAAAGTAAAATGAAAGCTAGGGTCTATATAAAATTTCTTTATCCAGCCATAACTCCAAAAGCGCACAATGCTCGCAAACATTAACACACCAAAAAACACACGAAAGACCGCTAGTGGTGCGGCCTCTCTTTGTGTATTTAAATATGTTGTTATGCGTGTACTCATTAGTTATCTAATCTCCGTCTGCATCTGCAAAATCTATGCTTATACTCATAGCGCTTACCATATCTACTTTGAGTAATGGCACAAGTCGTTGTACCTCATCATAAGCGTTTAAGAAATTTGTAGGAGGGTTTATGGCCAGCTCCTGCTCAAAGTTTCCTAAAGCCGAAACTACGGTTCTTGAAACGTCAAATTGAGAATTGATTATCTCGCTCAAATCTGCCCCATCCTTAATCGCATTAAGTTCATCTAAGTAACTCGCAAGGCTCTCACCTTGTGCGCTACTGTTATATGCTTTACCATTAAAGAAATCTTGTGTAGCGTTGAGTCCTACTATAAAAAGATCTTTTGAGATACCTCCAGCATAAAGTGCTTCTATATTATTAGGCTCAACACTTCCTGAAAAAACGCCTCCGGGGATACCCATTTTTCCTGCTCTTAAGTGCTTCTCAAAATAAAAGATATAATCATTTACAAAACGGTCTGTAGATGCAGTTGCAGATGCACCGTCATTTGCAACAAAGGTTTCTTTGTAATCTCCTTCCCACTCGTTAAATACTGTGGTTGAAAGAGTTTTCATATCTGCTGTTATATCTAGAAGGTATTGCTTGTAAGCATCACCATTAGTACCATTATATATTGCAAGTATAGCTGCGTCGTCTTCACCTAGACCATATAGTAAGTAGTCTATTGCTGGAAAGCCTTTGGCTGCTCTGTTAGAAGAAAGATCTAAGTTATAAGATCCTGCTGTGATGTTATCTTCTATAGTAGCAACATTTGCCGGATAAATATTTACATTAAGACGTAAGTTAACCGTCTCTGCAGGTCCTACTTCAAACATAGATACACGTTGCCAAGTGGTATATGCATCTAGCCAAGCTGCTCTTACCGCGGTAAGGTCATTAGGCGTATCTGTAAATGAGGCTACTTGCGCTTCTAGCGTGTTAACTTTTGCGACAAAGTCTTGATAACCTGGTATTATAATATTATCTGCCCAGTTTGTGAGCATCGCACTACGATCAAAAGTTACTGGAGTTACAGTATCTGTATCATCTGTACTTACTGTGGTGTCATCTCCTCCACAGGCATAAATGAATAGCGAAATTGCTAATATTCCAAAAATTCTTTTCATAAGTAATTCTTTTTTTTACCACCAAAAGGGAGCCAATGGGCTCCCTTTGTAGTTACATACAAACTCAAATTAACTTCCTGCCTGCGTCACTGTAAAATCAAATTGTGCCGCAATAGCAGTAGATATAGCATCAAGTGTTTCTGGAGTTACATCCCATAAACCATTATCTGCCGTAAGCTGACTAATAAATGCATTTACCTCTTCTGTAGAAAGGTAAGGTGCATCTGTATTAGGGTTACGTGTAAACTGTAAGCTATATACAAACCCAAAACCTTCTGATAGATCGTGAAAAGCAGCACCGTAGTCTCCTGCTTCTATAGCATTTTTACCTTGCTGTAAGTAGTATACAGCACGTATACCTACTACTTCAGATAATCTAGTTCTTAATATTTCTGCTTGCTCATCTCTAAGCTCATAATCTCCTGCTACAATTGCAGCACGACCTAGTTTAAAAGCATCAAATACTTCTTGAGCAATTCCTGCAAAATCTTCATCTCCTTCTACTCTACCTAAGTACTTATTAAGAAAGTTATCATCTGTTCCTGCTGTAGCATTTGCATTTGCCGCATCTGCAGCATTACCGTATAGGTAACCAAATGCTTCATCCCATTTGTGTTCCATATTAGTATAAGACTTCCCTTCTACTACAACACCGTTATCATTATCTTCTACATTAGTAGCCTCGTCAAGAACAGCCGTACCTAAATAATTATTAAGCGCTTGATCTATCATAAGAGCTCCTATAAGTCCCTTTGCAACTATCTGGTTGTACTCAAAACCTTGAGCGTTTACATATCTTGTACTCTCTCCATCTGCTATCTGACCAGCTACGCCAGCTTCTGCTACTGTATTTTGAGCCGGAAAAACTTCGTTTACTTGATCTGCAAGACGTGCTTCAAAAAACGCCTTAACTGTTGCAGATCCTGATGCATCACCAGCATAATAATCTGTAGAGGCAGCAACCTTACTTTTTATACTTTTATCTGAAGCGTTTAAATCTTCATTTTCAAAAGGGTTTTCTTCATTTGAAAACATATTAGATAGTGATGCTAAAGTTGCATTATCAAAATCACTCATCTCGCTTACAAGCTCTTGAGCCATTTGTATTCTGGTAGTTTGACCAGAAAAGCTTACAGTACTTTCTCCATCTCTCTCAAAAGAGTATGTAGCCGGTGCCGTTACTTCTATATCTGTACCTCCATCAGTTATTACTGGATCATCATCTTCACAAGATGTAAATGCAATTGTCGTAAGTGCTAGGGCTATTGGTAAGTAGTTCTTCATTTTTATTTAGACTTATTATAAATAGTAAATTTGTTTACGACGGCAAAAATAAGAGAGAGTAATGGTCTACACAACTTTATTTAGAATAAATAAGAATAAGAAATTGTTAAGTATTTGTTTTTTCTACGCAAATGACACTCAAACTATTTATTTTCAAATACTTGAGTACGGTTTCTCTTATTTTCAAATTTTATGAAATACTAAAAAAAATCCCCTTAGAAAACTAAGGGGACTATTGAATCTAAGTTTTAAACTTAATTATCTTCTTCTAGATCTACCAGAACGACTGTTAGATTTATCATTCCTTTTTTCACCAGATGGTTTACTATTACGACTATTACGACGTCCTTGCTGGTGACGCGCTTTATTTTCGGCTGCCTCCTTTTTAAGTTGCTCTAATGTATCTGTAGGTTGAAAACCTTCTAGCACCTCGCTATGAAGTTTTTCTCCTAATAGTTTTTCAATACCACGTACATAAGCAACCTCATCTACCCCTACTAAAGATATAGCCTGGCCGCTAGCTCCTGCTCTACCTGTACGACCTATTCTATGTACATAATCTTCTGGCACATTAGGAAGCTCGTAGTTTATAACATAAGGTAATAAAGGGATATCAAGACCACGTGCAGCAATATCTGTTGCTACAAGCACTCTTATTTTACCACTTTTAAAACCTGCGAGTGCTTTTACTCTCGCATTTTGTGTTTTATTACCGTGTATAGCTGCAGATGTTATTCCTGCTTTATCAAGTTTTTGACTAAGACGGTTTGCACCGTGCTTTGTTCTTGTAAATACCAGTACCTGATCCCAGTTACCTTCATTAATAAATTTTATAAGCATTTCGGTCTTACGAGACTTATCTACTCTGTAAGTTTTCTGGTCTACTTTTTCGGCGGTTGTATTTTCTGGTGTTGCTTCTACTAGTACCGGATTTGTAAGTATACTACTTGCAAGTTTCTTAATATCTTTATTAAAAGTAGCGCTAAAAAGCAGGTTTTGTCTCTTTGCAGGTACTAATCGTAATACTTTTTTAATATCGTGTATGAACCCCATATCAAGCATACGGTCTGCTTCATCAAGCACTAAAAACTCAATATCAGAAAGACTAAGTAGGCCTTGATTCTCAAGGTCAAGTAGTCTCCCAGGTGTTGCTACAAGTATATCTACTCCTTGACGTATGGTACGTACTTGAGGATTTTGGTTTACTCCGCCAAAAATTACTGTAGATTTAATATCTACATACTTACTATACTCGCGCACATTATCATAGATCTGAGCAGCTAGCTCTCTAGTTGGTGTAAGTACAAGCGCTCTTACTTTGCGTCTTCCTTGTCGCGGGTTTGCGATAAGATTGTGTAACATAGGTAATGTAAAGCCTGCGGTTTTACCGGTACCTGTTTGAGCACTGGCAAGAACATCTTTACCTTCTAGTACTTTTGGAATTGCTTTTTGTTGAATAGGTGATGGCGTTGTATAGCCTTTTTCGCTCACAGCTTTGAGCAGGGCGTCAGATAGCCCCAAAGATTTAAATGACATAAATAGGTTTTCTGAAATGACCTATATGCAGCCACTTCTATATAACTGCGAAGGTAGAACTAAATAACGACTTGCTGTCTTAATATCACAAGTAAGAACTAATCCACACACAATTGACGCAACTTTATGCTTTCTTCCAAAATTTTAGCTTCTTTTTTAGCTGTTGCTTTTTATGAAATTTCTCTTGAAAAGACTGAGTTGCATTGCATATAGCTTTGTAAACTTTTTCTTGATCTTCTCCACTTTCTTTCGCATAAGCTTTTGCCATAATAGCAATATCACTCTCATTAAACGAAAGGCGTTCAAAATTTGCCATACGAGTTTCAAAATCCATAGATCCAAAATTCATACGATTGAGATCTACGAGGTAAAAATCATAGCCATCATCCTTGATAACTATAAGCGTATTACCAGGAGAATGATCTAGAAAATGTATGCCTTTATTGTGAAGTGTATACGTGAACTTTGCAAAGGCCGCCAGTATCTTTTTATTACCCTTGTAAATACCTTCGGTTGTGAGCTCTCTATACGTAAGGTCATACTTAAGATGCTTACTTACATAATAACTATGGCCAAAGAGTATAGTTTCTTCTTCAAAATAAGCAATGGGCGTAGGAGTTAAGATACCGTTCTCAAGTAATTTATGTGCGTAAGTAAATGAGCGTTCGGCCTTTGAACTTCTAAAAAATTTATAAGCAATTTTATTTATAAGGTGAGGAACTTTAAATGACTTTACATTAATCGTCTCATCACCTATGTTAAATAGTTTAAGTGAGTTACGATCACGCTCATCAAAGGATTTTCCTTGTGTATCAAAATTTGCAATCATTGCGCAAATCTCCTCTTGCTCGCCTATATATGTCTCAGAAAAAGTGTGTTTCACGAGGTAAAAGTACATATTTGCAAACTATGAAACCTAGCATTAGTATTGCTATCTTTGCGGCTATGTCAAATCAGTCCTCAATCTTTTTAGAAAGCCATAACCTAAAAAATGAATTTTCAGGGTTTGGGCAATTTAACAAGCATCTTATAGACGCACTCATACGTCAAAATTCAAATAATTTTCAATTTGTAATACACGCTAGGGATAAGAATAAATGGAGTGAGCATTTTGGTGAAAATGTAGCAATAAAAAAATATTACAACTTTACCAGAAATAAAAGTATTGGAATACGGAAACGTTTTGATGTATGGCACTCACTCAATCAGAATACTAAAATTGAGCCCCTACGCAATTTACCTTACGTACTAACAGTACACGATGTAAACTTCATAGATGAAATTTCATCTGATATTAACCATAAGAGAAACAAACGTTTTCAAGAAAAACTAGATAGAGCAACGGCTATAACGTACATATCTACTTTTGCAAAACAATCAACACATCAATATTTCAAAGTACCAGAAGTTCCAGAGTATATTATTTATAATGGAAATACTATAAATGAGGTTGAAATCTCGGACACATACAGTCCAAAGATAACACCTGCTAGGCCATTCTTATTTACTATAGGTGACGTATGTGAGCGTAAAAATCAGCACGTGCTTGTTGAAATGCTCAAAAATCTAAGGGATTTTGATCTCGTGATTTCGGGAAAAATGGCCTCAGATTATGCCCAAAAAAAGTTAAAGACAACAATAAAAGATTTGGGCTTAGAAAAACGTGTTCACCTCACCGGACGCATTTCTGACTTAGATAAATTTTATTACTATAAAAATTGTGAAGCCTTTATGTTTCCTACGTTAAGAGAAGGTTTTGGTATACCAGCAATAGAAGCTATGCGTTTTGGCAAACCTGCTTTCATATCTAACAACACTTCCTTACCAGAGGTAGGCGGTGATGTCGCTTTTTACTGGGATCACTATGATGCTAAATATATGGCAGAAATAGTAACATCAGGTCTTGCAGAGGTAGCTCACAATAAAAGCGCTTTTCAAAAGAAGAGTATAACACACTCAAAAAAGTTTTGCTGGGATGTGGCGGCTAAACAATATATAAACGTATACCGAGAGGTACTCAATAAATAAACTAAATGAAAGAAGAACACGACGCAGCACTAGCAGTACTTAAACGCGGGGGTCTCATCCTCTACCCTACAGATACCGTATGGGGTATAGGTTGTGATGCGACTAATCCAGACGCCGTAGATAAAGTATATGCACTAAAAAAACGAGCAGAAAGTAAATCTTTAATCTGCTTAGTAAGTGACTTCAAAATGCTCAACCAGTATGTAGAAAATATACCTGAGGTAGCTTATGATATTCTTAAATATGCTGCAAAGCCTACTACCATTATCTACGACGATCCTATACGTGTAGCGACTAATGTTATTGCACCAGATAACAGTACAGCCTTTAGAGTGTGTCGCAATCAGTTTTGTAATTTTCTTCTTAAAAAATTTAAAAAACCTATCGTTTCAACCAGCGCAAATATTACTGGACAACCTACACCACAAAGCTTTAGCGAGATCTCACAAGAGATTATAGATGGTGTAGATTATGTAGTAAACATAGATCGTAGTCGTAAATCTAGCAAACCAAGTGCTATTATAAAACTTACAGAAGACGGTAAAGTAACTATTATTAGAAAGTAGTTTTTTACGCTTTCGCGAAAGCGTAATTACCCCCACATAAACATACTACATAGGCAACCCTTTTTACAGCTCATTCTACTTTTACAAAGAGGGAATGAAGCCGTACCTTTGCCTTATATTTTACATACCTAATGAATCTTAAAAACGCTTTAAACAATCCTATTTTTAATACCATCTCACGCGCTGCAGATGATTTACAACTCGAGACATACGTCATAGGAGGGTTTGTGCGTGACTACATCCTTAAACGTGGTGAGGTAAAAGATATAGACGTTGTAGCAGTAGGAAGCGGTATAAAGCTAGCTCGCAAAGTCTCTGAACTATTACCTAACAAACCTAAAGTTCAAGTTTTTAAAACCTACGGGACCGCAATGCTACGTTCTAACCAGATAGATGTAGAGTTTGTAGGAGCTCGCAAAGAGTCTTACTCAAAAGATAGCCGCAACCCAGTAGTAGAAGACGGCACGCTAGCAGATGATCAAAACCGTAGAGACTTTACCATAAATGCGCTAGCCATACGTCTTAATGATGAGGGGTATGGAGATCTCATTGATCCCTTTGGAGGGATTAGTGATTTGGATCGTAAAATAATACGCACTCCACTTGATCCAGATATTACCTATAGTGATGACCCTTTGCGTATGATGCGTGCCATAAGATTTGCCACACAGCTTGATTTTATGATAGAACGCAAGTCTATGGAGTCTATCACACGTAATGCAGCGCGTATTAAGATTATTACTAATGAACGTATTGTAGACGAGCTTAACAAGATAATGTTGAGCCCAGTGCCTTCTAAAGGATTCTTATTATTAGAAAAAACAGGCTTACTTCCTTATATCTTACCAGAGCTTGTTGCTCTTAAGGGTATAGATGAGATAGAGGGTCAAAAACATAAGGACAATTTTTACCACACCCTTGAGGTGGTAGATAATATCTCTCGCCATACAGATAATTTATGGTTGAGATGGGCAGCGCTTTTACACGATATAGGGAAAGCACCTACTAAGAAGTTTTCTAAAAAAGTGGGGTGGACCTTTCACGGGCACGAGTTTGTAGGATCAAAGATGGTTTACAAACTATTTAAGCGCCTTAAAATGCCTCTTAATGACAAGATGAAGTTTGTACAAAAGATGGTATTGATGAGCTCACGCCCTATTGTCATCTCTGAAGATCACGTGACAGATAGTGCTGTGCGCAGACTCATTTTTGATGCAGGAGATTATATAGAAGATCTTATGACGCTTTGTGAGGCAGATATTACTACAAAAAACCCAAAACGCTTTAGACGCTACCATAACAACTTTAAGGTTGTGCGTGAGAAGATGAAAGAGGTTGAGGAGCGCGATCACATACGTAACTTCCAGCCACCAGTATCTGGTGAAGAAATTATGGAAACCTTTAATCTTAAACCTTGTCGTGAGATAGGAACGCTCAAAGAAGCCATTAAGGAAGCTATACTAGAAGGAGAGATACCTAACGAAAAAGAAGCTGCCGTTGCCTTTATGATGGATAAAGCAAAGACTATGGGGCTTACTGCATAAGATTATAGCTTATAAAACAAAAATCCCCTTGAAGTATATCAAGGGGATTTTTTATATCTATAAATGACCGTTTTAACCTATCTCGCAGGTTTTGTGACTCCCGTCACAATAAGGAGGATTTTTAGTCATCTTACAATTACATAAATAGGCAGTACCTGTTTTTACTGCCTCAAAACGTAAACTAGGGGTACTCTCTGCCGCTTTATGTCCGCCATCACAAAATGGTTGTTTTGCAGAGTGTCCACAAGTGCACCAAGAGTATTTTTTTCCTTCTTCAAGCTCTACGGCTATAGGTGCTAGACCTGCTACTTTTTTATTATTCTCCATTATATATTAGTTATAATTGAACAGTTTCCTGCTCATTGGTGTTTGTTAATTCTTTAATTATGGGCTTTTCTACCTGAAACATTTTTATGGTATAGGTAAGCAGTGTGGTGTCTCCACGTCTCCCGTGACCAGGTATCACTTGCTTTACATCTGGATACAGATACTTTGCTGTGGCTACGGTCTTTGCCCATTCCTTTAGGTTTGCATCTGCTAGATTGCCTTTTCCTGCTTCTAGAGATTTTATCATACACCCGCCTAGTAATACCTCTGGTCCTTCTAGATAGGCTATCGCATTATCATCTGTATGTGCAGGACCTAAGTAATCCATCTTTACGAGGGTCTTCCCTAGCATCAAACTATCTTTACGCTGAAAAGTATTACTTAAGGTGATTGTATCTCTAGCAAGTAATGCTGCTGTTTTTGACGAGCCATATGTAGGTATGCCTGCTTCATTAAATGCTTTTACACCACCTGCGCCATCTATATGAGCGTGACTCACCATAACGGCCTTTATGGTCGCATTAAGATCATTTTGTATAAAGTCAATAAGTTGTACAGATGTTGAATCATCTAGGGGTGTCTCAAATACAAAAACCTCATCACCCTCCTTACGTATATAACCATTACAAGGTATGTAACCATCTTTACCGTCCTTAAGATATGAGACGTGCATATAGTCTTGATCAGATAGTTTTATTATCTCTAGCGGCCTTAGGTAAGGCTCGGGGGCATACTTACTCTTGTCAAAACAAGAATGTAATAGTAGTACGGCTAGACAGATCCCTAACATCTGCAGTAGTCGCTTCATTGTTTACTTTCGTTTATTTCTTTTATTATAGTTTTTATCGCCTCTAGTCTTAGGCTTCTTGTATTTTTTTGCAATTTCTCTTCTGTAAGAACCTCCTAGATTTACCTTAGAGTTTTTCTCACTCTTCTCGTGAAAAGCTGGTCCCGGAGCATCCTCATCATTTTTATTCCATTTATGAGGATTAAAAATTTCTTTGGCTTCTGGTCGCTCTTCTGGTGTGAGTTCTTTAGAGATTTGAACATCTTCTGGCAGCGTCTCTATAGGTACTTTTACACCCATAAGCGCTTCTATCTCTTCTAGAAAAGCATCTTCGGCTGGAGTGCTTAATACTATAGAAGTACCTTCTTTTTGTGCTCTACCCGTACGCCCTATTCTATGTAAATAGTTTTCAGGAAAACGAGGAGTGTTTACATTTATAACGTGTGTGATATCATCTATATCAAGACCACGCGCCATCACATCTGTAGCTACCATCATACGTACTTTACCTTCAGAAAAGGCATTTATACTGTTGATACGGTAATTTTGCGTCTTGTTAGAGTGTATGAGATCTACTTGTCCCGGAAAAGCTTCTTCAAGCTTAAGGTACAGTCTATCTGCCATACGCTTGTCCCTTACAAAGAGTAGTGTTTTTGGGTACGCTTTCGCGGAAGCGAGCTCCTCCAGTAAGAAGTTTACCTTTGTATAGAAGTTAGGTATTTTATAACCTATCTGTTTGATATTCTCTAGTGGTGTCCCACTACGAGCCACTTTTATGAACTGAGGTTTATTGAAATAATCTTTAATAAGAGCATCTACATCCTCGGTCATCGTGGCGCTAAACATAATGTGCTGTCTCCTTTTTGGGAGTATGTCAAAAATGTTCATAAGCTGCGGTCTAAAACCTAGATCCAGCATCACATCTACCTCATCTATCACTACCTTTTGGATAGATTTAAGTTGCAATACTCTACTCACGGCTAGATCATACAGTCTACCTGGTGTTGCCACTACAATATCTTGCCCTTGGGCTATAAGTGCCTTTTGGGTATTGATATTAGAACCACCATAAACACCCGCAATACGCACATCTATGTATTTTGTGAGCTTTTCAAGTTCGCTTACCACTTGTAGTACAAGTTCTCTAGTAGGGACTAGAATAAGTACACGAGGGTTTTCTTGTCTTGAGTATGGTAATGTTCTTAGTATAGGTAAGAGGTATGCAAATGTTTTACCTGTACCGGTTTGAGCAATTCCTACCACGTCACTTCCAGACATTACAGGCGCAAGTGCATCTACCTGTATAGGAGTAGGTTGTGTGTAACCCATATCATCTAGGGCGTTCCACAAAAATTTATCGAGATTGAGATCTTTAAAGGTCATAGACATTCTCGCGAAAATAGGTTATTTTTTAAGATTCACAGTACTTTACAGGGTATTATCCTTTTAATTTTCAGCTATAAACGGGGTTTCAACTACCATCACTTTCTCAAGATTGTTAAAGCATTAGGTTTTTAAGTCACCGCTTGAACCGTTTTCTGATATGAATATACAAAAAATGCAACCCTTTTGAGGTTGCATTGTGATTGATTACGCTTTCGCGAAAGCGTGATACTACAAGTCTCTTTTCTTTAACAATAGTAAACTTGCATATATAAATAAGAACGTCCATACCGATACGATAGCTATCTCATACCACTCAACACCATAGTTCAATACCATATCAGTTTCTAATTGACTGGCAACAGTTTGTGCAATTTCTAATCTTGTAAAAGGTTCATTCAGTAAATTCCACATTGAACCAAGAGGTAGTAAGTCCCATACTTTCCAAGCAAAATCTTTTGTTACTAAGATTCCTAGAACAATAAATATTATCCATTCAAATATCCACCAGAACAACAAAAAGCCTAGCGCAAAAGCAGATCTTTTTATTAGAATACCTAAAAAAAGACAAAACGAAAAGAAACCTACTAGTTTGAAAAAGAAACCAATCAAAAACTCTAAATCCGAAAAAATAATTGATAACTCATTAAAGTCAGAAAAAATCAATCCAAGAATTATATTTAAAATAAATACAAACAACGTTGATAAAGCTGAAAAAACAACAACGGTTAAGAACTTAGAGAGTATAAATTCCTTCTTACTCAAACCGTCTATGAGGTTTTGTTTAAGCGTTCTATTGCTGTACTCATTTGCTGTCATTGATACTATGACAACAGCTAAGAAAAATTTAAGAATAGCGGCTATAAAAGAATTAAAGTGCCAGATGTATGGAAAGTTAAAAATACCTTGATCTGCAAGCCTAAACTCTAATCCAAATAAGTTAAACTTAAATGAGGCAAGCAGTGCAATGGCAGATAGTAACACAAAGTACCCTATGATAAGGACACGTGATGTCTTGCTATGTCTGAGTTTGTGATATTCTATGGTGAGTAGTCGTAACATTGGGTTGTTTAGTTTTTAGTTAATTCAAGGAATTGCTCTTCTAAGCTCTCTTTGCGCTTTACAAGGTGCGTGAGCACAATACCTTGCTGGTGTAGTTGCGTGTTGAGCTCTTTGGCTTCTAGCGGATTTAATAAAAACCCTGTAAGCAAATCGCCTTCTATCTTTACCTCGCCAAAATCTGAGTGTGCATTGAGATAGGTCTCGAGCATAGATAAGTTATCTGTGCGCAACTCAAAAAAGCCGTGACTGGCATTCATCGCATCTACTCGTCCTGAATATAACTTTACGCCTTTACGTAAGATTACTACGTGCGTACATACCTTCTCTACCTCATCTAGTAAGTGAGAGGCAAGTAGTATGGTAGTTCCTCCTGCGGCAATTTTTTTAATAATCTCACGTATCTGATGTATACCTTGTGGGTCAAGACCATTTGTAGGCTCATCTAGTATAAGTATCTCTGGATCATTAAGAAGTGCAGAGGCAATGGCTAGACGCTGTTTCATACCTAGTGAGTAGGTACTAAACTTGCTATGCATACGATCTAGAAGACCTACAATCTCAAGTTTTTCTTGAATCTTATCTGACGGGACATCTTTAATTTTACAAACCAGTTGTAAATTTTGTGCCGCGGTCATATACGGGTAAAAGTTAGGTCGCTCTATAATAGCTCCCACCTTTTTTAAAGCATTATGTGTGGTGTCTGACCCATCAAACCAGTGAAAGCTTCCAGAAGTAGGATTTACCACATTGAGCACCATACCTAAGGTGGTAGATTTACCACTACCGTTAGGGCCTAGTATGCCATATACGTTTCCTTTTTCTATCGTAAACGAGAGGTCATTTACGGCTTTTACAATGCCGTAATGTTTCGTTAGATTATTAATCGTTAGGATTGTTTCCAATATGAAGTATGTTTTTTGATTGCTAGTGTTTACAAGACGGCTATGTAGACCTTTTGTTACACGCCTTTAGTATCTTTACATAAAAACATCCCGCAATGGAAAACAAACTGATGTCTAAAAAGAAACCCTCATTCCCTGTTAATGAGAAGCTTCTTTCTTATCTAGACACCTATGCAAGGACATCTGAGGTTACGATCTCTTATGAAGATCTGCTTAGGTTTTCTGGTGGTGTGAGTGTTTTTGATAAAGAAGATAATGACACGCTGTGGATACGTGTTTACTATCCCGAGTTTGAACAAGATGAGATAGAGTACAATCTTAAACGTATTTATACCCAGCTGCACTCAGATGGTAATGAGAATATCTTTGACTATCTACGCATTGCGGGTATAGACTTTTGCACTTTTGGTAACTCTAAGCCCTTTCGTATTAAGGTGCTTAATATTTATAATAATAACTACGTATACTTTTATGTAAAGCAGGCAGATGCTAGTAGAGTTTATGGACTTGAGCTTGAGCACATCTTATCGCCTAACCGTATTAACTTTCTGGTATATGAAAACACCCTTATAGAAGAGCATATTTCTGGCATACCGGGCGATGAGTTTATAAGAGAACATCTTGAAGAGTGTGACGACTTGGGACTTAATCAAATTGCAAAGGAGTTTGTAAAGTTTAACGAGCGCTGTATGATTACTTTACTTGGCGATATGCGATCTTATAATTATGTAATTATCCCTACCCACGACTTTGACACAGTACGTTATAAAATACGTGCGATAGATTTTGATCAACAATGTTTTGAAGGTAATTTTAAGGTATATCAACCCGCGATTTTTAAAGAAAACATAAGACTAGTACAACTGGTTGCAAAGCGACTAGATAACCGCTCTATCGAGCAGTATCGTAATGAAGAGAGAGCGCTCCTTGCTAGAAGAATACTCAATGGTAAAAAGAGACTCACAAGATTATTACGTGTGATGGCTACAGATAATATCTCACCTCGTGAGAATGTGCGCCAGCTACGAGCAGATATATTTGACTTTACAAGTGATCTCAAATTTAAACGCGCAGCAAATATGGGAGCAATACTACGTGCAGCCCTTGAGTTTGTAAAACGCAACTATGAAGACATTAGTCTTAAACGTCTTATAAAGGAGATTTAAACCATAAAAAAAGCGTAGCTATTTCTAGCTACGCTTTTTTTATATCATATGGATAAGCTTAGTTCTGCTCCTTGTTAAAATACACCAGGTAGTAGTACATCTGTTTTTCTTCATCCCACCCTTTTTCTACAAACTTCTCTGCGCTTTCTGGGTTAATGAAGTCCATTTTAATCTGGATATTGGTATCTAGATTAATTACACTTTTTATTTTCTTGCGCTGTGCAGTAACCGCTTTATTGCTTATCGAGAAGTCTGTAAGATCTTCTATTTTATACTTAGGCGACTGCTCTGATTTATAATGGCGAAACTCTGGTATAAGATCCGGATTATCTATCACATCATTCATAAAAGCAGTTTCTTCAAAAGTGTCATTTTTTGCAAAGTGATTTACCGCACGGTTCATAAAGAGCACTTCTTCCTTTTTATCTTCGGCAGGGAGTACTACGTCTTTTGCAAAGTCTTGACAAAACTTAAGATACTTCTTTGTGTAGAAGTTATCATCTTCAAAGGTCTCTACACCCATAAAATTCTCTAGCCAGTACTTTGTGTCATAACGGTTAGAATCTACAGAGAGTACCTTATACCCTTCATCCTCCTTATGGTTAAAAATCAAACAGCCTTTATCTAGTTTATTAAGATTAATCCCTTGCTCAAGTATCATCTCAAGGTTTGTCCCGCTTTCGCGAAACTGTAAGAAATCCTGCTTTAACTCACTTTTAAAAATACCTAAAGCATCTGTCTTGATATTATCTATCTGCACGCCTTCTAGGTGTGCGATGTACAACTCACCAGCCTTAATGTGCGGGTGATCACTTTGTGCATATAAGTGCTTTGCAATATCCTCAGAGAGTAAATGCGTCCCGTGTGGGTTATCAAAAACTTTCTTTGCTAACGTAAAAAGCGTGTTAAACTCTAAATCTTGATCGTGAAAAAACTTATAGTAGTTCTCTTCCTTTTCTCTAAAAGGCTTAAAGAAAAACTCCTTAATAAGCGGAGTAAGCTCATCACTTAAAGGATATGGGTCTTGAGATACAAAAAGTCCTTCTGCCTTTCCTTTATTACCTATACGGTGTATAGATAGTGACTCTATCTGAGCGCTATATAAATTTATCATAGTCGTATGTATGTGTTATGATGTATGCGATGCACACAGGTTAGGTTATAAAGAGATACAAGAATACTAATTCCAGTTCTCATCAAAACTTAAATCGTCAAAATCGTCGATATTGTAATCATCATTAAACTCATCATCATCCTCATCTTCCTCGTCTTGTGGTTCCATCTCAAACTCTGGCGCTTGGTCTGGTACTTGCCCTTGTACAAACATAAGGTTAGGATACGTCACGCCATCTTCTGGCTCTGTAATCTCTGCAAGCTCTACAAGAAAACGCCACATATTTAAGAAGTCATATACATATATAAGACGCGTCTGGTGTTCTCCCAGAAGCCCGTCTAGTGACGTCTCATTCATAAGGCGCAACTGGCTCTCACCCTCACCCATTTCAAACTGGGCAAACTCCTCGCCCTGCATCCAGGTATCATCGCTTAGGTAAAACGCAGCAACCTCTGCCCCATCAAACCCAAAAGACTGGTTTATAGCATTATGCAAGTCTTCAAGCGTAGCCGCAGCTTCGATCTCAAGATCGCGAAAAACATCTTCTTCTGTGTCTAGAATTGCTCTAAAACGGTAAATCATTGTACAAATTTTAAGATGGTAAAGATACTTGGTTTATCCCTATATCGTAGGTGTGATAGCCTCCCTTTTTGGGAAACTTTCTAACAAAATATAAAACTGAACCCCAAAAAGTAATGACGCTAAGACTAAATGTAATGGCTGACTCCCAAACGGAAAATCTATATAGTACATCGCGATACCCGTCACCACCTCTAAGGCTATGAGTATAAGTGTCCAGTTAAGTAACTTGGTATGCCCTAGCAGTAAGTTTTTATTACGCCAGAAGATATATAGGTTTAATAATGTCACGAGTATAGAAAACGATCTATGTACATAAAACCATACTGTGGCTGGGTTGAGCCATAGCTCTTTTGCCTCATAGCCTACCTCTGCCACGCGCTCATCTACATACTGTCTTACTTGTGTACCTAGTGCAATTTGCACAAGCGTGAGTATACTAGCAATCACAATGAGGTTTTTAAATACGGGGTCATAAGTACGCTTTCGCGAAAGCGTAATCCCCATTTCTTTATGCTGCGATTTATACCACAAGAATAAGAGTAGCGCCACGATAAAGAGAGCCGCTATCATATGAATGGTAATTTTTACCGGTAGTAAGTTTGAGTCTACTACTTGCTTACCCAGCCACGCCTGAAAAAGCATTAAAGGTAACACCATAAAGGTGGCAAAAATGAGGCCTTTGCGCCCCTTCCAATACCAGAAAGCGAGTATCACCATAAGTAACATAGGGATGCCGGCAAGTGCTGTTACAAGCCTGTTTATATACTCTATCCAGGTGTGCCATACGTTAAAGCTGGCATAGTCGTGCGTGTCATAAGTGTCCCAGTTTTGCTCATTATAGGTGGCTCCAGAAGTAAAATCTGCTGGGGCAACGCGCAGCGACTCATTGCGTATAATAACCTGCCCATCTTCATAATTATGGTTAGGCTCCCATTGTAGCTCACTCTCTTCTGTAGGAGGTACTAAGTACCCAAAACACTGCGGCCAGTCTGGGCAACCCATACCGCTTCCCGTCATACGTACCACCGCCCCTGCGATGATAATGAGGTATAAGAAAATGATTGATATTTTAAGCGCGCGTCTGTACCACATATGTACTCTTTTTAAGAGCTGCAAAAATACAAAACGACCTTATTTTATTTCTTCTTTGGTGTTCAAAATAGTTGAAAATTGGGAGCATATAGTAAGAGAAACTATAATGTTAATAATCCATAAAAACTAAAGTAAAAACATAGTGATTTTAAACTTTGATAGCGTGTATATTTAGACAATCATATAAAATTAAGAATAATAAGACTTAAGGTCTCTGTTAATTTAAATCATTATAAAATCAAAAATGAGAAAGGCCGTAACTGTAATTGGAATCATTAGTTTCCTATTTTTCTTTGCGTCGTACATTCTTCCTAATCTTATAGGCGTACCACTAGCAGCCTATAATTCATATCGAGTATGGAATGATAGCAATGAGAGTTCAAGCAAGAAAGTAGGTAAATCTAGCAAAGAAAACTTACTTCGTTTTCCGGCACCTTTAGGTGTGGTATCAGACTATGAAAGTATCTTCAGTGAAGAGCAAAATTTAAGTTTAACTAAGATTTTAAATGATTATGAAGAAGCTAGTTCAAGAGAAATTGTGATTGTTACTATTGATTCAATTACACCTTATAAGAATCTAAAAGATTATTCGACAGATCTAGGAAATGAATGGCGTATCGGAAAAGTAAAATCTAACAATGGATTACTCATAGTGATGAGTAAAAACTTAAAAAAAATAAGGATTGCAACAGGATATGGAACTGAAAAAGTTCTAACAGATAAAATCTGTAAAAAAATTATTGACTCCACAATCATTCCAGAATTTAGACGAGGTGACTATTACGTGGGAATAGAAAAGGGAGTACAAGCCCTACAAAGTAAGTGGTTATGAATTATCTAAAAATAAATAATAAGCTTATTATATCTTAATATGAACAGAAATAGTTTTCTTAATCAAGAAAAAGAGACAAAGCTTTTATCACTAATTATTATTACCTTATTAGTTGATATTATTTTATTAAATATTAATTTCTATTATCGAGATCCTGTTTTAAGCATAATATATGACCTTATTTATGCGAGATCCTTGTTATTTATCGCAACACTAATTCTCTTTGTTTACGCCTTAATTTTCTTACTAAAGAAAAGCTTCAAAACTTTCCTATTGTTTCCAGCAGCAGCTTTTCTTGTATTGTCATTATTTTGTAATATTCGACTTGCAAAGACCAATTTTGATCGAGTACAATGCAATAAAAGTATAATTGAGTACTATGAATTTCTTGGGTTTGATTCGTGTGTGAAAATCACAAAGAAATTTAAGCAAGATGTAATAAACAAACAGATAAAGTATTTTCAAGAAGAATACAACCCAGATAAGAAGTTTGAAGAAAGAATCAGAGATCAATATGGCATAGAACTAATAGGAGAAAGCTGCACACAATTTACTTCTATGAGGTGCTACAACGACCTTGTTAGAGATTATATCGCTAAAAAAGAGAAGTAATATAAGCCACTAATAATTTTCGCGAAAGCGTAATAACCCATAAATCAAAAAAAACCTGCTATTACTAGCAGGTTTTTTTTATAATATATCATTCTAGTGGTGACTAGATGTGTATAGGTCTATCTTCGGTTGCAGCGAGGGCAGCTTCTTTTACAGCCTCTGCATACGTAGGGTGTGCGTGGCTCATACGTGCAATATCCTCGGCACTTGCTCTAAACTCCATTGCAGTTACTCCTTCAGCTATAAGGTCTGCTACACGAGCACCTACCATATGCACGCCTAGTACCTCATCTGTTTCCTTATCTGCAAGTATTTTTACAAATCCATCTGTATCACCACTCGCGCGGCTACGTCCTAATGCACGCATAGGGAACTGTCCTGACTTGTAGGCTACTCCAGCTTCTTTAAGTTGCTCCTCGGTTTTACCTACAGAGGCAACTTCTGGCCAAGTGTATACTACACCTGGTATAAGGTTGTAATCTATATGTGGTTTTTGACCTGCAAGAATTTCGGCAACGAGTGTTCCTTCTTCTTCGGCTTTGTGAGCGAGCATTGCTCCTTTTATAACGTCACCTATAGCATAAATATTTGACACATTAGTCTGCAGGTGCTCGTTTACTTCAACTTTACCACGCTCATCTGTCTTAATACCTACAGCATCAAGTTTAAGACCGTCTGTGTAGGCACGACGTCCCACAGCTACAAGTACGTAGTCTGCCTTAAACTCTACATCTACACCTTTTTTATTATTTGTCGCTTTGATGGTAACCTCATCTCCGTCACGCTCTACAGCAGTAACTCCGTGAGATAGGGCAAATTTTACTTTTTGCTTTTTGAATACTTTAAGTAATTCTTTACTCTGAGCGCCATCCATCGTAGGGATAATGCGATCCATATACTCTACTACAGTTACCTCTGCACCTAGACGCTTGTATACTTGACCAAGCTCAAGACCTATCACACCTCCACCTATCACAACAAGGTGCTTAGGTACTTCTGGAAGTTTTAATGCTTCTGTAGAAGTGATGATACGTTCTTTATCTATGTTTATAAAAGGTAACGTGCTAGGCTTAGATCCTGTTGCTATAATGGTATTTTTTGCCTCTATAGTCAGGTTCTTTTCTCCTGCGATATCTATATGTGTAGCATCTTTAAAAGATCCCACACCCTGGTAAACGTCTATCTCATTTTTACCCATTAAGAACTCAATACCCTTTGTAGTAACATCTACTACGCTTTGCTTGCGGGCAATCATTTTCTCTAGGTTAAATTTTACATCACCTACCTCGATACCGTGCTCTTCAAAATGCTTGATGGCATCTTCATAGTGGTGTGATGAATCAAGAAGCGCCTTAGACGGGATACACCCTACGTTAAGACAAGTTCCTCCTAGTGTGCTATATTTTTCTATTAATGCTGTTTTCATTCCTAGTTGTGCACAACGTATTGCTGCAACATATCCACCAGGACCAGAGCCTATAACGGCTACATCGTATGAACTCATAATTTGTTTTTAAAAGTTACACAAAGATACAAAGAGCTGCGAAGTTAAAAGCGCAATGAATGGCTCTTTTTTACACGCATCTGCTAGGTAATTTGTGACTACTAGACATAAAAAAAGCCCTCGTGTGAGGGCTTTTACTTTTTCGCGAAAGCGAACTAAACAATGATTACATCGCTCCCCACTCTTTTAGTGAGTCTGTGTTCATCTTTACGTAGTCTTGATTTTTTGCTTCTTTTGCTCCTTTAAGTGACGCTTGTGCTGCTTTTATAGCTCCTTTTTTGTCTCCTACCTTTGCAAGTAATAATGACTGCTGGCGTAGTTGCCAGAACTTAGGGTCTTTGTTCATAGACATCGCTTTGTCCATATACGACTTTGCTTTATCTAGTGACTGTCCAGTGCTAGAAAGATATACTGCTGCAGCATAGTAATCACCCATACCTGGTCCTGCCATCATCTTATCTATACTCGCAAGTACTGTCTCGTTTGCCGGTACTGTAAATGGTACAGCTACATACGTTTTATCCCATTGCATTGTAAGGTGTGCACCATCGTTAGACAGGTGGTTGATTCCCATAGTAAAAGACTCTGCTGGCATATTGCTCATTTGTGCCTTTGCCGTTGCCTTTGCAGCAACCTTGCTATCGTCCCACTTTTGAGGTGTACCCCAGTTATTTGTATCTGTGTAGAAGTATACTTCCCAAGTAGATGCTGTAGGCTTTGTGTATACTGCATATTTTCCTGCCTTAAGCTCTGTACCTGCAACTGTTACTGGTGTAGAAAACTCAACGGTAGTATTTGCATTTGCTCCTGTACGCCACATTGCACCGTAAGGTACAAGGTCACCCATAATAGTACGTCCTCTCATTGCAGGTCTAGAGTACTCAAGAGTAACATCTGTAAGACCTACCGTTTGCATCACCTTTGCTGCTGGGCTAGGTGCTGGTGTTTCAATTTGTGCTGTAGCTCCTGCCGTCATAAGACCTAAGAAGGCTACAAAAAGTAATTTTTTCATAATGCTTGATTTTATTGGTTATGGATTTTTTTGCGCTTTCGCGAAAATCTCCTCACACAAAAATAAGATGTTAAAATGCGTCATATGTTAACAAAACCTTAATATAACGCTGTGTATCTTTACCACAAAATAGCACATATGAAACGCTACATAGCCGAAATAATAGGAACATTTACAATGGTTTTTTGTGGTTGTGGCGCTATGACAGTAAACGAGATTACAGGCGGCGTCGTTACCCACCCCGGTGTTGCAATTACCTGGGGTCTTATTGTGATGGCTATGATCTATGCCTTTGGCGATATATCTGGTGCGCACTTTAACCCTGCGGTGACAGTAGCTTTTGCTTATGCAAAGAAATTTGCGTGGAGAGAGGTGCCTAAGTATATCATTGCACAAGTACTAGGAGCTACACTTGCCGGTGCGATGTTGTGGTTTTTGTTTCCTGAGAGTGAATTTTTAGGAAGCACCGTTCCCTCCTTTGAACATTACAAGGCTTTTGTACTAGAGATACTCCTCACCTTTTTCTTAATGCTGGTCATCATAAACGTATCTACAGGTGCAAAAGAAATAGGTATCATCGCGGGTATAGCCATAGGTGGTGTCGTATTGCTAGAAGCAATGTTTGCGGGACCTATGACTAATGCGTCTATGAATCCTGCGCGATCTATAGGTCCTGCCATATTTTCTGGACAATGGGAACCTATGTGGCTGTATGTTACCGCTCCATTTATAGGGGCAATACTAGCCGTAGCAAGTTGCAAGCTCGTAAAAGACGAGCAGTGTTGTGATGCTTAAATACTCTTTATTTTTGAAATAGTTTTACCATTTAATGCGCTGCTAGCACCCGCATCTTCTATAGCGAGTTGATAAGCCTCATCTATGAGATGATAAACCGCTTCCTTATGGAAATCATCCAGATTCTTTATAGGTATATGGCGCATAAGCTTGCCAGTACCTTCAAGTAGATGTAAACTATCATTTAATAGTACTCCCCGCTGAAAACCCAAGTTGAGATGTGCAGTATATATAGGGATAAGACAGAAACCATCACTCATCTTTTCTGACACTGTAAATACACTCGTTGACGCGTGTGTATGATACAATAGCTCATTTACACCCGGATAAGTTTTAAGGATATACTCGCGTATGGTATGATAGCGTGCGATAAGTGCTTCCTCCCTTTGCCATAGGACACGAGTAAATATCTCTGGAAGTGGACGTTCTGATTTCATAACTTAAAAGATAATCATTCTTAATTTTATATTACCTCTCTGCCATAAACAGGAAACTAGCGCGACTTCTTACCGAGGTGAAAGGCTATTTCTAATAGATTTAATTTTTGTTTAACTAATTAGCTTGTATTGATAAACATTTTGATTGTATTTTTATAATCAGAAAAGAAACTATGAAAATCTACCAAATACATTCTAAGCAAAATCTACCTATAAGTGTAGATGAGGCTTGGCAGTTTTTATCAAACGCACGTAACCTAGGTACCATCACTCCAGATTATATGAATTTTAATATCATCTCTGGTGCAGATAGACCGGTGTATGCTGGCCAACTTATACAATACACCGTCACCCCTATTGCAAATATTAAGATGCAATGGGTTACAGAAATCATAAGTGTAAAGGAAGGTGCCTATTTTGTTGATGAGCAAAAGTATGGTCCTTATGCCCTATGGCATCACAAGCACTTTATAAAAGAGATACCAGGCGGCGTAGAGATGGAAGATATTGTAGACTATAAAGTACCTGCAGGCTTTTTAGGAAGACTTGCGCACCCTTATCTGGTAAAACCAAAACTAGACGAGATTTTTGAATACAGAAAGAAAGCTCTCGAAGAGAAATTTGGTGTTTATAAAAACCCAGAACAAACAGCAACTACACTTAAACAAGATATACTAGCCTAACACGCATAAAAATAACACTATGAGCAAAAACATACTATTAATAGGAGGAAGCCACGGGATAGGTTTTGAAATCGCAAGCAAGCTATACCAAGACCACACGGTTTACGTTGCTTCACGTACTAACGAGAATCTAGGTAACCTAGATGTAAACTACATCGAGTATGATACTGAAAAAGATGAGCTAGACCTAAGCCAGTTACCAGACCACCTAGATGGTTTTGTGTTTTGCCCGGGTACAATAAACTTAAAGCCTTTTAAAATGCTCACGGTAGATACCTTCCGTAAAGATATGGAGCTTAATTTTTTGAGTATGGTAAACGTAGTACACCAGGTGATGGAGCACCTTAAAAAATCTGAGCAAGCAAGTCTCGTTTTCTTCAGTACGGTTGCTGTAAAGGTGGGAATGCCTTTTCACACAAGTGTTGCCGCAGCAAAGGGCGCCATAGAAGGATTTGCCAAAGCACTCGCAGCAGAGTATGCACCTAAGCTACGTGTTAACGTAATAGCACCATCACTTACAGACACACCACTTGCAAAGCGTCTCTTAAGCAACGATAAGAAAAAAGAAATGATGAACGAGCGCCACCCGCTTAAACGTGTAGGTACCTCAGAAGATATTGCAAATGCAGCAGCATTCTTACTTGGTGACGACAGCACTTGGATCACTGGTCAAGTGATAGGTGTAGATGGTGGTATGAGTACACTTAATGTAAACTAAGTATTTAATAAAGAGGTTTAAAGCGCTTTCGCGAAAGCGTACAAAAACCCAATCAAGGCTTTAAGAAACCCCCATTTCTTAAAGCCTTAAATTTGTAATCTATGAGCACAAAAAAAGTAACAATATTTTGGTTTCGTCGTGATTTACGACTAGATGATAATGTAGGTTTTCTAGAAGCACTAAAGGGAGACCATCCGGTCTTGCCTATTTTTATCTTTGATAAAGAAATTCTTGACAAACTCCCAGAAGACGACGCTCGCGTTACTTTTATTTATAATGAATTACAAAAAATGCGTGACACTTTGCAAGCAGAGCACGACAGCTCGCTGGCAATGTTTTACAGCACTCCAGAGCAAGTTTTTAAAGAGTTCATAGCAGATTATGATGTGCAGGCAGTAATTACAAATAGAGATTATGAGCCGTATGCACTAGAGCGTGATAAAAAGATTGCATCACTACTAGAAGAAAATGATATCTCATTTACCACCTTTAAAGATCAAGTGATTTTTGAAAAAGATGAGATTGTAAAAGGAGATGGCGATCCTTATGTGGTTTATACACCTTTTAAAAATAAGTGGAAAGCGACTTTTGATGAAGATAAAGACCTCATCATACATTACACCTCGCAGTATCTTGACAATCTCATAGACCATAGTAGACTGCCTAATGTCACGCTGGCAGATATGGGTTTTAAAAAATCTAGCATTGAGGTGCCAGATTATGACGTCACCCCTACCCTTATAGAAAACTATGAAGACACCCGCAATTTCCCGGCGCAAGATGGGACTTCGCGACTGGGGCCGCACCTACGTTTTGGAACCGTCTCTGTACGTAAAATGGTAAAAAAAGCGATTGCTCAGACTAATGAAGTTTTCTGGAGCGAACTCATATGGCGTGAGTTTTTTATGCAAATTTTATATCACTTCCCGCACACTAAAGACAAAGCTTTTAGGTCAAAATACGACCGCATAGACTGGCGCAACAATGAAGAAGAATTTGAAAAGTGGAAAAACGGCCAGACGGGATATGCTCTTGTAGATGCTGGTATGCGCGAGCTTAATGCCACGGGATATATGCACAACCGTGTGCGTATGCTCACAGCGAGCTTTTTATGCAAGCACCTACTCATAGACTGGCGATGGGGAGAAACCTACTTTGCAGAAAAATTGCTTGATTACGACTTGAGCTCAAACGTGGGTAACTGGCAGTGGGCAGCCGGTTCTGGAGTAGATGCTGCACCTTACTTTAGAATTTTTAACCCTATGACACAGGTTGATAAATTTGACAAGCAAAAGGAATATATCAATAAATGGGTACCAGAGTTACAAGAGCTTTCGTATCCAGATAAAATGGTAGACCATAAAGAGGCTAGAGAGCGCTGTCTTAAAACGTATAAAGAGGCGGTTGCTTAGAACGCTTTCGCGAAAGCGCGTATTACCTTACTTTTAGCATTCACACATAGACATCAACTTGTGCTTAAATACTGGAAGTCCTTATCATTTACCACCCGTTTTTCTATAATTGCCGCAATAGTCACCTGCGCACTGGGACTCTTGAGTATGGGAGCGCTAGGGGCTGCACTATATTACACCGTATATTTCTTATTTACTTCGTACCCAAGTTTTTCTAGCTGGACGGGAGACTGGATCTGGCCAGCGGTTATAAGTGCTGGTATGTTCTGGTCGTTAGGCTTCATCTGGGCAGGACTGGCAGCTCACTTTGTAAAAAAAATCATCGCTTATCCCCTATTACGCAACATTCTATACATCATAATATGCTGGTTATGGGCGGTGACGGTCTGGTACATTATACTCTCTGTACATTTTTAGAGAAGGTATAATAGATGTATATAGTAGCTATAATGGGTAAGAAATTTGTCTTATCCTTTTTTACTATCTTAGAAGCTACTATAAATCAACCATTTTATGAAGAAAAAAGTACTCCTCTACGCATTAGGACTTATGACGTTGAGCCTCTCTGCTCAAAAGATTTCTGTAAACAAGAAGGCTGTAATTGCCTCTGTCGAAAAACACGAAAAAGAACTCATACGTATCTCAGACGAGATCTGGGCACTGGCAGAAACTGCCTTTGAAGAAACACAATCGGCTAAAATTCTAGCAGACTATGCAGAAAAACAAGGTTTTACCGTAGAGCGCGGCGTTGCTGGTATGCCTACTGCCTTTGTTGCTACCTATGGATCTGGTAGCCCTGTGATAAGTGTACTAGGCGAGTTTGACGCATTACCAGGACTCTCTCAAAAAACAGAGCCTACTAAAAATCCGCTTAACGAGGGGCAGGCTGGTCACGGTTGTGGTCACAATATGTTTGGTGCGGCAAGTCTAGGGGCAGCAATTGCTATTAAAGAGCAAATAGAAGCAGGAAAAATAAAAGGAACTGTAAAATTTCTGGGTACGCCATCTGAAGAAAAATTCTTTGGAAAAATATGGATGGTACGTGACGGCGTTTGGGACGGTGTAGATGTAAATGTATCGTGGCACCCAGCTGCCGAAATTAAGGCAGATGTACAAAGCTCACTTGCTCTTGTAGATTTTAAAATAGAATTTTTTGGTCAAGCAGCACACGCCAGCGCAGACCCTTGGAATGGTCGCTCTGCCTCAGATGCATTAGAGCTTTATACAACAGGTATAAACTACTACCGTGAGCACGTAAAACCTACAGTACGTATGCACTACCACATACAAGACGGCGGACAAGTAGTAAACGTGGTTCCAGATTACTCGAGATTATGGATGCGCGTGCGTGACACAGAACGCAAAGGAATGATGCCAGTATACAAGCGCGTACAAGAAATGGCAGAAGGCGCAGCAATACTCGCAAATGTAGATTACAAAGTATCTCTCATTTCTGGTATTTATGAAGTGCTAGTAAATAGAACCGGTGGGGCAGCAATGCAAAAAAACTTAGAGCTGCTAGGCCCTATCACATACACTCCAGAAGAAATCGCCTTTGGTAAAAAGATACAAGAGGTAACAGGAAAACCACAAGTAGGTATGGATAGTGCTATCAAACCACTTGAAGAAACTAGAGAAAACCCAGGCGGAGGAAGTACAGATGTAGGTGATGTAAGCTGGAATGTAGCAAACATTAATCTAGGTGTAACTACAGCTCCTAAGGATACACCGTGGCACTCGTGGGCAGTTGTAGCCTGTGGTGGTATGTCTATAGGACATAAAGGAATGACCTATGCCAGCAAGGCAATGGGTATGACAATGCTAGACCTTTTTGAAAACCCAAAACTTGTAGAAGAGGTAAAAGCAGAATATAAAGAGCGCAAAGGCGATGCCGTTTATGAAGCTATTGTACCTCCAGGACCACCACCAGTAGATCAAGGTAAATAATATGAAAAATATACATATCAAAGCAGTAGCACTTGTTGCTACTGCTTTTTTTATCCAGAGTTGTAATGAGCAAGCACCATCAGATTCAAGTGAGGCTACAATACAACAAATAGAAGTGGCTATAGATCACTATGCAATAAATGTAAATGACCTAGAGAGAAGTGTTGCCTTCTACCAAAAGATATTTGGCTTACAAGAAATTGCAGATGGCACAGAGCAACCCCACATACGCTGGTTTAGACTAGGCAGCACACAAGAATTACACATTATCGAGGTAGATAGCCTAGATAAACGTATTCCAAAAGGAGTACACCTGGCGCTTGCTGTGCGGGATTTTGACCGCTTTCGCGAAAGCATTATAAACTACAATCTAGACTATTACGACTGGCCAGGTACTAAAAACGCAATATCTACACGCCCAGATAAGGTGAGACAATTATATATACAAGACCCAGACGGTTACTGGGTAGAAGTAAATGATGGTAACCAATTTTAACTAAAGTAAAAGCTATAGACACACGTGCACAGATGAAAGAAAATGCTATTAACTTTTACAAAATGGCTTACGAAGGTAATCCTAAAAAGGCTGTTGAGCTCTATGTAGGAGATGAGTATATACAGCACAATCCAGATGTAGCAAATGGCACACAAGGATTTATAGATTACTTTGAAAGAATGCAGGCTGAGTATCCCGAAAAGTCAATCAACTTTGTACGTGCCATTGCCGAAGATGACCTCGTTGCCTTACATACACATCAAGTATGGCCGGGTAATGATCAATATATCACGATGGACTTTTTTAGATTTGATAACAATCTAAAAATTGTAGAACACTGGGACTCTATACAACAGGTGCCAGAAAAAAGTGCTAATCCTAATACAATGTATTAGGACTTCATCAAGTCTATTTCTTTTAAGTTTTCTATGCGATTACGCTTTAAGAAAGCATCTATTGTTTCAAAATGTTCTATCACACGTTTTTCTTTAAACTCAAATACTTTTTTTGATAAGCCTTGCAAGAAATCTCTATCGTGAGAAACGAGTATGAGGGTACCATCATAAGTTTGCAACGCCTCCTTTAGCACATCTTTAGACTTTATATCTAGGTGGTTTGTAGGCTCATCTAGTATGAGAAGATTTACAGGCTCTAGCAATAGCTTTACCATTGCAAGGCGGGTTTTTTCTCCTCCAGAGAGTACACTTACCTTTTTATCTATCGCATCACCAGAAAACATAAAACGCCCTAGGATATTTTTTATCTGTGTGCGCATATCTCCTTTTGCAACCTCATCTACCGTCTGGAAGATAGTGAGCTCTGGATCTAGTAGTGCTGCTTGATTTTGAGCAAAATATCCCACTTTTACATTATGACCTAGTTCGCAGTCTCCTTCTACTTCTATCTCGCCTAGAATGGCTTTAATCATTGTAGATTTTCCCTCGCCGTTTCTACCTACAAAACTCACCTTTTCGCCTCGAGCGATATCCATACTTGCGTTGCTAAAAACGGTATGATCATCATATTTTTTTGTGAGGTCTTTTACTTTTACTGGGAAGTCTCCAGAGCGTGGCGCCGGCGGAAATTTAAGTGCTAGCGCAGAGTTATCTACCTCATCTATCTCTATAATCTCAAGCTTCTCAAGCATACGTTCTCTAGATGAGACTTGATTTGTCTTACTGTAAGTTCCTTTAAACCTGTCTATAAAAGCCTGGTTATCTGCAATAAATTTTTGTTGTTCTTGATATGCTTTAATTTGATGTGAGCGACGATCTGCACGCAACTCAAGATAGTGCGAGTAGTTTGCTTTATAATCATATATACGACCCATCGTGACCTCTATGGTACGGTTTGTAATATTATCTATAAACGCCTTGTCGTGAGAGATCACAATAACGGCCTTTGCCTTGTTAAGTAAGAAATCTTCTAGCCAAATTACCGACTCAATATCTACGTGATTAGTAGGCTCATCTAGTAGTATAAGATCAGGCTTTTTAAGTAAAATTTTGGCAAGCTCAATACGCATACGCCACCCTCCAGAAAACTCACTGGTAGGTCTATTAAAATCTGACCTTTTAAAGCCTAAACCTCTTAGCGCCTTCTCTACCTCTTCTTCTATATTTACCTCCTCAATGGCATAAAATTTCTCGCCTATATCTGTTACCTTAGTAATGATATCCATATACTCTTGAGACTCATAATCTGTGCGTGTCTCGAGCTCTTTATTGAGACGATCCATCTCTGCCTTCATATCTAGCACGGTAGAAAATGCCTTCGAAGCCTCCTCCATAACCGTACAATCATCATCTGTAAGGAGGTGTTGCGGCAGGTATGCAATGACAGCATCCTTAGGCGTACTTACGTTACCACGTGTGGCTTTCTGTACGCCAGCAATAATCTTCATCATAGTAGACTTACCCGCACCATTTTTACCCATAAGGGCAATTTTGTCATTTTCATTTATGGTGAAAGAAACGTTACTAAAAAGTGTATCTCCGCTAAACTCTACTGCAAGATTATCTACTGCTATCATTGTATTAATTTAAGTGTGCAAAAGTAATTAAATCAAGAGGTATGGTGTAGATTTTTATTACGCTTTCGCGAAAGCGTAATTATCCCAAGAAGACTTCTAAAAGAAAAAAGATAAATAGGGCCGATAATTTATAACTGCAAGGTCGCCTCTTCATCCATAAACCAGTGTAGCTCGCCAGATTGAGGTGAGACTAGGCTTGCAGGATAATCAAGAAAGTTATCTTCTTTATTAATAATTACCTTAACCTTTTCTTGTTTTGAAGCTCCCGTGACAAGAAATGCTACAGTCTTTGCATTGTTTATAACATCGCCTGTAATACTTACGCGCTGCTGCCCAGATTCTGGGTGTGTGGCTACCTCACACCAGTTTTCTGAATCCCAAAGATCTATCTCGTGCGGAAATATAGATGCCGTATGCCCATCATCCCCCATTCCTAAAATAACGAGGTCAAATTGTGGCACCTCATTTTCAGAAGTTAGAGTTTGTTCTAGCTCTTTTGAGTAGCGCACCGCCTCTGCCTCTGGAATATTTTCTCCTAGTATGCGGTGTATGTTTGACTCTGGTAGTTCAATTTTAGAAAACAAGTGATCTACCGTCATTTTATAATTACTCTGCTCATCTGTAGGAAGCACGCAACGCTCATCACCCCAGTAAAAGTGGAATTTTGACCAGTCTGTTTCCTTATAATTAGCCGCGAGGTAATCAAAAACTATTTTTGGGGTACTTCCTCCAGAAAGGGCTACTGTAATAGATTCTTTATCACTTGCAAGGTCCATTAGAAATTTTGCAAAATCTTGAGCAACGTCGCTTTTAGTTTTTGATATATGTAGTTTCATCTTGTTTCTTTAGTTATTCTATAACGCAATATCCAGCATCGTCTGCGAGGTTCTCACAAGGGTTACGCCACATACTCTTTCCTTCTATAAGCTCATCTGCGTGTTGTGGTCCCCACACACCAGCAGAGTATCCATAAATTTTTGCATCACCTTTTTTCCAGTGATCTAAGATAGGGTCTGTAAATCTCCAGGCTGCCTCTACCTCATCTGCACGGGCATACAAGGTAGCATCACCTTGCATTGCGTCTAGTAATAAACGCTCATAAGCCTCCATAATATGTGACTCGTCACCTAGGCTTTCATAATAAAAGTCTAGATTACCACGCTCTACTGCAAATCCTTGACCTGGTACTTTTACACCAAATTTTACTAAGATTCCCTCATCTGGCTGTATGCGTATAATGAGTTTATTATCCTTGTTCATATCAGAATTCTTAAAAATCTGATGATGTGGAGACTTAAAGTGTATCACCACTTCTGTAACCTTAGTAGGCATACGCTTTGCAGTGCGTACATAAAATGGCACATCTGCCCATCTCCAGTTATCTACATAAAACTTGACAGCTGCATAGGTCTCTGTAGTACTATCTGGATCTACATCTACCTCTTCTCTGTATCCTTTTACTTTCTCTCCTTCTATCTCTGAGGCTAGATATTGACCGCGTATGGTGTTTTTTTCTAGCACCTTTGGGTCTGTCATTAATCGTAGAGACTTAAGGGCTTTCATCTTTTCATTACGTATCTCCTCAGGATTTGCACTGAGCGGTGGCTCCATAACTATAAGGGCCACAAGCTGCAATAAGTGACTCTGAAACATATCTCTAAGTGCTCCAGACTTGTCATAATAACCACCTCTAGACTCTACGCCTCCACTCTCTGCATTTGTAATCTCTACGTGGTGTATGTAATCGCGGTTCCATAAAGGTTCAAAAATACTGTTTGCAAATCGTGTGACGAGTATATTTTGAACGGTCTCTTTACCTAGGTAATGATCTATTCTATAAATCTGTGATTCTTTAAAATATCTGTGTAATCCCTCGTTAAGTGACTTTGCAGTCTCGAGACTGTAACCAAAGGGCTTCTCTACAATGAGGCGTTTCCACCCTAGGCGCTCATCATTGAGTCCCTTTGCTGTTAGATTTTTTGCTATGGCTTCAAATAAACTAGGCGGTGTAGATAGGTAAAATATGATGTTATTATCACATTGATAGGTCGTATTAAGATCTTGTATGCGCTCGTTAAGCTCTCTATAATCTACATCATACTTTTTATGAAGATCCTCATAAAACAGCTTTTCTGAAAATGCAGCTATAAACTCCTCGCTGTCATCAAGATACTTACTCTCTAAGGCTACACGTTTTCTAAACTCCTCATCTGTCATAAAGCTACGTGCCACCCCTAGCACAGCAAAGTGCTCTGGTAAATGCTTGTCTTTATAAAGCTTATATAATGCAGGAACTAATTTACGGGCAGTGAGGTCTCCCGATGCGCCAAAAATGACTAATAATTGATTCTCTGTCTTGCGCATAATGAGCTAGTTTTATTTAAGGTCAAAAGTATTGAAACTTTACACCATTCCCAACGGACTTTGACACCACTTACCCACAAAAAACCAATATTTTTCCACTATTTTTGATGTGCGATGCGTGGTGTATTGTAACAGACAAAATTTCGGCTACAAAGCGGTGTTGTTTTGTAGTAAAAGAAAGATCAATTATGGAAAATACTTATGATTTTGGCTTAGTAGGACTAGGCGTTATGGGACGTAACTTTATACTTAACGTTGCAGATAATGGTTTTACAGCAATGGGTAATGATCTTGATCCAGAAAAGGTACAAGCACTCATAGATGAAGGCGGCAATGTAGATAAAGTAAATGCGACTGTAGAGGTTTCCGCTTTCGCGAAAGCGCTCTCATCACCACGTAAAATTATGTTACTCGTCCCTGCCGGAAAAGTAGTAGACATCGTGATAGAAAGCCTCTTACCGCACTTAGATAAAGGTGATATCATTATAGATGGAGGAAACTCCTTCTTTACAGATACAGACCGAAGAGAAGCCTACCTTGCCGAAAAGGGAATACACTTTTTTGGCGCTGGTGTTTCTGGTGGTGCAAAAGGAGCTCGCAAAGGCCCAAGCATAATGCCTGGAGGATCAAAACCTGGTTATGCTGCCGTACAACCTATTTTTGAAGCAGTCTCTGCCAAATATAATGGGGAACCTTGTGTGGCATACCTAGGACCAAAATCTGCCGGAAACTATGTAAAAATGGTACACAACGGTATTGAGTACGGACTTATGCAACTCACGTCTGAAATGTATGACGTGCTTAAAAAGGCTGGAAAACTAAGTAATCAAGAACTACACGAGACATATAAGTCTTGGAATGAGGGAAGACTACAGTCTTTTCTTGTTGAAATAACCTCAGAAATTTTTGCCGAAAAAGACACCCTCACAGATGGTGACCTAGTAGATCAAATACTAGATAAAGCAAAGCAAAAAGGAACGGGTAAGTGGACCTCTCAAAACGCAATGGATCTAGGTATACCCGTACCCTCTATAGATATTGCCGTGAGTATGCGTGAGATTTCTGCACTTAAAGATGAGCGCACTGTTGCAGACTCGCTTTATGACCGCCCAGAGATTGCTACAATGGCAAAAGAAAAACTTACTGACCTTACAGAAAAAGCACTTTACTTCTCTTATATCATCACCTACGCACAAGGATTACACCAACTCGCAGATGCATCTAAAGAGTATGGTTATGACTTAGATATCGCGGTTATTGCAAAGATATGGCGCGCAGGATGTATCATAAGAGCAAAGCTACTGGCAGATATTACTGATGCCTTTACAGAAGATAGTGAGCTACCTAACCTGTTACTATCACCTTCGTTTATTCCAAAAATTCAAGATACAGTAGATGCGGCAAGAGAGCTTGTAGCCTTTGGTGCTGTAAATGGGATACCCCTACCAGGATTATCTAACTCACTCACGTATTTTGACGCATATACCTCAACACGACTACCACTTAATGTGATACAGGCGCAACGAGATTATTTTGGATCACACACGTATGAGCGACTAGATCGTGAGGGTATTTTTCACACAGAGTGGGAGAAATAAACTAGTGACTTTTTAAAAATTTACTTCTAGCAGCGACTGCCTCATTTGTGTAGTCGCTAAAGACACCATCTACACCTGCTTCAAAAAAACGTAGATACTCATCTATATGATTAGTATCTGTCACCCACTTGGTATCTTCATTTCTAAAGGTGTAAGGATGCACCTCAAGATTGTAGCTATGAGCGAGCGCAACAAAGTTTGTTACTGGGGTTAATACACCCTCTGAGGTTACAGAAATAATAAAAGGTTTCCAAGGGCCTACAGCATCTGCATAGGTTGCCATAAACTCAACCCCTTCTTTTGATGTAAAAAACTGGTATGAGCGCTTATCTTTATTTTTTATAAAATCATATGGTTGACCTTCTGGGTCATAACTTCCATCTTCTTTTGTAAATAGTAGATTGCCATCATTTGTAATACCAGCTGCACCTAGTAGCTGTATGAGTTTTATATCACTTTTTGAACGCAAGTATTGCAGGGTTGCAACCTCAAAACATTGTACATAGATAGAGGACTCTTTGCTGTTATAACCTGCCTCATTAATCATTTTTAAAAAATGATTTTCCATAGGTAAGCCAAGCTCCTTATGATAGGTAGGATGTTTGAGTTCTGGATAAACTCCTACGGGGTTTCCTGCTGTGGTTTTGTGCGCTTTCGCGAAAGCGAGAATCTCCTCAAAGGTAGGTATCTCAAAGAGGTCATCATACTCGTGCGGTCTGTTTACCCACGACTGCCTGGCTCGTAAAGTTTTTAACTCTTTGAGCGTGAAATCTGATACAAACCAGTCTGTTACAGCAACGCCATCAAGGAGCTTTGTTGTTTTACGATGTGCATACTGTGGTAATGTTGAAACATTTGTAGTTGTAGATATAAACGGCTCGTGACGGGCTACAAGCACACCATCTTTGGTCATTACAAGGTCTGGCTCAATATAATCTGCTCCCAGTTGTATTGCCTTTTTATATCCCTGTATTGTATGCTCTGGGTAGATAGATTGCGCACCTCTATGCGCTATGATGATGGGTTTACTTTTTATCACGGGGTACTTACTTTTACTGTAATATACAGATCGTTTTAGAAATGACGTAAACAAAAAAAGGTGCAAATATAATTTGCACCTTTTTTAATATTTATGACGTAGCGGTTAGTCTATTCTTGTAATCTTAGCGCCTATGGCTCTAAGACGTTCATCTATATTTTCATACCCACGATCTATTTGCTCGATATTGTGTATGGTAGATGTTCCTTTTGCACTCAAGGCTGCTATAAGTAATGAGATACCAGCACGTATATCTGGCGAGGTCATTGTTGTTGCTTTAAGTGTAGACTGGAAATTGTGCCCTATTACGGTTGCACGGTGTGGGTCACAAAGTATCACTTTTGCTCCCATATCTATAAGCTTGTCTGTAAAGAAAAGACGGCTTTCAAACATCTTTTGGTGTACCATAAGTTCACCTTTTGCCTGTGTAGCTACTACGAGTATTATACTTAGCAGGTCTGGTGTAAAACCTGGCCAAGGCGCATCTGCAATGGTCATAAATGACCCGTCTATGTAAGACTCTACCTCATACCCATCTGTGTGAGCAGGGATATAAATATCATCTCCCTTGCGCTCTAATGTGATACCTAGTTTTCTAAAGGTGTTAGGAATCACACCCAGGTCATCCCAGCTCACGTTTTTGATTATTATCTCACTTTTAGTCATCGCAGCAAGACCTATCCACGAGCCTATCTCAATCATATCTGGTAAAACACGGTGATCGCAACCACCTAGTTTTTCTACTCCTTCTATAATTAACATATTAGAGCCTATACCTTTTATATCTGCCCCCATACGCACCATCATTTTACAGAGTTGCTGTAAGTAAGGTTCACAGGCCGCATTATAAATGGTTGTTGTTCCTTTTGCAAGTACAGCTGCCATTACAATGTTTGCAGTACCAGTTACCGAAGCCTCATCTAGTAACATATAAGCACCTGTGAGTCCTTCTGGTGCTTCTACTCCATAAAAGCGCTCCTCACGGTTGTAGCGAAATTTTGCTCCTAGTTTTATAAATCCTTCAAAGTGCGTATCAAGACGACGACGACCTATTTTGTCACCCCCTGGACGTGGGATATACCCTTTACCAAAACGTGCTAGTAATGGCCCTACAATCATTATAGAACCACGTAGACCGCTTCCTTCTTTCTTAAATTTCTCGCTTTCTAGATAATCAAGATCTAGCTCATCTGCCTGAAAGGTAAAAACACCTTTTTCTAACTTCTCAACCTTTACACCTAGATTTTGCAAGATCATAATGAGCTTGTTTACATCTATAATGTCTGGTACGTTACTAATGGTTACTTTTTCAGGAGTAAGCAGTACGCCACATAGTATTTGTAATGCTTCGTTTTTTGCTCCTTGTGGTTGAATATCACCTTTAAGCTGGTGACCGCCTTCTATCTGAAATGTTGCCATAGGTAGATTGAGGTATATTTTTTAATAACGCTTCTTACGGTTATTGTTTTTTGAATAATTTCTTTTCTTTACTGGGTTGTCTGCAGCTTTGGCTTTTTTATTAGCACGTATTAATCTATCAGAATCACGTAACTGCTCGTCACGCTCTTTAAGGTTAATCTCACCATTACTAAGTTCAAAAAGGTGATCAAAGATTACATCATCCTCTACGGTGTCTTTGTTCCAGTTTAAGAAACACTTTTTCATATGGTTTGCAATAGTCATTGCAAGCCCTTCACGCATCTCTCCTTTTTCCCAAGAGACCGCTACATCTATCATACGCTTTATGTTATTACCATAAAAACGATATTTGGGATGATTTTGTGGGTACTCTAGTGGTTCTGGACGCTCTGCAAGCTCTTCTCTAGATGGTTTTCCGTATGGAGACTCTACATCTAGTTTAAAATCAGACATTATAAATAACTGATCCCATAATTTATGTTGAAAATCTGGTACATCACGCAAGTGCGGTTGTAAATTACCCATCACCGCAATAATTGCTTTTGCAGTTTTGTTACGCTCTTCGGCGTCTTCCATTGCCGTCGCATCATTTACCATTTTTTGAATATGGCGCCCGTACTCGGGTATGATGAGATGGACTCTCTCCGTGTTGTACTCTAATTGATCTATCAATTGTAAAAAATTAAGTGAAGTTATCTTTTATGTAAAGACACCTGCAAAATACTAAAATTTGTATAAATGCTTACAGGTTTAATAAATTGATAACAGTTATTTGTTATAAGTACGCTTTCGCGAAAGCGTAATCACCCCTATAGAGAGATGACACCCTCTACCTCTGCCACTTCTTTGTACTTTGCTATAACCGCGTCTGGGTTTTTCATACGTACATTTATAGAAACGCTGGTATACTTACCTGTGCGGGATGCATTTTTCTTTATTACGGCACCTAGATGATCAAAGATCTTAACGATTTGTGCCTCCTTTTCGGCGCTTGCTGGCACTATAAATTTATACAAATATGGTGCTGGCCACATTGAAGTGTCTGCTAGCTGTGCTTTTAATTTTATGTAAAATTCTTCTGTTTTCTTTCCTGAATCCATCTTCTTATTTTCTGTTGCAAAGATACTGAAATCACATTCTCTGTAGTTTGCTTAATTTTGCTTTAAAGATTACCATTTTTATGCCAAAAAGAATACTCCTCATAGGTGGCCCTTCTACAGGAAAAACAACATTACTTAATCACTTAGAAAATCTAGGCTATGCCTGCCTAGAAGAAATATCACGACAAGTGATAAGCAATGCCCAAAAGGAGGGCATTGACCAGCTTTTTTTAGAGAAGCCATTACTCTTTTCTACCCTGTTAAGAGATGCACGTATCAAGCAATTTAAGGATGTAGATGGTTTTAAAAATGATTTTGTTTTTATAGATCGCGGCATACCTGACACGGTGGCATATATGGACTTTGTAAATCAAGAATATCCAGAAGATTTTATTGAGGCTTGTAAGGCACACACTTATGACCTTGTTTTTATATTACCTACTTGGGAAAAAATACACGTGATTGATCAAGAACGTTATGAAACCTTTGACCAAGCAAAGGAAATAGAAGAACATCTTGTACAGACATATAAACAGTATGGCTACTCACCTATACCTGTACCTACTGGCCCTGTAGAAGAGAGAGCGCAATTTATACTTAACACACTTACTTCTTGATAGATAAAGCAAAAGATATACTCACCACATACTGGGGTCATAGTAATTTTAGACCGCAACAAGCAGAGATTATAAAAAACGTTCTTGCTGGTGAGGATAGCATTGCTTTATTACCTACTGGCGGTGGTAAATCATTATGTTACCAGCTGCCCTCCCTTCTATTAGATGGAATTACTATTGTAGTATCGCCACTCATAGCCTTGATGAAAGATCAAGTGATGGGGCTTCAAGAAAAAGGGATAAAAGCACTGTCTATTACAAGCGGCATAAGCTATGGAGAACTAGACACCTTACTTGATAATTGTATTTATGGTAATTATAAGCTCCTTTACCTATCACCAGAACGATTACAGCAAGAACTTGTGCAAGAACGCATAAAGCTTATGAATGTGAGCCTTATTGCGGTAGATGAGGCTCACTGTATCTCGCAATGGGGTCACGATTTTAGACCGGCATATAGAGATATTTCAAAACTTAGATCTTTAAAACCCAACTGCCCCATTATTGCTCTCACCGCCACTGCTACAACTAAGGTACTTGAGGATATAACTACTTTACTAGATCTCAAACAACCACAATTATTTAAAACTTCATATCATAGAAAAAACCTCACATATAAAATACGACTTGCTACAGATAAGTTTTATGAGCTAGAAACTGTACTCGCAAACACACAGCAAAGCGCTATTGTATATGTACGTAATAGAAAAGCAACACTTAATACAGCTCATTTTTTAAAGGGACGAGGCATCACAGCCACCTCATATCACGGAGGTATGTCTCGGGAGGAGCGTCATAAACAATACTTAGCCTGGCGTACAAATAAAGTACAGGTAATGGTGGGTACAAGTGCCTTTGGTATGGGAATAGATAAAGCAGATGTAGATACCGTAGTACACTTAGAAATTCCTGATAGTATAGAAAACTACTTTCAAGAAGCAGGAAGAGCAGGAAGGGCAGGTCAAGAATCTCAAGCCGTATTATTATATAATGAGAACGACGAGGTACGTCTAGAAAACCAGTTTCTTAAAGTAATACCAGACACTCATACGGTAAAAAAAACCTATAAACATCTAGTAAACTATTTTCAAATCTCATACGGAGAAGGACAAGATAGCTTACACCGCTTTAACTTTAGTGAGTTTTGTGGCGCTTATAAATTGCACACCATTCTCACCTATAATGCGTTACAGGTATTAGATCGCAATAGCGTCATAAGTTTATCTCAAGAGTTTACAAAGAGAGCAACTATTAACTTTAAAGTAAATGACTTTGCACTCACCTATTACTTACTACGAAACAATCAACTAGATGATGTTGTAAAGGCTGTATTACGTACGTATGGAGCAGTCTTTGAACAGGTGACTAATATCAACTATAATATCATTGCAAATAAAGCTGGTAAAACTCTAGAGCAAGTACATCAAGTACTCCTCACGCTAGACCAAGATGATATAATAGATTACGAGCATCAAAACTTTGACACGGCAATCACCTTTTTAGTCCCTAGAGAAGATGACCGTACGATTAATGTGATTGCTCCGTTTATAAAAACCCAAGAAAACTACAAGAAAAACCAAGTACAAGCCGTTAAAGACTATATAGCAAATGATACTACGTGTAGAGCTATACAGCTTATGCATTACTTTGACGAAGTGCTCGATGAGCCTTGTGGTAATTGTGATGTATGTAGAAACCGTACAGTTATAAAAACCAGAACATCTATAGATAATGCCATTATAGATTTACTTAAAGGCGGTGCAAAAAGTTCACGAGAAATTGCACAACTAGCATACCCACAACAGACAATAATCAATTCTATTCGACTACTTTTGGAACAGAAAAAAATAGCCATTTTACCTAATAACACATACACCCTATTATGAGAGATTTACGCATAGTTTTTATGGGCACGCCAGAGTTTGCAGTGACCATCTTACACGGTTTACTAGACGAAGGATATAACGTAGTAGGTGTAATTACGGCACCAGATAGACCAGCAGGTAGAGGACAAAAAATACGAGAGAGCGATGTCAAGGCATTTGCAAAAGCGAGAAACCTCAACATCTTACAACCTACTAATCTTAAGAGCGAATCTTTTCTAGAAGAACTTGAAGCACTTAAAGCAAACCTTCAAATTGTGGTTGCCTTTAGAATGTTACCAGAAGCGGTATGGAAGATGCCTGCTTATGGCACATTTAACCTACACGCATCATTACTTCCTCAATATCGTGGTGCAGCGCCTATAAACTGGGCAATTATAAACGGTGAGACAGAAACAGGTGTAACTACATTTTTTATAGATGAAAAAATAGACACTGGAGAAATTATCTTACAAGAATCACTAGCTATAGATGATAAGGAAAATGCAGGTCACCTGCACGACCGTCTTATGATAGCTGGTAAAGAACTTGTAATTAAAACGGTTAAGGCAATTGAGCGAGATGATGTAAAGACACATATACAAGACTCATCAAAAGAATTAAAGACTGCTTACAAGTTACATAGTGAGAATACGAGAATAAACTGGGACGCCCCACTCCAAGAAATCTACAATCATATAAGAGGGCTAAGCCCTTACCCTGCTGCTTATACCATACTAGAAAATGGTGGCAAGGAGCAACGCGTAAAAATTTATGGCGCTTTCGCGAAAGCAGATAAAGAGATGCTCATTCCCTCAGGAGCCGTAACGCAGGTAGATGACCATCTCGCTATTGCAACTCCAGAGGGATACATATGTATTACAGAAATCCAACTTTCTGGAAAGAAAAAGATGGCCGTAAAGGACCTTCTTAACGGCTATAAGTTTGATAAAAATGCCAAAATGCGCTAAACCCCTGTAACCATAGGCGTTAAGAGAATTAAAAAATAGCCCCCTCTTTATCAACAAATGGGCATACTTATTAACAAAAACCCCGATTTCCCTTGCTATTGCTTGCGTAGGCGAATAATCCGTATAAATTTGTTAGGGAATTAAACATACAGTTTAAACACAATTAATTAATTAACAAATTATATTATGAACAAATCAGAATTAATCGACGGAATGGCAGAGCACGCTGGTATCACTAAAGCTGCAGCAAAAAAAGCATTAGAATCTTTCTTAGGAGACGTTGAAGGTACTCTTAAAAAAGGAGGACGTGTTTCTCTAGTAGGTTTTGGATCTTGGTCTGTATCTAAGCGTAATGCTCGTGAAGGAAGAAATCCTCAAACTGGAAAAACAATCAAAATCGCTGCTAAAAACGTAGTTAAGTTTAAAGCTGGATCTGAGCTTTCAAACTCTGTAAACTAGTCGATTTTAAGTGTTATATAATGAAAGGAAGCAGTAATGCTTCCTTTTTTTTATGCCCTATTTATAATTATGTTTTTTGTTGCGCTTTCGCGAAAGCGTAAAAACTACATTTAAAAGTAACTCCCCACAAAGAATAGTACGGCAAGTAAAAATGTAGACAACGCCACTTTCTTTAATTCTGGATCAAGCAAGGTGTGCTCCTTTGTATTTCTTACCGTAAGCATATGCTTAACCAATGGTAAAAATGCTATGATAGATACATAGTCTAAAAGATCTGTTGCTCTCAAGACTATAAAACTCACCCAGCAACAAATAGCTACTAGAAACAAGATGTTATGATAACGCACAGCTCCCTTCTGCCCTAAAATTACGGCTAGAGTATTTTTACCCACTCGAGTATCAGACACGCGATCGCGCATATTATTGAGATGCAATACCATTACAGAAAGCGCACCTATGGTTACGGCAGGCAAAATATGTATAATATGTATATACTGTGCAAATAGAAAAAAAGAGCCCAGCACCCCTACAAGTCCAAAAAATAAAAAGACAAACACATCACCAAGCCCCTTATATCCATAAGCACTTCTACCTACGGTATATTTTATGGCTGCAATAATGGCTGCAATACCCAGCAATAAAAATAACAATGATAATAGAAATTGATCCTTGCCAAAGGCGCTGTAAATTAAACTTAGTACAATCACTACTGTTATACTAGAAGTAATTATAATGGCTTTTTTAAGGTGTGCTGCAGTAAGTAAACCACTTTGCATTGCTCTTGCAGGGCCCACACGCTCATCATTATCTGTACCTTTTACCCCATCTCCATAATCATTTGCATAGTTAGATAAGATTTGAAATCCCAGCGTAGCTAGTATAGCAAGGCCAAAGATGAGACCATTATAAGCATTTTCTTGTAACGCTAGGCCACCACCTACTAGTATACCAGCTATAGAGAGCGGTAAGGTACGAGGGCGAGCGGCACTAAGCCAGACTTTAAATGAAGGCATAAAATATTTTAAGTGCGTAAATGTACTATTTTCTTTAGGCATCTACTCGTCTCAACTTTCAAAAGGATTTACTAGATTAGCTACTATTAAAACACCCATCGTTATGAAACTAAAATATGCTCTACTAAGCGCCTCTGTAATTCTTTTACTTATAGCTTGTAAAAAGGAAGAAACTACTGTTGCTACAGCCCCAGTAAAGGAGAAAGCACCTTTCTTCTGGGACGCTGCAAATATGTACTTTTTACTAACAGATCGTTTTTATAACGGAGATACATCAAATGATGTAAATTTTAATAGAACAGAAGAAACTGCCACTTTAAGAGGTTTTGAAGGAGGAGACATAAAAGGAATTACAAAAAAAATTAAAGAGGGTTACTTTACAGATTTAGGAATTAATGCCATCTGGTTTACTCCCGTAGTAGAGCAAGTACACGGGCCAGTAGATGAAGGTACAGGTGTTACTTATGGTTATCACGGGTACTGGACAAAAGACTGGACAGCTCTCGACCCTAACTTTGGGACAAAAGAAGATCTCAAAGAGCTTATAGAGACGGCACATACTAATGATATACGTATCGTTATGGACGTGGTTCTTAATCATACAGGACCGGTAACAGAGCAAGATCCTTTCTGGGGTACAGACTGGGCTAGAGAAAATCCTAACTGTGCTTTTAGTACTTATGAGAACACAACAGCTTGCAGCCTTGTAGAAAATTTACCAGACATACTCACAGGGAGCTCAAAAGAGGTAACACTACCTCTCACGCTTATCGAAAAGTGGAAAAAAGAAGGACGCTATGAAGAAGAAATTTCAGAGCTAGACGCCTACTTTGTTTCAAATAATCTTAAAAAGACACCACGTAACTATATCATAAAATGGCTTACAGATTATATACGAGAGTATGGTGTAGATGCTTTTAGAGTAGACACAACAAAACACGTAGATGAAGAGTCTTGGGTAGTATTGCGTGCTCAAGCAGATAAAGCATTTGCAGATTTTAAGACCAACAACCCAGATCTAGTACTAGATGACACAGACTTCTTTATGTTCGGCGAAGTGTATAACTACTCTGTAGACGGCGGACTTGCTTATGATTTTGGTGATAAAAAGGTAAACTATTTCGAAAATGGATTTGATAACCTCATCAACTTTCAGTTTAAATATGATGCACAAGGTAGCTATGAATCATTGTTTCATAAATATGCTTCTATAAAAGACTCGCTATTTGTAGACAAGAGTTTTGTAAACTACGCAACGTCTCACGATGATGGACAACCATTTGACAAAGAACGTATTAAAGCAATAGAAACTGGTACAAAACTCCTTCTCACGACAGGTATCTCTCAAGTTTATTATGGTGATGAGACGGCACGTGATCTTACTATAGAAGGCACTCAAGGTGATGCAACTTTGAGAAGTTTTATGAACTGGGACGCAATAGATACAAAGACTACAGGCGACGTACTCTCTCACTGGCAAAAACTAGGTGTTTTTAGAAAGAATCATCCGTCAGTGGGTGCAGGTACTCACGAGATGCTTAGCGAGGCTCCTTATGTCTTTAAAAGAGCATTTACAAAAGATAACTTTACAGATACAGTAGTCGTAGGTTTAGAACTAGTTGTGGGTAAAAAGGAAATTGTGGTGGGTAACGCTTTCGCGAAAGCGGAAAAACTTAGAGACGCATACTCAGGAAAAGAGGTTACCGCAATAAATGGAAAGGTATCGCTAGACACGCCTTATAGTATAGTACTACTTGAAGTTGCTAGAGATTACTAATCTAGTGCTTGTAAAAAAGAAGCTACAACTTGGCTAATACCCATCTCAAGATCTGAGTTTGTAATACTAGACTGGGTTACGTCAAAGTTATCTTGAAATGATGGGAAGCTAAAACTCTCTACTACCTCACCTCCAAAACGTGGTGCCGTCTCTTTTATATAATTTAAAGCAGAGGCTGCACCGCGAGCTCCCGGAGAGGTACTTACCACAAGAAGTTTTTTACCGGCTAGAAAATTACGGTCTGCACGTGAAAGCCAGTCAAATATGTTTTTAAAAAAGGCAGATATCATTCCGTTGTGTTCATTTACGGCAATTATGACACCATCTGCTTCGGCAATTTTATTTTTTATAATCTGTATATCTACGGGAATACCGCGCTCTTGCTCTAGGTCAAGATTATACATAGGTATATCGTAAGATAAGAGTGATACGCTTGCAGCCTTATGATTGTGTATACTAGATACTACAAAATCTAGTAGTTTAGTATTTATAGATTTTGTGCTGTTACTTCCTGATAATGCTATTATTGATCTCATACAGTTATAAAAAAAAAGACTACCCGAAGATAGTCTTTTTTATGATTGATGAATTGATGATTTTTATAAGCTAAGTGTAAGTGTTGCTATAATAGATGTATTATCACTTGCCACTGTCGTGCTACTAGTCAAGCCTGTACTGTATAAAGAAGTAGTGCGATCTTGTGTAAAATTGTCATAAGCAACATCTACTTTTACATTTCCAAAATTATAACCTACACCTGCCGAATAACCTGTTAACTCACTTACGGTTGTTTCATCTTTAAAAGGGCTATCTTCATATCTGTAACCCGCTCTAAAGCTCCACTCTTGTGCTCTTATCTCTCCTCCTAGCTTGAGTGCATTTACTGGCTGGAGTAAATTATCTATAGCAGCATTTTGAGCATTAAAGAAAGCATCACTCTCCGGTCTAAAACTTAAGGCAGTGTAATCTTTATATGAATAATCTAAACTTATAAGTCCTTTTTTACCAAAAAGATATGCGGCACTACCTGTATATTTTCCAGGAGATTTAATTTCATAACTTTCATACACATTAGTTACTCTAGGGTTAACTACAGTAGTAAATACGCCAGCATCATCTACCGCAGTGGTTGTGATCCTTTGTGTGGTTTCTTCATCTATTGTTGTCCAAGTAGGAGAGTCATATGTAAATCCTAATCTTAAATTATCAGTTACTTTTGAAATTGCTCCTAGTTGAAAAGAGAAGCCGCTTCCTATAGTTCTTAAATTATTTTCAAAACGAATATCGGTAACGTTTGTAAATCCCTCATCTGGGCCAGCATCGTTAGACTCAAACAACACCGTAGATTGATTATAATCTAAAAAATGAGAGTTTAAGTTAAGGCCTACGTAAAGATTATCATTATACTGCGCTCCAATGTTAAAAGAAGCTTTGCCGCTATACCCTTCTGAAGCAAATAGATACTCTTGCTCATAGGCTTCGCCTACCGTATTTACAAAATACTCTGTATTGCCTGGATCATTTGTTAAGGGATCAAGAATAAATGATTGATATCCTAATAATGCTTGCTGTGCTCCAAAACCTTCACTCTCTCCTAGAAATTGATATAAATCAGTCACAGTCTCACCGTCAAGAGTTTCTAGTAAATCCAGCGGTACTCCTTGCGCAAAATCTGAAAAATATGAAGATATCGAGTTAGTATTAGTACCTATAGCTCTATATTGATTGTCAAGGTTGCCTATGCGGTCATAGTTAAATCCTAAAGAAAATTTATTCCATCCCGAGTTTCCAGCTCCATCTATGATAAAAACTCCTCCTGCTTGGTTAAGAGAAAGATCTGTGTCTGAAGAGTTTGTACTATTTCCTAAAAATGTGGTTGTGTTATCTAAATTGTCATTAGACAAAGAGAAAGAAACCGTTCCTTTTGTAAATACAGCACTTGAGGCTGGATTATCACCTATAGCACTAAGATCACCGCCTAGTGCTCCAAAGGCACCACCCATCGCCCTATACCTGGCTGTACCTGTTGTGTTTGAAGCACTATAATTAAGTGCTTCTGCTATACTTTGGGCAAAAGTTGTTCCTGAGGCCGAAATAGCCAGTATTAAAAATAATTTTTTCATATGTAGTTTTTATTGCTAAATGAACTGTGTAGGATTATCCTCTACGACCTCCGCTTCTGCTTGAACTTGAGCTAGATCTTGATCCACTGCTTCTAGATGAAGAAGAAGACGGTCTGCTATAAGAACTCCTTCTAGATGAAGAGCTTGGTCTAGACGTTGGTCTAGATGGTCTAGAAGATGGCCTTGCTTTACTTCCGCTAGGTCTTGAAGAAGGTCTTGATTGAGTTCCACTAGGTCTAGTAGGACGGCTATTAGGCCTTGTTGTAGGTCTTGTTCTTGAAGACGGTCTTGAGTATGTATTAGGTCTAGAACCTGTAGAGGGTCTTTGTGCACTATTAAGCGTGCCTCTAGAAACCCCATTTCTATAGGTACCATTACGGCTCGAAGTAGGTCTTGCTGTACCTTTGTTACGGCTGTAAGTTGTTCTACTTCTAGATGAAGTTCTTAGTCTCGACCTTGAGGCAGCAATAGCATTTGTAGCTCCCATTCTTCTTCCAGAACCGTTTATCGATCTTCTACCAGCACTATAAGCTACTCTATTACCGTTATATCTACGGTTTCCGTAATAAAAGTTATTATTAAAATGGTTAAAATTACCATAGAAAAATGGGCTATTGTAAGCAAAGCCTCCACCCCAGAAAGGGTTATAATAACCACCACCATACCAAGGCGACCAGAAGTTTCCTCCCCAGCCAAAGCCTCTACCCCAGCCAAAACCACCGTTCCAGCCAAAGCCACCGTTCCAGCCTAAACCGCCCCAGCGATTCCATCCCCAAACAGGACTGTTATTATAAATTGTAACCTGCACATCTTGAACCTCATCACCCCAAGCACCATAGCCAGTAGCAGATTCAAAATCTGTTCCATCTACGTAGATAGCATTGCTATCTTCTGAAGAATATTCTTCTATATCTGTAAATATAGCTCCCTCTCCTTCTAACTCACCGAGCTCTTGTGCACCCTTTTCAAAATAGTTCTTATAAACTTGAGTATTTGATCCATTAGAAGAAGTTGCTTCTTGAGAAGTGGCATTAGCAGATTCATTACTGCTGTATATACCATCGTCATCATAAACTTGCTGTGAGGCACTACAAGCAACAAGTAATGTAGCTGCAAGTGCAGATAAAGATAAACTCTTAATTGAAGTTCTGAGTGATGTAGAAAAATTCATATCGGTGCTGTTTTAATTGTTGCTTGGTGTAAAAATACCTAATTTCGCTTGGTAATTTTACGTTAAGAGAATACACAATATTTGTGCCAAAATAGATTTTTATGGGCAAGAAACTCACAAAAAGAAGTGAAGATTATTCAAAATGGTATAATGAACTAGTAGTTCAAGCAGACCTTGCAGAAAACTCTGCTGTACGTGGTTGTATGGTTATAAAACCATATGGTTACGCAATCTGGGAAAAAATGCAAGCAGAGCTCGACCGTATGTTTAAAGAGACTGGGCACGAGAATGCTTACTTCCCATTATTTGTACCAAAAAGTTTATTTGAGGCAGAAGAGAAAAATGCAGAAGGTTTTGCAAAAGAATGTGCCGTAGTAACACACTACAGGTTAAAAACAGACCCCGAGGACTCTTCTAAACTTATTGTCGACCCAAACGCAAAGCTAGAAGAAGAACTTATAGTACGACCTACTAGTGAAGCTATTATCTGGAACACATACAAAGGTTGGATACAGTCTTATAGAGATTTACCATTACTTATTAATCAATGGGCAAATGTTGTAAGATGGGAAATGCGTACACGCCTTTTCTTAAGAACAGCAGAGTTTTTATGGCAAGAAGGACATACTGCACACGCAACAAAAGATGAAGCACTACAAGAGGCTGAGCTTATGAATAACGTGTATGCAGAGTTTGCAGAAAACTTTCTTGCTGTACCCGTTATAAAAGGAGTTAAAACAGAAAGTGAACGCTTTGCAGGTGCAGATGAGACCTATTGTATAGAAGCGCTTATGCAAGACGGAAAAGCACTACAAGCAGGAACATCTCACTTCTTAGGTCAGAATTTCGCAAAAGCATTTGATGTAAAATTTACTTCAAACCAAGGAAAACAAGAGCACGTTTGGGCAACCTCTTGGGGGGTGTCAACACGACTTATGGGAGCACTCATTATGACTCATAGTGATGACCAGGGCTTAGTACTTCCGCCTAACCTAGCACCTTTTCAAGTTGTAATAGTGCCTATTTATAAAAGTCAAGAGCAGCTAGATGCTATATCTCAAGTAGCAAAGGAACTTGTACAAGATTTAAAACTACACGGTGTGTCAGTAAAATTTGACAATAGAGATACCCACAAACCAGGATGGAAGTTTAATGAGTATGAACTCAAAGGAGTTCCTTTAAGAATAGGCATAGGCCCAAAAGATTTAGAAAAGCGTACTGTAGAATTAGCACGAAGAGATACATTAACAAAAGAATTTGTAGCAAAAGAAACTGTTGTTGATACCGTAATAACACTACTTAAAGAAATTCAAGAAAACTTATATAATAAAGCCAGAGATTACAGAGATAGTCATATAACAACTGTAGATAACTTTGAAGACTTTAAGGAAACCCTTGACACCAAAGGTGGTTTTATAAGTGCTCATTGGGACGGCACTACCGAGACTGAGGATAAAATTAAAGAAATAACAAAAGCAACGATAAGATGTATTCCGCTTAACGCGAAAAATGAAGAAGGTATATGTGTATATTCTGGTAAAAAATCATTGCGTAGAGTACTGTTTGCCAAGGCCTACTAAAAAAGTTTTAAAAAAACTTTCAAATTGGTTTGCATCATCTAGAAATATGTTTATTTTTGCATCCGCAATTTAAGCGATTGTTCTAGGCCCGTTCGTCTATCGGCTAGGACGCATGGTTTTCATCCATGTAAGAGGGGTTCGATTCCCCTACGGGCTACAATTTTTGATTTACAATTCTAGAGGTAATATTGAGAAATATGAAACTAGAATTTCTGGCCCGTTCGTCTATCGGCTAGGACGCATGGTTTTCATCCATGTAAGAGGGGTTCGATTCCCCTACGGGCTACAACTTTTATAATTATTTAGAAAAAACAATAATGGCAAATCACAAGTCAGCTTTAAAGAGAATTAGAAGCAACGAAGCAAAGCGTCTTAGAAATCGTTACCAGCACAGAACGACTCGTAACGCGATCAAAAGATTACGCGATATGACTGAGCAAAAAGATGCTCAGGCTTTATATCCTGCTGTAGCTTCTATGATTGACAAGTTAGCTAAGCGCAATATTATACACAATAATAAAGCTGCTAACCTTAAATCTAAGCTTGCAAAGCACGTAGCAACTCTTTAATAGATCTACGCTTTAGACATACTAAGAACTTCTATAGGACTATGGGGGTTCTTTTTGTTATTTAAAATGTTGCTTAATATTGCTTTCGCGAAAGCGTAAAAAATAAAATTAAGACGCACTTTGAACAATTTAAAACCGCAAGTAAAATTGCACCCGTTTAGGCTAACCTCTGACGATGATCGTGAATGTTGCCCTAACGTAAAACCACTTTAAAATCCATAAAAATGGAAGATTTAGTAAAATTCGTACAAGACGAATTCATCCCAAAAAATGATTTCCCAACCTTTGCAGCAGGTGATACTATCACTGTGTACTATGAAATTAAGGAAGGTGAAAAAAGTAGAACACAGTTCTTTAGAGGAGTTGTATTACAATTAAGAGGTACTGGTAGAACTCAGACTTTTACAATTCGTAAGATGTCTGGTACTGTAGGTGTAGAGCGTGTATTCCCGCTTAACCTTCCAGCTATCCAGAAGATTGAAGTAAACAAAAGAGGTATTGTACGTCGTGCGCGTATCTTCTACTTTAGAGGTCTTACAGGTAAGAAAGCTCGTATCAAAGAAAGACGCGGATAGTCTTACTGGACAATTTTATTCAAAAAGCTTCACTTTTATAGTGAAGCTTTTTTTTATGAACAAAAGTTAAGAACTCAAGTTAATAACAGGTTGAAAATTAAATCATTACATTTTAAACCAACTAATCAAAACTATTACTACATTTATATAGTTCTAATCCACTAGACGATTTTAACCATCCAGAAAACTATAATAGTATTACCGTATTATTTTAGTTAAGTTGCTGTTACTAATAAGACCCGCTGCACAAGCTAGAGAAGTAGATAGTGTAAATGACCTACTTTTTGAATAATCTTAAGTAACGCAACATCCCTGAGATAGTTTGTTTTACATTGAAAAACAACACTATTCCAGCAGAAATTGAACGGTTACAGTCATTAAAACACTGTAATAAAACTTCAAGGGTTTACCGGTAAAGCAATTTCTAAAAAGCCATATCAACGTACTTTGTACAGGGATATGGCTTTTGTTTTTATATAAATGAACGCTACACTTCTCAAAACCTGTGGAAACTTTTATCGGATAGTACTATTATTTTAACATTTCCCACGATATTTAAACTAACTAAACATCAATCAATTATGAAAATAATACACCTATGAGTGATAGGATCACTATTGGTTTTTACATCTTGTGAAGAACCAGACAACGCAATTAATTATGTCTTAGATAACGTAAGAAACGGAGCTGTGCTAAGTACCCGCGCAATTAATAACTCAGTATATGATGTACAATCACCTACTACACCTATTTCTTACGTCCTTGAGATGCAAGATGGAAACGAGGGAGAATTACTTGACCGTGTAGACGTCTTTCTATCATTTGTAGATCGAACATCTCAAAATGGAGACAATAGCACATCTTCAGTGCTCTTTAAAACACTTAGCGCATCAGATTTTACACAAGATGAACGAGGTTACCCAGTCACAGAACTAACAATAACAACCCAAGAGCTTCTTGAAAACACTAACCTTACTATCGATGAAATATCTTGTACTGATAAATTTGTTATAGACTTGACGCTGGATCTTACCAATGGACTGGCCTTTAATCACGACAACAGCATAGGTCCTATTATACGTTACCCAGGCTCAATAAACTCTCCATTCAGCTATGATATATATGTTGTAGAAGGCATCGATAATGATAAGTTTACAGGAGTTTATGACTATAGCAGTGTAGTAAATGGATTTGATGGTCCTACTTTTATAACTCCAAATCAATTTACTCTTGAAAGATCACGACCTAATGTTCGTCATTTTGAAATATTTAGAGACACGCAACAAGCGTTTAATGGTATATTTATACTATCTGAAGTTGAGTTTACTATAGCTTGTGATCAAGCAATAATGACTCGATACATTCGCTCAGCTATAGTCTGTTCTGGACGTGTAGAAGCTGACCATCAAGTGCTATTAGGTCCATCTAATGATTTAAACGGCACAGTAGATGAAATAGACGACACGGTATTTGATTTACGTTTTATTGAAGGATTTGAAGGTAATGACGGATTTTGTGGTTGGCCTGTAACTCCTTCCACTTTTAGACTTACAAAACAATAATTGTAATACAGACATATTGTCAAAATATCAAATAAGAAGCACAGCGAGTTTTGTGATAGATAAACATAAATAATTAGGTTGAGTTTAACAGAAAAGATGACTTAAGTTAGACGTGATTTTAGGTGGAAAAATGCCTTACAAATTACTATATTTGCTAGGCTTGCTCAGCAAGTAAATTTCAACTGATTTATTAAATAAAAAAACTCCTGAATGGCGACAGATAAAACCACCATTAAATATACACTTACGGATGAAGCTCCTATGCTTGCAACACATTCATTCCTCCCTATCGTAAAGCGCTTTACAAAATCTTCTGATATTGAGATGGAGCTAGTGGATATCTCTCTGGCTGGTCGTATCATAGCAAACTTTTCTGAATATCTTACAGAAGATCAAAGACAGGAAGATGCGCTTGCAGCACTAGGAGAACTTGCAAAAAAACCAGAAGCAAATATTATAAAGCTTCCTAATATCTCTGCTTCTATACCACAGCTTACAGCGGCTATAAAAGAATTACAGAGTGATGGATATGCAATTCCAGATTTTCCGGAAGAGCCTACAACAGATGAAGAAAAATCTATACGTGCAAGATTTGCAAAAGTACTAGGTAGTGCTGTAAACCCAGTACTACGTGAGGGTAACTCAGACAGACGTGCACCTAAGCCAGTTAAGCAATATGCTCGCAATAACCCGCACAGTATGGGTGCTTGGAGTGCAGACTCACAGTCTCACGTAGCGACGATGTCTCACGGAGACTTTAGAAACAACGAAAAGTCTGTTACAATAAAAGAGGCAGGTAACATACGTATAGAACACGTAGATGCTGCAGGTAAAGTAACGGTACTTAAAGCTGAGACTCCGGTTCTTGCAGAAGAGATTATAGATGCTTCTCTTATGGAGAAACAAGCGCTTATAAACTTTTTAGAAACTCAAGTTGCAGATGCAAAGGAGAAAGATCTTTTATTCTCTCTGCATATGAAGGCAACAATGATGAAGGTTTCTGATCCAAAAATATTTGGTCACGCAGTAAAAGTATTTTTTGCCCCAGTATTTGAAAAGTATGGTGCTACTCTTGATAAAATAGGGGTAGATGTAAATAATGGTTTTGGAGATTTACTTGCCAAAATAGAGGAATTACCAGCATCTGAAAGAGAAGAAATCAAGGCGGCTATACAGGCTTGTTATGATGCTCGTCCAGACCTAGCTATGGTAAACTCAGATAAAGGAATAACAAACCTACACGTACCAAGTGATGTAATTATAGATGCATCTATGCCAGCTATGATACGCGCTTCTGGACAAATGTGGAATGCACAAGGAAAGCAACAAGATACTAAGGCAGTTATACCAGATAGTAGCTATGCAGGTGTTTTTCAAGAAACTATAGAGTTTTGTAAAAAGCACGGTGCCTTTGACCCTACTACTATGGGTACAGTACCTAATGTAGGTCTTATGGCTCAAAAAGCCGAAGAATATGGGTCTCACGATAAGACTTTTGAAATACCTGCTGCAGGAACAGTACGTACGGTAGACAATGCAGGTAACGTTCTTACAGAACACGCGGTAAACGAAGGTGATATCTGGAGAATGTGTCAAGTAAAGGATGCACCAATACGTGACTGGGTAAAACTTGCTGTAAGTCGTGCGAGAGCAACTGGATCTCCAGCTATATTCTGGCTAGACAGTGAGCGTGCACACGATGCAGAGCTTATTAAAAAGGTAAATCTTTATCTTAAAGATCACGATACAGAGGGACTAGATATACAGATTATGTCTCCTGTACTAGCGACACGTTTCTCACTTGAGCGTATTAAAAATGGTCAAGACACTATCTCAGTAACTGGAAACGTACTGCGTGATTACAATACAGACCTTTTCCCAATACTTGAAGTAGGGACCAGTGCAAAAATGTTATCTATTGTGCCACTTATGAATGGCGGTGGACTTTTTGAAACAGGTGCTGGAGGATCTGCGCCTAAGCACATACAGCAGTTTCTAGAAGAAGGTCACCTGCGTTGGGATTCTCTTGGAGAATTTCTTGCACTAGCGGTGTCACTAGAGCACGTGGCTACTACTAAGGGTAATGAGAGAGCACAAATACTTGCAGATACACTAGACGAGGCGACTATCAAGTTTTTAGAAAACAGAAAATCACCTTCTCGTAAAGTAAACGAGTTAGATAACCGTGGTAGTCACTTCTACCTTGCATTATACTGGGCACAAGGACTAGCTAGCCAAACTAAAAATGCAGATCTAGCCGCAGAGTTTGCCCCTATTGCAAAAGCAATGGAAGAAAATGAGCATACTATTATAAATGAGCTTAATGCAGCACAAGGAAGTCCTCAAGATATAGAGGGTTACTACAGTGTGAGTAGTGATAAAACATTTGCAGCAATGCGACCAAGCGCTACTTTTAACGGGATTATAGATTAAGGTTTTTACGCTTTCGCGAAAGCGTAATCATCATCCACAAAAGCCTCTTCAAAAATGAAGAGGCTTTTTATTTTTAACAAGTTTATCGGTATTTTGTCACTAGCTTTACTTCAAATCTTTACAATGAAAAATATTTTATACGTACTGATATTTTTAGGGTCGTTACAACCCTTATTCTCTCAAGAAAAATATACGTTGAGCGGTACCATTACAGATGTATCAAGTAATGAAACCTTGATAGGAGTAAGTATCTTATTTCCTGAGCTTAATGATGGAGTTGTGACTAACTCTTATGGCTTTTACTCTATCACCTTGCCTGAGGGTACTTATAAAGTACAGGTGAGCTACTTAGGCTATAAAGATGTAATAGAAACTATAGAGCTCAACAAAGATATACGTAAAAATATAGCCCTCTCTACATCACTAGAGCAACTCGATGAGATTGTCATAGAAGAGAAAGTAGAACGTGTGAGAATACGTAAACCACAAATGAGTGTAAATGCACTAACCTCTGAGACTATAAAAAGTATTCCAGTTGTACTAGGAGAGGCAGACGTTATAAAGGCTATATTGTTGCTACCAGGCGTAACGAGTGCTGGTGAGGGAGCTTCTGGATTTAATGTACGAGGTGGCGCTGCAGATCAAAACTTAATTCTTCTAGACGAGGCTACTATTTTTAACTCCTCACACCTCTTTGGTTTCTTTTCGGTTTTTAACCCAGATGCTATTAAGGATTTGAAACTATATAAAGGAGGTATACCAGCTAGATATGGTGGACGGGTATCTTCGGTTCTAGATATTTATCAAAAGGAAGGTAACAGCAAGAAAACAAAAGTTACCGGAGGTATAGGAGCTGTGGCAAGTAGACTGCTGGTAGAAGGACCTATTGTAGAGGATAAAGCGGCTTTCCTTTTTGGCGGTAGAGCCTCTTATGCACATTTATTTTTACCACTATTTGATATAGATAATAAAGCATATTTCTACGACCTTAATACAAAGATTAATTACAAAATTAATGATAACAATAGCTTGTATCTATCTGGTTATTTTGGTCGAGACCTTTTTAGCGTAAGCGATAGTTTTAAAAATGTATATGGTAATGCGGTAGGTAATTTAAGATGGAATCACATTTTTAGTGACAAGCTATTTTCAAACGCCTCTCTTATTTATAGCGATTACTACTACGGGCTTGATCTAGACTTTGTAGGCTTTGAGTGGAACTCTGGTATTAATAATATAAATATCAAATATGATCTTACCCACTACCTTAACGACAAGATGAAAATCTACTCAGGTATTAATAACTTATACTATACTTTTAATCCTGGTAAAATTCAACCTAATGGTCCAGACTCTGGAATTATAGAAGAGCAACTGGTTAAGAAATATGCAAATGAGTTTGCTGCATATGTAGACGTAGAACATAAATTATCGCAAAACCTGACAGTGGAGTATGGTTTACGTTTTAGTAATTTTACGAGATTAGGACAAGACGAGGTTAATATTTACAGTAATGACCAGCCAGTATCTTTTGATCCTTTCTTGCTTATATATCAAAGCGAAGACCCTATAGGAGTAGATACCTCTTTTTCACGAGGAGATAAACTCGCTACTTATAATGCGCTTGAACCTCGAATTGCAGCTTCTTATGCTTTTAATGACGATACATCAATTAAAGCGAGTTACACGAGACTAGTACAATATTTACATTTATTATCTAACACAAGCTCCCCTACTCCGCTTGACATCTGGACACCCAGTGGCCAGTATGCAGCACCACAACAACTAGATCAATATGCCATAGGTTATTTTAAAAATCTTGAGATAGGAAACAGCGAGTACACTATAGAAACCGAAGCTTTTTATAAAGACATAGATGGCCGTATAGACTACATAGATGGAGCCCAGCTTATTGCAAATGAAGCCATAGAGCAAGTTATTTTACAAGGTGAGGCTAGAGCCTATGGTCTTGAGTTTTTACTACGTAAAAATGATGGAAAATTTAAAGGTTTTCTAGCTTATACCTTATCAAAATCTGAACAACGCACACCAGGAAGAACACCAGAGGAGCTAGGCATAAACCGCGGACAGTGGTATAACACGCCTTATAATAAAACTCACGACATCTCTATGAATCTCAATTATGAGCTTAATGACAAGTGGAAATTTGGTAGTAACTTTTTATTCCAAACTGGACAGCCTACTAACTTCCCTGTGGGTCAATTTGAGTTTCAAGGTATAGTTATCCCTACTTACGGTCCTCGTAACGAGCAACGATTACCTAATTACCATAGACTAGACTTAAGCGCGACACTTACCCCAGAAAAAAATAAGAACAGATCGTGGCAGTCAGAGTGGGTTTTTAGTATTTATAATGCCTATAACCGTCGAAATGCCGCCTCTATAAACTTTAGACAAAACGCAGACACTGGTAATAACGAGGCAGTAAGAACAGCCATTTTTGGAATCATTCCTGCGGTTACCTATAATTTTAAATTTTAGTAAGAGATGAGATATATAACACTCCTTATAGCATTACTACTAGTATTTACATCGTGTGAAGATGTAATAGATGTAGATCTTAATGATGAAGATCCTCGCCTTATTGTAGATGCCCTTATACGAATAGATACTACGCAGCAATTAACAGCGGCAAACATTAAAGTCTCCCTATCTTCATCGTTTTTTGGTGAGATACAACCGGCAGAAGTAGAAAGTATGTTTATTCAAAAAGCAGACGAGTCTGGTTTTGTACCCTATGAGGCTGTACCAGGTGAACCTGGTGTTTACAGACCCTTTGCTACCACAGTCTCTCCCGTAGCAGATAACAAAATAGTAACAAGCTGGCTCACTAGTGATTCTGAGTACTTAATATTTGTAACGTATCAAGATCAAGACTATTTTGCTAGAACAACCTTCGCTCCCTCTGTACCTATAGATACGGTAGAGCAAGGCGATGGTGAGCTTTTTGACCCAGATGATAAGGAGGTTACTATCGCCTTTACAGATATTCCAGATGATGATAACTATTATGTGATAGATCTAGACTTTAATGAATATCTCCCTACAGAAGACCGCTTTTACCAGGGGCAACAATTTGAGTTCTCCTATTTTTATGACTCAGATGATACTCCTCTCAACCCTGGAGACACTATAGATATAAGCATTCTAGGGGCAGATGAGCAGTTTTATGACTATATGAATGGACTTCTAGAACAAAGTCAGCAAGGAGAAAACGGTCCCTTCCAGACACCTACTGCCACGGTAAGAGGTAATTTTCTTAATATTACTGACATAGATAATATAGATCAGTTTGATAATTTAAACAGACCAGATGCGTTTATTCTAGGGTATTTCTCATTATCGCAAGAGTTTTCGGCGAGCTTAGTTATTGAGGAATAGTGTTGCGCTTTCGCGAAAGCGGACTTATCACCACCGTCATTTTTAATTATACAAAGCTATTACTTACTTTAGTACCTATGTCTAAAAGATTGCTATTATCATTTGCGCTAGTCCTGATAACTGGATTAATATATTCTCAAAATGAAATTCCTGAAAATTACTTTGTAAATCCGCTAGATGGCGAGCTTGTACTTGCTGGAAGTTTTGGAGAGCTACGTAGCAACCATTTTCATAGTGGGCTTGATTTAAAAACACAGCGCAGAACTGGCTTACCCGTTTATGCAGCTGCCGAAGGTAGTATCACACGCATAAAAATATCTCACTACGGTTATGGGAAAGCTATTTATGTGGCTCACCCTAATGGTTATACCACCGTGTATGGACACTTACAGAAATTTTGTCCAGAGGTAGAAGCTTATATAAAACGAGCACAATACAAAAAACAGTCTTATGAAATTGAGCTATTTCCTAAAAAAGGAGAGCTCACCATAGATCAAGGAGAGATACTTGCATATAGCGGTAACACAGGAAGTAGTGGCGGCCCTCACCTACATTTTGAAATACGTGATGGTAATGCAAGACCTATGAATCCTTTCTTATTTGGACTTACTGCAAAAGACACTAGAAAGCCTACTATAAATCACTTACGTGCATACCCTATAGGTGATCAATCAACCATCAATAAAGGAACCGAAGCTATAGATGTGCGCCTCACTCAAAAGGCAGACGGGAGTTACCAAGCAGAAAATATAAAGGCCATAGGAGCTATAGGTTTTGCGATAGGTACCATAGACCAGCAAGACCTAGCAAATAATAAGAATGGTATCTATACCATCACGACCTCTATAAATGGTGAGACTAATTTTGAGGTAAAAATGGATAAATTCTCCTTTGCCGAAACAAGGTATCTCAACCGAATGATAGATTATGGGTTATATAAAGACAAAAGAAAGCGCGTACAGAAATTGTTTATAGAGAGAAACAATCCGCTTAGTATATACACTAAGCAGGTTGATAACGGTATACTCACAATAGAAGATAGTCTTGCTTACCAATACCAAATTAAAGTAAAAGATTATGCTCACAACGAAGTGACCATAAACATACCTATAAGTGGTAAAAAAGATAGCCTAAGCTCACCAAGAACAAATACAGAGGGTAAAGACTTTGTATATAGTGACCAAGGATACAATTTTAATGAAGGAAAATTTGAGGTATATATTCCTAAAGGAGCATTTTATGATGACTACTCTTTAAATCTCAAAGCAGAGGGTGACAAACTCACTTTACACAAGGATGTACTACCTGTACATAAAAACATAAGTATCTCATATGACCTATCTGGTTATAATGATGCAGATCGCGATAAGTTATATCTAGGTAGAATAAACTACAAAGGTGATGTGTATTACAGCAACACTCGTATTAAGGATAATAAACTACAAATTAACACACGTACCCTAGGAGAATATACAATTGCAAAAGACACAGACCCGCCGGTGGTAAAGGCGAGCAATTTTACAAAAGGTAAATGGATGTCAAAATATCGCTACCTTAAATTTGAGATAAAAGACCTGGCAAGTGGTATAAAGGGATACCGTGCTACTGTAAATGGTAAGTTTATCTTACTTGAGTATGAGCCAAAAACCAAAACACTTACACACGATTTTAACGATAATGCCGTTACAGATACTAAGAACGAACTCAAACTTATCGTGACTGATAATGTGGGAAATAGTACTACATTTGAAACTACATTCTTTAGAAAACCATCCATTGAAAAATAACTACCTCCTACTCATCCTACTTTTATGTTTTACAACTCTAGGTCTTGCCCAAACGGCAACTATAAGAGGCATCATACTAGATGATAAAAACACACCTGTACCGGGAGCTTCGGTTGCGTTTATGGGAGATGGTACTGTTACAAATGATAATGGTTTTTATGTGATAGTGATTCCTGCAAATGAAGACATCGCAATATCTTATACCTATGTAGGTTTTAAAAAGATAACACAAACCTTCAACCTTAAAGCAAACGCCGATATTGAGTTTAACCCAGTATTAAAAACCGATATTGAACAACTAGGTACTGTTATTATTACGGCTACTACTAGGCAGCGTGTAGAGGGTGTAACTACTATAGCTCCAGAGACTATACGCAAGACACCGGGTGCAAATGCCGGAGTAGAAAATCTTCTCAAGTCATTACCAGGAGTGAGTAATAACAATGAGCTAAGTACTCAATATGCTGTGCGAGGTGGCAACTTTGACGAGAACCTAGTATACATTAATGAGATAGAAGTTTACCGTCCATTTTTAGTACGCTCTGGACAGCAAGAAGGGTTGAGTTTTGTAAACAGTGATCTGGTTCAAAATGTGGCATTTAGTGCTGGAGGCTTTCAAGCAAAATATGGAGACAAGCTATCTTCTGTGCTTGACATTACTTACAGAAGACCTACAGACTTTGCAGCCAGTATAGATGCTAGTCTTCTAGGCGGTAGTATTTCTGGTGAAGGAATTTCTAAAGATGGGAGATTTACAGCACTTGCAGGTGTACGATACCGCGATAATAGCCTTCTAGTAAATGCAAAACAAACAGAAACTAACTTTAAACCACGTTTTTTTGACGCTCAGTCATTACTTACATATAAGTTTACAAATAAATTTCAACTAGACTTTTTAGGAAACATAACCATAAATAAGTATGACTATGAGCCACTTACAAGGCAAACCAATTTTGGTAGCCTTGCTGACCCACTAGCGCTCATTGTTTTTTATGAAGGACAAGAAGAAGATAAGTATGAGACTTACTTTGGAGCCTTAAAAGGTACTTACCAACTTAATGAGCATACCACACTCAAAGTTTTAGGATCTGCATATCACACACAAGAGCAAGAGTACTTTGATATTTTTGCAGACTATCGTTTAGGAAGACCTAATACTAACATAGGTGATGAAGACCTAGGTGATGTAGAGTTTACACAAGGTATAGGCTCACAACTCACACACGCTCGTAATGATCTAGACGCACTTTTTATAAATGTAGAGCATAAAGGAACGTATCTAAAAGATACAGACCAGATAGATTGGGGTATAAAATATACTCGTGAAGATATACGTGATAGACTAGAAGAATATGAGGTTATAGACTCTGCTGGATTTTCTATAAGACCACCTATAGGAGATTTCACAAATGAGCAACCTTATGCGGCATTTGATGCGCCTCTTGAGCCCTTTACAAACATACGTGCCCGTAATAATGTGCAGATTAATAGACTCTCTGCTTACGGACAATACAGCAAACGTACCGAGATAGGAAATAACGAGCTCTGGATAAATGCTGGAGTACGAGCACAACAGTGGACGGTAAGTGGAGATAACATTGAGAGTACAACACAAACCGTAGTAAGCCCGAGAGCACAACTTAGTTTAAAACCTGGTGGCAACTCAGATATGATTTTTAGATTATCTGGAGGTCTCTATGCACAACCTCCTTTATATAGAGAGTTGAGAGACTCACTGGGACAGGTACGACCAGATGTAAAAGCACAAAAGTCTTTTCATCTTGTAGCTGGTCACGACTGGAGTTTTAATCTTTGGGAACGTCCTTTTAAACTAGTGACAGAAGCATATTATAAAGGTCTTACAGATGTAAATCCATATACCTTAGAAAATGTACGCATACGTTACAGAGCTACAAATAATGCCACAGCAAGAGCTTATGGTATAGATACAAGACTAAATGGTGAGTTTGTACCAGGCACACAAAGCTGGATAAGTCTAGGTGTGCTACGCACAGAAGAAAACATAGATAACCAAGGGTATATCCCTAGACCTACAGATCAACGACTAAAGGTTGCTTTTCTATTTCAAGACTATGCGCCTAATATTCCTAGTTTGAAACTTTACATTAATATGGTATACCAGACAGGCCTACCAGGAGGATCACCTAGTTATGCAGATCCTTATGTGTTTTCAGAATTACCTAGGCTGAGAGACTATTTTAGAGCAGATGCAGGTATAAACTATGTCTTTACAGATGCATCAAAACCATTCCCAAAGGGTCACTGGCTGCACGTCTTCAAGGATCTTACGGCTGGTTTTGAAATCTATAACATATTTGATAGACAGAACTCGATTACAAACACCTTTGTAAGAGACGCCAGCACACAACAGCAGTTTGCAATTCCTAACTTTTTATCTCCTAGAGTTTTTAATATACGAGTATCTGCTAAGTTCTAGACTACGCAGGTACACCTTCTAGAAACTCTTTAAGAACACTTATCACGTAGTCTACCTCCTCTTTAGTATTATACTTTGAGAAAGAAAAACGCACGCTAGGTTTTTTAAGATCATCTTCAGATAAGATTTCTTGAAGTACGTGAGAGCCCTTATCACTCCCACTCTGGCAAGCGCTTCCTTTAGAGCAAGCAATACCTTTCATATCTAGTTGAAAAAGAAGCAATAGTGCCTTTTCTGCAGCAATAGGTAAGCATACGTTAAGTAAGGTGTATGTGCTTTTTTCTGGATTGCTACAATTTCCATTAAGTTTTACACTAGGAATTTCTTTTTTAAGCCTTTCGGCGAAATAGGTTTTTAGCTCCTTCACATAATTACTCTCTTCTTCAAGATGAGTATACGCACATTGCATTGCTGTCTCAAGTCCTGCAATATTATGTACACCCTCTGTACCAGCTCGTAAACCACGCTCTTGTGAACCACCAAAGATAAGTGGTTTAAGACCACTATTTTTTCTTATAAATGCAAATCCTACACCTTTTGGACCGTGAAATTTATGTCCAGCAGCCGCCACAAAATCTACAGGAACCTCCTGAAGGTCTATAGCATAATGGCCAATGCTTTGCACCATATCTGAGTGTACAAGCGCTCCATATGATTTACACATAGTCGCAATTGCTTTTATGTCTATCATATTACCTACCTCGTTATTAACGTGCATAAGGCTTACCAATGTTTTTACATCACTTGAAGCGAGCATTTCTTCTAGCTTTTTTTCGTCTGGAGTGCCACAACCTTTTAAGGGAACGTACTCTAGTAAAATGTTATAGGTTTTTGCCGCTTCTTCTGCGGCGTGTAATACTGCGTGATGTTCTATACGTGAGGTAATAATGCGTTGTACTCCTAAGTCTCGAGCAGCACTATTTATGACAAGATTATCTGCCTCTGTACCACCAGATGTAAAAATAATCTCTCCCGCAGTAACATTAAGAATCTTTGCAATGGTTTTACGTGCGCTTTCTACGTGACTTTTTGCCGTGCGACCTACGGCGTGTGTAGAAGATGGATTACCAGGCACCTCTCTCATAACCTCCATCATACGTTCTAATACTTCTTGACGTATTTGAGTGGTTGCAGCATTATCAAAATAAACCTGAGACATAAACGTTATTCCTTAGGGGATTAGTCTACAAAAATAACTAAAATATCCCGACAGCTCTTACACTTTAGCGTTTCTATATGATGAGCAAGGTTGTACCGATAGGGCACATTGTAACTAGTAAGTGCAGGGTGTTAATGCTGTTTAAATAACTTTTTTCGCGAAAGCGTAATTACATCTCTTTACCCTATTTTTGTCATAAACATAATTTATATGAAAAAGCTTCTAGCCTTAGTTATCCTTTCTTTTATCGCTACCTCGTGTGACGATGGTGATCTTATAGTCACAGAGATAGATTTTGATGATCTTGAGCTAGAACTTTGTACAGATAGCGAGTATGTGTTTTATAAAATTAACACGAGTACTAACGAGACGCTAGCACTACAGTTTTCAACCACTCAAGATATTTTTGGAGGAACAGATGAACTTGATGACATAACACTCTCTGGTGATGACCAAGTTTCATACAGACGTTTTGACGAGGCAGTAACCAGCGATTACTTTTGTAGTCTTATACCTCCTGCTACGCCAGTAGTGGCAGAGGAGTTTATAAGTACAGAGGGAGAAGTGCTCATTACAAGAGCAGGGACCGAAACTGATCAAGATGGTATAGCTTCTGAGATAGAAGACCCAGAAGGAGTAGCGGGCACTGCAGACCTTAAGGATACTGATGAAGATGGCATACCAGACATTTTGGACTCTGATGATGATGGTGATAATGTACCTACCGCACTAGAAGGTGTGGTTCTTAATGAAGATGGTACGGCCATAGATACAATGCTCTCTAGAGATTCAGATGGCGATAGTATACCTGATTACCTTGATCCAGATGATGATGGTGATGGAGTGCTCACACGCAACGAAGATGCAAATATGGATCTCAACCCAGCAAATGATAACTCAAATCCTGATGAGCCCACTACAGATGATTACTTAAATCCTCTTATTGCAGTAGAAACTATTGTAGATGAGTATCGTGATAACGAGTATGTGATTACAGACTTTCAGATTTCTATATTTACAAGGTTACTTGTGTATGTAAATCCTGCAAATCAGGATGAGCAACGTGATGAGTCTACTCAAAATTTTGGTCTATATACATCACCAGACGTTGTGATAACAGAAAAGCCAGATTTTATCGAGTAGTGGCGTTTTGGTACAGGTAGACCTCGGTTGCTCCTGCCCCGTATTTTTGAAAATCTGCATCATAAAACTTAATACCGTCATACCTACGTAGTAAAGTATAGAGCTCCTCTCGCAGTACGCCCTCGCCTACTCCGTGTATAAAAACCATTTTTGGGATGCGCTTTCGTATGGCAAAATCTAGTTGACCTCTTGCTGTATCAAGCTGTAGGGTGAGTATCTCATAATTGCTCATACCGCGCTTAGATTTTACAAGTTTATTAATGTGTAGATCTACCTCAAACATAGGAGCATTGCGCTCTTTTGCAGAGACTTTTGGGGCTTGTCGTCTTTTAGGCTGCTCTTTTTCAGAGATTACACTATCTGGTACATAAGCAAGATCGCTGTTAAGTCTATCATCTATAATGGGTATGAGTTCGCTTTCGCGAAATCGTAAAATAAACCCATCACTATCTTCTACAAGTATCTCCCCATCTACCGTCTCTACTACCAGACCTTCAAAATCGTCATCTAGTGCTTGTACCCGTGTTCCTTTTACCATAACAAAGAAGTATTAAACTTATAGGTAAAAATAAGCATTGTAAGGAAAAACTAATTAAGTGTTTCATCATAACTATGGGAGTATTTATAGTATAAATTTGAAAGATTTTATAACAGATTAAACCTTATGCTCTCTTTTTGTTATTAAATTTGAGACTATTGTAAATGGTTACAATGCCATTTTAAAGAAAATACTGCAATGGAAGAATATATGCTACCCTGTATGAATAAAAAATACCTCGGTTTTGAGTGTATGGGGTGCGGCATACAGCGATCTATTGCTTTGATACTAAGAGGTGAGTTTGTAGAAGCGTTTTTTATGTATCCCGCTATTTATCCGCTTGTGTTATTATTTTCACTTCTCATACTTAATCAATTTATTAGTTTTAAATATGCTAATAAGAGTATCATAATTTTAGCTATATTAACGGTCGCTACGATTATCGTGAGCTACATTATAAAAATGACAACTAACTAATTAACCACTCAACAATGGAAAAACAAAAATTACCTAATGTAACGATATCTCTTGTACTAGGGATTATCTCTTTTATAGCTTGCTGTTTTACATCAGGTTTTGGGGGAGTAGTGCTTTCTGGTATTGCATTATTTCTAGCAAACAAAGACAAGAAAACAGCCGCCGAAGATCCAGAGCTTTATGAAAACTATGGCCAGTTAAAAACAGCAAGAATCATTGCTATCATAGGTCTTGTACTAGGTGCCTTAATGGTATTAGCTTTTATAGGTATGTTAATCGCCTTTGGAGGATATGCTGGAATGGAAGAATGGCAACAACAGCAACTAGAGCAAATGGGAGGTTCTTACTAATAAGAAATCCTAATTATATAAAAAGCCGCTTCATTACTGAAGCGGCTTTTTTACTTTATATCATTAAGAGTTATTACTTCTCAAATTGCTTAAGCGTTTTTGTAATAATCGCAACACACTCTAGTAATTGCTCTTTAGTCATTACAAGCGGTGGTGCAAAACGTATGATATTACCGTGTGTAGGTTTTGCTAGTAATCCATTATCACGTAAAGCGATACAAATATCCCACGCAGTAGAGCTATCTTCTGTATCGTTAATAAGGATAGCGTTAAGTAATCCTTTACCACGTACACCATTTACAATAGAGCTGGTCTCAATAAATTTTGCAAGCTCTGCTCTAAAGAGTTCACCTAGCTCTTGTGCATTATCTGCAAGCTCTTCATCTTTAATAACCTCAAGTGCTGCAATACCAATAGCCGCTGCAACCGGATTTCCTCCAAAGGTACTACCGTGATTACCAGGCTTTATTACACCCATAATATCATCATTTGCTAGTACTACAGATACTGGATATGCACCTCCAGATAAGGCTTTACCTAGTATTAAGATATCTGCTTTTACCTCTGGTGTACCAGAACAGTGCTTATCTACACAATCGCAGTTACCACAGGTAGCAAGTAAACGTCCTGTTCTTGCTATACCTGTCTGCACCTCGTCTGCTATGAAAAGTACATTATGTTTTTTACACAGTTCTTTTGCCGCTGCTAGGTAACCCTCACTAGGTACATATACACCTGCTTCTCCTTGTATAGGCTCTACTAGAAAACCTGCTATATTAGAACTGCTGTTAAATGCTTCTTCTAGGGCTTTAAGATTATCATACTCTATTTTAATAAATCCTTTTGTGTAAGGACCAAAGTTTTTACGAGCCACAGGGTCGTTAGAAAATGAGATGATGGTGGTAGTTCTCCCGTGAAAGTTGTTCTCACATACTATAATCTCTGCCTCGTTCTCGTCTATCCCTTTTACCTCATAAGCCCACTTTCTACAAAGCTTAAGAGCTGTCTCTACTGCCTCTGCACCTGTGTTCATAGGTAAGAGCTTGTCATAGTTAAAAGTCTCTGTAGCATACTTCTCAAACTTGCCTAGCATATCGTTATAGAATGCTCTTGACGTAAGTGTAAGTGTTTGTGCTTGACTTGTCATTGCTCCTACAATTTTAGGATGACAATGACCTTGATTTACTGCCGAATATGCAGATAAAAAATCAAAGTATTTTTTTCCTTCTACGTCCCAGACGTAAACGCCTTCTCCCTTTGAAAGTACAACTGGAAGCGGGTGGTAGTTGTGTGCTCCGTACTTGTCTTCCAGAGCGATTGCCTGTTGTGATGTAAGTTGATCAACAGTGGCCATAATGTGTAAGTTTTTTTATTCTATAATTTACAATTCCTAATTCTTAACAATTATGTCAGAGGAGAGAAATCAACCTCATAAAACATAGTACAACTGTGTATTATGTCGTGTTTTATATGCATTTCATCTTTAACGCCTTGATGCTTCTAGAAATAAAATAGCACCCTAAGTAATCGAAGTACATTTGAGTAAACTAAAATAATTAATCAAAATGGACTATCTCAACGATTTACTAAGAAACTTAAGTAGTGGTGATTACTTAATCAACGCACTTGTAGCTATACTACTTCTTATAGTAGGTATATTTATAGCAAAGCTACTCAAAAAATTAACTGCAAAGATCATTAAAAAGAGTGGTCTTGATGAGAAATTAAAAAGTGACACCATCACTTTATCAAAATTTATATCAAAACTAGTTTACTTACTTGTAATGATATTTGTTTTTACACTTGTGCTAGGTCGTTTAGGTCTTACCTCTGCCCTAGACCCACTTAAAAATATGCTAGATGATTTTCTAGGCTTCATACCTCGTATAGTAGGTGCTGGTCTTGTAACATACATAGGGTATATGCTGGCAACAATCGTTGCAGAGTTTGTAGGAATGTCTGGAGACACCATACGTAAATCACTGCCTAAATTAAAAATCTCTACTAAAATTGATGTTGTAAACATCCTTAAGAAGGTAGTTTTCATTTTTGTATTTATACCATTACTTATTGTAGCACTTAATATACTAGAGATGGACTCTATCTCTATACCGGCAACTACAATGCTATCTAGCTTTATGGCTGCTATACCAAAAATAGCTGTTGCAGCAATAATCCTTCTTGCCTTTACAATAGGTGCTCGTTTCTTAAGTGGTCTTGTAAAAGATCTTCTTAACGGGATGAATATGAATGCTACGCTTCAAAAAATGCAACTTGATAAAATGACGGGTAACACAAATGTGGTAAACCTTATAGGTAACATTGTATACTTTTTTATCCTCCTTTTTGGTATCACTACGGCTATAGAAAAGTTAGAGTTCAAACAACTTTCAGAAATCTTTGCAACGATAAATGTATATGGTGGTAAAATATTATTTGGCCTTGTCATTCTAGTGATTGGTAACTTGATTGCAGGTATCGTATATAAAAATATGGCTGCCAAAGAAAACGCTTTCTTAGCCTCTATCGTTCGTATGGCTATTATCGCAATCTTCCTTGCCATAGGCTTAAGCACAATGGGCATCGCAGATGAGATTATCAACCTTGCCTTTGGTCTTACACTTGGTACTATTGCACTTACGGTAGTACTGAGCTTTGGTCTAGGAGGTAGAGAAGCTGCAGGTGAGCAAATGAAAAAAATCTTACATAAATTTAACAATAAGGTGGACTAACACCTCATAAATAATTCCCTCAATAATTAGGCTACTATATTTTTATAGTAGCCTTTTTTTATGCTGTAGTGATTACAAAACACAAGAAGCGTCATACTTTACAAACTATTAATAATCTCTTATAATTTTCGGAAAATAGCTTTAATATAAATCCTACTTTTGCCACTATGGGTAGACGTAAAACTAATCGTAAGATTTTTGAAAATATAGCCGTAACAGATGCCGGCGCAAAAGGTAAAGCCATAGGTCACGCACCAGATGGTAAGGTGTTATTTATAAACAACGCTGTACCAGGAGATGTGGTACACGTACAGACTACAAAAAAACGTAAAGCCTACTATGAGGGTACTGCAACAGAGGTGGTTACGCTTTCGCGAAAGCGTACAGAACCACAATGCCAGCACTTTGAGTTTTGTGGTGGTTGCAAGTGGCAGCATATGGATTATAAGTACCAGCTTGAGTACAAACAGCAAGAGGTAGTAAATAATCTAACCCGCCTAGGAAAAATTGAATTACCAGAAGTTACTCCTATTGCCGGAAGCAAAGAGCAGTACTTCTATAGAAATAAAATGGAGTTTGGATTTTCTGACTCAAAATGGCTCACACTAGAGCAAATAAAAAGTGGCGAGGTGATAGAAGATCGCAACGCCCTTGGTTTTCATATTGCAGGTATGTGGGATAAGATACTTGATATTGAAAAATGTCACCTACAGCGCGACCCTAGTAATACTATACGTAATGGTATAAAAGAATTTGCTACCGCAAATGATATGGCTTTTTACAATGCCAGAAATCAAGAAGGGCTTTTACGCACGCTTATGATACGCACCTCTACTACTGGAGAGCTTATGGTACTCGTACAGTTTTATAAGGAAGATGTACAGAAAAGAGAACTACTTCTCAACTACATAAAAGACACCTTTACAGAGGTTACATCTTTACTATATGTAATTAATGGTAAGGGCAATGACACCATTTATGATCAGGAGGTAATTTGTTATGCAGGGCGTGATCACATCTTTGAAGAGATGGAAGGCCTTAGGTTTAAAATCAATGCTAAGTCCTTTTACCAGACTAACTCAGAGCAAGCATACGAGTTATATAAAATCACAAGAGACTTTGCTGGTCTTACAGGTAATGAGCTTGTATATGACTTATATACAGGTACAGGAACTATCGCACAGTTTGTTGCAAAAAAAGCTAAAAAAGTGATAGGTGTAGAGGCTGTACCAGATGCTATCACTGCTGCAAAGGAAAATGCAAAACTCAATGGTATAGAAAATGCTGAGTTCTTTGTAGGAGATATGAAGAAGGTTTTTAACTCAGAGTTTATTGCCACACACGGTGAGCCAGATATTATAATAACAGATCCACCTAGGGATGGTATGCACAAAGACGTTGTAGACCAGATATTAAATATCTCACCTCAAAAAATTGTATATGTAAGCTGTAATAGTGCAACACAAGCAAGAGATCTTGCGTTACTAGATGACGTGTATAAGGTAACTAAGGTACAACCTGTAGATATGTTTCCTCAAACTCATCACGTAGAGAATGTTGTACTTTTAGAGAAAAGATCATAATGAAAAAATTCTTTTATATACTGTTACTCATTATATGCTTTGGGCAAAGCGCCTGCGAGCGTGATGACATTTGTGCAGAGACTACACCCACTACCCCACTGCTTATTATAAAGTTTTACGATGCAGACAGCCCTTCAGACTCAAAAGCTCCTAATAATCTTGCTATCATAGCAGAAGGATCTATTCCAGAAGATACAGGCTTTACAGTGAGTGCAGGCACAGACAGTATTGCTATCCCTCTACGCACTATAGAAGATGTTACAACCTACTCATTTATAATAAACTCTCAAGAAGAAGATGACGAGCCTATAAATGTAGATGACCTAGTGTTTACCTATATACGCGATGAGGAGTATGTAAGCAAGGCTTGCGGCTTTAGAGTGATATATGACGAGTTACTGGCAGAACTAGTTCCTCAAGATGATGGCTCTTGGATACAGAATATTATAATAGAAAACCCAACGGTAAATGATCAAGTTGAAGCACACATTAGTATTTTTCACTAGCCTACTTTTTACAATTATATCTGCTGGTGTTAGTGCTCAAGATATAGGAGAAGAAGCTATAGCAATTGACACAGTAACAAAAGACCCTACAGATTACTACGGCCTCAGAGTAGGTATAGATTTATCAAAACCTGTACGATCTTTTCTTGATGACAACTACACAGGCTTTGAAGTAGTAGGCGATTTTAGAATAAAGAAAAACTACTATCTAGCCGCAGAGTTAGGTAACGAAACCAAAGTAACAGATCTACCCAATATTGAGAATACTACAAAAGGTAGTTACGTAAAAGCCGGTTTTAATTACAATGCTTATGAGAACTGGTTTGGAATGAATAACCTAATCTATGCAGGTGTACGTGCTGGTTTCTCTAGTTTTAGTCAAGAGCTAGACAGCTATACCATATACACTACAAATCCCCTTTTTGGTGATGATACAAGAGTAGACTCTCAAGATTTTTCTGGACTCAATGCTACTTGGCTAGAGCTTAAATTAGGTTTAGAAGTAGAACTTTTCAGTAATATCTACCTAGGTGTTAATGTTCAGATTAAGAGATCTATCACAACAAAAGATCCAGATGGATATGCAAATCTTTATATTCCAGGCTTCGGTAAAGTTACGGAAGACTCTACGGTAGGTGTGGGTTATGGATATACACTTTCATATCTCATCCCTATTTTCAAAAAATAACAGGGTTAATTACGCTTTCGCGAAAGCGTACAACTATTCATTATCATCTTGGTACTTAGCCTTCTTACTTCCCTCGTACATCTCATATTTAACCAGACGACTTTCTAAACTACCATTAAAACACTTGATTTTTCTACTAGGTCTTAGCCCCACGTGCTTAAGCGACTCCATATTAGAAGTAATCATCCAGGCGTGAGATCCAGGATAACCACCTTTAAGTGTATCACCTATCGCTTTGTAAAACGCTTCCATCTCTATAGGTAAACGCTCACCATAAGGTGGGTTAAACACCATTTGTAAGAAGTCATTACCTTGTTTTTTAGTTTCAAAAAAGTTCTTCTCACTGATGGTGATAAAATCTGAAAGCTGGGCGTTTTTTACATTTTCGCGAGCCTTCTCTACGGCAGATGGTGCTTTATCATAACCAGTAATCGTGTATCTAAAATCTTTAACACGTTTAAGAGCAGATGCCTCAATGAGTTCATACAGGTCTACATCCCAATCTCCCCATTTTTCGAAAGCAAATTCTTTTCTATTTAAGTTGGCAGGCACATTACAGGCTATCATTGCAGCCTCTATACACATTGTACCAGACCCACACATAGGATCAAGAAAATCTGACTGACCGTGCCAGCCACTCATTATAATTAAGCCCGCAGCCAGTGCCTCGTTAATAGGTGCTATGTTTGTCGCAGTTCTGTAACCACGGTGGTGTAATGATGCCCCACTACTATCTAGTGACAATGTACACCAGTTGTCTTGTATATGAACGTTGAGTCTAAGATCTGGATGCTTAGTATCAACACTAGGACGTACGTTTTCTTCTTTTCTAAATTTGTCTACAATAGCATCTTTAGTTTTAAAGGCGACATACTGCGAGTGTGTAAATGTAGTACCGCTTACAGTTGCATTAATCGCAAAGGTCTTCTTTACATCTAGATATTTCCTCCAGTTTATGCGTTGCATACGTCTATAGAGATCATCCTCATTCATCACCCTAAACTCGGCAATGGGTTTTAAAATTTTAATAGCGGTACGACAGCACAAATTTGCTTTGTACATAAACCCCTTATCACCTTCAAAAGAGACATTACGCGTCCCTATTTCTACATTACCAGCGCCTAAGTTTCTAAGCTCTTCTGCTAGAATTTTTTCAAAGCCAAAAAACGTTTTGGCCACCATCTTAAAGTTTTCACTACTCTTACTCATATGCCGCAAAAATACGTTAATTTTACCGCCTTAACGACCCAAAATTACATTCCATTTGCTTGCAATTATTCTTCCCATCATAGCCGTCTTAATAGGACTCACATTTGCAGTTATTTTTAAGCCAGCTGTAAATAATGGGATTAAGCTTTTACTTTCTTTTAGTGGAGCTTTTTTACTTTCAGTAGTCATATTTGAATTTTTGCCTGAAGTATACAGTAGTAATAATTCTAACATTGGGATTTTTATAATGCTAGGCTTACTTATTCAGATCATCTTAGAATTTGGGTCTAAAGGGGCAGAGCACGGTCACGTTCACCATAAAGATGAAGGAACGTTTCCTATATTATTATTTATAAGTCTTTGCTTACACTCTCTTATAGAGGGTTTCCCACTTGCCGAAAATCAAGATTTACTATATGGAGTTATAGTTCATAAAATTCCCATTGCAGTTATTTTATCTGCTTTTTTATTAAACTCAAAAATGTCTACCATACAAACAAGCATTTTTCTAATCATATTTGCTTGTATGACACCGCTAGGAGCATTCTTAAAGACACAGTCATCACTTCTGGAGACTTACAGTAGCGAAGTAAATGCCTTAGTGGTAGGAGTCTTATTACACGTGTCAACAACCATACTTTTTGAATCTTCAAAAAATCATCAGTTTAACGCAACAAAACTTGGTGTAATTTTAATAGGTATAATTATCGCATATTTCTTATAGTTATGTACTCTAAAGAAGAAGCTAAAAAAGTACGGAAGCAGTTTTGGATTTTCTTTGCAAAAAGATATCCCCGTAAATGGCTACTTTATAACACAGGATTAAAAGACGTAACCTTAAAATTTGATTTTACTAATGGCTATGCCTTGGTGGCTATAGATTCTGAATCTAATGACGAAATTGATAAGGCATACTATTACGAAAAACTTCTAAGTCTAAAATCTTTACTACTGGAAGAAGTGTCTCCTAATCTTATTTTTGATGATGAATATCTTCTTGATAGTGGAAAGGTCATCTCTAGAGTTTACATAAGACTTGAAGGAGTGAAAATCAATAATAAAAATGACTGGCCAAAAGTTTTTGACTTTTTATATGAGTATATGTCAAAACTGGAGCTATTCTATCTAGAATATCAAGACTTTATAAAAGACTAGTTGTAATTTCAGTCGCATATATACCCTATACTTTTAAGATTAGAATTCAGAGTGAGTATATTGATATCTCTTAATAAATAATTCTTTAGTAGCGCTTCTCCTTCATAGCAGCTGGTTACAAACATTCTAATATTTATATCGTTTGGATAGCTCTATAAGCGACCTATAACTCTATGTAGTACAGGATACATAAGAATGGTAAACAACTAATTTGAGATTTATAAACTATAAAAGATAATGCTCGATTTAATACAGCATTAAATTTAGATCGCTCCAATATATACACCCATCACTCCCGCACAAAGATATCTGTATTTTATAACCGTAAAGAAGGAATAGATAATAAGGCCGCCCCTACATTACTCA